>NZ_CP058648.1:2415000-3015000 GCF_018141405.1 Serpentinicella alkaliphila
ATCTTCCTTTTGGGATGTTTCTATAAAGAGAGCCTCTGTTAGTTTCCCAGAATGCTGATTGCCTTTTTTAGTATTTCTAATGCATCCTGCGCATCTCTTAACTCTTTACGTAGTCTTGCATTTTCTTTAGCTTCATCACTTTGGTAATTACCAGATCCTCTCGTAGGCACCTCACCATTATTTGACTTTGATTCTTTTACCCAAGCTGATAACGCTGTTCTACTTACCCCCAAATTCTTTGCACAAACCATTAATCCTAAGTCTTTATGCTCTAAATAGTACCTAGCTGCATCCTCTTTAAATTCTTTTGTATACTGTTTACTCATGTCTATTCCTCCATCTTTCACTAATTTCATTATAACTTTATTTATGGAATTTTCCACTTTCAACTTGTACTATTTATATTCTAGCACCAGTATAAAACAAAATGGGTAGCTTAGCTACCCATTTTTAATTAGCGGTTTCTATAAAAATAAGATATAAAACCGAGGGGCAATAAATAAAATATAAAAACAATGAGTAATTTAAATCCAAGTAATGAGATTTTTGATGAAGTAAGTTTTTATAAGTGAATGTGGGGACATGTTAGAAAAACTAGTGAATGGTAATTTTAAATCGCAAGAGTTAGTAAGTTTTATAGAGGATTTGGTGAAGATGGTTATTGGAGTTTAATTAATAGTAACGATATGCCTTTTGATGCTAAGATTGAATATTGGAAAAGAACAGCAGTTTTATTTGTAGCTCAATATTATTATACATTTGAAATTGTATTTCTCTAAAGTATGTGAGGAGATAGAAGGATCTAATAATACTCTTCTAAAGGCTTTAGATATATTAGAAAAAGGTAAGTTATCAGGACATGTTTTAGTAGCTTTCGCTTTACAAAAGATTCACTAAAAACTTTACTGCAAGCGGATGTAATGAAATTTATTAAGTTGTATCTTGATTTACATATTAAATTCACTAAAATGATTCTAGAAATTAAGTTTTAGATTAAAGAATCATCTCCTCTTGAAAATTTAATATTATCACTATTTTACATTATAAAGTGAAACATATAAAGGCTAGGTTAAAAAAATTCAGAACGTATTAGCGAGAAAGGTCAATAACTGACTGACTAAATAAGTAGAGTGAAAGATATTTTAAAATATGGAATTAAATATTTTATATGAAGCTAAGAGGGTAAATTAGGAATATTGTAGTTTTCCGATAATGGCGTAAAAATCTTGTTGCGGGTAAGGGCACGGAAAAACATTGTACGGGGTTAGAACCCGGAAAAACATTGTACCGGGTTAAGGCCCGGAAATAAATTGTGAAAAAGTGGAAATTGTGATAATATTAGCATAGAAAGGATGTGGGAATAATGGGCGATATAAATAGTGAAAGACTTCATATTGACGAATTAAAAAAAAGATTTGAAAAATATAATACGATTAGTGTAAATGATTTTAATGATTTTTACAAAGAAATTTATGGGAACATAAAAAGAAATACAGTAAGTTGGCTTATTTATAAACTAAAAAAAGGAAAAGTTATTAAGAATGTATCAAGAGGCCACTATAAGCTGGAAGATTTTGAAAAGATAATTACGACTGATTATGTTGTCATAACGATGGACATTATAAAATCTTCTAACATGAACTATAATAAATTTAATGAAGAGTTAAATCAAAAAATAGAAGCCTTAAATATAGTGATTGCAAATACTTATAACTATGAAAGAGAATTCTTTATATCGCAAGGTGATGAAATACAAATATTATGTCCATTTGATAATAGAATAAGTTATTTGGTAATGATTACATTATGTTATTTACACCCTTTTAAAGCACGATATGGAGTAAGCTTTGGTGAAATGGATAGTGAAATAAAAAGGAATTCTTGGGAGATGAATGGTCCGATATTTTGGAATGCAAGAGATTGTTTGGAAAAACTAAAAAATAGTAAAGATTATGAGGGCTTAGTTGTAAGTGAGTACAATTATGCGGATAAACTTTGCAATAATATATTACCACTAATAAATAAAGCTATTGGCAAGATTACGGATAAACAATGGGAGGCAATTAAGTTTGAATTATCCAAAACTGATTTAGATATTGCCTTAGCAGAATTAAACATTAGCAAAACTAGTTACTATGATAGAGTAAATGTAGCAAATATAAAGGAAATAATGAATTCTTTTAAATCAATAATTGAGATTATGAAGGTTAGGAGGTTAATTGAATAATGTTTACATTATTAATGTTAATCTCTCATACTATATCTGATTTTATTATACAAACTGATAGTATAGTCAATTTAAAGTCTAATCTACACTGGAGAGGGTTCTTATACCACGGAATTGGTCTTTCTATATCTTCAATCTGCATGATTTTACTGGCTAAAGCAAGTTACATACCTAAATTAATTAGTGTAATTTTTATAATTGTGCTAATTCATTTGTTAATAGACTTTTCAAAAGAAAAACTTCAAAGAATTATTACAGAATCAAATAATAATGAAAGGATTAAAAAAGCAGGTATAATTACGTTTGTGCTGGATCAAATACTTCATTTACTAGTAATTTTACTGTTAACAAATAATGTTACAATAGAATTTAATGAGTTAAATGAAGTTTTATTAAGAATATTTAATCAAAATGGTTTAACTCAATTAGATTTAAAAATAATATTCATAATATTATATATTGCTTTCTCTGGAGCATATTTGATACCGTTAATATTTGACTTAATATATATGAATATTAGTGATTACAATAAAACTTTGAATGACATGCTTAAGGAAGATGTCAAGGATAGTGCCCATAAGTTTATTGATGAAGTGAAGGCAGGTAAATGGATCGGAATATTAGAAAGGATTTTGATAACATTTTTTATATATAATAATCAGTTAAATGCTATAGGTTTTATTATTGCAATGAAATCATTAGCAAGATTTAAAATGTTAGATAGTAAAATCTTTTCAGAATACTATTTGATCGGAACTTTATTTAGTATTGTATATACTTTTTTTGGTTTCCATATTCTTCAAAGAATACTTTAGATTATTAATTACTGAAATATATTGGAATAAATATGGCCTCTATAAAGTTACTAAATAGTTTTAAATCCAGTCTTTTAATACAACAAGTGAAATGTTTTTTTCTTTAGCAATTTTTATTGCATTCCTTGCTAAATGAAATGCTGGTCCATCAAGTTGATTAACTGTTAATTCAAAATTATGTATTGTGATAACTCCAATACCAATCCCACAATAAATATTAAGATGGTTTAATTTTTTATTAAAAAATTCTATGATATTTTGATAATTACAAGGATACTTTAGTAGGCCTTGCCATTCATCACCTATAGTAATAATAAAATCGCTAGCTATAATACTGCTATATTCTTTATTCACCTCTTTTATAGTATCAATAAGTTTATATTGTACAGCTTCCCTATCAGGTAATTGTTTAGAATCCTTTATATCAAATATCATAACTAAATATACCATTGGAAACACCACCAAATCTAGTATAATAATATATACACAATGTATATATGAAGTATTACCAAAAACATATTTTTTAAGACAATGGTTATTTGAAACAAGGTGACAGTTTTTCTACATTCTAATTAAAATAGCTTCTGTAGTGTAGAAATCGTAGAAGTTAACAAATAAGGTGGGAAAGAGTTTTATTAGGAAAAAATGGAGCTACAACATTAAATATATTGGACTGTATATAAATATATAATAAGAGTATCCCGTTAAAGGCTGATATTTATCATCTTAATTCAAGTTTTGCTACCGTAAACAAAATCCTACTGGTCTGTTATACACTTTTATATGCATTTTAAATTGAAATATATAATATTTAAAGGGAGGAATTAGAATTGAAAAAAAGTTTAATAATTTTATTGATTATTTTAATGGCATTTGGGGTTATGGCATGTAGTAATGTAACGACGGATAATAAAAATGACATCAAAGATAATAAGGAAATTGAGAAAGAAATAGATGAAATCAGTAATTATGACAAAATAAGTGAATTTATGGAAGCGGAATGTAGAAATGCTTTCTCACCTTATTATGAGCTGCTAGAATTTGAAATATTTGATTATAAGGAAGAAGTTCAGGATGAAAATATAGAAGCAACTTTTTCTTATAGGATGATTCATAAAAACTATGATAGAGATCCAGATACAGTAGGATATATTAAAGAAGCAAAGGAAAGTGGAAATCCTAACTATAAACGAATGTATGATGAGTATTTACAACCAAAAGAAATGAATTTCCATTTAAAAGTAATTATAGATAAAAATAGCTCAATAACTTTATATTCTAATATAGCACCAAAAGGAATTGAATGGGAAGAGACAAAAATGACTGATTTTATTCTTAAATGATTAAATTGTTGTAGAGAGTGATTTATATAGAAGGTCTAAAATAGCTTGTATAAAATTAGACGTCTCAGGGGGATTTTTGTTAAAAAAGAAGAAAATTTTTTATGTAGTTTTCGTTGTGGTTAGTTCTAGTAAATATAGCTACACCTAAAAATATTTATTCAATGGAAAAAAGATTGATAATGCACTTACTGCAAGAGATCATATAGAAGTATTAAATTTAATCGAAATTTATGATTATAGATTTGCTGGATATTTTCTAAGGGAAAAACAACTATACAAGAAGTTTAGCTTTGCATTATTTAGGGTAGATAGAAATGGGTGATTACGAACTTATTAAGCTTATAGATGCAGATGAAGCCTATGATTTAGCACCTGAAATTACAGGCTATAGGTTTTACAATTTAGAGGCTTCAAATGTAAAAGTCTAACCACAGTTAGTTATTATTAGTAATAACATAGATCTTACTAAGATAGAACAAATAAATGAAAATGGAGAAATAAATACAAAAGAAATTGAGACAAATCCGTCAATTAGTATTTTTAGCGATTACAATGTACACTCGAAAGCAAATTATAAGTTTTATTATAATAAATAAATTATTAAACAAAAATCTATTAAATACGTATTATGGGGTCTAAGTGAGAGAGGATGTTAACTAATGAGCAAAGTTGTTTTACTTGTTGTAGATGTTCAAAATGAATTAATAAACAGGCAGCCATATAATGTACTAAGCGTGATTGATAATATCAAAAAACTAATTTCAACTGCAAGAAATAGTAAGAAAGAAGTTATATATGTACGTCATGATGGTGGAAATGGTTCAGTGCTAGAAAAGGACTCGGAAGGATGGCAGATTTTTAATGATGTATCACCGATAGATGGTGAACTAATCATAGAAAAGAGATATAATAGTGCTTTTCTTAAAACTGAATTAAAAGCGTATTTGGAAAGCAAAGGTATTCATTCTATAATACTTGTGGGGCTTCAAACAGAGTATTGTATTGATGCTACCTGTAAGAGTGCTTTTGATACTGGGTATAAAATAATTATACCTGAAGAAACCAATACAACTTTTGACAATGAGTTTTTATCTGGTAATAAGCTGTATGAGTTTTTCAATTATAAGATATGGAATAAACGTTTTGCTAGTGTTCTACCAATCCAAGAAGTAATAGAAATATTAAATAATTACTAGAAAATGTAATTAAAAAATGAAGTCTTAAAAAATTGCTAATTATTTTATGTTTAATTATTAGCAGTTTTTTTGTAATTACAAAAATGATATAAAGTTTTAAGTAAAGCATTACATATTTCTGTGTAAAACTTATGGGCTTAGAACAGAATGAAATGTTAACCATAATCTTATTTGTATAACGAGTAAATTTGATAGGAGAGACTTAGATGATTAGAAAAGTGGAATTAATAGATTCAAGTGATATCTGTGAGATTTATAATTATTATATAAATAACACTATAATTACATTCGAAGAAGAACCAGTAACAAATGAGGAGATGGAAAAAAGAATAAAGGATGTATCCAAAGAATTACCTTGGTTCGTATATGATGAAGCAGGGAAAGTACTTGGATATGCTTATGCTACAAAGTGGAAAACTAGAAGTGGCTATCGTTATTCTGTAGAGCTATCAGTATATATAGATAAAGACTATAGGAATAGAGGGATAGGTAGCCAATTATATAAGTATTTAATAGATTCATTAAAAGAAAAGGAGATACACACTCTTATTGGTGGTATAGCACTTCCTAATGATAAAAGTGTAAAATTACATGAAAAACTTGGTTTTGAAAAAGTAGCCCATTTTAAAGAAGTAGGGTATAAGTTTAATACATGGATTGATGTTGGATATTGGCAGTATAATCCTACAGTTTAATTTGAGCATTTATATTAGATGTAAGTAAATATACTGATATTTGGAAGGAGATAAATATGAAAGAAAATAAGATCTTAACATCTATAGATGACTATATACTAAAATTTGATCCTGATGTACAAGAAATTTTAATAAAATTAAGGAAAACAATCAAGGAAACTGCACCAGATGCTGTAGAAAAGATAAGCTATCAAATGCCTACATTTTATTTGCATAGTAATCTCGTACATTTTGCTGCTTTTAAAAATCATATTGGATTTTATCCAGCTCCAAGTGCAGTTGAAGCATTTAAACAGGAGTTATCCGATTATAAAGTATCTAAAGGGGCAGTACAATTTCCATTAGGAAAGGCTATACCGTATGATTTGGTTAGAAAAATAGTTGAATTTAGAGTAGCGGAGAATGTTAAGAAGGCAGAGAATAAATCGAAAAATAAAAATTGACTTACTTAGACAAAGTACGGTATATATTATTTCTATTAAGAGGATTTATTGGAGGAATTATATTGGAACATAGAGATATACGGTTTATTAATGAATGGGGAGAAAGTAGATTAAAAGGAAAGCGAAAATATGTTTTAACTTCTGCTGCACTTACTGGAACTGCGCCATTATTAGGCACTATATTTGGAAGTATAATATTGTTTAGTCCACTAAATTCATATTCTATAACATATTATGTGCGAACATATTTTTTAATATATCTTTGTGGATTCATAGGTGGAGCAATAAAATCAATATATACTTGGGTGAAAAACGAAGAAAGATATTTAAAGTTTTAAGTTAAAATTAACATTTAGTGTGGGTGAGGTAATACGAGTGGAAAAATTAATTGAATTAGTAAAGAAACATAAGGAATTAAGGCCTCTTATGGAAATACAAGATGTATATAAATTACTTTATCAAAGTATTTTAGGGCTAGGTCATTTGTTGGAAAATCATCAAAGAGCAAAGAAATATTTATATGATGAATTAGATAACCTATTTGATAATAATTTTGAAGAATTATTAATTGAGGATATTTCTATTAAGGATAATATGGTTAGAATCAATTTAAGACCTTTTTATGAGAAGAAATTATCAACTGAATTACTTTTCAATGCAATGCTTTATACGGAAAAGAAAAATACTGCTACCTTAAATAACTTGATTAGTATATGGAATTTGTTTATTGATCTAGTAGAAAAGGGAGATATAGACTTTAATATAAATGAACTTAAAGACTTCAATAAAAAAATTATAGAAATGAATTATCCCATAATGCATCATTCAGATATATATAATAAAAATTATAAGCCGGCTTATAGAGTTATTTATAGGGATGTATTCCAGGAACTTTTCGACTAATGGTAGATATAGACGGATACTAAGCTCATACCTACAATGTATTCTATGATACTGCAAATTATTTTGCTTTAAAAAATATGTATATTGTAGTTATAATATAATAGTTTGAAAGAAGGCATAGCATGAATTGGATTGAGACTATTAATAACTATATTGCTTGTAATGAACAAGAGGAAAAAGATAAGGAACTAACATTAAAATGTATTGATATGTTTGAAGACCTACTGACTAGAGAGAACAAATTAGTACATCTAACAAGTTCGGCAATTGTTGTAAATAAGAGTAAAGATAAAGTTTTAATGGTTTATCATAATATATATGATTCCTGGTCATGGGCTGGGGGACATACGGATGGAGAAGAAGATTTATTATTTGTAGCAATCAAAGAAGTCAAAGAGGAGACAGGAATAAAGAACGTTTTCCCTGTTCGCCAAGACATTATATCTTTAGACATTATACCTGTATTAGGGCATACAAAAAAAGAAGAGTACATATCGCCACATCTACATATTTCTGTAGCATATTTATTAGAGGCAGATGAATGTGAACCTCTTGCAGTTAAGATAGATGAAAATAGCGGAGTAAAATGGATTCCTATGAAAGAAATCGATATATATTCAAGTGAACCTCATATGAAGAAGATATATTCAAAATGTCTCAATAAAATATTGTAAATTTATATGGCAATTGCAATTATTGAGAGTTATTAATAATAAAAATACAGTATTCAAAAAAATATTAAAAAATTATTTGGAAAACTATTTTTTGGGTATAATTAAAAACATATAAAATTTGGAAGGGTGATTATATGTTTAAAAGAGAAGGTTTATTTACAATGAAGGGAAATCCTATTACAATAGTAGGGAATCAAATTAAAGTTGGGCAATCTGCTCCAGACTTCAAAGTACTTACAAATGATTTAGCACCTTTTACGTTAAAGGATGCGGGAGACAAGGTAAAAATAATAAGTGTGGTGCCTTCTCTAGATACAGGAGTTTGTGAATTACAGACGATTAATTTTAATGAAAAAGCATCTGAATTAGATGATGTAGTAATACTTACAATTAGTGTTGATTTGCCTTTCGCACAAAAAAGATTTTGTGGAGCAATGGGAATTGACAAGGTAATAACTTTATCTGATCACAAGGATTTATCTTTTGGTGAAAACTATGGGTTTATCATTGAAGAGTTTAGACTTCTTGGAAGAGGTATTGTAATACTTGATAAAAACAATACAGTAAAATATGTGGAGTATGTAAAGGAAATTGGTGAGCATCCAGATTATGAAAAAGCTGTTGAGGAAGCTCGTAAGCTTATCTAAATAAGTTTAGTATTAGAATTTAATATGCAAAAAACAAAAACCTAAGTTCTGTCAAAAATTGAACTTAGGTTTTTTTAGACCCAAATTAGTGTATTAGCTAGAAATAGATAAAAGTCGGAATAGGTATAAAGATTATTTAAACTCAATTAGTTTAAATAAAAATTATTGCCAAGTTAGTTATGTATGATATTTTTTATCATTAGAGGATTATCATTTTTTAGAACGAATTATTATTGGTAGAACTGTATTTAAATGGAAATGTATGATTATAGTTTTTATTTTTTAAAAAGTAATGAAGTAAATCAGAAATTTTTTGTTGTAGCTTTTAACAGTGTAGTAGTTATAGATTTGAAACTTAACGAATAAATAAACGTTCAAATGGGGTGATTAAAATGCTAAAGCAGGGAATATATGAAGAGATTATTAATAATAAATTAAGGGATGAACTTGATAGTTTAGATTTACATAAGTTTGTTATAGAGAAAGAGTCTATTGATGTTGAAGAGGCTAGGAAAATACTATCTGCATATATATCAACTATTACTAGAAGGGCATTAAGGTATATAAGAGATAATGTTGGGGATGATAGGGACTCTTTATTACGCCAAATAAAGGCATGTAATGATGTTATTGATATTTTAAGTCGAAATTTAGGTCAGGATGAATTTGATTCTTTAAAGATTACTGAAGAGGGACAAGTCTTGACTTCAATTTACTCTAAGTTAAATAGTATAAGAAGTATAGATAAAGCAAAATCTATTAGGCCCGTAACCCCAATTTCCCAGAGTTCTCTATTTACTGGATCTAATTACGAGCCAAGTATGTTAGAGGAACTAAAGAAGGAAATACTTACTTCAGATTCAATAGATATGTTAGTTTCATTTATTAAGTGGAGCGGGCTACGTTGTATTATTGAAGAATTGAAAAGTTTTACAGAACGGGATGGTCAATTAAGAGTAATAACTACATCATATATGGAAGCTACTGACTATAAGGCTATTTTAGAATTAAGCATGCTTAGAAACACAGAAATAAAAGTATCCTATGATGTTAATAGAACAAGATTACATGCTAAGGCATATATGTTTAAGCGAGAAACCGGTTTTAGTACGGCATACATAGGATCTTCCAACTTATCAAATCCAGCCTTAACATCTGGCTTAGAGTGGAATATAAAAGTAACAGAGAAGGACTCCATTGATATTATAAGGAAGGTGGAAGCTACCTTTGAGAGTTATTGGAATGATCGGGAATTCATAAGCTTCGATAAGGAACGTGAAGAAGACAGAAAAAATCTATTGGAAGCGCTAAATAAGAAGAATGTGGTAGATAGCTCAGTTCAATATTTAAGCATAGACATACAGCCTTATCCATATCAAAAAGAAATACTAGAAAAACTACAGGTAGAAAGAGAAATATTTAAAAGATATAGGAATTTACTTGTGGCAGCAACAGGAGTTGGTAAGACTGTTATATCTGCCTTTGACTATAAAGGGTTTAGAAAGAGAAGTGAACAGAGCAGGTTTCTATTTGTTGCCCATCGAGAGGAAATACTTAAACAGAGTCTCATGACCTTCAGGACAATACTAAGGGACTATAATTTTGGAGATCTTTTAGTAGGTGGTAATACTCCAAAATCCTTAGATAATCTATTTATAAGTATTCAAAGTTTCAATAGTAGCAAGTTATATGAGAAAACATCTAAAGATTTTTATGATTTTATTATTATTGACGAATTTCATCATGCCGCTGCAGAATCATATCAGAAATTACTTAATTATTTTGAACCTAAAGTACTGCTAGGATTAACTGCTACCCCAGAAAGAATGGATGGTAAAAATATCTTAGAGTATTTCGAAAATACAATTGCTAGTGAAATGAGATTAACTGAAGCCATAGATAGAAAGCTATTAAGTCCTTTTCAGTATTTTTGCGTGACAGATAATGTGGATTTATCTAAACTTAAATGGAATAGGAAAGGATACGATATTAAGGAATTAGAAAATGTTTATACGTCCAATAAGTTAAGAAGTAGGCAGGTAGTAGATAGTGTATATAAGTATGTAACAGATATAGAGGATGTTAAAGGGTTAGGTTTTTGTGTTAGTATTGAGCATGCAAAATATATGTCTGACTTTTTTAATGAAAATGGAATAGCCTCCATTGCTTTATATGCGGGGGTTGACTCGAAGATCAGAGAAGAGGCTAAAAATAGATTAGCTAATGGTGAGATAACTTTTATATTTGTTGTTGACCTATATAATGAGGGCGTAGATATACCGGAAATTAACACTGTGTTATTTCTTAGGCCTACTGAAAGCTTAACGGTTTTTGTACAGCAGCTTGGAAGGGGTTTAAGGCTATCAGATGGGAAAGAATGCTTAACTGTATTGGATTTCGTTGGTCAAGCCCATAGAAATTATAATTTTGAAGAAAAGTTTAGAGCCTTAATAGGAAGATCTAAACATTCTATAAAACATTATCTAGAAAATGGTTTTTTCAATTTGCCAAAGGGTTGTTTTATTCAACTGGAGAGGCAAGCGAAGGAATATATTCTAAGAAATATAAAGGAAACTTCGAATACAAAAAATAATTTAATATCTAAAATGAGATATTTTGAACAGGACACAGATCTACAATTAAATCTAAATAACTTCTTAAGATATTATAATATGTCTATATACGATTTTTATGGAAAAAATGGGGATAGGTCATTTAAAAGAATGATGGTTGAGGCTGATTTAATTCCAGACTTTGAATTTTATAATGAGAAAACTGTAATAAAGAGGTTGCCAAACTTGTTCTATCTTAACTCAGCAAGTTTAATAAATTTTATTACTGACTATATTAAAGGAGAAGAAATTAAAACTGAAGCAGATAAATTAATGCTTTCAATGCTATATTATACCTTTTTTAATTCCTATCCAGGAAACGAAGGCTATAGAAGCATGGAAGATGCCCTTTTGTCAATTTTCTCGATTACTGAGATGAGAGAAGAAATTTTGGATATTCTAGAGTACAAATACAATACCATTGATACTCTAGAGATTGATAATAAATTTAATTTTATCTGTCCTTTAAAAGTTCACTGTAATTATTCTACTTCACAAATTCTAGCTTCATTAGGATACTATAATGAAGAAAAAACACCTGCATTTAGGGAAGGGGTAAAATACTTTGAAGATAAAAAATTAGATATATTCTTTATTACATTAAATCATGAGTTATGCAGTTCGTGTAAATAAATGTAAATAAGACTGATGTATCGTATATTATAATATACTAAAAAATATTTTTGTTTTATATGTCTTGAAATAGCAAAAAAGACTTGACTTTTTAAACCCGCCCCAATAATCAAAGTGAATGGTATTAATAGCCATTACTCTTGATGAATGGGTGATAAATATGACTCTTGGGAAACCGAAATATAGAAATTTACAACAAGGAAATGGGGGCGGAACGCCAGTTTTAAAAGCAATTTGGGATAAATTTGATTTTTCACTTCTGCTTACGCAATCGGGTATTGTAAAACGTAATGGTGTACCCACTTGGCTTATTGCTTTTGCTTATGTGGTAGGACTTATTGCTAATAAAAATTCTGTCTCACGTATTTCTGATTATGCTACTAAGGATAGCTTATTACAACCGATGTTTCGGAATCTTAAAATGGCTCAATATACCTTTAGCCGCTTTTTTACAACTGATTATAATTGGGGTTTATTTAGTTTTAAAAGAGTACAAAGACTACAACAAGAAGAAGAAACTGCATTTACTGAAGGAGATGTTATTGTACTTGATGATACAAAGGTGGCTCATGCCCATGGAAAGAAAATCCCTTTCCTTTGTTGGTTATATGATAGCTCCATTAAAATAAATATCTGGTGTATGAATATAGTTGCTACAACTGTTGTATTAAAGAACGGACTTAAATATCCATTGTTTTGGCGTATTTGGCGTAAGGTAGAAAATAGCGATGAAAAACAGACAAAAATAGATCTTTCAAAAGAAATGCTAATGGATATTCGCCGGATTTACACAGGGGTACTATGGGTTGCCATGGACCGCGGTTTTTATGCAAAGACTTTTTAATTGGCTCACAGATCATCAATATGATTGGGTTACTAAGGCAAAACGTAATACTGACACTTTATCGAAAAGAAATTGAGAATATTACAGGCCGAGAACGCTTTATCCCTGTAAAGCCTTCAATGCTTATTAAAGAAGTTTTTTCAAACTTCTTATTAGTGTCTTAAAGATAAAGTAAGTGCTATATCCATACCTAATATTTATATCAAGTTACCCTACCGTTTAGTTGGAAAGCAGGGTAAAGTAGTAACTAAGTATCGTTATACGCCTATTGCAAAGCAGTTGTAGCTACAAGACTCAAAGAAGATACTGAAATGATGAAGGATGAATTTGAGAAAAACAAAGAGGTTGCAGCTACATATCGTGGGGCTTACCTTTTGATTAGTAATAGGGTCGATAATCCTGAAGAAGCTTTAGATGCATATATTAAGCGTTGGAGCATTGAGGTTTTTTTTAGAACTGCAAAACAAGAACTGGGGTTGAATTCTTGCCACTCAACGTCGGAAAGTCATCATTACGCCCATATTGAGCTCATTTTTACAGCAGAAACTTTACTTGTCTATGCAAGATGGGAACTCAATAATAAAGGCGCTGAAGAAGGCTTCACCCACGGCGAAATGGTCCGAAACTTTTTCAACGCCACATACCGTATCGTTATAAAAGCACAGCAATGCTTTCAAACTATACAAGTACATTTTGACACAGAAGTTAGGCAATTTGCAAGACTTATTGATAAATTTTGGCCGAAGAATTTATTGTTAGGTTGGTTTACTGTGCAAAATTCCCAGTATATGGAGTCAACTGCATAACTCATGATTAAATAAATCTGAGAAGGATTTTTCGCCATCAACTCTTTATGAAGACTATGCAATAAATGATAAATTATTTCACTGGCAAACTCAGAGCAAGGTTTCAAAAGATAGCAAAACTGCTCAAAGATATATAAATCATCGTAAAATAGGAAGTAAAATTGCTTTATTCGTAAGGGAGCATAAGAAAGAGAGCGGATATACATCACCATTTGTATTTTTAGGTGCGTGTCAGTATATAAGACATTCTGGGGATAAACCTATGAGTTTTATATGGGAGTTAGATGAAGAGATGCCACCAATGTTTGTACCAAAAGCTAATAAGAATATATTGTAGCTAATATCAGAAGTTCATTTTCTTTCTAAAGAAGTAATAAAATGCCTAAGTTATGAAAATTTTAACTTAGGCATTTAAATAAGGTTTACATAGAGTCTTTATGCCACAAACTGTAAATAGATTGATACACACTTTGAAATCTGATAGATTAAAAGTAGTAAAATTAAGAATAATATTATACCTAATGGTGGGTGCTTATATGAATAGAATTATTAAAAGCTTTATAGCAAGGTACGAAAATGAAAACAAAAAAAGATTTGATTTAAATACATTAGAGATGTTTATTATTAATCAATATAAAAGTGAATCGGAGTATATAAATAAGGGTGGTTATAGGGAGTTACACAAACAAATGATGGAGTTAGTGAATCAAGGCTGTATTAAAGAAATTAAATCTTCTAGCTACAATGGGCTAAATCCACCTTTGAAAGTAAGCTGGCAAATAATTAATAAAAAAGAGGATTCCAGGTGGGATAAATCTAAAATTTTAAAGTATAGCGATCTTCTAGATTTTAGTTATTATATTAATAATCCATCCTTTCAGACCGATGGAGAATGGGAATATATTCAGAATATTTATAGGTTCCTAAAATCCTCTAGTAAAAGGGAAATAGTTAGCTTGGAAGAACGATGCTTAGAACTTTTTTATGATGAAAAATTCCTTATAAATAGGAAAGACACCACTAAAGGGAAGTATGGCATATTAAGTAGACTAAAGCTATCTTATGTGGATTTAAGGATGAGAAAGTATGGAGAGATGTTTATCTATTGGAATAAAGGGGTTAATGATATTAAAAGAATTATAATATTAGAAAATCATTCAACTTTCTTTGCTTTTAAAAGAGTGGTAGAGATTCACAAAGAAGTACTAGGCTTTAATCCTGATGCTTTAATTTATGGAGAGGGAAAGAAAATTGAAAGTAGTTTTTCTTTTCTCCAGGAAATAGCTAATACGTCAAATGTTGAAATACTATATTTTGGAGATATTGATTCCGAAGGATTTGGCATATATGCTAGACTAAAGGAAAAATATCCAAATATTAAAATGGAATTGTTTAAAACTGCCTATGATAAGTTAATTACCCTATGTAATAGGAACTACCCTTTGGATGGACAACAGAAAAATATAAAATACTTTAACCTGTTTATTGATGAGATGAAGGACTACATAAATGAAGAGCAAATAAAAAAAATAGAATTTATTTGGAACAATGATTATAGAATTCCTCAGGAATTACTTAACTATGAATACTTATTGAAGGCGGTAAAATTATGATAGAGAGTGGCTTTTTTAATAGGATGAAAAAATTCCAAGCAATTCGTATGTTAGGAACGGGAATGGACCTAGGAAATTTAAATGAATATGCCTATGAAATATGTTTTCTTTTAATTCAAAACATTTTCACTAGAGAATTAAGAGAAAATCCTAATCGAACTAGAGATGATATGTTATTTATTACTGACAAGATTATTAGGGATATGGATTTAGAAGTAAATCGAGATATTGTTGAAAGAATAGTTGATGGAACACTTTGGTATAGGGACCCCAGTAAACAGGAAGCATTCCTCACTAAAATCTTTAACGAGGAACAAAGAAAAAAAGAAGATTATACATTCAGGTATTTTAAAGTGGATAGAGAACATAGCCACTGGGAACAGGGTGGATCAACAGTCTATATGTTGTCCGAAGAAAGCCAAGAGATGATTTTTATTACTAGAGAAATTCTAGAGGAATTTGGATTTGACCTAGAGCAGTTTTACACTCTTCAATTAATTAAAACTGGGAACTTTTCAAAGGCTAGAGATAGTATAGATCATCTTATATCAAGAGTGCGAGTACTTATTAATAGAGAAAAGGATTATAAAAGGGATATTCTAAGAGACCCACAAAATATATTTTTCGATAGGAGCATTCGTGGTAAAAAAACAGAGGAGGAAATAAAGGAGCAGTTTGAAGAGGAACAAAAGGTTTTTCATAACATGCTTTCATGGAGAAGCAGATATGATTCTCTACCAGAGGAAAAAAAGCGAGATGCAGAATTTATGTTCACCAATTTAGAGAGGGCTAGGGCATTACATAATAGTCTTGCTAACTATGTTATCCAAAATCTTGCCTTGGAGTTAGAGATAAGGGTAAAGTATCCTGAAACTTTCTGGAATATTTCAAATTTTAGTTTTAAGAAGGATATTTGGCAAAACCATATAGTCAAAAATGGACTTAGAGAAATAAATGATTTGGAAAAGGTAGTTTCTCAATTATTTTCACCACAAATCGAATTTATCTACCCCCTAGATTGGGCTTGGGCTGAGCAAAGGGTGCAGTATAAAAAGAAACAAAGAAAAACTCTAGATATTACTGAACAGGATGATTGGATATTTAAAGAAACGGATTGGGAATTAATTGAGGACCTATATGAAGAGATATTTGTTGGACTTTTAGAAAAAGGGAGTTTTTCTATTTTAGAGTTAAATTTAAAAGAAGATGAAGAAAAGATTAAGTGGTTAAGTCAAGGCGAGAATATTGACTTATTTATGATGTTTGTAATTTCAGATGTTACACTAGACTATAATTATGTTGGAGAAGACGAAAGAATGAAATTGTTCAAACGTCTATGTAATAGGGATTCTAAATTTAGATTACTTAATAATAAAAGAATACTAACAAGGATAGAGGATACAGAGGATGTTTTTAGGTGGAATGAACTATTTATTTCACCCTATACCATATATATTGAGGGGGCATAGAAGTATGAGCTATACAAATGAAGATATTAGAAAAGCAAGTG
Source organism: Serpentinicella alkaliphila (assembly GCF_018141405.1). Classification (NCBI taxonomy): domain Bacteria; kingdom Bacillati; phylum Bacillota; class Clostridia; order Peptostreptococcales; family Natronincolaceae; genus Serpentinicella; species Serpentinicella alkaliphila. The sequence continues at coordinate 2,431,962 of NZ_CP058648.1, forward strand.
AATTATTTTTCTATTTATTAAGCAAGAGGATTGTCCCAGCAAATGATGTATTGGCAAGCCAATACTATGAAAATAACGAGATTAGTGAAATTATTAAGAATATGGCGGAGGAAGGTGGCTTAAGAGTTCTTGCAACTAGACAAAATTTACACTTAGTAGCCAAGGGGGAAAGTTCTATATTTGCCACTACTTATTCACATATGAAGGAAAGATATACTAGATTACAAAGAAAAAGACATTTTTACTTAGCAAATATTATTATTTGTATTTATTTGGCTGAAATAGATAGGGATAATAGGTTTTCATTTAGAATTGAGGACGCAGGGATTTCATATTTTAAATTAGAGGAAATTATTACAAATACTTTAGAGGCTTGGAAAAAGCGGAATGAACAGGAAGAAGGTTTTTCACGGGACTTTGCCATAGCCTTAGATGAAATTTACCATCTTTGGATGGTCGAAATGTCTCATTCCAAGGAGAGTAAAGACGGTGTAGGATTTAGTACGGCATCTAATACTAGACTGGGCTTTATAAATGAGGCTTTAAAGCCATTGGAGCAGGAAAATTTAATAATAAATTTGACTCGTGAAAGTAGAATTATCCCTAAGGAAGAGTTATACGAAAGACTTGAGCATCTTTATCATGGGGGAGACAGATATGAGGAAATAATTGAGCTAATTAAATATGAAAGAAGGGATAATGAAGATGCCAAAACTAGCTAAGATTAGATTAACTGGCTGTAAATATGATGGTTTAAAGAAAGAACATGAAAATTCTATCTTTGATTTGACTAGAGATGGACAAGCAGATCATGCACTTTTTACCTTATTTAATGGTGGAGGAAAAGGCGTAATGATGCAACTAATTTTTCAACTCCTTTTACCCGAAACTAAATGGGGAAAAAACAATGGTAATAAAGTTATTTCTATGTTTTATGATCAACGAAATAATCTACATCCCTTTACTTTTCATGTTGTTTTAGAATGGATATTAGATACTGTTCCAGAAAAGAGATTAATAACAGGAATTGCTATTAAAGCGATTATTAAAAATACTGGCAACGAGGAGGAGGATAAAACCGGTTTATCCTTATTTTTGTATACCCACGAGCATGATAATAAAGGATATTTTAAAGTAGAAAACCTACCGCTTTATGATAAAGAAACAGGAGAAGCTGTTGATATAGATAAATTAGAGGATTTTATTGATTCTAACAAAAGGGACTTTATTAAGTATAGTCAATCTAATGTAAAGAAGAAAGATGGTCAATACTACGCTTACTTAGAGAGCAAGGGGATTTATCGCAGTGAATGGATTAATCTTAAGGCTATTAATAAGTCTGAGGGTGGCGCGGGGGATTACTTTATTGGTGCTAGTGATAATAAGTCGGTTTTTGATAAAATAATAATTCCTGCAATAAGTGAAAACCTTAGAAATTATAACTATGAAAATAAAAATAGTTTAATTGAGATGTTTAAAAGTAATCTTTCCATCACTAAAGATCTACCAGTTCTAATCAAGCGAGAGGGAGACTTCAAAGATCTTTTAGTTGCTATAAAACCATTGATAGAAAATGCGGATAGTGGGTCTCGTTTTTTAGACATGAAAGAAAGATTAATCAATGAAGGCAACGATATCTTCTTTATATTAAGTGAAGAAGAGAATTATGTAAAACAAGAGATTGATAAATGGGGTAATGAAGAAAAAAGGGCAAAAGATGAAGGTAAAAACCTAATATATAATAAGGATAATCTTCTATACAATCAGGAAAAAAAGGATCTAGAGTCGGAAGAAAAAGAAATGGAACAATTAGTACAGATATTTAAGGATTTAGATGAAGAAGTTAAAGGGAAGAATAAAGACCTATTGTTGTATAAAATTAATAAGGAAACCAAGGTTAAAAAAGAATTAGATGTGAAGATATCTAATAAATATGAAGAGAAGGAAAGACTACTAGAAACCTTAAATATTTCAGATATTCAAAAAGAAGCAGAAATATTAGACTTTCAATTAGAAAAGGAATGGAACATTAGAAAGAGTGTATGGTATGAATATGAGAATCAATATAGGGGTTATTTAACATATGCAAAGCAGAATATAGACCAAAATAAAATTAAAATAAAAGAATTTGGTGCAGAAGTTGATAATCTAAATAGAGAAGTAGTTAAATACGAATTTTTAGAAGCAGAATTAGAGAGATACAGAAATAAATTAGAGTTAAAATACGACGCCATGAGTCTATTGTTTCCTGACAGAATAGCAGAAGATCTCAATAAGGAAAAGAAAAAAAATGATCTAGAAATTACTAGTTTAAAAAATAACATAAGTTCATATAAGGAAAGAATTAATATAATACATAGAGAAATCGATAAACTAAAAGATAGGCTCAAGACTGGACAAGAAGATGTAAAGAAGTTAAGGATTGAGGCTGATTTACAAAGAGACTTTGAGATAAAAGTTGCTCATGGAATAACAAAACAACTTCTAGAGAACTATGATGGTAGTGTTTTAGATCATCATTGGTTTGCTAAAAAGCAGGAAGCCCTACTACTTATGGAAGATATAAAAAAAGCAAAGCTTGAAGAAGTTCAGAGAACTATTTGGGAGAAAAATATTGATAGGCTTTTAAATAAGGATAATTACTTTGTACCAAATAAAGATATAGTTATGGTAAAGGATGAAATAAAAAGGTTAGGTATTAACGTAGAAACTGGAGCAGAATATTTTACTGACTTAAAAAATGAAGAAAAGTTAGAGATTTTAAATAATTATCCTGGATTTATATATGGAGTAGTAATAAGCAACATTAAGGATTGGCAGTCTATTGAAAGAAACATAGATAAAGAAATATTTTTAAATAATATGGTTCCCATATATGTAAGATCTGAAATGAGTATATCTGAAAAAGAAGGTTATAGAAGTTTATGGACTAAAGCCTTTGAGTTAATCGATCAAGAGAAATATTTGATCTGGAAAAATACAATGGAAGATGTAATAAATAAACTTTCTGAAACGGAAAGCAGTATAAAAATTGATCTAAAAAATATTGATGATTTAAAACAGGAGTTAAGACTAATCGAAAGTAAAGATACTGCTTGGATATTAAATCAGAAGCTCAGGGAAAGGGAAAAGGAGATTGATGAACTATCCAATGAACTTAATACAAATGAAGAAGAAGAAATAGCTATAATAAATAAATTAAACCTAGCAGATTCAAAACTAAATGAGAAAGAAAGTAGCCTTTTAAAAATAATTGATTCTATTAAAGAAATTGAAGATTATATCGAAAGAAAAAATGATGTTGAACAGGAACAAAAACGTATTACTCTTTTAAAAAAAGATATACAAAATATAAAAGAGGAAATTAGAAGCATTGAAGATGAAATCGATGGAATTATGGAAGAACGAGATAATACAAGTGACGAGCATAGAAAATGGGAGTCAAATATTAAAAATATTATCGAAAAGGTTAGAGAGGTATACAAAGATGCAACTTACACATATAAGGTAGATAGTAGTTATGTAAGCTATAAAGCACCTATTTTTCTTCAAGAAGAAGATCAGCTAAACTCCTTAATTAGCCAGCGGAAAGCATTAGAGAATGATATTGCAAGTAGAAATAGTAATATTGCTAGTATAGATATTGAAATAAGGTACTTAAATATGGATTTGACAAGGCAAATTAATGTATTAAAAGAACTAGATGAAAATTGGGAAGTATACAGGAATTTAGATTTAGCAGTTAGTGAATTAGCGCTACTTATTAAGGAAACAGACAAAAAGATAAATAGGCTTCAGGATGAAAAATATAAAAAAGAGCTTTCAATCCAAGAATTAAAGGGAAGTATCAAAGAAAAAAGAAAAAAACTTCAGGAACTAGAAAATCAGATTTTTAAGAACCATAAGAAACCAGCTGTTACTTTAGATATAGTCGATATAAGAAGTGAAATAGATAGTGTAGAAAGAGATATTAAGTCTAACGAAAAATATTTAAAAATGTGTATTCAGACTTTAGAGAAAAATAAGGAATCTATGGTTAAACTTGAAATTAATCTAAACAAAATTAAAACTGGTTACTCCATAGAGATTGGCAAAGGAAAAATTGATAGTTATATAAAGGAAAAAATTCAACTTAACCCTGGTATGGTAGTTGAAGATTGGGTTCTAAAATGTGATAGAAATAAAGATAAAATTGACAAAACTATAAAAGAGGGAGATAGCTTTAGAAATAGATTTATAGAAGATATAGGTTCAAAATTAGAGGAAGATAAACTAAAGGAAAAGATAATAAATGCAATTAAAGAAGCAAAAATTCCTAACTTCAAAAGCAATGTTACATCCTTCAAAAGTATGGAAAACCATTTTCAGCAGGAGATATTGAGACTATCTAATGATAAAGCTAAAGCAGAAGAGGCTATGAAACAATGGACTAATAGGGCATCAATACATGTTATCAGAATGGTTGAGGCACTAAAAACAATGGTTTCAAGTATGAATTATACTAACGAACAAGGATATGCGTTTCCATTAGTTAAACTGAAGGGTATGGATAGATTGCCTAAAAATGAAAATGAGATAACAAGTCTACTTAAGGAGTATTTTATTCAGGCTATATCCAAAATTTCAGAAACAAACCAAGATATTTCAAATATTGAGGATAAAGAGTTTATAGAGCTAATGGGAGATAAGGTAATATTCTCTAAAGCCCTTCAGGGTAGGTATCCAACTTTACTAGTTTATAAGATGTCTGAGAAAAACGAATTTAGATATGCTAGAGCAAGAGATGAGTATTATACTACGTGGGAAGCGATTAATAAAGGTGAAGGCGATCTGCCTGAGGGCTCCGGTGGACAAACCCTATCCGTAAATACTTTCGTTATAATGATGATTATGAGTTTTAAGAAGAAACATATTGGAAATGAGAACCCTTCAACAGTACTAGTACTAGATAATCCTTTTGGTAAAGCTTCAGCAAAGCATGTACTAGATCCGATTTTTGAGATTGCAAACAAATTGAATTTCCAATTAATTTGTTTTGCAGCACCAGAAATAATTAAAGTTGAAATAAGTGAAAGATTTCCAGTATTCTGGGAACTAAAGATTCATAATGGAAAAGTAGTACATGGCGGAAGAATAATAAAGCATGGTTTAATTTAATTAATTAAGGATGTAGTGATGATTTGGTTTAATAGATATACTAAGAATTAATTGTTATTCCTAAAAATACTGTTTTAAAAATAAGGTGAGGAACTGATCTAATTAATCGTTCCTCACCTTAATTTAATAAGTATTATATAGAATTAGACTTTTCTAGAACTGGTCCATATAACCTTCCCTAATAAGTTTATAATCACCTGTTTCAGTATTTAAATCATAGATATTAAAATTTGTACGAATGTCATATCCATCAGAGTGAATTGCAAAATTTAGTGACGCAGACCCCTCCTGACTTTGGAACATCATTCATAAGAAAAAGTGCTGTAATCGTCTGTCTATAGAAGTTTCAGCACTTTTTATTGTTGTTTTACGTTCACTACATCTTTTTAATTATATTGGGGATTTCATTACTTAGCAGAACATTCTTTTCAATCTTAAATATGTCTTTGTTTATTTTACTATTAAGTAATTTGTCTGACATTATATATAATTTGTCTACTTTGTAATCAATTTCATCTATTATAAATCCTTCTAGTCCATTGATTATTTCATAGGTAGATAATTCAACTTTATTCACTGCTAACTTATACTCTAATATTCTTTGCATTACTAAGGCTAAATAACAAATTAAAAAATGCGACCTAATTCTTCGTTCTTTAAAGTGATATACTGGTCTTGTTTTTAAATTTGTTTTTAATATTCTAAAGGATTCTTCAATTTTATATAGAGATTTATAAGCTACCATTATATCTCTTTGGGTTCATATCCACTTTATTTGTAACAATGTAAAAATATCCGAAATTTTCTTGCTCTTGTTTAATTATTTCCTCATCAATTTCAATGTTTATTTTTTCTTTAGGGTTTTCTACTGCTTTATAATACTTGCTTTTGGATTTAGTTGTTGAATTGATTGTAAAATCCTTTATATTCTTTTTAGCTCTTTCAATCATTTTCTCTTGTTTAAACATCTCACGTTCTTTGTAGACATCTGAATATTTTTTTATGATTAATTCGTCATAGGTTTCATCATTCTGACTCACCTTTCTTTTACTGGTTATATATCCGCTTTTGTATTTAGCTTCTGCATTAGAAGTTATGTTCCAAGATGAATTAAATTTCTTCTCTTTTAAATCTTTAGGAACTGCACTGCCCTTAGAACCTACAATGTAACTAAGCCCTTTACCTCGAATCATCTCTAAGTTAGCCCTTGAATTTAAGCCCCTATCACCACTATTATGATTTCTTTTATGGTGTAATTATTTAATATATCGTCAATGACTTCTTCCATGGTATGTAATTCATGTTTGTTGCCTTTAAAAAGCCTATAAGAAATAGGTATCCCATTGGTGTCTATTAGTAAGCCCATAACAACTTGTGTTTCATTTCTTTTATTATCCTTACTCATACCTCTTTCTCTAAATCCGTCTTCATCAAAAGACTCAAAGTAATAGGTTGTACAGTCATAAAATGCTAATGACATATTTCTATCTGGAATAATCTTTCCTATATGATCATTTAAATGTTTGAAAAGTTTATTTTCATTCATTTCAAAATTTTTATCATAGGTAGCTATATTTTGTTCCAATTCATCAGAAGTGTTTTTAATGTTATATTCTAATATTTTTTTAGCCTCTGAATCAACGGTATCTAAGAGGATTTCCATGTTTTTTATGAGTGAACTCCATCTGTTAGTGCTTTAGATTTATGTTTATTAAATCCAGAAAAAACATCTAGGGAAGAATAAATGTTATCGCTATTCACAAAACTGAAATCATATAGGAAATCATCTTTTCTAGAAGCCACTTCAAGCTTGCTTGAAGGATTAAATAATCTACCAAGTACCTGATAGAACATTAAGTTACTAAAGGAATAATCTAGTTTAGAATCTTTCACCATTTTAGTAAAAAAGTTAGGTAATTTCAATTGGTTAAAGATTTTTAGGTATGGAAGATAACCTAAGTTTTTATGATTAAGAGAAAGCTTATCTTTTGACAATGATTCAATGAAATCTTCAAAGTTTTCAAATCCTTGAGAAGCTTCATCCAGTCTAATCATTTCTTTTAGATCTGCTTCAGCTTGAGCAAGAGCTTCCTTACCTGATTTAGAATCTAAATCATGAGTACCAAAACCTTTAATCTGAATTTTTTTTGATTTCTTAGTTTTGGGATCTCTAATCCCCTTAGCGATTGATATAAAATATTTACCATTTGGTCTTTTAGATTTACTAATATACATGCTACACCTCCACAAAAACCCTCTAACTATATTATACATCATATTCTACACCACGACAAGTCGTGAGCGTTAATAAATAAAAAAATAATGAGAAATGTTAAAAATTAGACATTTACTCATTATTTGTTATTAATTTATGTTCTGAAGTCAGGATATACTAAGAATTAATTGTTATTCCTAAAAATACTGTTTTAAAAATAAGGTGAGGAACTGATCTAATTAATCGTTCCTCACCTTAATTTAATAAGTATTATATAGAATTAGACTTTTCTAGAACTGGTCCATATAACCTTCCCTAATAAGTTTATAATCACCTGTTTCAGTATTTAAATCATAGATATTAAAATTTGTACGAATGTCATATCCATCAGAGTGAATTGCAAAATTTAGTGACGCAGACCCCTCTTCACCGCTTTGAATTCGATGAAAGACGTTACAAGGCCAAACTAATACATTACCGCCTTCAAATAGTAACTCTCCGTTTTTGTATATTTTATCAGGATATACTGTAAAAGATTCTACTTTTCCATGTTCTTTTGTAAATAATTCAACATGACGTTTTCCATGTAATACAATTAAATTATCTGCTTGGAACGGATGCATATACCAAGGACGTTCCACACTACCAACAGAACTAGGGGAGATAGCATTGTCTTGATGGATTACTCTATCAATAGAGCTAATTTTAGATAAAGCATCAATTGGAAATAAATCGAAAACAACACCCTGGGTCTTTCTAAATGGTTTTAATTTTATAATTCTATAAAAATTTGCAACTTCTTCTATGATTTGCATTTCAAGCCCCCTCTTATAATCTTGTATCTATACTATAATAATTGTATTAATATAACAAGTGAGTTATGTAATCTATGGAAACTAAAATATTTCGTCTACATGGAAATAATTGAAAGAGTTGAAGTTGAAAATATTATAGTTATGTTGAAATAAAGGTTTTAAAGTGATAAAGTTTGTATATAGGATAGTCAAATAATGGTATATACAGGAGGAGCTTATATGGAAAACAACAGGATAAATGACATATCATTTATTGGCGAGTTTTTGGACAAGGAACTCGAAAGTGAATTTTTTGAGTATGATATGCAGAGATATTCGAAAGTTCTAGGACCTGTTGCACTTGTTTTTGGATTAATATATATGCTTTTTTTAATATCAGATTACTTTGCACTTACAGATCAATTTTCTTTCAACGTTATTCTAATGATTAGAATAATGTTTTTAGTATTGTCAGTTGTTGTCTCAATACAATTTAAAAGGATAAATAACTATTCTAATCTAGCTCTTTTTATTACTGCATATGAAATGGTTGCTATTACAGGCTTTCTACTAATAATGCACTATTACGAAACCTTAACGATTTTATCGTTTTTCAGTGTGATGGTAATGACATTAGCTATCTACATTATACCTAATAAGCTATTTTACTCCCAATTAGTCTCCATTTTCTTGAGCATATCATTTTATCTGTTTAATATTAAGCATGTAACGGGTATAGAGAATTCCGAGTTCATAAAAATAATTGCATATAACCTTATAGTACTTATGTATTGTAATATTGGTTCATATCTTACGAATTATTATAAAAGAAAGCAATTCGTTGATAGCAAAGAATTACAAAAAGCTTCTATAACTGATTACATGACTGGTATATATAATAGGGCGAAATTTAGTGAGCAGTTAAATTATTTGGTTGATGACTGCAATGGTAGTAAAAGCTTACTTTCTCTTGTAATATTTGATATTGATGATTTTAAAAAAGTTAACGATACCTATGGACATTTAGTTGGTGATAGTGTTATTAAAAAAATAGCAGCTATAATAAAGAATTCAATAAGAAGTACAGATATATTTGCAAGATGGGGTGGGGATGAGTTTGTAATGCTACTACCCAATACTAGTATTAATCAGGCAATGGATATGATAGAGAGAATAAGGGTACGTATACAAGACAATGACTTTGAAAAAATAAAGCACATTACATGTAGCTTTGGATTAGTAGAATTGAGGAGTAATGAAACTGTTGAATCATTTTTACAAAGAGCTGACAACCTACTATATAATGCTAAGGAAAGTGGTAAAAACATGTTAGTTTATGAATCTCCTATAACAGATGGGCAAGTGTATAAAGAATCATTACAAGTAGACTCGGCTTCTTAAATATTTCTTTTTAATTTGGAGGATACATATGAATATAACCGTATTAGCATCTGTCAAAGATGTAAATGAAAAGATTATTCTAAATAAAAATGTAGTTGTAATCGATGTTCTTCGTGCTACTTCTGTAATAGTCACAGCCTTAGCTAATAGAGCTAGACAAATAATGCCTTTTGAGTCAATTGAAGAAGCGAAGGAACATTATAAAGCAAATGAATTATTAGCTATATTATGTGGTGAGAGAAGTGCTAAAATAGTTGAGGGTTTTCATTTTGGGAATTCTCCATTAGATTTTATAGAAGATAATGTGAGTAATAAAATTATTATTCAAACTACTTCGAATGGAACGAGGACAATTAAAGCCTGTGAAAAAGGACGCCGTATATATATTGCTGCACTTATAAATGCCAAAGCTATTGCAGATCAGTTAATTAAAGATAATATGGGCACAGTTATTGTTTGCTCTGGTACTAATGATCAGTACTCGATGGATGATGCCATTTGCGCTGGTATGATTGTTTCTTTAATCGAAAATAAAGTTAAAATTTCTATGAATGATTTAGGTTGGGCAGTAAAAGAGATATATGAACATAATAAAGGAGATTTATATTCTTTTTTAGCCAAAACATGTTCTCATTTTAATTTATTAAAGCAAAATGGATTTGAGGAAGACCTACATTACTGTCTTCAAACAAATATATATGACATAGTACCGGTCTATCATGAGGGAAATATTAGGATAATAGATGGTAAATAGTAGATTTGTTCTTTAAAAAATAAAAGGAATGGATATATGTTTAGCATATATAACCATTCCTCAGATTCTAGTAATAGCTTAAAGAAGCGTTATTTTTTACAATATTAAAAGCTTTTCTAACTGCAGGTATAGAAACTAATAAAGCGCTTGCTATACCTTCAACTCCTACATAAGAAAAGTTGTACCAGGCTGAATAAACAACTGGATTCCATCCCTCTGGTGCATAAGAAGCAAAGAAAATAATTCCTGATAGAAAATGACAGATAAACCTTCCTAAACTACCAATTAAAATCCCTTTAGCTAGTCCATATTTATGGTTTGCGAAAATTCCCGATAATCCTAAGGCACCAAAGGCCAGGGGATAATCTAGAAGTAGTTGAATTGGATGCATTACCCATCCACCAAGTACTAATTGAACTAGTCCATAAACAGTTCCAACCATAAGTCCTGATTTCAAACCAAAAAAGTATCCGATTGCAATAATAAATAGCATACTAAAAGGCGTTAAACTTCCACCTTGTGGCATTTGAATAAATTTAATTTGGGAAAGCGCTAATGAAGCAGCGATAGCAAGAGCTGAGTAAGTAAGTACTCGTATTCTCATCCTCCTGTTTTTATCTCTTCCTCGTGTAACTGCAATGAAAAGGATAATTAAAGCTAATATCCCAATCATTATTTGACCTAGTATAGAAGAAATGATACCTTGTAAATCTCCTTCGGCTAGAAGCCTTTGGAATTCCTTGAACATAAAAAACCTCCTTTAGTATTACGTAAGAGGTTGACTTAAGAAACCTCTATTTTACTTAACTAGCTACAAATAAAGTAACTATCATTTCTATAAGCTTATGTAGAAACAATACATAAGATAGGTAACTTGCTTCTTAATGAAACCATTACTCATGATAGCTTAGAAAGTAGGTTTTGTCAAGTAACCTAATAAACCAGAAAAATATAGCATATTGGATTTGCTTTAGGTGGAGAAAAAATAGAATTAATTATGAATCTTGAATAAATGACTTCTAAATAAGAGGTCATCTTTTTTGTTGTTTAACAAATAAAAATTTACTATTTTTTTGTTCATCGAATATTAAAAAAATAAAAGAATAACTTTAATGCTTGTATCATATGTATAATTCAAGGAAAGCTCAATTTTTTACTAAGAATAACTTTTTAAGGAGGAAGAATAAAAGGTGAGTAAAATAGAGAATAAAGCTAAATTAACAACTAATGAAAAAACAAATGCATTAAGAGGTGCAATACAGCACAGAGCCACATGGATGGCTCTAATGTTCCTTGAAATGGAAAAAGCCGGTTATGATGCAGAGAAAGTTACAAGAGCTGCAGTTAAACAAACAGGGCTTATGCATGGTGGGATATTAAAAGATATATCTGCTTCTGATAATTTACCAGATTTTAAAGATGCTTTTTTAACTGAAGACGGTATAAATAACTTTGAAATGGACATCAAAACTCTACTTGATAATGAATTATATGTTGAGTTTAATTATTGTGCACTCGTCGAGGCATGGAAAAAGCTTGGCATTGAGGATGAAAAAATTGCTCTATTATGTGATATAGCAATGGATGGAGATAGGGGGATTGCTGAATCAATGGGATACGACTTTGAATTGGGAAATACAATCGCACAGGGTTGTAAAACCTGTAATATTAGGTTCCTTAAAAAGTAAATAAAAATTTTTAGGAGGAGTATCAATGAAAAAGCTAATTTATGTATTAGTTATGATTCTAATACTTTCATCATTTATGGTTGGTTGTGCTAAAAAGCCACCGAGTACTACTGGCCCTGTAGAAGAGGTAATATACAAATTTGCTGTGTTTGCACCTATAACAGGAAATTATGCTGAATATGGTAAGGGCTTTGAAGTTGCTACACAAATGGCGGTTGATGAAATTAATGGATCTGGCGGAATAAATGGCGCAAAAATTGAATTGCAGGTATTTGATACTAAAGGAGATCCAAGAGAAAGTGCAGATATTGCTAGACGTGTTGCTGAAGATAAATCAGTTTTAGCTGTTATCGGAGATTTTACTAGTTCAAACTGTATGGCTAATGCTCCGATACTTGGAGAAGCAGGAATAGTACAATTATCTCCAACTGCTTCACATACGGATTATGCAGGTATGAATGAATATATGTTTAGTATTATGGGCCGACAAGATGGGGAAGCTCCATTTTTCTCAAGTTATCTGTTACAAAAATATAAAGGGGCAAAGGATGTAGCTGTAATCCACATTAACAATGACTGGGGTAAGTCAGCATTTGATAACTTCTCAAGACAAGCGAAAATAGATGGATTAAATGTAGTAGCAGCAGAAAATTTTGTAGAGGGAGAAAGAGACTTTAATTCATTACTTACTAAAGTTAGAGCACAAAATCCAGACACAGTCGCATTAATCATGCATGCAAATGATGTGGCGTTAGTGGCGAATCAAATTGCGCAAATGGGCTGGGATGTAGATATAACTGCACTTGGACCAGGGACTTCTATGCAAATAATAGAGTTAGCTGGTAAAAATGTAGAAGGTTTATTATTATCAACTCCATTCTTTATAACTGAAGAGAATGAGCAGGCATGGGCAACAGAATTTAAAAAGAGAGCTAATTTCCAACCAACAGTACATCCTGCATGTGCATATGACACAGTATATTTATTAAAGGCAGCTATTGAAAATATTAGTGGGGAAGTTACAAGAGATGGTATTCGTGAAAACCTACAAAATTTGAAAGGCTTTGTTGGATTAACTGGACCAATCGAGTTTAACCCAGCAGGAGATATAACAAGATCATATTTGGTAATGGAAATAGTTGATGGTGCTTTCGTTCAAAGAACAGACTTTGACTATGCTAAAAAATAAGGAAAACAAAGATAGTTGACTGACTACTGCTTTGTAGCCATATAAAGTGGCTGCAAGGCAGTTTTATAATATTCGGAAATTAAATAAATATAGAGAGAGGGGGAGCGGTTTGGATAATTATTACATAATGCAGATTATAAATGGCTTAGCTCAAGGGTCTATTTATGCATTGATGGCAATTGGTTATTCAGTTGTAGTTGGTGTAGTTGGGCTAGTTACATTTACTCATGGAGAAGTAATTATGCTAGGTGCATATGCTGCCTACTATACATTTACTTTTATAGGCGAAAACATAGTTTTAGGAATGTTAGCAAGCTTTTTAGCTGCATGGTTAGTCGGAGTTGTCGTATACAAAATATGTTATGAAAAGTTCTTTGATTCACCTAGACATATTCCTTTAATTTGTACTATTGGACTTAGTATGCTATTAAAAAACTTAGCTCAAATAATCTTCGGACCAAATATGAAGGCAATGCCTCAACCAATAAATTTGAAATTTTATAATATTTCTGGAGTTAGAATAAATACCATTCAGATTTTAATATTTGCAACTGTTTTAGTATTATCTTTAGGTCTATATATATTGAATAACAAAACAAGATGGGGAATTCAATTAAGGGCTGTTAGTCAGGATAGAAAAGCCGCAGCTTTAATGGGGATTAATGTAAATAGAACTACTTTGATAGGTAATTCCATAGGTTGTAGCCTAGGTGGAGTTGCAGGGATGCTACTATCAATTTATTATCAATCCTTAGTGCCTACTATGGGCGGTATACTAGGTTTAAAAGCCTTTTCTTCATCTGTTTTGGGTGGATTAACAGAGGCACCAGCCTCTGCTCTTGGTGGCGTATTAATAGGGCTAACTGAAAATTTAGGGATATCCGTACTATCCAATAGTTATAGAGACGTTTTTGCATTCGTTTTTTTAGTCTTAGTACTGACTATAAGGCCCCAAGGATTCTCTAGAAAGGTTGTGGGTAGACCATAATGATTGAGAATGTACATAGAAAAATAAAAGCATTTTATGAAAGGCATAGCATTAAAGTAAATATAATTTTAATCCTTATATCAATTTTACTACCATACATAATAAATAGTAATTACATTGTCGGAATTCTATGCCGTGTATTAATGTACTCGGTTTTAGCTGGGTCCTTAAACATAATTAATGGATATAGTGGTCAGTTCAACATTGGTCATGCGGGTTTTTTCTGTATAGGAGCATATACCGAAGCTGTTTTGGCCACTAGGTATGGATGGAACTTTTGGTTATTGCTTTTGATTGCTGGGATATTTACTTCCTTAGTAGGTTTTTTAATTTCCCTACCAACATTGAGACTAAGAGGTATATATCTTGCAATTGTAACCTTAGGGTTTTCAGAAATAATAAGGATAATCGCTTTAAACTGGACCTCGGTAACAGGAGGTCCTATGGGAGTTAAAGGAATTCCCTCACCAATATTTTTGGGGATTAGAATAAGTGGCTCTTCAAGATACTATTACATTTTCTTAGCACTAGCTATTTTATTTATATTTATTACAAACAGGGTTATAACATCAAGAATAGGAAGAGCTTGGATTTCTATTAGAGAGGATGAACTTGCAGCAAAATCTTTAGGTGTAGAATCCAGCTTTTATAAATCTATAAATTTTATGTATGGAGCATTTTGGGCAGGGGTAATGGGAGCAGCCTATGCACCATATTATAAATTTATTGCGTCGGATATGTTTACGTTAGATGAGGGCTTTAATATACTTTCTATGGTCATAATTGGCGGACAAGGTACTTTAGTAGGCCCTTTCGTGGGATCTTTAATAGTTAATATTATAACTGAAGTATTTAGATTTGCTGCACAGTACAGAATGGTAGTCTATGCTATTTTAATAATAACAATGATGTGGTTAAGACCACAGGGACTTGTCGGTGCCTACGATAGTATTTTAGCAGGTAATAGGGCTAGAAGAAAATTAAAAAGAAAACCAGTTAAGGTAGGTGACAAGTAGTGGGTGAAGTTATATTAGAGGCGAAGGAAATATGTAAGTACTTTGGTGGGTTGAAGGCAGTAGAACAGGTTAATATGCAGGTGGAGAAAAATGATATATTTGGGATTATTGGTCCAAATGGAGCAGGGAAGACAACATTTTTTAATGTTTGCTCTGGCATGTACAGTCCCACCTCAGGTGATATTTTATATAAGGGTGAATCGATAATTAATAAAAGGCCTGAGGAAATTGCAAAAAAAGGGATAGCTAGGACCTTTCAAAATATTCAATTATTTAGAAACATGACCGTTTTAAACAATGTAAAAATAGGATTTCATATTAGAACTAATGCTAGTATCTTTGATGCAATCTTTAGAAATAAAAAGTATAAGCTGGATGAGGAATTAGTAACTCAAGAGGGGTTAGAAATATTAAAGAAAGTAGGTCTATATGAATATAAAGATACTTTAGCAGGTAATTTAGCATATGGCATACAAAGAAGAGTCGAAATAGCCAGGGCATTAGCCTTAAATCCGGAACTAATACTTTTAGATGAGCCTGCAGCAGGGATGAATCCTTCAGAAACTCAAGGATTAATGAAGTTCATACAGGATCTAAATAAAGAAGGTTACACAATTATGGTAATAGAGCATGATATGAAATTTATTATGTCTATGTCTAATAAAGTACTGGTATTGAATTTTGGACAGAAGATTTCAGAGGGAACGCCTGAATATGTAAAACAAGATGAAAAAGTAATTACAGCATATTTCGGTAGAGGCTTTGATAAGGAGGCTGAGGCGAAATGTTAAAAGTAATTGATTTATCAGTACAGTATGGGTATATCAATGCTCTAAATTCTATTAGCTTTAATGTCAATAAGGGTGAAATAATTACACTTATTGGTGGAAATGGGGCAGGTAAAACAACGACTCTCATGGCCATTTCAAATGTAGTACAAAAGTATAGTGGAAATGTTTATTTTAAAGAAATGAATATTACGGATTTCCAATCCCATGAAATTGTACATTTAGGTATAAGTCACGTGCCTGAGGGTCGAAAAATATTTCCAGCACTTACGGTAAAAGAAAATCTAATAGCTGGAACCTTTGGAAATAAACGAATTAGAAAAAATGAGCTTAATAATAAGTTAGAAGAAGTGTACACTCTTTTTCCTAGGTTAAGGGAGCGTATAAATCAGGGTGGGGGTACACTTTCAGGTGGAGAACAGCAAATGCTTGCTATAGCAAGAGGACTCATGATGGACCCAGACTTAATTATGTTAGATGAGCCGTCTTTGGGCTTAGCACCAATAATAATAGAGGAAATATTTGAATTAATTCTTAGAATAAAAAAATCTGGAAAAACAGTTCTACTTATAGAACAAAATGCAGCTATGGCACTACAAATTGCTGATAGGGGTTATGTTCTAGAAAGGGGGAAGGTATTAATAGAGGGTACTGGAACCGAGTTAATAAAGGATGAACGGGTTAGAAAAGCATATTTAGGAATATAAAAGGGGGATATATATGAAAAAGATTATTAATAAGCCAGAGAATTTTGTTGATGAAACCATGACTGGAATTCTTTATGCCTATGGTAACAAAGTAACTTTTTTGAATGGAGACAAAAGGATATTAATAAAGAATACAGAGACTAAACCGGGTAAAGTCGGTATCGTTACAGCCGGGGGTAGCGGCCATTTACCTGTATTTCTAGGTTATGTTGGAGAAGGAATGATTGATGGTTGTGCTATAGGGAATGTATTTGCATCTCCTTCAGCAACAAAAATGGCAGATATGATTAGGGCATGCGATTATGGTTCCGGAGTTCTATGCTTATATGGTAATTATGGTGGAGATAATTTAAACTTTGAAATGGCTACTGAGGAAGTAGAATTTGAGGATATTAAAACAACGATGGTAAGAGTAAAAGATGACGTTGCATCGAGTTCTAAGGAAAATGCTGAAAAACGCAGAGGCGTTGCAGGTATGGTATATGCCTTTAAAATAGCAGGGGCGGCTGCTGACAACATGATGGATTTAGATGGTGTTACTAATGTTGTAAAGAAGGCCTTAGATAATATTAGAACTATGGGTGTAGCACTCACACCTTGTATAGTACCAGAGGTCGGAAAACCAACGTTTACAATTGAAGATAATCAAATGGAAATAGGCATGGGTATTCATGGGGAACCTGGAATAGAAGTTGGTGAATTAAAAACTGCTGATGAAATAGTAGACATTATGATGGAGAAGATTATTGGAGATATAGAGTTAAATGAAGGTGATGAAGTATCTATAATGATAAATGGGCTAGGTGCAACTCCACTAGAGGAGCAATTAATCTGTTATAAGCGAGTATATGAAATACTTGAGGGTAAAGGTGTAAAAATATTTATGCCTCATATTGGGGAGTTTGCAACATCAATGGAAATGAGTGGATTATCAATTACATTATTTAAACTAGATGAGGAACTAAAGACATTGCTTAGACAGCCAGCAACTACTCCTTTTTACACAAATTATAATAAATAGGGAGGATAATATGGAGCATTTTGATAAGATAGACTTTATTGGAATATTTGAAAGTATTAAAGTTAATATGATCGAGTCTAAGGAAGTACTTATAGAGTTAGATGCACAAAATGGAGATGGGGATCTAGGATTAAGTATGACAAGTGGGTTTATAAAAACCTGTGAAATATTATCGGTACTTGAGGAAACAGATTTAGGTAGAATCTTTTTAACCATATCAAAAACATTTAATGAGGCAGCACCATCTACTCTCGGGACTTTGTTATCTATTGGATTTATGGGAATGGCTAAGGCTTACAAGGGGAAGAGTAGTGTAAATGCTATTGAATTATCTATGGGGTTTGAAAAGGCTCTAGAGGCAATAATGGATAAAGGTGGAGCAAAGCCTGGTGAAAAGACAATTATAGATTCACTCTACCCTGCTATAAAAACACTAAAAGAGGAAGCAATAAAAAATAAAGGGATACTAGAAATATTTGATGCCGCCGAAAAGGCTGGATATGAAGGCATGGAAAAAACAAGAGAGATGAAATCTGTACATGGTAGAGCAGCATATTATAGAGACTCCAGCATTGGTATATTAGATGGAGGTGCTATGGTAGGTATGCTATTTATAAAGGGCTGCAAAGACTATTTTTATAGTAAGTACTCTAAAGGGGAGGTACTATGAGTAAGGTAACGGTTTTTGGGAGCTTTGTTGTAGATTTAATGGCTAGAGTTACAGTTACCCCAAAAAGTGGAGAAACTGTTAAAGGCTCGTACTTTAAAATGTCAGCTGGGGGTAAAGGTTCAAATCAGGCAGTGGCAGCCAAAAGAGCTGGTGCAAATGTTGTAATGATAACGAAGGTGGGTCAGGATAATTTTAAGGATATTGACTTAACAAGTTTTGAGAGAGAGGAAATATCAACGGTTTTTATTTTTATAGATAATGAGAAGCCTACTGGTGTAGCACTAATAATGGTAGGAGAGGAAGATGGACAGAATATAATAACAGTGGTTCCTGGAGCATCAGACAATATTTTATTAGAGGAAGTTAAAAAAGCTAAAAATGAAATTATATCTGGTTCACATCTTTTAATACAGCTAGAAACAAATTTAGATGTAACTATTGAGGCTATAAATATTGCTAAAGAGAATAATGTTAAAGTAATATTAAATCCAGCACCAGTGATAAATCTACCAGATGCAATTTACGAAGGTATTTATTTAATAACTCCTAATGAATTAGAAGCTGAGAGTCTTAGTGGTGTAAAGATAAATGATGAAAAGTCATTAATTAAAACTACTAATTTCTTTCATGAAAAAGGAGTAGAAAATGTTATAATAACATTAGGAAGTAAAGGGGTATATATATCAACTAAAAGTGAAAGGGTTTTTGTTGAAGCAATAGAGGTGGAAGTTGTAGATACGACAGGGGCTGGAGACGCATTTAATGTTGGCTTAGTGGCCGCTCTGGCATCAGGTAGGAAATAATTGAAGCAGCTAAATATGCTAATGTATTTGCTGGCTTGTCTGTAACTCGAATAGGTACATCTATTGCTATGCCAAGAGTGGAAGAGGTAAATAATTATATACAAAATCATTAATAAAGAAGCTTCCACATAAAAGGAAAGGAGGCCAGCTATGTACATAAATAATCTTCAAATGAGATTCAATAATTTAACAAATATAATAGGTTCCACCCCATTACTTGAAATAGTTTTTAAGTACTTAGGGGAAGAACGTACTATTTATGTAAAAGCAGAACACTACAATATGACCGGAAGTATTAAGGATAGAATGGCATTACATATTTTAAAAAAGGCATATGAGGAAAATATGATAAAGCCAGGAGACCGTATAGTAGAGGCAACTAGTGGTAACACAGGTATTGCATTTTCTGCTATTGGGAGGTCATTAGGACATAGAGTAACTATTTTTATGCCCGATTGGATGAGTCAAGAAAGAAAAAACCTAATTAGAAGCTTTGGAGCAGATATAAAATTACTTAGTCAAGAGGAAGGTGGATTTTTAGGCAGTATAAGCTCCGCAGAGGAATTAGCTAGAAATAACGAAAATATTTTCTTACCTTATCAATTTTCCAATGAGTTCAATAGTGAAGCCCATTTTTTAACTACGGGTGAGGAAATCTGGAATCAACTAATAAATTTAAATATAGTTCCTGATGCAGTAGTAGCTGGTGTAGGAACTGGTGGTACAATTATGGGTATCGGTAAATCATTGCGGAGTAAAAATCCTAACATAAAGGTATTTCCTTTAGAGCCTTCTAATTCACCAACTATGTCTACAGGGTACAAAGTAGGTAAGCATAGAATACAAGGTATTTCTGATGAATTTATACCACCAATCGTAAAACTAGATGAGTTGGATGAAATAATAGATGTTGATGATGGAGATGCAATAGTTATGGCGCAAAAACTGGCAGCTAATTTGGGATTGGGTGTTGGCATATCATCGGGAGCAAATTTTCTAGGAGCTATTAAGGCCCAACAATTATTAGGAAGTCAAAGTGTAGTAGTAACTGTATTTCCTGATGATAATAAAAAGTACTTGAGTACAGATTTAATGAATAGAGAGACTATAAAGCCAGACTTTATTTCAACTAATGTCGAACTTTTAAGCTTTAAAGCCCATAGGTATAAATGCTCTTCCTGTACCTTATAAAGTATAAGTCCTATTGACACTGGGGAATTTGGTTGTTATACTACAAATCCAGTGTCTTTTTTGTCAACATTTAAATCAAATTATTATATGAAGGAGAAATCCTCTATGGAACAAGAATCTGGATTTAAGGCTTGTTATTTAGGAAAATTTTATCCTATTTATACTAAAGTAGATGAGACAATAAAAAAGATTAATATAGAATGGGATGGGAGTGCTTTTGTATGCACTAGTCCTGTATCCGGAGAAATTGATATAGCATGGGCCCTTCAAGCTTTTTATACTAGGGCAAGCAAAAAGATAATTGAGGAAAGGCTGAGATTTTATCAACCACAGGTTAAAGTTAAATATAAGTCTTTTTCGATAGAGAATGATTCTAGAAGGTGGGGAAGTTGTAATTCGAATAAACATCTAACATTCCACTGGAAACTAGCAATGTATCCATTACATGCAATAGACTATGTTGTTGTACATGAACTTTGCCATTTGATGCACTTAAACCATGACCGTTCTTTTTGGCGTTTGTTAGGAAAAATATATCCAAACTATAAGGAAGCTATGGATATTTTAGGAACTGAAAAAACTAGGGATATGTAGTTGGTTTCATAGATATTTTGTATGCATATGTAAAATAAATCCAATAGTATGCGATTTAAAGTTAGTATAAACTATATATAAGAAATAAATTCATATATTGGAAAATATATGAGTATATAAAAGTCTATAAGGTAATCTATTTTTCAGCTTAGGGAATACTTCAATGTTAATTATAAGGATTACTTTGAAAGACTTTTTTTTATGTCCTTTTTTAGGTAATTTATTCTCTTTTATTTCAAGTATGTTAGTTGTAATTACACATATGATGTATTAATAAATAAATTCAAAACTTCTAAGGGGGATATATATGAACAATATGTTTTTATTCTTTTTTCTATTGTCCTTTACAGGTCTATTAATTGGACTAATAAGGCCAACATTAGTTATAAAATGGGGTAATAAGAGAAATAGGAAGCAGGTAATAAAAACCTATCTAATAGCATCCATGGCTTTTCTTGTACTGTTTAGTATAACTCTTGAACCTGTTTATAATAGTAATGAAATTTTATTGGGTGCAAAAGAATCTAATGATAAAGAGATATCAACTGAGGCAAATGAAAAGTTAGATACTGGTTTTGTCAAAGAAGATTTAATAGTAGTAAATGAAAATGATGAACTTAAAGAAACTAAACTAAAAAAAGAGCTTAATACTACTGAAAACTTAGTTATTCATTTTATAGATGTAGGACAAGGGGATGCAACTTTTATTCAAACACCTGGTGGTAAGGCAATACTAATAGATGCAGGGGAAAGACATATGGGAAGCAAAGTTGTTTCCTATATAAAATCTCTAGACATAGACACAATTGACCTTTTAATCGGTACTCATCCCCATGCTGATCATATTGGTGGACTTGAAGAAGTTATAAATAATTTTAATATAGGGATTGTATCAATGCCTAAGGTGACACATACAAGTAAAGGCTTTGAAGACCTATTACTTGCAATTCAAAATAAAAACATAAGTATAAAAACAGCAAGGGCAGGAGTTACATTTGATATAGATTCTATGGTAGAATTGCTATTAGTAGCACCAAATTCTGCTCAATATTCTATACTAAATGACTATTCAGCAGTATTAAAAATAACCTATGGTAATAGTTCTTTTTTAATTACTGGAGATGCTGAAATAAATTCAGAGATGGAAATGATTAAGCAAAAGCATGACTTAAATGTAGATGTTTTAAGAACAGGACATCACGGGTCCGGTACATCTTCTACTTCTCAATTTCTAAATGCTACTAGTCCTAAATACGCAATAGTATCCGTAGGTAAAGGTAATAGATATAATCACCCATCAAGAGATGTGATAAATCGTTTGATTAATAATGGAATTGAGATATTTAGAACGGATGAGTTTGGAACAATAGTATTTTCTACTGATGGTCAGACATATGATGTTAATATAAAAAAGCCATATCAGACATTACCTCCTAAAGATATACCAACAGATCAACCAACCAAATTATCAAATATTAACAAAGATAATATAGAAAAAGCAGAAGTTGAGAATACATCTTCTCCTAATAATGCTTCTAATGGTAAAATAAATATAAATACAGCCAGCTTAAAGGAGTTACAGCAAATTATACATATTGGTCCTGAGAGGGCAGAGGAGCTTATAAGTAAGAGGCCGTTTTCATCTTTAGATGGCTTAACATCTATAAATGGAATTGGTGCAGGAAGGTTAAAAGATATAAAAAATGAAGGTAAGGCTTATGTCCAATAGAAAAGGGGTTAGATGGATGAAAGTAATTATTGATAGATTTGAAGGAGACTATGCTTTAGTAGAACTAGAGGATAAAACTATAGTAGATATGCCTAAGATTTTAGTTCCAAATGGAGCTAGAGAAGGGGACGTAATAGAAATAAGATTAGATAGAAAAGGGACAGAGGAAAGAAGAAAGCGAATAGAACAAATAATGAATGATCTATGGAAAGATTAGGGTAGGATATCTCCTACCTATTTATATTTATAAGAAAAACTAATATACTTGAGGTATTGTAATATAAAATATATAATAATCAAAGGGAAATATTTGTTTAAGTTGGCTATATACAATAGCAATCTGGTAGTATGTCAAGAAAAGATTTTTAAAAGAAATAAAAGAAAGATTAAAAAAAGAGTAACTTTAATAGAACCTTGTTTTTTCAACAGAAAAAACAGGTTAGAAGCTAAAATATTCTATTTGATGTCTCCAACTTTATTGCTGGAGTAGAGTTGATTTTTAGTCAGCAAGCCAAAAATCAGTCGAACTAATTTACGAGATGTAAGTGCGAGTGCTCTTTTATGACAGTGAGTAGTAACTTCACTATATTTCTTCTTGTAGAATTCATGGTACTCAGGAATGTTGTTTCTAACACTATTAGCAGCTTCAATTAAGTAGTATCTAAGATATTTATTTCCTGTTTTAGTCATTCTAGTATCATCAGCTGAGTAATTACCTGATTGATTAACTCTCCAAGTCAGACCAGAGTATTTAGCTAAAGAGTCATGGGAATCGAATGATGTAACAGTGCCTATTTCAGCTAATATACCACTAGCAAGCACTGGCCCAATACCGGGAATAGAAATAAGTGACTGATACTCATTGGTGTTAAGCCCTTTAATAGCTTTTTCTATAGCTTTGTCAATAGTTTTGATTTCAGTATCAAAAGCTTGAATAAGATTAAAAGAAGAAGCAATTGAAGTACTTAAAGGCTCATATAACACTTTATCTAAACGGTATGAATCTCTAGCAGCCTTTTGGAGGAGCTTGGCAGTTTGTACAGGATTACTAAAGCGATTTTTGCCTTTAGCCGAAACAAAAGCGACTAGATCCTCTATAGATGAATAAGTAATATCATCTAGAGAAAGAAAGTTTGTTAAAACAGCTGCAGAAGTTGTTCCATAAGTATTAGAAAAAGGCCTATCTCCTTTATCTAATACTGCTAATTCGCTGAACTTCAAATAAATATTAGAAACCATATAAGTTTTTTCTCTAGTAATTGACTCAATTAAATGCAGTCTATGCCTAGAAAGTCGTTGTAGAGCAAGAAACTGGGCACCCCGCCAAGGCTGGCAAGTAATTCTGCCGACTCTGGCAAAGTCAGCGATAATGTACGCATCTAAAGGATCAGTTTTATCTATATCAATAAAAGATTTTCTGTAATTAGAAATAGACTTTGGATTGAGACAGTAAACTAGAGGCTTGTAATACATTAATAAATCATTAGAAGAAAGAAAATTAGCAATATGAGTACTATAAAAAGAAGTAGATTCAAGTGCTATAACAACATATTTTAAGTTATTATCATTTAAACAATCGATAATGCTATTTAAAAATACTTCAGCACCAGGCTGATTATTTGAAGCTTTAAGTTTGAGAAGTTTATTACCCTGAAAATCAAGAGCACATAAAACATTAAATTTAGAACTAACATCAATACCAACAAATAAAGTAGACATAAAGTTGTTCTTCATAACATCACCACCTTTCGTGTGGAATAGCGTTGAACAATTAGAAAAAGAGATATCCTAATCTTAGAAGCTGACTGCAACCTCGCATTATTAGCATTCATCTTTGAAAAATACCTTGCTGTTGGCTAATCAAAGAGATGCAGCATCTGAGTAAGCAGAATTTGACAACTAAGTCAGGAAGCATGCTTTATAGGCAATAACCATAAGGTTTTGCAAGGAGTGAAAGAATTATCCTTTGCTAATTATTCTTAAGAATATATTAACATTAAGATATCTCAATTAAAAATTGAAATAAAAAATAAATAAGTTTAGACCTCTAAAAAAGATGGCCTAAACATATTATACGAGGAGTGATTATATGGATTGGCTAAGAAAGTTTATGATAGGGAGATACGGACAAGACCAACTCTCCATCTTTTTATTTGTAATATCAATAGTTTTAACCTTATCAGGTCAGTTTACAGGGATATCCTTATTAATAATTTTAGGATATGTACCTATTTTTATAGGGTTTTATAGAATGTTCTCAAAAGATATACAAAAGAGGAGAATGGAAAACTATAAATTCTCTATATTTATAAGTCCTCTATATTCTAAGTTAACACAAGTTAAGAATAGGATTGAAGGTTCTAAAACCCATAAATACTTTAAATGTCAACAATGTAATACTACTTTACGAGTTCATAAGAACAAAGGAAAGATAGTGGTAACCTGTCCGAAATGTAAGGGCAAATTTACTAAAACCACTTAACTATATATAGGATCGAGGTTAATGTATGAATATAATAAATAACTTATTAGGTAAGATAATTTATTTTGTTGCAAAATCGATATCTTTTGTACTGGACAGTCTTATTCGTTTAATAGTAACTATAGTTATATTTATAAAAAGTGTTTCTAAGGGTTTATTAGTATTATTAAGTATGGGTGGATGCTTGTTTTTTATCTTTTTTGCAACTTGGGGTCTTAGAATTCTATTGGACCCTATGGGGCTATTAATTGTAATGTTCTTTATTGTTTTTCCAGTGCTTGCATCCATATTTGTTTCAAAACTAAAATATTTTAAATATGTTGTTACGGAATATTTATTTAATCTTTCTAATTATGTTACAGATAAAAATAAATACACTTATAAGTCTATTAACGATTATAAAACAGCATATAGAAAAGCGGAAGAAGAGAAAATCAGAGAAGAACAACGTAGACAGTATGAGCAGCAAAGACAGTGGCAAGAACAATTTTTTAAACAACATTGGTATCAACAGGGTTCTCAGGGTAACAACGGTGGCTATGAGGGGCAAAGGGGATACAGCTTAAATCCAAACGCAGAGTTTAAAAGTAAGTATGAAAAAAGCTGTGATGTTTTAGGTATTCCATTTAATTCTGAAAAAAGTCAAATTAAACTTGCATATAGAAAAAAGGCAAAGGAAAATCATCCGGATTTGAATAAAGACCCTGGTGCAACAAGAAGGTTTCAAGAGATTACTGACGCTTACGAATTTTTAAGTGATGAGAATATTGCAAGGTATAGAAATTTATAAATTGAAAGTGAAGTGTAATTATGACTAAGGCACTATTTATAGCAGAAAAACCCAGTGTAGCCGTAGAATTTGCTAAGGCTCTGGATATTAAAGGGAAAAAACAGGATGGATTTATAGAATCAGACAATGCTGTTGTTACATGGTGTATTGGTCATCTGGTTACTATGAGCTATCCAGAAGTGTATGACCCAAAATATAAAAAGTGGAACTTAGAAGACCTTCCTTTCCTACCAAAAGAGTATAAATATGAGGTAATTAGTAATGTTCGGAAACAATTTGAAATAATTAAAAAACAAATGAAAAGAAAAGATATATCTACCATTTTTGTATGTACTGACTCTGGGCGAGAAGGGGAGTATATTTATAGACTTGTAGATGAGATTATAGATGTAAAGGATAAAGTTAAAAAAAGAGTTTGGATTGATTCTCAGACTGTAGATGAGATAAAAAAGGGTGTAAGGAATGCAAAACCCCTTTCCGAGTATGATAATCTGTCTTCAGCAGCATATTTAAGGGCAAAAGAGGACTATTTAATGGGTATAAACTTCTCTAGATTATTAACTCTTTGCTATAGTGGTTCCCTTAGTAAAGAACTAGGCAAAAACTATGTAGTTATAGCAGTGGGTCGTGTTATGACATGTGTACTTGCTATGATAGTTCAAAGAGAACGGGAAATCAGGGATTTTGTTAAAACTACTTACTATAAGATTAATGGAAAATTTAATTTTGAAGAATCATTAGACTATGATGGGGAGTGGAAGGTTGTAGAAGGCTCCGAGTTACTTAATTCACCCCTTCTTTATAAGGATATAGGTTTCAATAGTAAAGAGGTAGCAGAGAACTTTATTAAAGAGTTACTTTCTGGAGAACAAGTTAATGGAATTATCGAAGATGTAAAAAGAAAGAAGGAGACTAAAAATCCACCCTTACTATATAATTTGGCGGAACTTCAGAACGAATTATCTAAAAAACTAAAAATTAGTCCGGAAGAAACCCTTAAAACAGTACAAAATCTGTACGAGAAAAAGATGGTAACATATCCTAGAACTGATGCTAGAGTCTTAACAACAGCAGTAGCTAAGGAATTAGATAAGAATATTAAGGGATTGATGTCACTTAAAAATATATTTAAGATTGATAGCAATGATTCTGATATAAGTAGCTATGTTGAAGAGGTATATACAAAAGGTTTATTTAAAGGAATTGAAAAAACTAAGTATGTAAACGATAAGGCCGTTACTGATCACTATGCTATAATACCAACTGGACAGGGCTTAGAAAACTATAATAAGTTAAAGGATAATGATAGAAAGACATATATATTAATAGTAAGGCGTTTTTTAGCAATCTTTTTTCCACCTGCAGTTTTTAGTCAATTGACAATAACAACAAAAATTAAGTCTGAAAGATTCTTTACAACTTCTAAAGTAAATATTCAAGAGGGGTATTTACCTGTATTAGGCGAGGAAAAAAAAGAAGATTCAACAAAATCTAATAAAGAAGATGTCCTAAAGAAACTTAAGAAGGGCCAGAAGGTAAATATTACTGAGGTTCTTATAAAAGAAGCTGAGACAACACCCCCTAAAAGATATAGCTCTGGATCTATAATACTGGCTATGGAAAATGCAGGTAAATTAATTGAAGATGAGGAATTAAGGGAGCAAATTAAGGGTAGTGGCATAGGTACCAGTGCTACAAGGGCAGGAATATTGAGTAAGCTACAAAATATTGATTATATTAGTCTAAATAAGAAAACTCAAATATTAACACCAACAGCTTTAGGTGAAATGATTTATGATGTAGTAGATAAATCAATTCCAACACTGTTGAAGCCAGACTTAACTGCCAGCTGGGAAAAAGGCTTAAGTCTTATATCTAATGGGGATATTAAACCTGAAGAATATATGGTTAAATTAGAATCCTATATAAGTAAAAATACTAAAAGAGTGTTAGCTTTAGAAAAGAAGCAGTACATAAATGCAAATTATATGAAAGATGAAACTCGTAAAGTATACTCTAATGCTAAAAGCAAAAGAAGCTCGAAAGGATCACTTGGTAAATGTATAGCCTGCAATGATGGTGATGTCCTTGAAAATAGGAAAGCATACTTTTGTAGTAACTGGCGAAAAAAATGTAAATTTACTACATGGAAAGATAGTCTTTCATTATACGCTCAAGATGTAACCCCTGAATTAATGAAGTACTTATTAAATGAAGGGGTAGTAAAGGCTTTGAATATAACATTACCTCAAACCAAAGAAAAATGTATTGCTGATGTTCGGTTTAAAGATGATAAAAGCGGTAACTTAGAATTAATTAATGTTAACCGAATTAATCGAATTAATAAAATATAGGGAGTTATTAGGTTAACTTTCTTAAGTACACTTAGGGAGAGGGGGATATGGGTGAAAGAAAAGTTGCTAAGCATAGGCGGAGTTTTTGGGTCAATATTAAGTTTATCCTGCTGTTCTGGGTTAATGCTTTTATATACCCTTGGAATAGGTGGAACAGCATTCGTATTTCTATCAAGAATTGCTACGTTTAGACCATTTTTTGTAATACTTACTGTACTGTGTTTAGGATATGCTCATTTTCGTATGGATAAATACCCTACAAGTAAAAGGAGTGTAATTTTTATTTGGACTGCCACAATAATTGCAATCTTAATTACCTTATTACCTGTACTTCTCAATATATACAATATAATATTTAGTTAGAAAATATCGATAAATTCAGCTTATATAAATATGTGATGAAATTAAAAAAACCAGAATCCCTGGTTTTTTATTATTTCATGAATTTTACAATATTTCTTATAATATTTTGTGCATCATCACTAGTTAGATTTTCCTTCAATATACAAGCCTTAGCATGATCCTCAATTATTAGTAATCCAACCTTTTCAATGGAGGATTTTATAGCTGTAATTTGTACAAGAATATCACTACATTCTTTTCCTTCATCTACCATTTTCTCAATTCCGCTTATATGACCCTTAATAGTACGTAGGCGACTTATTATATCTTTTCTAATTTTCTGATCTTCCATTTTGTTCACTTCCTTAGACTTCATTATTCATATATTTTCCCATAGAATAACAAAAATAACAAAGGTTTTTTAAGTTCTAGTATTTATAATTAAGCTACCTTTTTCGACATCTGATTTTTTTCAATCAAACCTGTAGCATAACCCATTGGGCAAATTACACACCAGCTCCTAGGTTTAAATATAATGCCCATTAGGACACCGACTGAAGTTGACATAGCCATCATTCTAAATATAGCAAAGGCAGTTTTAGTAAAGTCCCCCTTAGCCAAAATTAATGATATAGCAAACATTAATATCATCCAGGTCAACATAATATTTTTAACTGTTTTGTTATTAATATATTTTGGTAAATCATTTTTAAAACTAATACTCTGTAGTAGTTTACCTAAAAATGACCCCCTTGGACAATACTTTGAGCAGTGAACTCTACCCCCACCCCTTAGGGCTAAATAAATTGGGACAAACATACATACCAACCCAAGTATACCGAATTTTATATTTATTACACCTAAAGAAAAAAACAAAACAATAAATATCCATGACCAAGACATTATAGATTTTTTCATTATATTTCCTCCTCACTATTATATCCCAACCCCTAGGGTAGGGGGTATATTATTATAATATAAGAATTATTTAATAATGTCAATAGATATGGAGGTTATGAGGATTTTTATGTATGCGATTAGTTAATATAATATTATATTAGAATCATCATAATATTTAAACAAGCCGTTTTTTAGTACAATAACAATAAACACTGATTTGAATAGCTATGCTATAATCATGAATAGGGATGTAAAAAAATTTTTTCAACAGTTTACAAATCATAATTATATTAATCGGAGGACTTATGTTAAAAAAACTATTTGCTTTTTTTATTTTTTTAAGTGTTTTTTCTTTAGTATATGGCGGAATGAATTATTACGTATATAGGCATATTGTAGAGGGATTTTTAATTAGTGGTTTAGGGTTAGTTATATTAAGAATTGCATTTTGGTTTTTAGGCAGTGCATATATAATTAATCAAATTATTAAGAGAAAGTATTATGTTAGATTATTAGCCTATTCCGGGGCTGCATGGATGGGTATATTATCCTTTGCTTTATCTGTATTTATTATTTTTGATATAGCTAAGCTATTCATGCCAACTGCCTACTATAAGCTAGGTTTCATTTTAACGATTATAGTAATAGCTATACTGACATTGATTTCAGTATTTAACGCAGCTAAGGGACCTGTGTTAAAAAGAATAGAAATAAATAATAATAAACTTGACGGAGAATCCTTTAAGGTTTTGTTGTTATCTGATGTACATTTAGGCATGCTAACTTCTAGCATATGGTTAGAAAAGATAGTATCTAGAATAAACGAATTAGATGTTGATGTAATAGCAATAACCGGAGATTTTATTGATGATAGATTTAAAGCCGTGAAGGAATTTATACCTATTGTGACTAAGCTTAAGGCAAAATACGGGGTTTTTGCTGTTACAGGTAATCATGAGCATTATCAAGGAGAAAATAGCTTTGAGATGTTCTGTAAAGAAGCAAATATTAGGATATTGCATAATGAAACTGAGTCCATTTTAGATAAAGTTAATTTAATTGGATTGGGCGATAGTAGTGTTTCAAGGAGAAAGGATTTTCATAAAGTTATAAAGGAATTACTTAATGGTGTAGATAAAGATTTGTATAATATACTTTTAATTCATCAGCCCCTAGGTTTTGAAAAATCAACAGAATTAGGAATTGATTTACAGTTATCTGGACATACCCATGGTGGGCAAATACCACCCTTGAGTATAATAGTTTATTTAGTTTATAAATACTCCTATGGGCTATATTCATTTAATAAGTCTCATATATATACTACCTCAGGGACTGGTACATGGGGCCCACCTATGAGGTTATTTACAAAATCGGAAATGGTTTTACTTGAAATCAAAAATAGATAGATTTAGTTTAATCTATCTAATTTCATTTAATAATAACTAATTCACATATTTATTAATGAAGGTTAATTCCTCATTAATATCTGTAATAAATATATTTTTTTCTTTTTCTATAATTGGTGTATTGAGTTTGTTTTCTGAATAATATTTCAGTGTAATGAAATTACTTAAAGGAAAATCATGCCCATTCCATGTGTTTTTGTAACCAACTATTCCATGATACTTAATCAATTCCTTTAAGGTATCAACTACAACCTCTATAAAATCTTCAAAGTTACATTTTATATCAAATATAGTTTTAGGTTCCTCACTATAAAAATCATCTAATCGATCAATAGTTATTCTTAAGCTATTATTATTCAACCCTAAAGTCCAAATATCTATTTCTGGTTCTTTCTATAATAAATGAATGATGTTTCGGATTATTATCAGGAAATAATAATTTAATAAGTCCATTTAAAAGGTCTTCTAAAGGTTCAGTTAAATAACTAGGATAGGATTGGTACCTTTGCTCGTCCTTTTCTATAATAAATTCTGCCCATCCAGCACCCTTTAATATATAATCAAACTTCATATAGTTACCCTCCTACTTTTTTAGTCATAATTATTATAACCAGTTTATATTCAAATATTGGTAAGTTTAGATATTTATATAAAATTACTTTTAATATAATAAGTTAGGAATTTTAGAAGGAAAGATACTATGAATGTAGAAATGATAAGAGGGAACATGTTTTTACCAATTCAAGAATTTATAGATTTACCGAGAGAAGTAGACGCTAAAAATATTATGTTAATACATTGCGAGTTTCATGATTTACTATTAAAACTTACTTTAAAAGGGTATTAATTGATTTTAAATTAATATATTAGTTAAAAAATTGAAGGTAGGTGTTCATATGGCCAATATGAGAGAAGATGCTTTAAAGATTATAAATGATTCAATAGAATCTGTTTTACCTGAGGCATCCGTAATGAAGGCTTTAGAAAACAAAAAATTTGATGGAAACATTGTAGTAGTTGCCATCGGAAAAGCAGCATGGAATATGGCTGATGCAACTAGAAAGGCTATCGGAGATTCAATTACTAAAGGTATTATTGTTACAAAATATGACCATTCAAAGGGGCCGATAGATGGCTTCGAAATTATTGAAGCAGGGCATCCTGTGCCTGATGAAAATTCTGTAATAGGAGCTACTAAAGTATTAGAACTAGTAAATAACCTAACGGAAAATGACAATGTCATATTCTTAATATCTGGAGGAGGTTCAGCAATATTTGAAAAGCCGATGGAAGGTGTTAGTTTAGAGAATATTATGGACATAACTAATCAGTTATTAGGCTGTGGTGCGGATATAGTTGAGATAAATACAATAAGAAAACATCTTTCAGCAGTTAAGGGAGGGAAGTTTGCTTATCAATGTGGTAAAGCACAAATATTTGCAATAGTCCTTTCTGATGTTTTAGGGGATAGATTAGATTCAATCGCATCTGGACCAGCATATCCAGATAGTTCCACTTCTCAGGAGGCTTTCAACATTATTGATAGATACAAACTAGAAGTTTGTGAGGATATTAGAAAAGTATTAAGCATTGAAACACCTAAGGTCGTTAAAAATTGTGAGACAGTAATTACTGGAAGTGTTACAGCCCTATGCGAAGCTGCTGCTAAAAGTGCTGAGGAGTTAGGCTATAAGCCAGTTATTTTAACATCCACATTAGATTGTGAAGCAAAGGATGCAGGTAAATTTATAGCTTCTCTAGCACGTGAAATTAAAACTGGAAAACATGCTTTTATTACACCTCCTTGTGCTGTTATTGCTGGTGGAGAAACAGTTGTTAAGCTGAGAGGTAAAGGAAAAGGCGGAAGAAATCAAGAATTGGCTTTATCCGCAGCCCTTGGTATAAAGGGCCTTGAAGATGTAGTTATTTTTTCTATTGGTTCAGATGGAACAGATGGTCCAACGGATGCTGCTGGTGGAATGGTAGATGGATTTTCTGTAGATAGGATTAAACAGTCAAGGGTAGAGCCAGAGGTCTATTTAGATAATAATGACTCTTATAACGCATTAAAAGTTAGTGGCGATTTAATTATTACAGGATCTACTGGAACTAATGTAAATGATGTCGTTGTCTTATTGTGTAAATAAGTTAGAGGGTGGGATAATGGAAAATAAAAAAAGGCCTAAAGTGTATGTAACTAGAGAGTTACCGATTGATACATTAAATGCTATACGTGATCGATGTGATGTTGACATGAACACAAATTATAAATCAATGCTCAAAGATGAATTAATTGAAAAACTAAAAAATTATGATGCATTGTTAGTAGTTGGTACAAGGATAGATGAGGAGATATGTGCTGCAATTAAAGATAAGTGTAAAATAATTGCTAATTATGGGGTTGGCTATGACAATATAGAAGTAGAAGCTGCCACAAAGCACGGTATATATGTTACTAATAATCCTGATCGAGTAACTGATGCTACTGCTGATTTAGCCTGGACCCTATTACTATCAACAGCGAGACGAATAATTGAATGCGATAGATATGTTAGATCAGGTGAAAAAAGCTGGGGACCAAACTTATTAATCGGGAGCCAGGTTAGCGGTAAAACATTAGGTATTATTGGGGCAGGTAGAATTGGTACTGCTGTTGGTAAAAGGGCTAAGGGCTTTGATATGAAAATAATTTACACAAGTACGAAACCTAATAAAGAATTTGAAAATTTAACTGGTGGTATTTTTATGGATAAAGAGCAGTTATTAAAAGAGGCTGACTTCATATCAATACATACACCACTGTTACCATCTACATTTCATTTATTAGGGGAAAATGAGTTCAAATTAATGAAAAAAACTGCAATAGTTATAAATGCATCCAGAGGGAAGGTTGTAGATGAGAAGGCTTTAGTAGCTGCACTTCTTAATAAGGATATAGCTGGGGCTGGACTAGATGTTTTTGAAAAAGAACCTTATTTACAGGAGGGACTTGATGAATTAAATAATGTTGTATTAACACCTCATATAGGTACTTCTACGATCGATACCAGATTTTCTATGGCCGAAGGATGCGCATTAAATATATTTGCTGCACTAGAAGGTAAAACACCACCAAACTGTGTAAATCCTGAGGTTAGTATAAACTAGGGAGTTGATTTGTATGAAAATTGGATTTATAGGACTTGGAATTATGGGAAAGCCGATGGCTAAAAACCTAATTAAAGGTGGATATAGCTTGGTTGTATTAAATCGGAATAAGGCAGTAGAAGAACTAAAGGCCCTCGGTGCTGAAACAGCAACAACCAGTGCAGAACTGGCGAGTAAATGTGATGTCATTATTACAATGTTACCTAACTCCCCGGAAGTTAAGGAAGTAGTCTTAGGAGAAGAAGGAGTAATAGAGGGGGCCAAGTTTGGTTCAGTTGTTATAGATATGAGTTCAATAGCGCCATTAAGTAGTAGAGAAATATATGCTGAGTTAGCTAAAAAAGGTGTAGAGTTTTTAGATGCTCCAGTGAGTGGTGGGGAACCTAAGGCCATTGAAGGTACTTTAGCTGTTATGGTTGGTGGTAAAAAGGAGATATTTGATAAATATTATGATATTATGAAAACCATGGCTACATCCGTAGTGTATGTAGGAGAGAGTGGTGCTGGTAATATAGCCAAACTTTGTAATCAAATAGTTGTGGCAATTAATATTTCAGCTGTTTCTGAAGCTCTAGTTTTTGCTAAAAAATCAGGTGTAGATCCTCAACTTGTATATAGGGCTATTAGAGGTGGCTTAGCTGGAAGCACTGTAATGGATGCAAAGGCCCCAATGATTATGGATAGAAACTTTAAACCTGGATTTAGAACTAATTTACATATTAAAGATTTAAATAATGTAATTGAAACCTCCCATGAAGTTGGTGTCCCACTACCGCTTACATCTCAAGTTATGGAAATAATGCAAGCTATAAAGATAGATGGTTGTGGAACTGAAGATCACTCAAGTATTGTTAAATTTTATGAAAAGATAGCTAATGTTAAGGTTACTAGATAAAATTAGATAGTATTATATTAAAGTAAGTAAGAAATATTATAAAGTATATCCGCAAACATTAAATGAGTGTTTGTGGATTTTTTTTAAAATAGCTTATGACTATAAGAAGTTAATTTTGTACTAGCGGGGCTTGGGATATTGAATTTTTAAATAAGAAGAGATATAGTCAAATTGGGATTATAAGGAAAGTATTCTGTGTTTAGGAACAATCGTGTGGTTATAAGGTTTAGAGTACATATGGAGGGGAGGTTTGTTTAAAATATATTATTCGGCTCTTCAGCAGGAAATCTGTAAAATATAGTTCTAAATAATTTCTATCAACAAAGGTCTATATTTCTATGTTAAATCATCTTTTAAAGTCATGTTTATTCAGGTGGACTTCGTGAATTGTTAGATGGAAACTGGATTGCTCCAAAAGTAGAACTTGTAAGAGAGTTTGCAACTAACGCTCTTGATGCTTTTGCATGGATGGAAGAAGTAGACCTTCAGGCGACTTATGGCACTAATGCCAAATATGGTGGAAATGTCGGAACGGGTACAGTACTAGGAGCTATGTGGCCAAGAACTCATAGTTTTATGACTGGTGCTGAACGAATCTCTCAACTTGCTAAGGTTGCAATTGAAAATGGTGTCACTATATATACAGAAACTAGAGGTACAGAACTAATAGTGAGTCAATCAGCAAGGGTTGTAGGTGCAAAAGCTGTGCAAGCAGATGGCACCCAAATCACAATAAATGCAACTAAAGGAGTCGTTCTAGCAACAGGTGGATACAGCGCAAATGTGGCAATGGTTAAGAGTTTTGATAAATAATCTTCATTGCATCATACTATGGGTGGTGTAGTTATTGATACTAATGCTCGTGTAATAGATACATCTGGAAATGTTATTCCGGGGTTATGGGCAGCAGGAGAAGTTACAGGTGGAATCCATGCTGGTAACAGACTTGGTGGAAATGCAATTACAGATATTTTTGTATTTGGACGTATCGCCGGTATAAATGCAGCAGCAGGAGAATAAAACATATATTTCAATGAGTGTATTATCTAAATGATATTAAAAGGAGAACAACTTATGTTTCGGATGTTCTTCTTTTATTCAGAATACGGCATAAACAATGTTAATAGATAAGTGAGTAAGAGTATTGTTGATACTAGACTTTAAATAAAGCTTAAAAAATTTAGTATAGATTAATTATTTGAAGGATGTCAAGTAATATAGCTTGTATTAATTAAGTAATATATACTATAATAAATGACAATTAACCATCAATAGTTAAATATTTGGTTTCAGTATATATGGGAAGGATTGAAAACGATGGGCATCTTTTTATTTATCCTAATTAATAATATAATTCCTATTTCAATTTTAGTAATAATAGGCTATACGATGAATCGAAAGTTTGATTTAAATATTAATACAATGAGTAAACTGAATTTTTATTTATTTGTACCATCTTTCACATTTGTAAATCTATACACTACTAAAATACCTAGAGAAATGAGTAAAGTAATACTCTCTGCATTTATAATACTATTTATAAATTGGGCTTTAGTTACTACAATTTCAAAATTTAGAGGCCATAGTGAAGGTTTTAGGGGTGCTTTTGCGAACTCAGTATTATTCTTCAATGCAGGAAATATTGGGGTTCCTCTAATAACCTTGGTGTTTAGCAGTCCACCATTTATAATTAATGGGGAGACTCCTTACTTAAGTTTAGCTTTAACAACACAAATAATGATATTAGTTACACAAAACATTACTTCTAACACAGTTGGGTTTTTAAATGCAGGCTGTGAAAACACCCAGTGGAAGGAAAGTATATCAAAAGTTTTAAAAATGCCTACGATATACGCTGTTTTGATAGCTCTGATTTTGAAGTACTTATCCATTGATATAACCCAATCTATTATATGGCCACCATTAAATTACTCACGAAATGCATTAGTGCCTGTGGCGCTACTAAGTTTAGGTGTACAATTGTCGAAGACTAAATTTGATATTAGAGATATAGAAGTTTATTTAGCAGTATTTTCTAGACTTATAATAGGGCCCTTACTAGCAATCATTCTTATTTTACTATTCAAAATTGATGGGATCGTAGCTCAGGTTTTTGTAATAGCTTTAGCTTTGCCAACATCAGTAAATAGTGCGTTAATAGCTGTGGAGTACGATAATTTTCCTAACTTTTCATCTCAAGTAGTAATGGTATCTACAATATTTAGTGCTATTAGCCTTGTAGCAATTATATATATGGCCAGAGTAGTATTTCCAATCTAATTTAATAAAATAATAAAAATCCATTTTGGATAGAATAAATAGACAGAAACTTTAAGGAAGTGGCTATATGGATTATTCAAAGTTAACGTTTAGGATTGTATCAGTTATGGGTTTATTATTATTTTTGGTTTTAATTACTGGTAGAAGAAAGATAAGTGAGCTTCCAGTGTTTGATTTTTTAACTATGGTTGTATTAGGAAATGTAGTTGGTGCGGATATTGCAGATCCGAAGATACCACAACTACCAACTGCCTATGCAGTTCTTTTAATAATAGGAATTCAATATTATATAAGTAAATATATAATTAAAAATAGAAAGTTTGGTAAGCTATTAACTTTTGGACCGACAGTAATAATTCAAAATGGCGAGTTTATTAAAGAAAATATGAAAAGAGTAAGATATTCAATAGAAAATGTTTTAATGTTACTTAGAGAAAAGGAAGTATTTGATATAAATGAGGTAGAGTTTGCTATTATAGAGGATAATGGTGCACTAAGTGTTTTAAAAAAGTCTCAGTACATACCATTAACACCTAACCAAATGAGTATGAGGACAAAACATAGAGGTATAAATGTACCTGTAATTAAAGAAGGGAACATTTTTGAAGATAATTTACAATTACTAAATCTAAATAGATTTTGGCTAGAAAAGGAGCTCGCTAAGAATAACATTTCTGATATTAATAAGGTACTATATGCTGATATAAATCCTGACGGAAAGCTATATATCTCAAAGGGTGAAAACACAGACGACTTCACAAAAGTAATTCAGTGACTATCTGGGTTTTCCTTCTTGTTCTCAACATTTGTAATCGTTTCTCCATCAGGAATATTGAATAATCTGCTCTTAGGAGAGTATATCTTTTGTGCTCCGTAAATACCATGGTTACCAGAAAAAATATAACTTACTAGACAGGCTATAAAAAAGTATGTCTTACCTTTACCATTAAACATTTCTAGACTAAATAGAAAACATGAAATAGGTGTATTTGCCGCGCCACAAAAAACTGCTATTAATCCTACTCCTGCTAAAAAGGAAGCAGGTAAATTTATAAAGTTAGACAAAGTATTTCCTAATGTTGCACCTATAAAGAATAGGGGTATAACCTCTCCACCACGAAATCCAAATCCCATTGTAATAGCAGTAAAAATAATTTTAGCTAAAAATGCAAAAGTCGGCACATCACTTTTGAAGGCCTCTTCAACCATTGGTAAGCCCCGTCCTAAATAGTCTCTAGTACCAGTTATATAAACTAAAGCTACAAGTATAATTCCGCCTACAACTCCCCTTAATACTAAATCCTGATTTAAATATTTGTCTGATAGTCTTTTTATTTCATGTCTTATTTGACTATATAATACGCTGGCCAAACTAAAAATTATTGAAACCAGGGCAACTTGAATGAGTGTAGTAGAAGTAATCGCAGGTATATTTTCAAATAAGAAGTGATCGTGTTTAACACCCCATGCAGTTGATACTAGATGGCCAACTAAGCTAGCAACAAAACAGGGCACAATGGCTTCGTATTTCATTTTTCCTAGTGCAACTACCTCCATACCAAAAACTGTACCAGCTAAAGGGGCACCAAAGGCTGACCCGAAGCCACCACTAATTCCGCTAATTATTAAAATTCTTCTATCGATTTTGTTTATTTTAAATAAACGATTTACTCCTTCAGAAATACTAGCTCCCATCTGGATAGCAGCTCCCTCCCTACCAGTAGAACCGCCTAGTAAGTGGGAAATAAATGTACAAATAAATACTATCGGACCCATCCTAATTGGTATAGAACCCTGTCCATGGTGAATATGTTCTAATACTAAATCATTACCCCTACGGGAGCCCATTCCATAATACTTATATATATAACCGATGATTCCGCCACCAACAGGTAGAAATAAAATTAAGAATGCATTAGCTTCTCTAACATCAGTAAGAAAATCATTAGTATTTAAAAGTAATGCTGAAGTACTACCAACAATAACTCCAATTAAAGCACCCAAAAAAACCCATTTCAAAAGAGTAGACAGAAAGCCAATGTATTTTTCTAAAAATGGGGTGTAATATGGTCTATTTTCTGGTTGATTCAAATGCTCTCCTCCTATAGTAGGATTATTGTTTATTTAATTCATTGTTTTGTTTTAAGTATTTTAGCCTATCATTTAAAAACTGAATATGTTGTTTAATGTCACTTTTCATTGAGTTGAATGTATCTTTTGCCTCTTGTTCTTCAGTGGAGCTAGCCATCAAGGAATAATTACCCATAGTTGCTTCACAAAGAGCTATAAGTTTTTCTAAATCCGCTTGAACTGTCATAACATCACCTCATCTCTCAAAAATAGTTTTTTCAAAACAAATGATTTTAATTCTATTAGATTAAATTGTAAATTACTATTATTTGAAAATAATAGAAAAAATGTTGACGTTTAACTATAGCAATGATACTATATAATAAATGATAAATATTATCAACGCGCGGAGTGGAGGAATATGGTATGTCAACAAACTGCTATTGTCATTTACAAGATAAATCTCAATTTAATAAGTGGATTGTAGAACAGTTAGGTCCAGTGATATTAGGGGCAAAGCCAGCGGAAATAATGAGTTTTCCATCTTATAATAAAATAGATAATTTCGAAGAGCTAGTAGAACAATTATTTAATTTAAGTAAGGTAATTAGATTTAAGATCTTTTATCCACCTAATGGATGCATGAAAATATTATTTTATAATAGTAAAACCTTAGATAGCACCTTAAGGGATATTAGAAATCATAAGTTCCTTAGGGGATTAGGATACTCAGAAGAGACTAACTTGGACATTTATTTAGATATCTTAACTGATAAACTAAAAGAAGGAGATATGCCACATGAAATAGGTATATTTTTAGGGTACCCTTTAAAGGATGTAATTGGTTTTATGGGGCATCCGTCATTGAAGCTTACGAAAGTAAATAGGTGGAGGGTTTATGGTAATCCTGAGCTATCTGACATAGTTTGTGAAAGAATCTTGAAAGCAAAAAGTGATATTATAGAACAACTAAAAACTATAGATCCAAATGTGATAGTTGAACTAGCTTCATAAAATACTAAAAAACTTAATAATGCTAACAAAATACACAAAACTCATATCTTATTTAGGTATGGGTTTTCATGTTTCTAAAACTTTATTGAAATAACAAAATCTATATAAAAAAAAGATTCTGTTAACTAGAAAATAATTCTATATTAAAGAACATATAATTTACCAAATAAATAGTTCATTAATTAGATTTAATGGATAATAATATTGGGGGAGAATATGAATTTGGCTAATTGTTATTGCAATCTCAAAGATAAGACTAAATATAATAAGTGGATTGTAGAACAACTAGGACCCGTATTGTTAGGGGTAAAACCTGCAGAAATACTTAGTTTTCCTACTTATAATAGTTTGAATGACTTTCAGGAGTTAATTGATATGTTATTTAAAATAAATAATCAAGTTGGATTCGTAGTAATTTATCCACCTGAAGCTTGCATGAAAATCCTATTCTATAACAGAAAAATACTCGATGAAACCTTAATGGACAATAGAGTAATAAAGTTCTTAAGAAAAATTGGCTATCCAGAAAACTACAGTTTAAATAACTATTTAAATCTTTTAACAAATAAGCTAAGAGATGGTGAAATGCCTCACGAAATAGGTGTATTTTTAGGGTATCCACTTAAGGATGTAATCGGGTTTATTGGTCACCCATCCTTAAAACTGACTAAAGTAAATAGATGGAGAGTTTATGGTCACACAAAGGTATCTGATGTGATTAGTCAGCGTATATTAGCTGCAAAAAAGCAAATAAAAGAACAATTAAATAGATTTGATTGTGATAAAGCTAAAGAAAACTATTCGATAGATGAAAAATATAATATAGCTCATTATGAATACTACTTAATATTGTTAGCTTATTTCCTTTTCAACTAAGAGTTATATTGTTTTTAAGTTAGTAATTATGATGTATAATGGAAGTAGTAGCATGTTATGGAAATGGAGATTAAGATGTCAAAGGGGGAAATGTCAGTGTCAATAGTAAAAATACCGTATTCGAGGGGTTTTGTTGATTTAGAAGTAAAGGACACAAATCTATTAGGCGTATTAGAATCTAAAGCACACCATTTCAAAACTGAGGATGATCAAGAAACTATAGTAAGAAAAGCTTTAGAAAGTCCAATAAGTTCACCTCGGTTGAAAGACCTAGCTAAAGAAAAAAATAATATTGTAATTATCACCAGTGACCATACACGTCCAGTTCCAAGTAAAATAACATTACCTATTCTTTTAGAGGAAATAAGGAGTGGTAATCCAACGGCCGATATAACAATTTTAATTGCAACTGGTTTCCATCGACTTACAACTCGTGAAGAGATGATTAACAAATTCGGTGAAGATATAGTTAACAATGAGAAACTTGTAAACCATGATTGTTGGGACGATAAAAACTTAGTTGATGTTGGTATATTACCGTCCGGTGGGAAATTAATACTAAACAAGCTAGCAATGGAAGCAGATCTATTGGTTGCCGAAGGATTTATTGAACCTCACTTTTTTGCAGGCTTTTCAGGTGGAAGAAAGAGTGTACTTCCTGGTGTTGCATCAGGAACTACAGTATTAGCCAATCACTGCTCTAAATTTATTGCTAGTGAATTTGCTAGAACAGGTTGGTTAGAGGGAAATCCAATACATAAAGATATGTTATTTGCAGCTGAAGCTGCTAACTTGGCATTTATACTTAACGTAGTTATTGATGCAGATAAAAAAGTAATTAATGCCTTTGCAGGAAACAGAGTACTAGCCCATGAAACAGGTTGTAAATTTGTAACAGAGCTAGCTAGTGTAAAGTCTATACCTGCGGATATAGTTATTACATCAAATGGAGGATATCCTCTTGATCAGAATATTTATCAAGCTGTGAAGGGCATGACTGCTGCAGAGGCTACAGCAAATGAAGATGCAGTAATTATAATAGCTGCAGCTTGTAATGACGGTCATGGTGGTAAGGCCTTCTATGATACTTTCGTTGAAAACCCTACTCCTCAGTCCATTATGGATAAAATTTTACAAATACCGATGGAGAGTACTATTCCTGATCAATGGGAGTCACAAATATTAGCAAGAGTTCTAATTAAACATAAGGTGATCTTAGTGACTGATCAATGTGATCCACAGTTGGTACGCGATATGAAAATGATTCATGCCTATACTTTAGATGAGGCTTTAAAAATGGCATACGAAATAAAAGGCCAAAATGCAACTGTAACAGTGGTACCTGATGGAGTATCAGTTATAGTTTTATAAAGATTATACAAATAGCCTCGCTCATATTCCGGGGTTATTTCAATAGATATGTAATAATTAGAGAACATATGGCTATAGCTTTAATTTATAATTTAACTTAGCATATGACCTAATAGAGAAAAAAACCCCAAAAATTATATCCTAAGAATGCTCTGCACTTAGGATATTTT
Organism: Serpentinicella alkaliphila; assembly: GCF_018141405.1. Classification (NCBI taxonomy): domain Bacteria; kingdom Bacillati; phylum Bacillota; class Clostridia; order Peptostreptococcales; family Natronincolaceae; genus Serpentinicella; species Serpentinicella alkaliphila. The sequence continues at coordinate 2,474,767 of NZ_CP058648.1, forward strand.
TATTGGGAATGAATTACTCTTTTGAAAAAGTACTCGTCTTTTTCAATAATAAATTTAGCATTTGAACTATTATAAACATGTTGTTCTAGATTCAGAAAATCCCCATTTCGTCTTTCAAGAAGAGCAGTACTAATAACTTTATTATTACGAGTGAATACAAGTTCTTGAAAAGAATCTGCGAGTATTTCTCCATCATAAAATAGATATGTATCTAGAATATATCCTATATATGTACCATTTGTGTACCATGTAGTTCCTACAATTTCATGCTTTTTCTTATTAGGAGTATATGGACCAATTATATAAACCTCATCCCACTCAAAATTTAAAAAACGAGAAAGTAATATGGGCTCTTCAGAGATATTTTCTAAATAGTACTCTACTTGATTGGATGAAGAATGTGTAACCTTATTTGATCTGTAGTGCGTGTATGATGAAATAATAACAAACAATGCTATAGAAAATAAAACTAGAATTAGATTTTTTTGTATATTTTTTCTGTACAAAATAAACATTCCTTTCATTAAAGTGATATTGTTACGGAACTAATAGTTGTTAGATATCTTTTCCATAATTGTACATTTTGTTATAATATAAATAATATGTTTGAATTATTTTTTACACTACCGTATTATAAATGAAAAATGTAAAACTTGAAAGCTAAATGTATTCATTACTTATTTTCCAAATATTAAAAGAGGAGGAGCCTAATCTATGAACACTGACAAAACAATAAGTCAATATGAAAACACACGACATAAATTGAATATATTTAAATTTGTGGCATTTAGCTTTTTTGGTATTTTTGTATACTTTATTCCTCTTACTATTTTTGGAAAGAAAACAATTTTATTAGATCATTTAGTTACTGCTATTATACTAGCTATGCCAAGATTGGGGGCAAGCTTAACTTTATGTATGATTGTTCTTGGTGGCTTTTTACCTTTCTACGAAAAAAGCTGGAATAAAGATATAAGTTCTGTTGTAATGTCAGTACTTAAAGTTTTTGGAATCTTCTTAGGTATAATGGCATTCTTTAAATTTGGACCTGAGTGGTTGATGAGAGAAGATATGTTGCCGGTTTTGTTTAATAAAATAGCTATACCTGTAGCAGTAATTATTCCAATCGGGTCATTATTTTTAACCTTCATTACTGAATATGGACTTATTGGCTTCTTTGGAGTAATATTTAAACCGGTAATGAGACCTATATGGAAAGTGCCAGGGACTGCTGCAGTAAATGTAGTTGCATCTTTTATTGGTAGTTTTTCAATTGGTATTTTTATTACCAATAGACTTTTCAAAGAAGGTAAATATACAAAGAAAGAAGCGGCTATAATTGTGACTAGCTTTTCTACTGTTTCAACAACATTCATGGTAATTATAGCTAAAAACCTAGACTTAATGTCAATATGGAATACATTTTTTTGGACTACCTTTTTTACAACATTTATAGTTTCAGCCATCACAGCTAGATTAAAACCTTTAAATTCCATAGAGGATGTTTATACTTTCTCTCAGAAAGAGATAGAGTCTAAATCAAAAGAAAGACTAATAAATAGAGCAATTAATGAAGCTATCAAAGAAGTAGAAAATAACAAATCAATTTGGCATAGCATAGCTAGTAATCTTAAAGATGGGATATATATGAGTCTTAGATTTTTACCATTGATCTTAGCCATTGGAGTAATGTCTTTTTTCTTAGCTAAGATGACATCCTTTTTCGATATTGTTGCCTACATATTTTATCCAATTATTTATGTTTTAAAAATACAAGAGCCATGGATGGTAGCCAAAGCAATTGCTACAGCCGGAGCTGAGGTATTGATGCCGTCATTAATTATGACAGGTAAAGAGATGCCTATAGCCGCCAGGTTTGTTACTGGTGTTGTATCTATATCCTCAATATTATTTTTTTCTGGTTCTATTCCTTGTATTTTAAGCACAGATATAGATATAAATTTAAAGGATGTACTACTTATCCTTATTGAGAGAATTGTAATCACACTTATAATAGTAGCTCCAGTAGTTAGAATTATATTTTAATTTATAAACATTATAATAAATAGGCTTTCCACAAAAAAACGGAAAGCCTATTTATTATGTTTAATTTATTAAAAACTAAAAACTAGAATTAAGTTAAAGTTTTAATTAGTCGATTTACATAACTATGAACAGCTTCAGTAAGGTCGTATTCACCATTGTGTAAGCACCAATCATAAACAATACCTCTTACGGCTATAAATAGAAATCTTACAGTTTCCTCAGGTGTCATATCTTTAGTGATTTCCCCTTTGTTTTGACCTTCATCTATAATCTTCTCCAAAACAGTCTGCATGGATCTTCCTTTAGTGGCAAATAGGTTATTTTTCACAGTATATAACTGTTTTACGAAATCAATACCTCGGTCTACGTTATAATCAGCATAGTAGATAAAGTACTTAATAATTTTTTCTTGGGTTGAACCTGTTTTTATATTGTTTGCTACAACGTTTAAAAAATAGTCATCTGCTAACTTAAATATCGTATCTAGTATTTCATTTTTAGATTTAAATGAATTATAAAAAGAGCCAACTGATACACCTGCTTTTTTACATATTTCCTCTACAGTAATGTTTTGAAATCCTTTTATTTCAATTAGTTCAACTGCAGTCTTGTATATTTTATCCTGTGTATTTATTGCTTGAATTTGTCTTTTGGTAAGTTTTTTCTCCACCATTATTGCTCTCCCATAGTAATTTAGTTTATAAAATTATAACAAATATGTATCTGATTGTAAATTACTTCATAATATTATTGACTAATAATTAACAAGTATATATAATAAAATTAAATAGTGAACCAATTCAGTGAACGCATTCAAGCAAATAATAATTGTTATTAAAACAGAATTCTTAGTGATGAATTTAATTTTTTCGTGCCATTTTGGTTGTTCATTTCAATGGGGGAGCTTAACTTATTAAGAGCATAATAGCTATTAATAAGTAAGTATAAAAATGAAATATAATAAGGAGGATGAAGATGTTTAAACTCAAGAGAATTATTTCAGTTTTATTGTGCATCATGATGGCTGTTGCAATTGTTGGTTGTCAGTCAAAACCTACAGAATCAAAAGGCCCAGAATTATTCAAAGCAGGTACATACAAGGTATCAGCAGACGGACATAATGGTGACATTACAGTTGAGGTTACAGTAGATAAATACGAAATTAAAGAAATAAAAGTTTTAAGTCATAAAGAAAGTCCTAACATTACAGATGCGGCAATAGAAAGAATGCCAAAAGCAATTGTAAATGATCAAACCTTAGCAGTAGATGCAATTGCAGGCGCAACGGTTACCAGTAATGCAATTATAGCTGCGGTAACTGAAGCTCTTAAGCTAGCTGGTGCAGACATAAGTGCATTAAGTATTAGAAAGGATAGAGAAGCAGTTATAGGCGAAACTACTGAGTATACAACAGATGTTGTTGTTATAGGTGGTGGTGGTGCAGGTCTAGCAGCTGCTGTATCCGCTCATCAAAATGGTGTAAAGGTAATAGTACTTGAAAAGATGCCAAGACTTGGTGGGAATACAATTCTATCTGGTGGAGCATTTAATGCGGCTAGTTCTCCAAGACAGGTTGCTCAAGGAATAGAAGATTCAGTTGACAAACATTTTACTCAAACCTATGAAGGTGGAGACAAATTAGGAAATCCTGAGTTAATAAGAACACTTGTTGAAAATGCATATCCAGCGGTTGAATGGCTTGAAAGCTTAGGAATGAAATTTAATGCTGAAGTATTTACTGTTTTAGGTGGACTGTGGCCAAGAGCCCATAAACCATCAAGTCCATTAGGAACAGGTTTTATTGAAACTTATCAGAATTATATAAATTCAAATGAAGGTATTGAAGTACTTCTGGATACAGAAGCCCTTGAATTAATAGTAGTAGAAGGTAAAATTACTGGAGTAAAAGCTAAAGGTTTAAAGGGAGAAGTTATTGTAAACGCAAATAATGGAGTTGTTTTAGCTACTGGTGGTTTTGGTGCTAATAGTAAGATGGTAGAGCAATATAATAAATCCTGGCCTTCACTAGCAAATGTTAAAACGACTAACCATCCAGGGGCTACAGGAGACGGTTTACGTATGGGAGAGGCTGTTGGAGCAAATCTTATTGGTTTAGAAAATCTACAATTACTACCATTAGGAGACCCAAAAACAGGAAGTTTAAGTGGAAATATTGAACAAGGTGTTGAAAATAGAATATTTGTAAATAAATCTGGTAATCGTTTTGTCGATGAAGGTGCTCGTAGGGATGTTATGACTAAGGCTTTATTACAACAGGAAGACTCCTTCCTATGGATAGTACTTGATTCTATAAATTATCCAACACCAGAAACTAGAAATAACTTTAATGAAACAATAGAAGAGTTAATTGCACAAGGTAGAGCATTTAAAGGTGATACTCTTGAAGAGCTAGCTGGAAAAATTAATGTTGATCCTAAAAATCTTGTAAAATCAGTTGAAGAGTTTAATAAGGCTGTAAAATCAGGGGGACCAGATGAATTTGGTAGAACATTGTTTGATGCTCCGATAGAAAAAGGACCATTCTATGCAGCACCTCGTGTGCCAACAATTCACCATACTATGGGCGGAATAGAAATTAACAAATATGCACAGGTGCTAAATAAAAGTGGCGAAGTAATCCCTGGACTATACGCAGCTGGAGAAGTAACTGGTGGAATTCATGGAAGTAATCGTTTAGGTGGTAATGCCTTAGCTGATATAACTGTATTCGGTAGAATTGCTGGTCAAAGTGCGGCAGAAAAAAATAGTTAAGTAGTTTAATAAATTATAGTAGCTTTATTATAGAATACAAGATAGTTGATTGCATGGGTAAATCCCCGCCCTGCATGATTTGATCAACAAATATTTATAGGAAACAAATGAATTCAGTGTTTATCACATTGGATTCATTTGTTTTTTTAGAAGCCTTAGAACAAAAAATCAATATGAAGCTAGATATTTTGGTATCCTAATTGTTTTAAGTGATTTCTATTTAATTTGAAAAAAATCATCATGTTGACTGTTTTTAAAGTTCTTATGGGAGATGAAAAGATGAAAAAGGGAGATATCTTTATAATCATTTTTGTACTTTTTATGTCAGTTATAAGTGTATTTAAAATGAGGACCATGTGGCAAAGCGATAGTGCATATGACTATGTCAATATTAATATAAATGGTGATGAATATAAAAGAGTCGTCCTCGGGAAGCCTCAAACTGTGGTGATTAATCGAGAAGGTAAATATAATGAAATAGAAATTAAAGCAAATGGTGTAGTTATGCGTGATGCAAATTGTGATAATAAGGATTGTCTACAACAGGGTGAAGTTAACTTGGACAACATAAATTCCCGAATCATGACTGGGTGGATTATTTGTCTTCCAAACAATGTATCTATTGAATTGGTGAATGGAGTAAAGAACTGAGAATACAAAGATAAATGGATTCGGGCTATTAATTGAACTTTCACTGATACTGGGAGTTGAACTGGGACTTTTTAATACTGTTTTACTGTTTGCTTAATACCGATTGAATATCTAAATTATTTTTGTATTATGAGTAGCATTTCTAAGAAATTATTAATAGTAATTCTATTGAGCAGCAAGAATGGTAGATTGCTAAAAATAGACTCAAGCTCTAGTTTATCTAGTTCTGAGTCTATTTTTATATAATAGGTTTATTTAAATTTTAAACTTACTTATATGTTCGTTTAAACTATCAGATAAATATGTGAGCTGCTCGCTAGACATTTTAATATCTTCAATGTTATGTAATTGATTCGTTAGGCTTGCGGATACTTCTTCGGTAGCTGCAGAGTTTTGTTGAGCAGTTGCAGATAGCCCTTCTAAAACCTGTAATATTTCATTTTTAATACTTGATACCGTAGAGCTTGATGCTTCTAACAAAGAAATTCTTGAAGTAATTTTATCTACCTCATTAGCTATAGAATTAAAATTAGTCATTGAAGCTTCAGCAGCTTGAGTTTGCTCTTGTAAAGATACTCCAGTTTCCTCCATAACTTTAAGTGAAAAATATGACTTCTGTTGCAATTCTTTTATTGTTGATTCAATTTCCTTGGTCGATTCCGCTGATTGTTCTGCTAGTTTTCTAATTTCTTCAGCTACGACAGCAAACCCCTTTCCATGATCTCCAGCTCTAGCAGCTTCAATACTGGCATTTAGGGCTAGAAGATTAGTTTGTGCAGAGATATTTGAAATTGTTTGGCTAGCAAAGCTAATTTTATCTGAAAATGTGCTTGTAGTAGAAACAGCTTCAAGTACCTTGTTAGAAGACTTATTTGTTTCTTGCATCTTTAGCTTCAAATCTTCAATTACTGATAAACCAGCATCTTTGATTTTTTTAATATTATTGATTTCATTTACTAGGTATGATAGTTGTTCTTGTTCGGTTTTAATTGCTTCTCCTAATTCTAAAGCTCTAGTTGCACCTCTCTCAGTTTCCATGGCCTGTTCTGATGCTCCACTAGAAATAGATTCAACAGCAAATGAAACTTCAGATATGGCATTTTTACTATTATTTAGAGAAGCTAAAAAGTTTCTTGATAGTTCTTCTATGTTATGAGATATATTGCCAGTACTATCTAGTTGTGTTTTTATTTGTTCAACTAATATACTAAGTTTATTAGCGACTTGTCCAATTTCGTCTGACGAATTTATTTCAATAGGCTTAATAGAAATGCTACCATCTTCGTTTTCAATAATTGAAGAAGATATTTTTTCTAATGGTGCTGATAAATTTTTACTTAGTAGCATAGCTACAACATAAGAAATAAGGGCTAGAACTAATAAAACTGATAATACTGTATAGATAACAGCATTAATATTTTTTTCAATTTCTACAGTTCTGTTATGCACTGTATTGTCTAAATGATCAACGTAATTACCAGTACTAACAACCCATTGCCAAGGAGTAAATAATTCTGAGTATGCACGCTTAACCGTTAGATTTCCTGTGCCTACATCTTGAGGTTTTTCCCATAGATATTCTGTAAATCCATTTTGATTAGGATCTTTGACAGCATTAATTATATTTTGAATAACAAAATTTCCATCAGGATCTTTAACTTCAAAGCGTGTTGTTCCTTCTTTGTCTGGAACCATAGGGTGGCCAATAAGAGTGTAATCTAAACTATCTATCCACATGTAACCTTCGGTGCCATACCTCATTGATTTAATTGTTTCTTTTGCTTGATATTTTGCTTCATCTTCAGAAAGCTCACCTGCTTGTTGTAAATTATAAAAATATTCTAAGATAGCAACACTTGATTGAACTTGAGATTTAATCATTTCATCATAATCAAGTAAAAGTGATGTTTTGTAGCTGTTGATAAAGTCCATTTTTAGTTTAGTAGTAGCCATCTGAGTTCCAAAAAAGCCTGCTACAACTAATATTGTAATAACAATAATAAAGTTTAGCGTAATTTTTCCTTTTAACGATTTCAAAAATAACACCCCTAACATTTTAGATTGATTAAAATAATAGCACATAGATTGTATACTTTATAGGTATTTATTGTTAAAATTGTGTATATTTATTTAATTGAACACCCCCAATTTAAGTTCTACTATCTCAAAATTAGCTATAATCACTTGATTAAACAAAAGTCTATACTCAGTAATATATAGATTAATATATTAATTTATATTAATTTATATTAATTTATATATATTATCATATATAACCATAAAGAAAGGTCACATTATGTCGAATAAAAGTATTTTTTATGCTTATATGTAAGATTATTTTTGCTTATATAAGTTAAACAAGGATATAATTAAATTAGATATTAGAAAAATTCAATAGGAGGTTCTTATGAAGAGTATATTATTGTTAATGGCAGATGGATTTGAGGAAATAGAAGGCATTACATGTATTGATGTATTAAGGCGGGGTGGCATTAATGTTGTTACGGCATCACTAGACAATCTTGATGTATGTGGTTCGCATAATATAATTGTTAAGGCAGACAAACCAATTAATGATATAGATATATCACAGTTTGACGGTGTAGTTTTACCAGGTGGAATGCCTGGTTCTGCTAATCTAAGAGATAATGAGAAGGTTATTAAAATTGTTAAAGAAATGAATGAGATGGGAGGGCTGATTGCCGCAATTTGTGCTGCACCTATTGTTTTGGAAAGAGCAGGGGTAATAGAAGGAAAAAATGCAACAAGTTATCCTGGATTTAATAATGAAATGGGTTCATGTACATATTTAGAGGATAGGGTGGTATTAGATAATAACATTCTTACAGCTAGAGGACCAGGTGTAGCAATGGAGTTTTCCTTTGCTATTGTTGAATATTTAATTAATATTAGTAAAGTAGACGAACTCAAAATTGGTATGATAGTATAATAAAAAAATATAAAAAAGGGATATGAAGAAAAGGATGCTTTAGCATCCTTTAACTATGTTTAAATATATATTTTATTAGCGTCCACCACCACGGCCTCCACCGCCACCAAAACCACCACCGCTCGAAAATCCTCCTCCAGAACCAGTACCGGATGAGCTTTTACTTATGGCTGTATTAATTGAATTATTGAGGTTTGTAGTTAGAGTACTAAAGCTATTTGTTAGGGAGTTGAATGAGCCTACAGATGTGCCCCTATAGTAGTACCAGCCATATCCAAAGTGATGATTTCCCTCCTGAAGGTTAGGGAATAGGATTTGGAGTTGTTTAATAACTTCTTTAGCAACACCTAGAGTAATAGCATAAACCATGTAATGCTCCCAAATTACTAGGGAAGGTAGTTCGTGTTTATTCATTTCCGAGAAATGTAATAAAAACCTTTTAAAAGCCATCCATCGTACAAAATCTTCCTCGCCCTTTTGACTTCTACGGTTCAAGGTTATTGCTACCAGAACTACAACAAAACTAGTTAAAATCAATGCTATACCACTAAAAATAGTTGATAGAACTATAACACTTCCTATACCTATGAAAAACATAAAAATACCAGTTATTACACCGATTATAGTCCCTTTACTAGTTCCATCATCGAAGAAATTATATGTTTTCCCTGTATATCCTAATCCATCAACCCAACTCTGCCAAAAACCTAGAAATCTTTTTGGCTTATTTTTTGCGTAGTTTTCTATATCATTAAAGGTTACGTGATTATAATCTTTAGATATTTCTTCAAAGATAAAATCCAAAGCTTTTTTTTCATGAGTTTGTAATGAATCTGATTTTTCAAGCCTGGTTATTTTAAAGTCTGATTCGCTTTTTTTAGAAAACAAAGATTTTTTTTCTAATGAATATTCATCTAGTCTAATATAACCTCTTAAAGCAAGATGGATAATTGTTGCTGTAAAGTCATCTGTATTAGGCTTACCCTTACGAAGAAGAACACCAAGTTCAGCAGGGGAGTAATCAGCAGGGAGTTCACGATAATATTCTCCATCAAAAGTAGTTAGATATGGTCTAGCATATTTGCGTCTAAGCCAAAAGCTTATAATGATTGTACCTAATAAAACAAACATAGCTAAAAAGATATCAACTCTTGATATAAACCTCTCTCTATTTGCTTGATTAGCCCAACGTTGTTCTTGCTCAAGGATTTCAGGGAGTGCATCTATACTAGTATATAATTTTGCATTATCAATTATTTCAGGTGTAAACGTTACTCTACCCTCTAAAAAAGCATTACTTGGAAGTTTATCTACTTGCCATAAAATCTCTCTATTATTTAAAATAGTTACCTCACCAGTTAATGGACCATGCCCCCAAGCTCTTAAGTCGTTACTGTTAGAATCTTCCGGCAGAGTTAAAAGCACTGTAACATTGTATTGAGGGTCATCCCATTCGCCAATAAACTTATAATATAGCTCACCTATGTCTTTATGTATTTTCGGTTGATTTTCTACTATATATTCAACTACAAATGTTCTAGTTTCGTTTAGGGCATCAATACTCCAATCAATATGCACTAAATTTAATTGATCTCTTACGAGATATGTACCAGGTGGGCCATAGGTGGTAGTAGGATTAAATTCGTAAGGAATACCATTTTCTAAAACTCTGATATCTTTAATATTAACCCCTTTATCCTTATCTACCTCTTGAAAGAAACCGTTATATTGGCCATTGAAAGTAATTTGACGTTCTTCTTGAATGACCATAGTTCCATCTTTTAAGATTTCAACATTAATATAAACTTTATCAATACTTAGAGAACGATTTGCATAAGCAATATTTGAAGAATAAATAAAAAGAAAAACGATTAATGAAAATAATCTAAATATTTTTTTACTGTTACTCATAATGGTTTTCCTTTCTTATTAAAACTCTACTTTTATGGATTTTCTTGCCTCTTTTTCATCTTCAAGATTAAAATATTCTAATTGATAAAAGTTGAACATGCCTGCTAGAATGCTATTTGGAAAAACTTTTACTTTCACATTGTATTTTTGAACTGTATCATTATAGAATTGACGTGAAAAAGCAATTTTGCTTTCGGTATTACTTAACTCTTGTTGTAATTCCTTAAAATTTGAGTCAGCCTTTAATTCAGGATAATTTTCAGCCACTGCAAAAAGAGTTTTAAGTGTGCCAGAAAGTTGATTTTCTGCAATAGATAAATCAGTTATAGATTGGGCACCCATAGCTGCGGTTCTTGCCTGTGTAATTTTTTCAAAAGTGCCCCTTTCATGGGTGGCATAGCCCTTTACTGTGTTAACAAGATTAGGGATTAAATCATATCGTCTTTTCAATTGAATTTCAACTTGAGACCAAGCATTATTTGTTCTCTCTTTGAGTACAACGAAACCGTTATATGTACTAATCAACCAAACTGCAACAAGAACAAGTAGAATAATAGGTATAAAAATCATAGTAAGTCCTCCTAAATAAATTTTTTCAAATAATTAATATGTAATTTTTGGGGTATATATACCCAATATCATTGTAGCATAATATTTGATAAATAAACAAAATTTTAAAAGACTGATGGAGGATATATATGAAAATGAAAATTGGAGTATTAACAGGTGGTGGGGATTGTCCAGGACTAAACGCGGTAATTAGAGCAATTACAAAATCATCTGTAAACCATGGACATGAAGTAATAGGTTTTAAAGATGGTTTTAAGGGATTGATTGAAAATAGATACATAAATCTAGATTATGATAGCGTATCAGGAATTTTGTCTAGAGGAGGTACAATTCTTGGAACAACAAACAGGGACAACCCATTTAACTTTAAGCAAAAAATAAATGGGGAAGAGAAATATTCGGATATGTCTAAGGTTATAATTGAAAACTGTGATTTTCATAAATTAGAATACTTAGTTGTTATTGGTGGAGATGGTTCTATGAGATTAGCATCTGAGCTATCTGCTAGAACCGGCATTAAAATTATTGGGGTACCAAAGACTATAGACAATGATATTGTTGGGACAGATATGACTTTTGGGTTTTCTAGTGCAGTTGATATTGCAACAGATGCTTTGGATAGGCTTCACAGTACAGCGGAATCTCATCATAGGGTAATGCTTCTAGAGGTAATGGGAAGAGATGCTGGTTGGATAGCTCTTCATGCAGGTATAGCTGGTGGTGCTGATATAATAATTATACCAGAAATTGAATATAGTCTAGAATCAATTGATAAAAAGATAAAAGACAGGATAAGTAGAGGAAAGACTTTCAGTTTAATAATTGTATCAGAAGGTGCAAAAACATTATCCGGTGAACAGATGATAAAAAGGGGCATAGGTGTAGACGTATTTAATATACCACGTCTAGGTGGCATTAGTAATTGGTTGGCTAGTGCTATAGAGGCTTATTCTGGTGTAGAAACTAGAGCAACTATTTTAGGTCATTTACAAAGGGGTGGATCACCAAATAGCTTTGATAGGGTTTTTGCTACCCAACTAGGAGCGAAAGCAGCTGAATTAATATTTGACCGTAAGGAAAATGAAATGGTTGTTATAAAAGATAATAAAATTGGTAGTATTTCTCTAAAAGATGTAAAAGGAACAAAGTTTGTAAGTTTAGATGATCCTTTAATTAAGACAAGTAGAGATATTGGGCTATCCTTTGGAGATGATTAGAAAAGAAGTCTACTATAAACTACTTATGTTAACTTAGACTTGAGAGTTGTAAAGTACAGTAGTTTAAACTAATAATTATTTTTAGTTTTCTGAACTCAAAATAACTAACATAAGGATAAAAAAGGCTATATTGATAGTTATAACTACAAGTATAGCCTTTTGTATTTTAAGGCTTGCGTATTTATACAATGAAGTGTACAGTTTTCTGCTTTCAGAGCAAGTATAATCAATAATGTAAGTTATTTAGAAAATTTAAAAAATATAGTTAGTAATTATAAATATTGGGTATTCATATAATAATCATTTTTATCGTGAAGCTACATAGCATAATTATAGGAGGTCATAATAATGCAAAAATTCAATTCATCTCAGACTATTGGAGAGATTGTAGCTATAATACCCGAGGCAGATAAATTATTTATGGAGTACGAAATAGATTCTTATATATATGAGTATATTACTTTAGGAGATGTAATTGAGCAGAAAAAACTTGATAAATGTGAAGTACTAGAAAAACTAAATAATATATACAACAAAGATTCTAAAAAATGCGATGCATTTAAATTCATGGAAATGTCACCATGCCAGATTGCAGATAATATTATAAATAATCATAATAATTCTATATGTTGTAAGCTCCATGAAGTTTGTAATTTGTTAAGTCATGCGTTGGAAACTAGTGGACCAGAACCAAATAATTTAATGAGTATTAATGATAAAATAATTAAATTACAAAATGCCCTGCAGCAGGCTATGGAGAAAGAACAAAAGCTGATAGGGACAAATATCAATAAATTCGATTGTATGCCCTGTTTTGAACATAGTTGTATGAGTGAGTTACTGAATGAAATTGAAATTGAAAATAACGTGGTAGATTATACGCTAAAGGATATCAAAGAGATTTCTAGGAATTGTAGAATACCTAAGAGTGAGTTCGCATCCTATTGGCAAATTGTTAAAATATTAGAGGAATTAAAAGATAGTATGGTCAAAAAAAGTAACAATATGAGTGATCTTTTTATTTAGAGTGTTTAATTTTGAAAACTGCAAGTAGCCTCCTTTATTGGAAAGGGCCTGGAGTAATGAAGTGAATTTCTCTTGGCTCTTTAATTCTTTACTTGTAATGTATAATATAATTAATTTCAGTTTATTTGGATATATATTTGTTAAATATAATAACGTATATTAAATAGAACTGATTAGAAGATATTGACTGGAATAAAATAATAGTCTATGGTTATAGATATAGATAATCATCTATATAACATATAAAAAGTTTAATTAAGATTAAAAAGGAGAGGTTTATATGAAGAAAATGATTATTTTTGAACCTGCAATGTGTTGTTCTACTGGGGTTTGTGGCCCATCTGTAGATGAAGAACTGTTAAGAGTTACGACAGTTATAAATAATTTAAAAAGTAATGGAATTATTGTTGAAAGATATAACTTAACTAGCAGCCCTCAAATGTTTATCGATAATAAATTAATTAATGAAATAATTAATAAAGAGGGTGTTGATGCTCTCCCAGTGACTGTAGTAGATGGTGAGGTTGTTAAAACAAAAGAGTATCCAACTGATCTAGAGTTTTGTGATTTTCTACATGTGACTGAGCATAATCTTATGCCAGCTAAAAAATCCTGTGAAGCATGCAGTTTAAAATGTGGGCATTAGGGTCTAGTAATAGATAAATGCCTTAAATTAATGAAGAATATTATTAGTTAAAATGGTAGGGTTAGAATGGTACTAGCCCTACCTAATATTTTTTTGTATTTAGATAGGCATTAAAATGATTTAAATATAAGTATACTATGCCTAAGTAAGAATCAAAGCTAAGTTGAGATTCAAAAAATATTTTACTATTTTTTGGTTATATTTTTATAAATATAGTTGCAAAATACAATTATTGCATAATATAATTATTGTAGGAGGTGATTAATGTTGAAAGATATAAAAGCTTATGAAAAACTTAGGGAAATAATAAGAATCTTTGAAAGAAATCTTGGAGCATTAAAGGCAAATGAAATTACTTGCTGTGGAATTACGATGGCTCAGTGTCATGCGTTAGTAGAGATTGGTAGAGCAGAGAATATTTCATTAAATGAATTAGCCAATATATTAGATTTAGATAATAGTACTATGAGTAGAACAGTAAATGGCCTAGTAGATAATGGGTATGCTAAAAGAGATATAAACCCTAAGGATAGAAGGTATGTCACTATTTCTTTAGAGGAAAAGGGCTATGGACTTTTTGAGGGGATTGAGAGTGAGATGAATGAATATTTTAAGAAGGTGTATGAAACTATACCAGAAAAGAAAAGGGATCAGGTCATTGAGAGTTTAGAAATTCTGTTGAAATCAATTAAAATAAATGATTGTTGTAAATAATAGGTTATTTTGAAAAGGGGGGTATAAATGTGGGAATTAGAAAGAAATAAAGATAAGTGCTGTTCTAATGAAAAAGAAATAGACAGTAGTTTAAGTTTTCAAAATCCAAATAGACACTGGATTGTCGGCGAAATTTATACACCAATTTGTAAAGTGTTGCAGGTTTCAACTAAGCTGACTATTTTTGACACAATTTACTCTTGGAAGGTTCGCTGGGGAATAAATAGGATGAATTACAAAGTTGATCCAGGTATATATTGTATTGGAAATCCAGATGACAAATCCCCAGTACTCGTTACTGCAAACTATAAGATGAGTTTTGATATGTTGAGAAAAGAATTAAGTGATAAAGATGCTTGGATATTAGTTTTGGACACAAAAGGAGTTAATGTATGGTGTGCTGCTGGTAAAGGAACTTTCGGAACCGATGAGCTTGTAAGTAAGATCAAAAGTACTAGGTTGTTAGAACTTGTTTCTCACAGAACTATAATTTTACCTCAACTAGGTGCACCTGGTATCTCCGCCCATGAAGTGTACAAAAGGACTGGTTTTAAGGTAATATACGGACCTGTCAGGGCTTCAGATATAAAAGAATTTTTAAAGAATAATCTGGTTGCAACGCCACAAATGAGGAAGGTTAATTTTAATATTTTTGATAGATTAATTTTAACTCCAATTGAGATAGTAAATTTAATAAAACCATCTATCTATATAATAAGTACGGCATTTTCTTTGAATTTACTCACTAATACTTTTTTTAGCATTGAACTTTTTTCTGTAATTGATTTGTGTGGATATATTGGGGCATTAACAATAGGATGTATAATAGTGCCACTTCTTTTACCCTGGATACCAGGGAAATCCTTTGCCTTTAAGGGTTGGTTATTAGGACTATCATGGGTATTGCTTTTATTAGCTGTAAACAATTCAATGATGGGTATACTAAGACAACTTAGCTATATGTTAATTTTCCCGTCCTTATCTGCATTTGTAGCCGTTAACTTTACAGGCTCATCAACCTACACATCCTTCTCTGGAGTAATGAAAGAAATGAAAATAGCTATACCATCAATTGCAATTAGTATGGTAGTAGGTATTTTCCTATTAATTTTAGGTAGTATAGTATAAAATAAGGATGGTGAAACTTGTGGAGCATAAATATTTAAAAAATGTTGTAACATTATCTTTAGATGTAAACCAATGTATAGGGTGTAATATGTGTATTAATGTTTGTCCTCATGAAGTATTTACTACTAGTGATAAGAAGGTCCAGATACATAATAAGGATAAATGTATGGAGTGTGGGGCTTGTGCAAAAAATTGTCCAGTAGCTGCAATTGATGTTAAATCTGGAGTTGGGTGTGCATATGCAATCATAGTTGGGAAGATAACAGGTAGAGAGCCGGATTGCGGTTGTAGTGATGAGATAGATTGTTGTTGATGAAAATTTGCAATAAAACTATTGACAAATATGATAAGTTTGGTAAATTATTATTAGCACTCTTATTCGCAGAGTGCTAATAAACTTAACGAAACGTTTCTATGGAAGGAGAATGGATATGATAAAAAAAGAATTTAAAGCTGAATCTAAACGATTATTAGATCTAATGATTAACTCTATTTATACTCACAAGGAAATATTTCTTAGAGAACTTATTTCTAATTCCAGTGACGCTATTGATAAAATGTATTATAGGGCATTAACAGATGAAAATATTACATTTAACAAAGATGATTATTACATAATGATTACAGCTGATAGAGATAATAGAACTTTATCAGTACTTGATACTGGAATAGGTATGACTAAAGAAGAGCTTGAGGAAAATTTAGGTGTTATTGCGAAAAGTGGTTCCTTCGCATTTAAAAAAGAAAACGAATTAAAAGATGGATTTGATATTATTGGGCAGTTTGGTGTTGGATTTTACTCAGCATTTATGGTAGCAGAATCTGTAACTGTAGTAACTAAAGCATTAGGTAGTGATCAAGCTTATAAATGGGAGTCTGAGGGGGCAGAGGGTTATACTGTTGAGCCTGTTGAAAAAGAGTCTGTCGGTACAGAAATAATATTAAAAATCAAAGAAAATACAGAAGATGAATTTTATGATGAGTTTTTAGAAGAGTATAGATTAGGCTCTATTATTAAAAAATACTCAGATTTTATCAGATACCCTATTAAAATGGAGGTAACTAAGAGAAAGCTTAAGGAAGGATCTAAGAATCAATATGATGAGATAAAAGAAATAAAAGTTATAAATAGCATGATTCCTATATGGCGTAAAAATAAAAATGAGCTAACTAAGGAAGACTATGAAAACTTTTACACAGAGAAGCATTATGGGTATGATAAACCATTATCCTATGTTCACATCAGTGCTGATGGGGCAGTTAGATATAACGCTATCCTATATATTCCAGAAAAAATGCCATTTGATTTTTATACTAAGGAATATGAAAAAGGTTTAGAGCTCTATTCTAATGGAGTACTAATTATGGATAAATGCGGTGAGCTAGTTCCAGATTATTTTAGCTTTGTAAAAGGAATGGTGGACTCTGAGGATTTATCATTAAATATTTCTAGAGAGCTACTTCAACATGATAGACAACTAAAAATAATTGCTAAGAGAATAAAAGAAAAAATAAAAAGTGAATTAATTTTCCTTCAAAAAGAGGAAAGAGAAAAGTATGAAGAGTTTTATAAAAGTTTTGGAAGACAGCTAAAATATGGGGTTTATACAGATTTTGGGCAACATAAAGAAACTCTTCAAGATTTATTAATGTTCTACTCTTCAAAAGAAAAGAAAATGGTAACTTTAGATGAATACGTAGAAAGAATGAAAGAAGATCAAAAATACATTTATTATGCCTCTGGAGATTCTATTGAAAGAATAGATAAAATGCCTCAAACTGAATTTTTAAATGAGGAAGGCTATGAAATATTATATTTTACTGATGATGTAGATGAATTTGCAATAAACATATTAATGAATTATAAAGAGAAGGAATTTAAGTCAGTTTCAAGTGGAGACCTAGGCATTGAAAGTAAAGACAAGGAAGAAAATGAAGGAAATGAAAATAAAGAAGTATTTGAATATATGAAAGAACTTTTATCTGAAAAGATAAAAGACGTAAGACCTTCAAAAAGATTAAAAAATCACCCTGTATGTCTAGCTAGTGAAGGTGAAATCTCTATTGAAATGGAAAAGGTTTTACGTGCAATGCCAACAGGCCAGGAAGTAAAGGCTGAAAAAATATTAGAAATTAATGTTAATCACGAAGTGTTCAAGGCTTTACAGGATGCTTTTATAAATGATAAAGAAAAGCTAAAGGTATATACAACTGTACTATATAATCAAGCACTTTTAATTGAAGGTTTACCAATAAATGATCCAGTTGAATTTACAAATAATATTTGCAAATTAATGTCATAAGGTTAGTTAAAAACCACTATTGAATTTACTAAAGTTTAATAGTGGTTTTTTATTTTTTAATAGTTTTTCTTATTTCAAGAAGGATTTAATTTTGATTTTATAGAATAGTAAAGTATACTATATATAAATGCGAGGATGAAATATGTCAAGTTATATAACAACTTTTACAAAAAAGAGATTTAACCCTATAACACCTGAGGAACAATTAATAGATATTAAAGATATCGCCCATGCCTTGTCTTTAATGACGAGAGCGAATGGACATTTTAAACATTTTTATTCTGTAGGACAACATTGTATAAATTGCTATAAGGAGGCTAGAGAAAAAGGATATTCGACTGAGGTTCAATTAGGATGTCTACTTCATGATGCTAGTGAAGCCTATATTTCGGACATTACTAGACCTGTAAAAAGACACTTGCCTGAATATTTAATAATTGAAGGACAAGTTCAGAGGGTCATCTATGAAAAATATAATTTAGATAAATTAACAATAGAAGATTTTAAAATTATTGAGGAGATAGATGATACAATATTACATTACGAGTTTAAAGAACTAATGGGTGTAAAAATATTTGAACTAGAGCCTCCTATCGCGTTAAAGCATGATTTTTCTTTAAAAGGTTTTCAAGAGATTGAGGACGAATATTTAAAAATTTTCTATAAACTTTGCAATTGACTACTTAAGTAGTCTTTTGTATTTAATTATTAACTAGATAATTTACTAGATAATTTACTAGGGAGGACAAAATGATATTACTAACAGGTATGTTTTTTCTTTGTAGTATTATATATGCTTGTATAGGTACTACGATATATAGAAACGATTATAAAAATAGATTAAATAAGCTTTTCTTTGTATGTTGTATTAATCTTTCAATTTGGGCCTTTGTTTTTGCCCTAATTAATCATGTAACGGATGTAGAAACAGCCATTCTTCTGAGAACATATTCTGCTTTCTTCTGGGGCTCATTTTATAGTATGATGCTACATTTTTTTATAGTTCTATGTAATAAAGATAAATATTTAAAAAATGCTATGTATTATATATTAATTTATATACCTTCTTTAATAACAATCTATATAAATGTGTATGTGAAGCCAATAACAACCGCAGAGATTGTGCCGATAAAGCTAGGTTGGGCTTTTATTAACACTGATGGTGGGTTTATATATAACCAATTTCATTCTATATACTGTATTACATATATTATTTTAAGTGTAGGTTTACTTTGGAACTGGTCGAAAAACACAAAGATAAAGCGTGAAAAATATCAAGCCAGAATTATTATATTTTCACTTGTTTTAGTTACACTATTTGGGTCTATAACCGACATAATACTACCTAGTTTAGGAATTGCTTTACTTCCGTCTATTGCAATTATATTGATGCTTATTCCTGTTAGTGGCATATGGTATTCAATTAAGAGATATAAGTTAATGAGTCTAAATCCACAAAATGTTTTACTTGGTGTACTAAAAACTATGGCAGATGGTGTTTTAGTTGTAAATCGTAATAATATAATAGTAGATACGAATGAAGGGGCTAGCAACCTCCTCGGATATAGGGAGAATGAGTTATTAAACAGTGATATTGAAATTATATTTGGGGATATTAAGCAGATGTTACTAGATGATGACTACAGTAGCTTTGAACTGAAATTGATAAGGAAAGATGGAACTCCTATTCCCGTTTTATTTTCTCTATCAACTTTAAAGGATGAATGGGGAGATAAGTTAGGTTCAGTTTGTATTTTTCAAGACATATCAAAAATAAAGAACTATCAAAAGAAATTAAAAGGGGCATATGACCATCTAGAAAAAAGAGTGCACGAAAGAACAATTGAACTTAGAAATGCAAATGTCGAGTTAGAAAGAGAAGTAGTAAAACGTATTAAAATGGAAAGGGAAATCAGAAAACTTGCACTCAATGATCATTTAACAGGTTTACCGAACAGGACGTTCTTTAATGAAAGGCTAAAAAAGGCTATATTAGAAGCACAGGAGAATAGTTTTTCTTTATCTGTACTTTTTCTAGACTTAGATTTATTTAAGATGGTAAATGACACATTTGGTCATACTTGGGGAGATGAACTTTTAAAAATTGTTTCATCTAGACTACAGCTAATTTTAAGGGATGTTGATATTGTTGCTAGAGTTGGTGGAGATGAATTTATAATACTATTAAGTGGGCCCGTTGATGAAAATTATACAAAGGAAGTAGCGGAACAGGTTTTAGAAGCAATAAAACAGGCATTTAAATTTAATAACAATGAAATATATATTACTGCAAGTATAGGAATAGCAATGTATCCAACTGATGGCAAAGATGCTGACTCACTTATAAAAAATGCGGATATAGCTATGTACAAATCAAAGGAGTTAGGCAAAAATAAATATCAGTTTTGTGACTATTTTATGAAAAACTCAGTTTATGAGGAGATGAAGCTTACAAATTACTTATATCAAGCTTTAGATAGAGATGAGCTAATACTATGCTATCAACCCCAGGTCAATACAATAACTGGTGAGATTATCGGAGTTGAAGCACTAATTAGATGGTATCATCCTCAGATTGGATTCATTAGTCCTAAACACTTTATTCCAATTGCTGAAAAAACTGGACTTATTGTGGCAGTTGGCGAATGGGTGCTAAGAACCGCCTGTAGACAAAAGAAAGAGTGGCTAGATAAGGGAATTTTAGATGTACCAATTGCAGTAAACTTATCAGTTAATCAATTTGTAAATAACAGTATAGTAATTCAAATAGAGAATATATTAAATGAAACAGGTATTAACCCGTCCCATTTAGATATTGAGGTAACAGAAAGAATTTTCATGAAGGACAGTGAGTATGTTATTAGGACATTAGAACAACTAAAGTGCCTAGGAGTAACTATTTCTATTGATGATTTTGGAACAGAGTATTCTTCTTTAAATTATTTAAAGACCTTGCCTTTAGATAAGATTAAAATTGCGATGGAATTTGTAAGAGGCATAGGTAATAATGAAAAAGATGAAGCGATAATTAAAGCAATGATTATCTTAGGTAAAAGTTTGGGCTTAGAGGTTATTGCAGAAGGCGTTGAAACAAAAGAGCAATTAGAATTTTTAGAGGATAATCTTTGTGATGGTATACAGGGATATTACTTCTATAGACCGATGCTCGGAGATGATCTAGAAAAGATAATGTCGGTTAATGATTCGGAAATGATTGTCTCATAGAACTTATTAAGTATTAAGAAAAACAATGTAATACTGTTTAAATACTTAGCAAATGTTTATTAAGTATCAAAACATATGAAAAGGAAGAATATCTATTAAAGCTTCCTTTTAAAATTGAAGATAACTTTTATGTAGGTATCATATCTTTATTTGTTTGTCTTGCCCAATGACGATGCTGTGCAATTGCGTTAATAAATTCTGTTGTAAAACTACTCATATCAGTTATATCTCTTGAAGTAACTAAGCCTGAGTCAAATACAACTTGCGATTTGCTTTCAGGTTCTTATAAAGTTACTGCCTTTATGGAGGAGCCAGTGATTACAACATCTACACCCTCATTTAATGCACCAATGGTTTTAGCGTACTTAAATGCTTCATTTAAAAAGTGTAAGGTATCACCTTAGGACTTTAGTGTATTTACATTTTGTTGACCACCTGGTATAAAAACACCATCATATAAAATCGAGCATGCTGTTATATATGTTTTGTTAACTTCATGTTTCTCTCTATCTAAGCCTGTTAACATACCTAATTTCATACTTATAATATTTGCGTTTATTCCACTGGCGTTGATTAGTGACATAAACTAGGATAATTCATTTGAATTAAAACCATTTTCAGCAAGGACTATAATTTTTCTTGTTTGAGTAACCCTTATAGTATTTTCCTGACTGACTGCTGGCGACTTAATGGTTATAATGCTATTATTTAGTGCTGCGGGAGGGTTAACACCTATTCCCATTGCAATCTGCTGAGCTAGCTGTCCATCTACATTATTAAACATTTCAACCTACCCGTTCTTTTATCTTCTGCATATCTTGTACATTTCCAACTTCAAAGTGAAAGGATTCAATAATATGTTGCTTCTCAGCACAAGACATACTATTCCAAAAGATAGTAGCTTGACTAAAGTTATCCATAAAGCTGTCACTTCTTTCACGAATCTTACGTCCATGTACTGACTCTTGATAGTGTATATATCCACCTTGAGCCTCTGAGGCTGGTTTAGGGTCATTTGCTTGAATAGAATTTTTAGAATAACTTACTCGTCCACGGTCTATTGTCATGTGATTGTATCCATCACGTTGATTGTTATGTATTGGAGCAATAGGTTTGTTTATAGGGATCTCATGGGAATTTGTACCACCTAAACGAATTAGTTGAGTATATAAGTATGAAAAAAGTTTACCCTGTAATAATGGGTCATTACTAAAGTCTATGCCTGGTACAACGTGTCTAGGATGGAATGCAACTTGTTCAGTTTCTGCAAATAAGTTGTCTACATTTTTATTTAATGTTAGTTTACCAATTATTTTTACAGGAATGATTTCTTCTGGGAAAAATTAGTTTGGATCTAAAATATCGAAATCAAAATTTAATTCATCTTCTTCTCTATCAACTGTACTCCTAATTCATACTCAGGTAGTCTCCATTATTTATCGCGTCATAAATAACTCTACGATGATAGTCAGGGTCTTTACCAGCTAACTTTTGGGCTTCGTCCCATACAAGAGAGTGAACACCTAAGAATGGTTTCCAATGAAATTTAACAAATCTTGCTTTACTCTGTTCGTTTACAAATCTAAATGTGTTTACTCCAAAACATTCCATCATTCTATAGATTCGACGTATAGCCCTATTGGATAATAGCCACATTATCATATGGGCGGTTTCTGGTGTGTTAACAACGAAGTCCCAGAAAGTATCATGTGCTTTTAAGAATCGTCCGTATTTGATACTTTAACGGCTTGATTAGTAGTAAGCTTAGTACCACTATGATTAACTGTATATGCATGTAGCTGTTCATTCTTTGTTTTTCGTTTGCTTCAATATTGTTTTGTGGTTGATTTTTATTCATATTTTACAGCCCATAGCATAGTTTTCCACTTCATTTAAGTATGCTTTGGTAAATATATCCTATACTTTGAATTAAATGGGTGGAACAGGAAATTACCAAAATTTAAAATAAGTATTTATACTTATAATCTCTCATTATGCTATAATAGTTGGATGTGAGTACATAAGTTTTAAGTATTTGTGAAAAGCAGTATGCTATACTGTGGTATAATTACTTAAAAAGGGAAATTATAAATAATAAATAAACATACATATAAGGATGATAAATTATGTCTAAATTTTTACCGATAAGTAAGGATGATATGAGAGAGAGAGGCTGGGACCAACTGGATTTTGTTCTTGTTTCTGGTGATGCCTATGTTGATCACCCCTCATTTGGAGCAGCAGTCATAGGAAGAATACTTGAAAATAGAGGATATAAAGTTGGTATTATAGCACAGCCACCATGGCAAAACAATGAAGGATTTAAGAGTTTAGGTAAACCTAGACTTGGATTTTTAATAACAGCTGGAAATATAGATTCGATGGTGAACCATTACACAGTATCGAAAAAGACAAGAAACGATGACTTATATTCACCAGGTGGAAAGTCTGGGTATAGACCTGACAGAGCATCACTAGTTTATTCCCATAGAGTTAAGGAAGCATATAGCGATGTACCAATAATCCTTGGTGGAATAGAAGCTAGCCTAAGACGTTTTGCCCATTATGATTATTGGACAAACAAAGTCAGAAGGTCATTACTATTAGACGCTAAGGCAGACTTAATAGTTTATGGAATGGGAGAGCGTCAAATAATAGAAATAGCTGAAGCTCTAGAAAGTGGACTACCCGTTAATGAAATAACTTTTGTAAAGGGTACTGTTTATAAAACGAAGGATAAGGATAGAGCTTATAAACCAATTATGCTTCCCCATTATGATGAAATATTAGAATCTAAAAAGAAATATGCGGAGAGTTTTATGCTTCAATATAACAATATGGATGCAATTGTTGGAAAACCACTGATTGAGCCATATAATAACTTTTTTGTTGTACAAAATCCACCCCACGAGCCTATGAGTCAGTCAGAGCTAGACAATGTATATTCTTTACCATATATGAGAACCTATCATCCTATTTACGAGTCAATGGGAGGAATACCAGCAATAAAGGAAGTTAAATTTAGTCTTACAAGTAATAGGGGTTGTTTTGGTAGCTGTAACTTCTGTGCATTAACATTCCACCAAGGAAGAGTTGTTCAATCTAGGAGCCATAAATCAATTATATCGGAAGCAGAGAAAATGATATGGGATCCTGAGTTTAAAGGATATATTCATGATGTAGGTGGGCCAACTGCAAATTTTAGGGATAGGGCATGTGATAAACAGGTAAAGCATGGGGTTTGTAAAGATAAGCTTTGTTTATTCCCAAATCCATGTAGTAAATTAAAAATTGACCATAAGGATTATTTGAAACTTCTAAGAAATCTTAGAAAACTTCCAAATGTGAAAAAAGTTTTTATTAGGTCAGGTCTAAGATATGACTACTTAATCCATGATAAAAATGATGAGTTTTTTAAAGAATTATGTAAGCACCATATAAGTGGACAGCTTAAGGTGGCACCGGAGCATATTTCTGAAGAAGTTCTTAATAAAATGGGGAAACCGAAAAGGGAAGTTTATGATAAGTTTGTAAAGAAATATAAAAAGATTAATGAAGATCTAGAAATGAATCAATTCCTAGTTCCATATCTAATGTCTAGTCACCCAGGTTCAACACTTAAGGAAGCAATTGAGCTTGCTGAATACTTAAGGGACTTAGGTTATATGCCTGAGCAAGTACAGGATTTTTATCCAACGCCGGGTACTTTATCAACCTGTATGTACTATACGGAATTAGATCCTAGAACTATGGAAAAAGTATATGTACCTAAAACACCACATGAGAAAGCAATGCAAAGAGCTCTAATTCAATATAGGAAGCCTCAAAACTACGATTTAGTTTACGAAGCACTTATTAAAGCAAATAGAAGGGATTTAATAGGCTTTGGAAAAGAATGTTTAATAAGACCTAGGAAACCTTCAGATTCTGATGACAATAACTATAGAGGAAAGGGTAAAACAACGAAGGATAGTTCATCCTCAAAATCTAGAAATAAGAAAGATAATAACGTAAAAGATAGAAGTAATAACAAAAAAGACGATAGAAATAGAGATAAATCTAGAGATAACAAAAATAAGAATAGTAGAAGCAGTGCTACGACAAAAGGTACAAACCAAAGAACAGATAATAAGAAGAGTAGTGTACCTAATAAATCAAATAAAGGTAAGCGAAGATAAGATAATTTCAATTAAACATTATAAAAATAAGGAATCATATGTTGGTTCTTTATTTTTTTGATCAGTTATATTTAAAACTTATTTTAATATCTATTTAGTGAAGACCTTTAAGTGATTAAGAGAAATAGGAAAATATTAAGTTTTCATTTTAAGGCTCGAAAGTGTAATATAAGAGAGTATTTATTGTAATTTAAAGGAGGAAAAAGATTGAAAAAACTTGGTATTATTGCATTTTCAATTTTATTTATTGTACTTTTAGTATTTACAGATTATATCCTAATGCCCGTATGGTTATTAAACCATTCTTTTACGTTATTTGTACTATTAATATTTGCAGTTATTATATCAGTAGTTACAATTTCCTTATTAAGAAATAAAGTAGCATATTCAAGTTTAATTCTAGTTGCATTAGTAATAGTTATAATGGTGGTTCAATTTTTTAGAAGTAGTAGTATATTTAAACATCAAGAGAAGCGTTATTTAATTGGAGATATTAAAGAGAAGGAATTCAATTTAGAAATTTCTCCAGTTGATTTATCAAAGCTACCAGAGGTTACACCAAGAATGGCCCTTAACTTAGGAGATAAACGTCTTGGGGAAGACTTGGCCTTAGGAAGCCAAGTAACTTTAAAGGAGTTTTGGGCAAATCATGTGGATGGTGAGCTTTATTACGTTGCACCGTTAGCACATTCTGGTTTTTTCAGATGGAGGGACAATAAAGAGGGCACACCCGGATATGTCATAATTAACGCAGCTAATCAGAGAGAGGTTAGATTAGTTAAGGAAGTTAATGGGGAGCCAATTAGAATAAAATATCAACCAAGTGCTTATTTTAGTGATGATCTTTATAGAAAAATATATAGGTCTGGATATAGAAATGTTGGATTAACTGACTTTTCTTTTGAATTAGATGATAATTTTAATCCTTACTGGGTTGTAACTTTATACAAAAACAAGGTAGGTACTTCTGGAGCAGACCCAATAGGTGTTCTAATTATAGATCCACAAACTGGAGATATCGAGGAATATAGCTTAGAAAATATGCCTGCTTGGGTTGATCGTGCAATACCTCAATATATCGCGATAGATCAAATAAATTATTGGGGAAGATTAGTAAATGGATGGTGGAACCCTTCTAAAAGAGGGATGCTACAAACTACTGAAGGAACAAATACTGTGTATAATGAAGGTAGAAGCTATTTTTACACAGGCGTAACATCTGCTGGGGCTGATGAATCAACCATAGGTTTTATGCTCGTAGATACTAGAAGCAAAGAAACAGTCCTTTATAAGATTTCTGGTGCCACTGAAACCTCTGCTATGAGATCAGCTGAGGGGGCTGTACAGCAATTCGAGTATGATGCTACTTTCCCGATACTAATAAATTTAGAGGGTGAACCAACTTATTATATGACACTTCTTGATAGACAGGGCTTAATAAAACAATATGCCTTTGTTAATGTTAGGGACTATAGTATTGTTGGTATAGGGGAAACTAAAAATCAAGCAAGTTCTAATTATGTAAGTAGACTAAGAGATAGGGGACAATGGACACCTATTGAAAATGTGTATGATGAAGTAAATTTAGAAGGTAGAGTAGTTAGAGTAGGGAGTTCTATTATAGACGGAAGCACTTACTATTATATTCTTCTTGATACTATGAGAGAAAAGATTTTTATAGCCCCACTAACTATGAGTAATCAATTACCTTTAACTAAAGAAGGGGATAGGGTGAATATAAGCTATTATGATAGTCCTTCTGGTAATATTAATTTATCAAGATTTAACAACTTAGAGATAAGACCTAATAATTAAATTAAAATTAAGGCCACTCATTTTTGGGTGGCCTAGTTAATTTCCAACATAAGTGGAAATAATACTTTATAATAATTGATTAGTGGAGGTTAAATAGTTAGGTATAAAATTGAAAGTTAAAATAATAATCTCTTCTGCAATAACACTTATAACAATGCTTTTGGTATTTGGATGTACAGCTGAAAATACAATTGTGAAAAAGGTAGATTCACCTAGTGGTGAGTACGTTGCTTATCCCTTTATAAGGGACGCCGGAGCAACCACTGACTTTAGTACCCAGGTTTCTATACTGAAGAAAAGTGAAAAATACAACAATAGAGCTGGAAATATATTTATAGGTAGTGGTTCTGAGTTTATTAATATATATTGGGAAAGTGATAATAATCTAGTTATTGTACACGACAGAGATAAGAGAGATATATTTAAAAAAGTACAAAAAAACATAATATATCAATTAAATATGTGTTAAAAGAAGATTAAAAGGTCTCGAATAAAGCATATAAAACTATCTAGAGGTGATAAATTAATGTTAGATAAAAAAGGTTATAAAGTAAAAGAAAATAAGAATTATACTTTTAATCCGTTTTTTTCAGATGATGCAAAATTAGAAATAAATGTGAATAGGGAAGGTGTTGCTTTTGTAGCTAATGCTGAAGGGTACTTAGCCCTTTCTAGATTTTTTATGTACCTATCTGAAATCCATATGTCGATACGAAAAAAAACGATAGATTTAAATGTTAATACAGTACATGGTTATGGTGCATATCACTTCTCTGATTATGTAACACAATACGCAATATATAATAAAAATTATATCTTTAGCCCTGGTCCCATTGAAAACTTAGGCGATGAAGACACTATTCATGACCTTTTATTTTTTATTTCAGATAAAATAGGCCCTGAATTTTGGAAAGACACAAATGAAAGTAGTTCTACGACTGATTGGTATGAGAGATCTATTAGTAGTGCCTTTAATAAATTATGATTGAAAGCAAATGTACTAATAAATCTAGTATTATTATGAAATGAAATCGAGGAGATAGTAATGTCTGAAGTAAAAATAGAATTTAGTATTATAGGGGATGACTTTTTTCCAGAAGAGATAACAAAATTGCTTGGTATTCAGCCTACTGAAGCATATTGTATCGATGATGAATTTTTGGGGGGAAGCGAAAAGAGTATTCCTATGAAACGAAAGGAAACCTGCTGGCGCATTGAAACAGATTATGCTGAAACAATTGACGTTGAATTTGAGCTGCGAAAAATATATAATCTTATAAAGGATAAAGCAGATATTTTAAAAATGATTCAAAATAAGTTTTGTACAACCTGTAAATTTGTTATTGTCATATATTTTAGCGATAATCCAATACTGGGAATAGATAGGGATATAATTAAATTTGCAGCAGAAATAGATGCAGAATTTCAGTTTGATACCTATATCTGAGATGTTTTAGACACTCACTATTAAAGTAGAGTGTCTATGTTTTGGATGCGATAATTATTTAGAGGTTAAAAAACAAATAAATTATATAATTTTACATTTAAAGCTACAAGCTTATTATACCATCTGTTGTATACCTTTCTATTAGTACTTTATAGTTACCATTACCTATTCTATTTAATATCTTTTTTCCTTTCTCAATTTCACCATTTGAATAGTATAACATTGATGTTTGTAGCATCATTGATTCATCTATTATTCCCTTAGGGTCGTCATTTTCAATATGGTCTAATAAAGTCTCTGCGTCAGGGATTGATTCGAAGAATTTTAGTATATAATTATCTATGTCAGCTACTACAACCTCTTCAAATCCTTCACCTGTCTTAATGTTATATCTACTGTCCAATTGATTACTTAGTAAATTTATATTTTCATCAATTTCACTTTCAAATTCGTTGATATTTGACGGAGTATAAGCTTCTAGTCTATACCAATAATCGAAATTCGAAGGAATACCATTTAAATAAAGAATAATTGTACCGTATCTACTTTCAAAAACAGTTGCTTCCAGTTTGTTTTTAACTGTAATCCCTAAAGATTTATATAGTGATGGTATAGCAATACTTATATTATATGTTAATGAAGAAGTAGTCCTATGGTTAAAACTTGAAAATTGGACATTACAAATTTCTATAAGCCCATCTCTTTCTTTATAGAATGTCTTATTATTTTTTCTAAATCCTCTTTCCTTAAACTGAGGAGTAATTACATTTTTAAAAGTGTGATGCATTATCTCTTTGTAATTATATTTAGATATTAATTCTTTAAATTCAGCCTCATTATAACCTGTATCCATATGTCTCACTCCGAAAGGTATATTATTATTTATGATTTGTATTAAATTATTTTTAATTCGAATTTTGACAATTTTTAGTAACATTTAAATTACTAAAAAGATTTAGTTTTATTAATTAGATTGCATATCTTAACTATACTTTTCTATATGGTTCTTCTCTTACCATATGACCATAAATAATCTTTAAAAACAAGACAGGTATAAACCATTCAAAACCAACAATAGGTAGTATAAAAAAACTATTAATCAAAAGAGCTATTAATACCATGAACATCGATAATGGGCGCTTTAAATATAAGGGAGAAATATAAACGATTAATACTGATATTATAAAGATTAAATACCATTGAAGTCCGTATTTCCAGTCAAAATTATTAAATATAATACCAACTATAAATGGATGGATATGGATAGTAGCAAATAAAAGCTTATTTTTTAAAAACTTACCTAATTTACCCTCGGACTCCTTGGATGGTGAGTGATAAAAACGTTTGCCGGAATTTAACGAGTTACTAATCATTCCTCCACCTAAGTCAAAAGCTAAAAATACTGCAATAATTAGTTGAAAGTAATTCCACTGCATCCTATTGGATATATTCATAGCAATTAGTATTACTGGAATAAACAAACCCCCTAGATATCCTAAAAATTTTTCTTCATAATAGGCACATGTACCATTTGCAAAATCTCTCTTGCCTGTGTATTCCCAATTTATGCGCACTTTATCTACCATGAGATATCTCCCTCCTTAGGTTACTTAAAGAAAATATTACCATTAATAATAAATTTTATTTGTTTCCTCAAAGTAGCTAACATTAAATCATAGGTTATTTCATCATCATAAACAAATTCATTCAAAGCATTAATTGAGCAGGCATATATACACTCTATGGCTGTTTCAAAATCAATAGCTTCTTTATTAATCTCAGATTCAAGTAGGGTATTAAAAAGTACATTTAGATTATTCTTAATAACCATATCTGCACTAATAAGGTTTTGTCTTGCTATAGTCGATTCTGAATTAATGTCATAAATAATAGAAAAATATTCTCGTAATAGTTGTTTATCTATTTGTTTAATATTATTTACATAATAATCAATAATAGAAATAATTACTTCAATAAACTGTTCTTCTGAGTTAATCTGAGTTTTATTAATTTTATATTCTGAAGCATCAAAGCTTTCAAAAAATGTAGCAATAAACAGCTCACTTTTTGATTTAAAGTAGTTAAACAGAGTACCTTCTCCGATATTAGCTAACTTTGCTATCTCAGATGCCCTGGCTTTCTTATATCCATTTTCCTCAAATATTGCCTTAGAAACATCTAAAATCTTTTTACGTGTAAACATTTTCTTCGTATCTCTTATTCCAGTAATATTAATCACCTCTTAGTAAATATTATGAGCATACTCATAAATGAGTACACTCATAATTATACGATCATAGATTAGAATCTGTCAACAACTATGGTTAGTTGGCTTATTACGTTGTATTATTATGTATATATATAGTATAAAAAAAAGATATTTGTTATAATAATTTTATTAGTTTGGTTAGGGGGATCTCTGTTGAAAAAGTATACACCTATGATGGAGCAATATTTATCAATTAAAGATAATTATAAAGATTCTTTAGTATTTTTTAGACTTGGTGATTTTTATGAGCTATTTTTTGAAGATGCTATCATAGCATCAAGAGAGTTAGAAATAGTTCTAACAGGAAGAGAATGTGGTCAAGAAGAGCGGGCACCAATGTGTGGAGTGCCTCATCATTCCGTTGATACATATATAGATAGATTAGTGACAAAAGGCTATAAAGTTGCAATTTGTGAGCAAGTAGAAGATGCTTCAGTTGCTGTAGGAATAGTAAAGAGAGATGTTGTTAGAGTAATAACTCCAGGTACATTAATAGATACTCAGCTACTAGAGGATAAGAAGAACAATTATCTAGCTTCGGTTATATATTTAAATAATGGCTGGGGACTATCATATACAGATATATCTACAGGGGAGTTATTTGCTACTGAAATAGTAGGCGAGTCTAAAGAGTCAAGGCTAATGAATGAGTTAGCCAAAATACAACCTAGGGAATTAATATATTATGTAGAAGATAGTTTCAAAGAGCAGCTGCTTATAAAACTACAAAAAAGCTTTAACTACTATTTAAACCCATTTCATATAAAAACTATTAATATTAATGATTTAATTGGTTTGGTTGAGAGTTTAAATATAACTAATATAAGTAATAGTGTTTTAGAACATAATATAGGCTTAAAAGCGACAAAAACCTTACTAGCTTATATCAGTGAAACACAAAAAAGAACATTAAATCATATGAATCAATTAACTATTTATGATACTAATGAAACTATGGATCTAGATATCATTTCAAGAGTTAATTTAGAACTAACAGAAACAATTAGAGGTAAATCTAAAAAGGGTTCTCTATTATGGCTACTTGATAAAACCGTTACGGCTATGGGTGGAAGAGCTTTGAGAAAATGGATTGATGAGCCTTTAATAAATATTGATAAAATAACTGAAAGGCTTGATGCTATTGAATATTTAAAGAACGAAGTTTTTATTAGAGTTGAATTAAAAGAATATTTAAAAAAGATCTATGATATTGAGCGAATTTCAGGTAAAATCTCATATGGTTCAGCAAACCCAAAGGATTTGATTAGTTTAAAAAACTCATTAAAGCAGCTACCACATATTAAATATTTATTTAATGATTGCAAATCTTCATTCATAATAAATCTTTTTACAGGACTTAATGATCATGAGGAGATAGTTAATTTAATAGAAACAGCTATTGCGGATGAAGCACCTTTAAGTATTAAGGAAGGTGGAATTATAAAAAGTGGGTATAGTGAGGAATTAGATGAACTTAGGAGAGCTACGACAGAAGGTCGGATTTGGATTTCTAATCTTGAAAAGGAAGAAAAAGAAAAATCCGGTATTAAATCACTAAAGGTCGGATATAACAAAATATTTGGATACTATATAGAAGTAACTAAATCTAATTTACATTTGGTACCTGAAAGCTTTATTAGAAAACAGACCTTAGCTAATTGTGAAAGATATGTTACCCCAGAATTAAAAGAGGTAGAATCAAAAATATTAGGTGCTCAAGATAAGATTGTAGCATTAGAATATGAACTATATATAAATATAAGGAACTTTATAGGTAATTATATAGAAAGTATTCAAAGAACAGCAAGAGCTATAGGCCAACTAGATGTGGTTTACTCCTTGGCTCAGGTTGCAGAAGAAAACAACTATATTAAACCTCAAATAAATAATGGTACATTAATAAACATTGAAGAGGGAAGACATCCAGTTGTAGAGAAGGTTCTAGATAACGAGATGTTTATAGCTAATGATACTTCTATTGATTCAAAGTATAATAGAATGTCAATTATTACTGGTCCTAACATGGCGGGTAAATCAACATATATGAGACAGGTTGCGTTGATTGTACTTATGGCACAAATAGGCTCCTTTGTACCTGCTAGAAATGCAACAATAGGTATTGTAGATAGAATATTTACTAGAGTTGGAGCAAGTGATGACCTATCTCAAGGCCAAAGTACCTTTATGGTAGAGATGAGTGAGGTAGCAAACATTTTAAATAACGCTACTGAAAAAAGTCTTTTAATTTTAGATGAGGTTGGTAGGGGAACAAGTACTTTTGATGGTCTAAGTATTGCTTGGGCAATAATAGAATATTTAAATTGCAACATTATGTCGAAAACCCTCTTTTCTACTCACTATCACGAACTTACTGAACTAGAGAGCATAATGGAACATGTAAAAAATTATCGAATAACAGTGAAAGAGGACGGAGACAATATTGTGTTCTTAAGAAAAATAATTGAGGGTTCTGCTGATAAGAGCTATGGTATACAGGTGGCAAATATAGCTGGATTACCTTCTAAAGTTATTCAAAGGGCTAAGGAGCTATTGGAAAAGCTCGAAGAGAAGGATATAGCTAAAAATAGGGAAGTAATTAATGAAAAGCACAAAGAGACAGGAAATATTGAGGAAGTAAAAATTGAAGAAGTAAGGGTTGAATATATTCCTAACACAAAGGAAAACGAAATAATTGACCAGTTAAAGAGTATTAACCTGCTTGAAACGACTCCCCTTGAGGCAATGAATATTTTGTATAAGCTCCATAATAAGGCAACAAAATCATAGGAGGATAAAATGATCAATTTTATTCATGTTTTAGATGATAATGTTATAAATCAAATAGCAGCAGGGGAAGTGGTAGAAGGGCCTTATTCTGTAGTTAAAGAGTTAATAGAAAATGCCATTGATGCTAAGGCAGACTCCATTGTTGTAGAAATTAAAGAAGGTGGCAAAAAATTTATTAGGATATCAGATAATGGTATTGGAATAAATGAGCATGAAGTGGAACAGGCATTTATGAGGCATACTACCTCTAAAATAACGAAGATTAATGATTTAGATACACTTATAACTTTGGGGTTCAGGGGCGAAGCTTTAGCAAGTATCGCCTCAGTCTCCCAGGTAGAGATTATTACAAAAACAAAGGATCAGCAGCATGGTATTCTTCTGGAAATTACCGGAGGACGGATTGTAAATAGAAAAGTAGTAGGTTGCCCTACAGGTACAACAATAATAATTAAAAACCTATTTTTTAATACACCTGCTCGATTTAAGTTTATGAAAAGTACTCAGGTAGAAACCAGTAAAATATCAGAAATAATATCAAG
Organism: Serpentinicella alkaliphila; assembly: GCF_018141405.1. Taxonomy (NCBI): domain Bacteria; kingdom Bacillati; phylum Bacillota; class Clostridia; order Peptostreptococcales; family Natronincolaceae; genus Serpentinicella; species Serpentinicella alkaliphila. The sequence goes on from NZ_CP058648.1 coordinate 2,508,964, forward strand.
ATTAGCTATTAGTAAAACAGATATAGCATTTAAATATATTAACAATAATAATATTATGTTCACTACTTCTGGAAAAGGCATTGTTAGAGATGCAATTATTAATGTATTCGGAAAAGAAATTGCAAAAAATTTAATTGAAGTAGATGAAAGTAATAAGGAATATGAGATTAAAGGTTATATAAGTCAACCGGAGCATACTAGAGGTAATAGGAATTACGAAATTATATTTGTAAATAATAGATTTGTAAAAAGTAAAATAATTTTTAGTGCAATTGAAGATGCATATAAAGGTAGTGTAGTTATAAATAGATTTCCAATTTGCTTTCTATATCTAAATATTAATCCTTCATTAATAGATATAAATGTTCATCCAGCTAAAACAGAAATAAAGGTATTTGATGAACAAGCAATATACGATTTTATATACGACGCTATAAAGAAGTCATTAACTAAGGAATCAACCGTATCTGATTTTAAAATAAATCTTAAAGATTATGTAAAAGATAATAGTAATGACTATTTATCTGATAAAAAAACTAATAGTACTATGACCAATATATTTCCTAAAACTGAATTAAAACCGATAACTGTAGATAAAACAGTAGAAACTAACGGATTTGGGAGATCTAATGACATTATTGCTCAAGAAACTAATGACATTGATGAAATAAAAAACTTTTTTAATCTAGTAAAAAATCAGGAATCGGTAGTTGAAAAAGAAGAAGCAATAACTCAAAATAGCTTTATATATGATGTTCTTCAAGACTATAAAATTATTGGGCAAATATTTAATACATATATAATGATTGAAAAAGAAAACTCAATTTACCTAATTGATCAGCATGCGGCCCATGAAAGACTTATATATAACGAGCTTAGGGAACAGTTTGAAAGTAGAAGGGTAGTAAGTCAACAGCTACTTACTCCGGAAGTTTTAGAGTTTTCGAATGAAGAAAGTATTATAATTGACAAGTATTTAGAAAAATTCAAGGTATTAGGTTTTGATATCGAGGGTTTTGGGCAAAACTCCTATATTATTAGAGCTATTCCAATAGTTATGGATCAAATTAAGAACTTTAAATTCATATATGATTTAATTGATACCATAGATATAAACAAAACTAATGATGGAATATTTGAAGAGACATTAATAAAAAAGTCCTGTAAGGCAGCAATAAAGGCAATGGATAAATTAAGTACTATAGAAATTCAAAAACTAATTTCAGATTTAAGTAAACTTGAGCCTCCTTTAACTTGTCCTCATGGAAGACCTGTATTATTAACTTTATCAAAATATGACATTGAAAAGAATTTTAAAAGAGTTCAATAAGGAGAGATATTATTGAAAAAAAATGTTCTAATATTAGCTGGTCCGACTGCTGTTGGTAAGACTGCAACGGCAATTGATTTAGCTAAAATGTTAAATTGTGAAATAATTTCCGCAGATTCTATGCAAATATATAAATATATGAATATTGGTACTGCAAAGCCTACGGTAGATGAACAAGAAAATATCCCTCATTATCTTCTAGATGAAATTGAGCCAGATGAAGAATTTTCTGTTGCACTTTTTCAGGAAAGGGCAAAAAAATTAATTAAAGAAATTACAGATCGAGGGAAAACACCTTTTATTGTTGGTGGTACTGGTTTATATGTTAATTCTATTTTATATAATATGGATTTTACTCAGTCAGAATCAAATTGGGAATTTAGAAAACAGTTAGAAGAGGAAGCACGAATAAATGGGAATGAATTTTTACACAATAAGCTTAAGCAACTAGCTCCTGAAGTGGCTGAAAGGATTCATCCTAATAATGTGAAAAGAGTTGTACGAGCTATTGAGGTTCATAGTGAGAGCGGGGAAAATATTAAGGACTTTAGTCTTGACTTAACACTAAATGAAGATTATAACTATATTTTAATTGGTCTAACTAGAGATCGTGAAGAATTATATGAAAGAATTAACCAAAGAGTGGATATAATGATAAGAGATGGTTTAATTGATGAGGTTAGGGGGTTGCTTCAAAAAGGGTATTCAGAGGATTTAGTAGCTTTTAAAGGTTTAGGGTATAAGGAAGTAATTCAGTTTATTAAAGGCAGTTATTCCTATGAGGAAATGGTTGATATACTTAAAAGAGATACTAGAAGATATGCTAAACGCCAGTTAACATGGTTTAAAAGATATGATTTTATTAAATGGTTCAACATTTCTACATATCCGTCCCATGAAAAATTAATTCGAGATATTGAAAATTTTATTAGAGGACATTTAAAGGATGTATAGAATATATATTAGAGAAATGTATTACTTACATAATAAGGGAGGTATTTTATAATGAAGAATACAGTTGTAAATCTACAAGACGTTTTACTAAATCAAATAAGAAAAGAAAATGTTTCAATAACAATATATTTAGTCAATGGTTTTCAGTTAAAGGGACATGTAAAAGGTTTTGATAATTACACTATCTTATTAGATTCTGATGGAAAACAACAGCTAATTTATAAGCATGCTGTATCAACTATAACACCGAATGTTGCAGTAAATATTAGTCAAGCAATAAAAAAAGCTACAGAATAGTGTATAATATAATAAATGTGTAGAAAAAAACTTCTCTATATAAAAATAGGGAAGTTTATTATTTGTATATAAGCGGGAGGATTAGTATGTATAATGTTAGGGATCTTCTAGCCCAAAGCTTTGGAATAGAAGAAGGGCTATTTAATAAAATGAAAGAAATAGAAGAATCGTTAGTTGAAGATTTCAAAAGATTAGAATCTATCAAAGAATATAACCAGTACAAGGTTTTAAATGCGATGCAAGAATGTAATCTTAGTGATAAACATTTTAACTGGACAACTGGATATGGCTATGACGATATTGGACGGGAAAAAGTTGAAGAAATTTATGCTAAAGTCTTTAAAGGTGAAGATTCTATTGTTAGACCTATAATAGTAAACGGGACTCATGCTCTAAGTCTTTGTTTAAGCTCAATCTTAGGCTCTGGTGACGAAATGCTTTCGGTCACTTCAAAGCCTTATGATACCTTAGATGAATTAGTGGGTATAAGAGGAAACTACAGACATAGTCTTAAAAATTTAGGAGTTACATATAATCAGATTGAATTTTTAGATAATGGTGAAGTGGATTTAGATAAAATTAAAAGTAGTGTTACTGAAAGAACTAAGCTAGTATATATGCAACGTTCAACCGGATATAGTTTTAGAAAAGCTGTAGATATAGACACAATTGAGAGAATAGTTAAGAAAGTTAAATCAATTAACCCTAATGTAGTTTGTATGGTAGATAATTGCTATGGAGAATTTCTAGAAGAGAGAGAACCACTAGAGGTAGGTGTTGATGTTATAGCAGGGTCACTAATCAAAAATCCAGGTGGTGGACTTGCCTTAACCGGGGGTTATATAGTAGGTAAGAGAGATTTAATAGAGGAAATATCCTACAGACTAACGACTCCGGGAATTGGTAAAGAATGTGGTTTAACCTTTGGACAAACCAGATCCATGCTTCATGGTCTATTTATTGCTCCTAATGTAGTTTGTGAAGCAATAAAAGGTGCAGTATTTTGTTCTAGACTATTTGAATCAGAAGGATATGATGTAAAACCAAAGCCTACTGATAAAAGAAGTGATATTATTCAATCTATTAAGTTAGGCTCAGAAGAAAAGGTGTTAGCTTTTTGTAGAGGAATTCAAGCCTCAGCCCCAGTTGATTCTTATGTAACACCAGAACCATGGGATATGCCCGGGTATGAAAATCCAGTAATAATGGCTGCAGGGGCCTTTGTCCAAGGTTCTTCTATTGAACTAAGTGCAGATGCACCAATTAGGCCACCGTATATCGTATATTTTCAAGGTGGTTTAACATATGAGCATTCAAAATTAGGGGCTTTAAGAGCATTCCAAAGTATACTAAATTTAAGTAAGCAAAATATAAAAATATAAGTTTTTAACATATAGCGAGGGGCAAATATATATTAGTTTGTCTCTTTTTTATTCTGTATTTAAACTCATTGCTCATACATAGTTTTATCTATTTATGTTTAATACTATCCTAATAGAACTGGTTAAATTTTAGTTAAAAACTAAAAAATAATATAGTTTAAAAGTGGTGAGGATAACAATATAAGAAGTTGGTGATGATACTTGGTTTATGAAAGTGAAAAAAGTCTAATAGCTTCCTTAATAGAGGAGATAAATAAAACTACTAAAGAAGATGAAAAAGAGAAGCTTTCTTGTCGGCTATATCAGGAAATAAAAAAACTGAATAAACTCTTTATTCTTGATCAAAAGCACAAGAGGAAAAATCTCCTAGAGGATATGAATGCTCGAGGTATTTTTATTGAATGTAGCACTTTAGGATCTAAAGCTCTTAAAGAGAAATGGGAATCAATTTTTGCAAAGAATTTGACAGAAGAAGAGAGAAAAGAAATTTATTTTAATCAGTTTCTTTGGCATATATTTAGCTATGAAAAAGTGACCTTTCTTAAGACAAATAGGGCAAGAGAGGCATTCAATAATGTAATAAAAGATGAGGTTATAGCATTTTATCAAAATAATAATATTGTACATCATTTTAAGAACGGAGCATTTCTAAAAGATACAGATTTCGATAGTGAAGATGATCTATATATCGTTGATACTAATTTCCAGTGGACTTACGTTGTGACACATGAGGAACAATGTGGACCATATTTTTTTACATACAATATGGATATTCTGAAATAGTAGTATATCCTGAGTTTATAGGTTGCAAGAACAAAAAATCAGCTAAATACCTTAAAAATACTAGGTCATAGCTGATTTGTTTTTATTTTTTTATGTTGTGAACTATTTCTTTCCTATAAGAACGAATTTGCTCGATTCTTATATTTCTGTAATTTAGAGAAACACCAAATAATTTTTCGATATCTCTATAAATTTCATCTTGTTTATTAAGTGAGTAGATTCCATTGGTAATAAATCTACACGTTGCATTTCTAAGAGACTCTTGTATTCGTTTAATAGAGTATTTGTTTTTGAGTTTATTCTCTAGAATTCTCGAAATTAATAATGCTACGAAACAAATAAGAAAATGTCCTTCTATTCTATCCTCTCTTCGAACATAGACAGGACGACCTTCTAAATCTGACTTTAAAACTTTAAAAGATTCTTCTATCTTCCAAAGACCTCTATACCTTTCAATTATTTCTTCATCAGGCATTTCAAGCTCACTGGTAACAAGAGCATAATACCCATCTAAGGCCACATCTCTTTCGTACTTAGCAGCTTCAAACTCTAAGAGCGTTTTTTTATCTTCCACTTCACCTGTATAAGTATCTATCTCTATTTCTTTTAAATACTTTTTTACACCATAACGATTAGAAGCTTTATATTTCGAAGGATTTTCAAGATACTCTTGAATTTTTTCTTCTAATTTTTCTCTTTTGTGTTTTTCTCTAGCATCATAATCAGCAGCCCAGAAAGATACAACTTTTTCTTTGAGTGTAATTTCCTCACCATTTTCGTTATTAGTTTTTCTTTCCCTGAAGAAAGATTTAATCTTAAAAGTTTTAGTAGAGTTATAAACGTAGCCTTCATCTTTAAGAATTTCTTTTATAAATGTCTTAGAGGCACCTCTTACCTTTTGTGAAACTATGTAACTGGTGCTAGAATATAAATAGTACAAGTTGAAAGTGGAAAATTCCAAAAATAAAGTTATAATGAAATTAGTGAAAGATGGAGGAATAGACATGAGTAAACAGTATACAAAAGAATTTAAAGAGGATGCAGCTAGGTACTATTTAGAGCATAAAGACTTAGGATTAATGGTTTGTGCAAAGAATTTGGGGGTAAGTAGAACAGCATTATCAGCTTGGGTAAAAGAATCAAAGTCAAATAATGGTGAGGTGCCTACGAGAGGATCTGGTAATTACCAAAGTGATGAAGCTAAAGAAAATGCAAGACTACGTAAAGAGTTAAGAGATGCGCAGGATGCATTAGAAATACTAAAAAAGGCAATCAGCATTCTGGGAAACTAACAGAGGCTCTCTTTATAGAAACATCCCAAAAGGAAGATGAATTAAATGAAGAGGGAAAACGCCGGCTTAATGTTAGCGGAGTGCTTAAAATACTAGGCGTTTCTAGGAGTGGTTATAATTCCTTTAAGAGAAGGGTTCCTTCTGATATGAATAAAAGAAAAGAATATATAAAGGTTCAAATTAAGCAAATACATGATGAGTCTTATCAGAACTATGGAGCTCCTAAAATAACACAGCGATTACAACAAAATGGAGAAACCATATCAGAAAAAACAGTAGGTAATTATATGAGAGAAATGGGAATAAAAGCCCAATATGTAAAGCCTTATACGGTTACAACAATAGATTCGAATTTTAGTGAGGAACTTACTAATATATTGAATAAGGAATTTAACCCATCCGAACCAAACGCAGTATGGTGTTCTGATATTACATATATTTGGACCTATGAAGGGTTTGTATATTTAACTAGTATAATGGACCTGTATTCAAGAAAAATAATATCTTGGGTGCTTAGTACTACCCTAGAAGCAAAATGGGTAATAGAAGCAATTAATAAAGCCAAGGCATCACGGAATATAAGTAAACCATTAGTTATGCATTCAGATCGCGGGGTGCAATATACATGTACAGCATATCAAAAATCTACAGAAAAATTTATAAATAGTTATTCTAGGAAAGCTAATCCATGGGATAATGCATGTATAGAATCATTCCATGCATTAATTAAAAGAGAGTGGATAAATAGATTCAAGATATTAGATTATAATCATGCATATCGATTGGTTTTTAACTATATAGAAGCATTTTATAATACAGTAAGAATACATAGCCATTGTGGATATTTATCTCCAAATCAGTATGAAGCTGAATATAACAAGGAGCTAAGCAAATTATACCAAGAAGCGAGTTGACATAATGTTGAATGATGAGAATATTAAAAAAATCCTAATTTAACTTGTACTTTTTCTTGACATAGTACCAAACCATCATTGTTTTCTACAAGAAAAGCTAGGTTTTTACCACTATTTAGAGCTTTGTCTGCTGTTAGAATTACTCTCTCAAGAGCATATCTATTTTTCATATTCTTTAAGGCAGGAATAAGCATTGTACTATCATGGGTATTACCAGAAAAAAGATCATACCCAACAGGTAGGCCTGCTCTATCAATTGCTAGACTCATTTGTACGATTGGCGTTGTTCTTTTTTGTTTAGAGATACCAACTTTTTTAAGATTATTTTCTAAGTCTGATTCAAAGTAATAGTTAGTTACATCAAAGAAAACAAGTGAAGTATCTCTACCGTGGATCTGTGAAACTTGTTGATGAAGATGTTGTTGTAGGTCTTCTTTAATATCCTTCATTAGAGAGAGAGACTCGTAAATAGAATTTATAGTTACTTTAAAAGATTCGAAATACTCATCTTTATTTTCAAAGGTTGATTTTTTACTAGCAGGTTTCAGAATTCTTCCATATAGAAGCAATTGAAAAACTTCATTCAAGTCAAAAACATGCTTTCTTTTACGCATTTGTGATTTAAAAAACTGAGGTAAACTAAGCTCATTATAGAGTCTTTCAAGAAAAAAGTAGCCATAGTTCTTATCAATTTCCATATCATCGTTACTATCACTAAGGTTCAATGTTAGATTTACTTGGTTTTTAGTTATCAATTTAGCAGAATCTTTTAGCTTTTGTAGAATATCCGGATCATTAGCCTCTAATTCTTCAAGATTGCCATAGCATTTAATAATTCTTTGTTTAGATTTACCATTTTCGTCACGGTAGCCTTCAACAAGATATACTTTTTTATACTTAGCTGTAGGACTTTTAGTTACTCTAATAAACATAAAATCACCCTCTTTTATTATATCACAGTACATTAAAGCACACAACAATTACTTCCGAAATTTCCAATAAAAAAACACCTGAAATTCAAGTGTTTTATCATCTTTTTAGTTTTTGAACCTATAAACTCAGGATACAGATTTCGATAGTGAAGATGATCTATATATCGTTGATACTAATTTCCAGTGGACTTACGTTGTGACACATGAGGAACAATGTGGACCATATTTTTTTACATACAATATGGATATTCTGAAATAGTAGTATATTAAGTTATTGATGGCTACAAATTCTATCATTGATGAAAGTAAGAGAAATGTAGTGAATTGTCTTTTAATTAAAGAACAAATGATAACTTTTGTATGCAAGCTATAGATAGTGCAAAATCTTTAGATATAAATCTTGGTTTTAGTGAAGAAAGTATAACAACAGTAGAAGAAATACTTAAATTTGTTATGCTTATAAAAAAACGGCCTTATTAATAAATAATACTTAATAAAAGAGTGGGTTAATTTGCTCTACCTTTATGAGTTTAGGGCGTATTTCTGAAGTTTTTCAATGACTCAATAGTTATTAAATTGACAGATAATTGAGGATTGGAAGAGCTTCTTAAAGAAATAGAAAATAGGTAGAACAACTTATATGTAGTCTACCTATCTTAATATTCTTAGTTGAATAATTGTTACATTTTTCTAAAAACGCCAACCACTTTACCTAATATAGATACATCCTTAACGTAAATAGGATCCATAAAGCTATTTTCTGGTTGAAGCCTAATACAGCCCTTTTCTTTAAAAAACCTTTTTACTGTAGCCTCTTCTTCGATTAATGCTACTACTATATCACCATTAGAAGCATGACTTTGCTTTTTTACTACAATATAATCATCATCTAAAATGGCGGCTTCAATCATACTTTCACCTTTAACAGATAAAATAAAAAGGTCATCATCGTTATTTCCAATAAAACTTGTTGGCATAGGGAAAGTATCCTCAATATTTTCAACAGCAAGAATAGGATTTCCTGCAGTTACTTTTCCGACAATAGGTATGTTAACCATCTCTTTAGAGAAACTACTATCTGTATCATTAATAGAGTCTAAAATTTCAATAGCTCTAGGTTTAGTTGGGTCTCTACGAATATATCCTCTTTCTTCAAGCTTTGATAAGTAGCCATGAACAGTAGAAGTAGATTTTATACCAATCGACTGACAGATTTCCCTTACAGAAGGGGGATAGCCTTTACTTTTAAGCTCGCTCTTAAGAAAAGATAACACCTGTAGTTGCTTATTACTTAAATCATCATACACATTAGTGACTCCCTTCTTTACTCATATACTGCAAGTATAGCATAATTTTCCTATTAAAGCAAACATTTGTTCTGAGTATGCAAGTATTTCTTTATATTTACTTATCCAGCCACTCAAAGTTCTTTACAATTTCTCGTTTAACATCTTTTTTATGAGCTGCATATAGCTGTGTAGTAGTTACATTATCATGATCTAACAGATTTTGAACATCGTAGATGGAAAAGCCTTGTTGGATAAGTGAGGTAGCTGCAGTAGCACGAAGCTTATGAGGGCTGTATCCATTGTCTTTATCAAGACCCATAACTAGGGATGTATATTTTTTCGATAGATTTCTGATGGCCCTAATAGTCATTCTTTTCTTTTGTAAAGAAAGAAAAAGTGCGTCTTTATCAACAAAATCATCACTATCTATATTAGGCCTACCATGTTCAATATATTCTTTGATTACCTTTTCGCAGGTTTTGTTTAATGGCATTAAAACTTCTTTACCTCTTTTTCGATATATCTTAAACTCTCCCCTATGGAAATTAAATGAAGATAGATTTAATTGATGCAGTTCACTGACTCTAAGACCATATGTAAGAAAGAGAACAAAGATCGCTCTATCTCTATATTTTGTTTTTTCCCAATATACCTTTTCTTTTTCATTTAATAGTTCACCGGAATCTATTAGATCAAGAAGACTAACGACTTCATCTATATCTAATCTCTTTATGGCATCAGGCTGAGGCTTTGGGAGTTTAATTGGGTTAAAACCATCAGTTATATTTTTAGTAATAACTTCATCTCTATATAAATATTTAAAAAGTACTGATAGACTAGATTTTTTTCTTGATAAAGTTCTTTGATTGTTTTCCATTACTTTTATTGAATTCTCATTTTTCAGTATATATCGGGCACAGTAGTTCCCAATGAAGTTATTTATATCTCTAGATGTAATTGAATTAAAATCTTCAATTGTTATATCAGATGTTGTTCCAGCTTTTGTAAGATTAGTTTCATTAATTAAATATTTGCAGAAAAACAAAACATCTTCTAAGTAAGCTAATCTAGAAGATAGGGCTACTGCGTTTTTTAAATAGAGAAAATAGTCAATCATAAATGAAGGTAATTGGCTTTCAATCATAATGCATTGCTCAATTATCTCTTGTTCCTTATACACGATGTTGTCTGGCTTGTCTGATTTATTATGTATCGCAAATTTACGTTTTGACATAAGGATCAACTCCATTCCTATTTAATATGTATATTATAAATCTAATAAAAGAAAAAGTATAGTTTTACCAAGAAAATTGCGACTCAGAGCTTATATATAATATTAGTTTTAATAGAAATACTATTTGAAAGGCTGTAAATATGAAAGGTTAGTTTAGATTGATAGATTTTCATGAACTTGGACAAGCAATAATGTACCCAGTTGTAGTATACATACTTTTGATTATTCTTTCTAGACTAACAAAAAACTATTAGGACAGCTTACGTTTTTTGATTTTGTTACGGGTATTACATTAGGAACTATCGGAGGGGTTTTGTTACTACAGAAGTAAAAGGTAATTATGTACTTATTAGTGCTATAGTTATTGCTCACTAGTGCTTTTGACAGGAATAATAACACTAAAAAGCGTAACTGCAATAAAGTTAATTGCGGGGGAACCGGTAATATTAGTTCAAAATGGTAAAATTCTAGAGAAAAATATGATTAAACTTAGATATAATCAGGATGACTTAATGATGCAGCTAAGGGGAAAAGATATATTTGATATGAATGAAGTAGATTATCCGATACTAGAGCCCCATGGAAAATTAAGTGTATTAAATAAGAGTGAAAATCTTAATGTAACTTTAAAAGATTTAAACATTAGACCAAGAAAAAAAGGTATTTCTACTGAACTAATTAGAGATGGTAGAATACAAGAGGATAACCTTAAAGCTCCAAACTTAAGTAACGAGTGGCTATTTAATGAATTAATAGATAAAGGAGTCGGCAATGTAAAAGTTGTATTTCTAGCAACTATAACAGGTAATGGTGAGCTATATATTGACCAAAAAAATGATAAATTAAAGGATGTTCAGAAGGCAGAAGAGGATGACTCAATAATTAAATAATATATAATTGTAATTTTAAACCTAGTAAATTATTAAGTGACTAGGTTTTTATTTTGTATCTCAAAATAGGTTGCTTATAAATAATATAGTATAATAAAAAGGAAGTTTATTTTCTGTTTATTAATACTAATTTGTACACTACAGGAGGATTTATGAGGAAACGTACTACTTCACTTTTTGTTATTGTAATTATTATAAGTTTAATATATATAAGCAATGAGCTTTCTCATTCAAGAAAATTTCAATTCTTTGGGGGACTTGTGACAAATATAAATACAGATTTAAAGGTTGTAGCCTTAACTTTTGACGATGGTCCTGGACCAAACACGAATGAAGTATTAGAAATTATGAGAAATCATGATGTTAAAGGGACTTTTTATTTAAGTGGTTATGAGATAGAAAGAAATATATTTGATGCTAAGAAAATTGTTAATGATGGACATGAAATAGGTAATCACACATATTCTCATAAGAGAATGATTTTTAAATCACCATCATTTATTAAGTATGAATTAGAGAAAACAGATGAATTAATACGTAATATCGAGTATGGGGGAGATATCTCATTTAGACCCCCAAATGGCAGACGGCTAATATTACTCCCATATATTTTATCAAAGCAAAATAGATCTACGGTTTTATGGAATATAGAACCAGAATCGTATGCAGAAGTTGCAACTGATGCTGATAAAATAGTTGATTATGTAGTTAAAAACATAGAGCCAGGCTCAATAATACTATTACATGTAATGTATGAAAGTAGAAGACAATCATTAAATGCTGTTGAAGGAATTATTTCATCTTTAAAAGAAGAGGGATATAGTTTTCTAACTGTTACTGAGCTTTTAGAACAAAAAATAATTAAAAAGCTATATTTATTTTAGTTAATTTAATATCCTTAAAGGAGTAATATACCATAATGTAGAAATAGTACTTAGAATATATTATACAGGAGTGAGCGAAGCGAAAGGAATGTGAATTATTATGAGAAAAGTAACAGCCTTTTATTGTATAATTGTTGGCATTTCTATGTTATCCATGTGGATCATGCTATTTGTTACAGGGGCAATTCCGGAACTGGAAACAGAGCCTATGAGGATTATTATGCATATGCTTGCTGAGTTTGTGACAGCTATACTTTTAATATCTAGTGGTTTTGGTTTATTAAAGCAAAGAAGTTGGGGGTATAACTGCTATCTCATATCTACTGGAGCACTAATATATACTCTTATACAAAGTCCAGGATACTATATGGAGTTAGAAGAGCTTCCATTTGTAATTATGTTTGTAATCCTATTTATAATCACATTTACATTACTAATAATCTCCCTAAGTAAAAGGAAGGAATACTCTCGTAAAAATTATTATTTATAGCTATAGGAGGATAACTTTGAAATTTAAAAAAATATCTGTATATTTTTTAATTATATGCCTTTTAGTTCTTAACACATCATCTATTTTTGCAATAGAAAAAATAGAACAGTTAAAGTTGGATTATGCTCAGAAATATAGAGACAATATACCCAAAGAATGGGGCGAAAACGTAACAGGAGTTAGAAATAGAATTGATACTGACAAGAAAATAATTGCTTTGACCTTCGATGCCTGTGGACAAGGGGGCTTAAGCAATGGCTATGATAAAGAACTAATTGATTTTTTAGTAAGTGAGGAAATACCAGCCACCTTATTTATTAGTAGTAGGTGGATAGATATAAATAAGGAAATCTTAGTGGACCTATCTGCTAACCCATTATTTACTATAGAGAACCATGGATTTAGACATAAACCCCTTTCTCTAAATGGTAATAGTGCTTATGGTGTAAAGGGTACAAGTAGCATTGAGGAAGTAGTTGAAGAAATATATTTAAATACGATAAAAATAGAAGAGTTAACTGGACGTAGACCTAAATATTTTAGGTCAGGAACAACATATTATGATGACGTTGCTGTAATGATTGCTAATGACCTAGGACAAGAAGTAATTAACTACAATGTATTAGGGGATGCAGGGGCAACCTTTAGGAAAGAACAAATAGTAAAATCCGCTATTACGGCTACACCTGGATCTATTTTTCTATATCATATGAATAGACCTGAAAGTCAAGTTTATGAAGGTGTTAAAGAGGCAATTACAATTCTTCGTGAAAAAGGGTATGAATTTGTTAAATTGGAAGACTTTCATGACCAATTAGGGCCAAGAACAATGGAAGAGCTACGAAGGGATACTATTAAAGATTTATTACAGGATAGAATCAATGAATTCAGGTTAAAAAAGTATAAGATATTTAAAAATCTACTTTTAAAGTTAAAAGGAGTAATAGATGAATAAAAAGATTATTTATATAAGTTCATTAGTTGCTTGCATCGTATTATTTTATGTGGAGCAGGCGCTAGTGGTTAATTACTTAATAAAAACATTAGTTAAAATTTTTCTATTCACTTTAATTCCTTATTTATATATTCGATTTATTGACAAGAAAAGTATAAAGGAAAGTATTAATTTAAATAGGCTTGATATAAGCAATATAAGACTTGGACTAGTTTTTGGTATAGCATCCTTTGCTATTGTACTAATATCTTATGCTTTATTCAAAGATTTTTTAGATATAAATAGTATAATTAATGAACTTCAAGCAAAATCACAAATAACCCCGGGCAACTTCTTTTTAGTTGGATTATATATAATTCTAGGCAACTCGTTTTTAGAGGAATTCTTCTTTAGAGGTTTTATATTTTTGAATTTATATAAATTAGATAATAAATTGTATGCATATATTTACTCGTCTGCACTCTTTGCCGTATATCACGTTGGAATATTTAAAACATGGTTTAATATATGGTTAATTGGATTAGCTTTACTAGGACTAATTGTTATTGGACTAATATTTAATTGGTTAAATACAAAGTCAAATAATTTCTTAAATTCCTGGTTAGTTCATATATTTGCTGATATTGCAATTATTATTATTGGTTTTAGAATGTTTGGTATTATATAAACATTTATAAAATCCATTGCTAATCGAAGAGCTTGTCTACATAATTCAATTATGGTTAACACTATTTTTTATAACAAGGAGTAACTAATATGGATTACTATGAGTTAAATAGTTTATTGAGAGAATATAGATTAATATATAATATAGCTATAGGTGTTTTACTATTAGTGCAATGTCTATCTACAGGAATAACAAAACGCAATCAGAAAAATTTTATTTCAGACAACAGTTTCTTTGATATAGTATTAAAAAGCTGTGGACTATACATAGTCATTTTTGAAGGTATTATAAGGTTTGACTCTGATAATCCAAATATTTTATTAGTAAAACTAGGTATTTTCCTTTTATTGATTTCAGTAATCATACATATTTATAGAAGTAGAAGATACCAAGTATACAATATTATAGATAATGAGTTAGATATTATAATAAAGGATGTTTTAAAAAAAAATAAAATAAATTTTAAGCAGGATGACGATAAACATATATATGAACTAGACTTAGAGGGATTTAAGAAACCAAAAATTAAGATTAACCAAAGAGGCGTATTCAAGGAATGGTACGAATTAAAATTTATAAAATATAGGGAAATAGATACCTTCGATGGATTAATTGATGATATAAGGGATAGGGTTAATACCCAAACTAAGCCAAGTAAATATAGAGGAGTTTCAGAGTTATTAGCATCTGTATTTATAGTTTCTTTAATAGTTTTCATGTCAAAATTATGATCTGTATTTTATTTATGAAACTTTAAATAAATTAAGGGGGTATAAATATGTTAAAGATTATTGGAGGTATATTATCTGTAATTGTCATTGGTTTAGGAGGGTATAGTATTTTTACAAAGGACTATCAGTTTATGACTTACCTTATGTTTTTTCTAGGCTCTTCCTTAGTTATCTCAGCCCTTTTAGAGTTTAAAAAGAATAAAAAATCTGCAAGAGGGTATTTTAATATTGGACTATCGGTAATAGTATTTGTATTATTTCTGCAGAAGATTTTTACAAACTAGAACAAGAACTAAAAAGAAATTTAATGTTATACATAGTATTTACATAAATAGAGGAATAAATAATATGCTTGATTTAGCATTTATTTATTCCTTCTTTTTTAGACTTTAATCGGAAGGAATATGTAATATATAAAGGTTATTAAATAAATCTTAAGAAATTCGTAAGAATTATGATAATAGAAATTTAAAAAGTATGTGTTATTATAGCTATATGAGATATCTCGAAAGTATGTAGGAGGTCTAATAAATGTATAATATACTCGTTGTCGACGACGAAAAAGAAATAACTGATGCAATTGAAATATATTTAAAAAACCAAGGGTATTCAGTATATAAAGCATATGACGGAGAAGAGGCTTTAAGGATCTTTGAAAAGGAAGAAATACATTTAATATTAATAGACGTAATGATGCCAAAGCTTGATGGTACAAGTGCTACTATTAAGATTAGAGAAAAAAGCACTGTTCCAATAATTATACTGTCAGCTAAGTCTGAGGACGTAGACAAAGTATGGGGCCTGAACGTGGGGGCAGATGACTATATTACAAAGCCCTTTAACCCAATGGAGTTGTTAGCTAGAGTAAATTCAAATCTTAGGAGATATACTAGTTATTCAAATCCAAAAGAGATGAAGGAAAATATAATTAAAATTGGTGGTATTGAATTAAGGGATGATAGTAAAGATGTATTAGTAGATGGGGAAAGTATAAAGCTTACTCCTATAGAGTATAAAATACTCTATTTGATGATGAGTAATCCTAATAGAGTGTTTTCTATTGAAGAAATCTATGAAAAGGTATGGAAGGAACCAGCGTATAATCCTGATACGGTTACGGTTCATATTAGAAGAATCCGTGAAAAAATTGAAATAAATCCGAAAGAACCAAAATATTTGAAGGTGGTGTGGGGTATTGGATATAAATTCGAACAATAATAATGTAGGAATTGATTCAAGCGAGGAAAATAGCATAATAGCACATGAAAGCTCTATAGAATATATTGAAAAAGATGAAAATAATTCATTAGAGGGATCCTCAAATAATAATAAGAAAAGATTTATGCCATATACATTGATAACTATTGTGTTGCTATTTATTTATTCATTTATTTCAGTTAGTATTTATTTGCCATTGAAGGAGGCATATTTGCCTCATGAAGAAAATATAGAAAAATATTTCAATAACAGTAGCTTTGTACACACTTTAGGTAGACATACTAAATATTTATATCAGTCTAAAATTCTAAAGGAAGATTGGTATGAATCAAGATTTGAAAAAGTAGATAGTATAAAGTTTTATGTACCGAGTACAGGTACTAATCAAGAGCTAAGTAATATAAAAAACATTGATAATACAATTCTTCAACGGGAAATTGATAATAGTCTTTACTATGTAACAATTAAAGTACTAGATAATGGTATTATTGAAACAGAAGGTTCATTAGATATTAATCAAAGTGCTTTTTTAGGTGGGTTAGTTTTTTCTAATCAAGAAGACTTAAATAAATTTACAGGTTTAGAAATAACTTATATTGTTCCTAGAAATTTTGCTAGTTATAGTGATATATTTACAAATGGATTTAAAGAATTAAATATAGAGAGTTATTTAATTCTTATACTAGTAATCGGTGGAATTAGTATTCTTTTACTATTAATAATTGCCTTTTCTATTCCATATATACACCAACAAAAATCAATTATTTGTAGGCTATACAACAAACTATTTCTTGAATTTAAGATTTTACTTTGGGCTGCACTGTTCGCTGGATTTGGTGCTTTAGTCTTTGGTTTAATTAATGTTAATCACTACTACTATGGATTACTAAATATTGTGGAAATGGTTTATGATGTCAACAGATACTTTTATCTCTTAGGTATTTCAATAACTTTCTTAATATATATGTTCGTTTATTTAAATGTTGTATATATAAAAAACATTTACCATTTAGGTTTTAAAGAGGGTTTTGTTAGAAATAGTATTATTGGAAGACTGTCTGGTAGAATTATTAGATTTGTATGTAATAAAGTAAGTAATATAAAAAAATCCGTTAGAAGACTTTTAGAGTTAGATATATCAAAAGATCCAAATAAGAAAATTATAATAATTCTGATTACCAATATTGTAGTCTTATGGTTTGTTGCTCTGGGTGGATGGTTTATGATTTTAGTAGCCATCGCCTATAGCATATTCCTATTCAAATATTTCGTATCCTTTATGTATAGCTTAAAGGATATACATGATGCAAGCTGTCAGTTGGCTGTAGGAGATTTTAATATTTCACTGGAAGAAGAAATGGGGTTACTAAGTCCAATAGCTAAAAACCTAAATAATATAAAAGAGGGGTTTCAATTAGCAATAAATAAAGAAATTAAAAGCGAAAGAATGAAGGCAGAGCTTATATCTAATGTGTCCCATGACTTAAAAACTCCATTAACTTCTATAATTACGTATGTTGACTTGCTTCAAAAGCCAAACTTAAGTGTAGAGACACAAGCTGAATATGTGCAAGTACTAGAAAAGAAGTCAAAAAGATTAAAGTTATTAATTGAGGATTTATTTGAGGCTAGTAAAGCTAGTAGCGGTAATATTGATTTATATTTAGAGAAAATAGATGTTATATCTTTATTTAGACAAACTCTCGGGGAACTTGAAGAAAGAATTAAAGAAAGCACATTAATTTTTAAAACAAACCTTCCTGACAATAAAGTTATGTGCCTGCTTGATGGAAAGAGGACCTATAGAATTTTTGAAAATATTATGAATAACATATTTAAGTATTCAATGGAATACTCCAGAGTTTATATAGATGTACAAGAGAGTATCCATGAAGTAGCCATAACATTTAAAAATATATCATCATATGAAATGAATTTTGATAATATTGAGATTACTGAAAGATTTGCAAGAGGAGATAAATCAAGAACTACAGAAGGCTCAGGCCTAGGGTTATCAATTGCTAAAAATCTAGTGCAGCTACAAAAGGGAGAATTAAATATTGCTATAGATGGGGATTTATTTAAACTTACAATAAAGTTTCCTAAATCAATATAGCTTGCTGTTAAGTTCTTTTATAGAAGGGTATAGGTACTATACGACTTACCCTTCTTTTTTAATTTTAGAAATAAGATTAAGGAACAAAAGTGATATTTTTAATGTCTAATTGAGTAATAAATTAATGGGGGAATAAATATGAGTAAGAGAATTCTAATAGTCATATATATTTTAAGTACATTAATCCTATTTACAGGATGCTCAAAAGCTATACAAAAGGGAAATGTCTTTAGTGAGGCTGATGCTATAGCTTTAGTATTAAAAGATTTTCCGCAATTTCCAGACAGGGTAGGGGAAGTAAATAGTACTGAAGTCATAACCGGTGGACTATATCCTGGGTTATGTGTTAAAGTTGACTTTATTACAGAAGTTATAAAGCAAGAGAATAACAAATTCACCGTGAAGCTAATAAAAGAATGGAATTTTGAAATAAATGGACTTAGACCAGTAAGTTATTGGACATATGAAGTAGAGCCACATTATATGGTTCTTGTAGATACCTATGACATGGATTACTTTGTTCCATTAGCTAAATAACATTTATTTTCCGATATATGCAAACATATAGTAATAATAAAGCACCCTAGGTTATGATAGAATTAATGAGGTACATAATTTACTAGGGGGGATAATTTGAATAATAACAGAAACCTTATAATTGCTGTTACTGTATGTTTAATTGTTAATATTGCAACTTTTATTGCATTAAGTAGTATTAATAGCCAAATGGTAAGCATAAATAATAGCAATAGAAATTTTATGAATAGAATCTTATCAGAAGTTACAGACCTACATACAGGCATTTATAATATGCAGGAAGAAAATAAATGGGTTTTAACTAATATGATTATACCAAATACAGAAAAATCTACTATTGAGGATATATTTGTTGATTTAGAGTTCAGCCTTCGTGAAATTGAAAAAACAGCTCTTGTTAGTGTATTGTATAAAGCTGATATACATAACAAGTGGACCGAAGTATCTGCTATAAATTTAGGTGGTAATTCATTTAAGGCTCAGATGAAATTAGAAAATGAAAAAAGCTATCAATATCAAATTGTATCAAATGGAAGTGTGAATAAATCGAGTGATATTTATCCCATTTCAAAAAGTATAACATCCCCAAGTCCTTTAGTACTTGTTAAAAGTGGCTTATCTCGTGGTCCAAGGGGAGAAAACAGTATATGGTTTGCATTTACTCAGTATAATCCTGTATTTGAATTTCATAAAGTAAAAAGCGCTATTGCAAATGTTTATATTAATGATTCATTTAATAAAGTTATAGATATTAATGCTTTCAACTTAAAGAAGTATGATCCATATTATGATGAGTCATCTATTGATCTTATTGGATTTGAGGCAGATCTAGATTCCAACTATACCAAAATAATTATTCGTGTCGAATATATAGATGGGTCTATACATGAGGGAGAAATATATCCAGAAGAAAAGTTTATGTATAAGTACTACTAGGGGAAACAAAAGGAGGGAATTGCAGTGGAGAATAAACATAAGGCTATACTTTTTATTGTTGTTGGAAGTCTATTTCTAAATCTAATTATGTTTTTCAGAATAAATTCTATGAAACAAGAGCTTCATAATGTAAATAATACAAATAGTAATAATCTATATATGCTAGAGTCTAGATTGAATAATTTAACAATGGCAATCTCAAATTTGCAAGAAGAGAATAAATGGGTAGCCTCTTCAATAATAAATGCGAATCATGAAAAATCGCAGCCAGGACAAATACATCTAGATATAGATTTTTCTTTAAGAGAAATTGAAAATGGTGCACAACTAAAAGTAGTTTATAAAACTGAAAAGGAAGAGGAATGGTCTGAAGTAAATGCAGTTAATATAGGTGGAAATACTTTTAGGGCGCCTATATTTCTTGATAAAAAAGAAACGTACCACTATCTAATTGTCTCAAGAGGAAATATAAATAGAAGTAGTGATACAATGATTATACCTTCAAACTATTATATACCAAATCCACTAGAGGTTATAAGTAGAAGTACCACTTCTGGAGCCAAAGGTGCTGAGTCCATTGAATATCATTTAGCACAATATGATCCAATATTTGATTTTCATAAAATTAAAAAAGCAGAGGCTAAGATATATATAGATAATAATCTAGAAAATGTTATAGAAATAAAGCCATTAGATTTTACCAATGATAGAAATTCTGATCCTTATATTTCTGAAGTATTTAAAGAGGTAGTAGGATTTAAGACGGATTTGGTATTAAATAATACTATTATTAGAATTACAGTTGAATATTTTGATGGTTCGATTTATGAAGGAATATTGTATCCTGATTATATGTTTACACTTAAGCCTGTAAATTAAAAATATATAGTAGTAATTTATTAAGTTAATCAAAAGAGAGAGTGAATGTAATTATAAAATATAATTTATTCTACTCTCTCTTTTATGAATAAAGTCTCCTTAAGATATATGTATTAACCTTTGTTAGATAAGAGATGCTTTGCAAATAGCTTTGAATTTTTAATTTTATCATCCGTAATAAAATTAGATGAGTAACCTAAATCCCTTTCCGCAAGCATACCAGCATATTTTAGTTGGGAATGCTTACAGTATCTTTTCATACCTTCCTCAAATAGATCAGCACCATTTTCTGGCCTATAGCCACAAGTAGCTATAATAGCTAATTTTTTATTCTATAGGAAATTATAAAATTAAAAATCTGTGGATAACATATGGTATGATTGAGATATGAATAGAAAAAAGATAACAGTTAAAGAGATATTGGTAGATAGATATGAGGACTTTAAAAACACATACTGGTCTAGAGTTCCTAAGGTTATGAGAGAACATATAGATGATCTAGTAAATAAGGCTATAAATTGTAGCGATGTTAAAAATGGATATGCCGAATATATATGTGAGGATTGTTTTAGTGTAACGAAAGTACCATTTACATGTAAAAGCAAGTTTTGCAATAAATGCGGAAGAGTATATACACTAAAATGGGCTGAAAAGCAGCAACAGAACATGTTAAGGGTAGGGCATAGACATAGTGTATTTACAATGCCTAAGGAACTGAGAAACTTCTTTTATGCAAGGAGAGAATTATTAAAAGAATTGCAGGATGCAGTATACAACGTAATTTCATATTGGTATAAAAATAATAGGAAATGTGATTATGAAGTAGGTATAATATTTGTAGTGCACACCTTTGGAAGAGATTTGAAATGGAACCCACATATACATGCATTAGTAACAGAGGGAGCAATAGATAGAAATAATAATTGGTGGAAGAGTGTTGAATATATACCATATCCATTTTTGAAGAAAGCATGGCAGAAGGTGCTACTAGAAATAATTAAGAAATATTTTAATAGTTATGAAACCAGGCAGCTAATAAGTGAGATGTATAAAAGATATCCAAATGGGTTTTATGTTAATGCAAAGAGAAAACTGAATGATACAAGACAAGCAGTAAAGTACATAGGAAGATATCTTGCTAGAGCAGCTATAGCAGAATATAGAATAGAGGAATATGATGGAGAAAAGGTTACGTTTTGGTATGAAGATCATAACGATGGAAAAAAAGTAAAGATAACTATGGATGTGTTAGAATTTATAGGAAAAATAACACAACATATAGTACCTAAAGGATTCAAGACAGTAAGAAGATATGGACTGTATTCAAGGAGAAGAAATAAGATATCCAAGGATATAGTGCATCTATATAATTTTATGAAGGAAAAGTCTATAGAAAAATTGCTTAGGGATAAGAGAAAAAGTTTTGAAAAGAAAAAGACCTGGAAAGAGAGGATTATAGAGAATTTCGGAAGAAATCCACTTTTATGTGTAAAATGTACCACTGAAAAAATTTTATGGAGAATATGGCATAAAGACTATGGGGTGATATATGATATAAGAGAATCTAGGGATATGGAGGAAATATTATATGAGCCCATTAGTAGAGCGCCATTACAAAGAAAAGTTGTACAAATATCATTGTTTGAAGTGTAAGTATTTGGAGTGGATTCCCGCAGATATTGTGGATGAGTTTGCAGATTTGGATACCTACTGTGACGAAGAGTACGACGAAGAACAAAATAAAAATAGAAAAGGTATGCCGATTATGGTATGCCCTAATTGTAATGAGGATTTTTATTATTTTGGTGAACAAAAAGAAGAAAAACACTCATACCTAGAAGAAGATGATGAGTGTATTCCTTTTTAAACACAGTCCCCGTCAGGGGATTTTTTTATTACTCCAAAGAGAAGGTCCTTTTTTCTCACCATAAAATTTATTCATTCCATATACTAAGCGATCCAACATGGATTTCATAGGTGGTGTGCAATACCAGGAATAGATAGGTGTAGCTAAAACAATGACATCACTGGCCAGTACTTTATCAAAAATTTTCTGCATATCATCAGAGTATTGACATCCAAAAATTGTCCAGTCTTTTTGACAGTTTCGACAGGCAGTACAAGGCTCTATTTGCTTGTCCTGAAGCCAGATTAAATCATACTGTATGTTGTTAATTGTAAGTTCTTCAATAAAGGGTTTTAGCAATTCAATTGTATTTCCATTTTTACGAGGGCTCCCCATAAGAATACAAAACTTCATCCTATAACCTCCTATATCATTAAAGTTAAAAAACTATTCATACATACTTTTCTATAAAATATTATGAAAACCCTTTAAGTTATTAAGTATAAGATTAATATTATAGAATTAGTATTTATATCCATTGTCTGCCTTTTGAATATATAGATTTCATAAAATCAATACTAGTTATAAATAGAATAAATATAAAGGTGGCTCTGGCATGAGGAAAACATATTTTATATTACCAATAGTTTTGATATGTTTAATAAACCTTTTCACAATAAATAGTTATGGACAGACTGTAGAACAATTGCGAAGTGAAATGGTGAACAAATATAGAAATCAGATTCCACAGGAATGGAGTGAAAATGCTACGGGTGTTAAAAATAGAATAGCTACAAATGAAAAAATTATTGCTTTAACCTTTGACGCTTGTGGTCAGGGTGGATTTAGTGATGGGTACGATAAAAAACTTATAGATTTTTTAATTAGAGAGAATATACCTGCAACTCTTTTTATAAGTGGTAACTGGATTGATAAAAACCCTACTATATTTCAGGAGTTGTCAAAAAATTCTCTTTTCGAAATAGAAAATCACGGTACTCTTCATAAACCACTATCTGTAAATGGAAAATCAGCTTATGGCATAAAGGGAACAACAAATGTTACAGAAGTAGTTAATGAAATATTGTTGAATGAAAGAAAAATCCAAAATGTTATAGGCAAAAAACCTAAATATTTTCGTTCTGGAACTACCTTTTACGACGAAGTTGCAGTAAAAATTGCTAATGATTTAGGATATGAAATAATAAACTATAATGTACTTGGGGATGCAGGGGCAACATTTAATAAGCAACAAATAATAAATTCTGCTATGAATTCAACACCAGGCTCTATAATCCTATATCATATGAATAGACCTGAAAGTGATATAGCTGACGGCCTTATTGAAGTACTACCTCGTTTAAGAAATTTAGGGTATCGGTTCGTAAAGCTTGAAGAATACCATAACCAATTAGCACCTAGAACAATATTACCCTCTAACTATATTTATTATAATGTTGTAAGTGGGGATAGTCTGTGGGAAATAAGCAATAAATTTGGAACGACAGTTCAGGATGTTCAAAAATTTAATAATCTAAAAACAAATAGTCTTTATGTAAATCAGCTTTTAATCCTTCCAATAACTGACCCAGATAGACTTACACCTCCAATAGAAGTGAGTCATAGTGTAGTACGAGGGGACAGTCTATGGAGTATAAGTAATAGATATAAATCTAGTTTATCAAGTATTTACAGAAGAAATAATTTAAATGAAAAATCTATTTTGCAAATTGGTCAAAGGATTATAGTTCCTGTAGAAATAACTCATACTGTTGTTAGTGGTGATACGCTGTGGCATATTGGTTTAAGATATGGAGTTAGTCTTCAAGAGATATATGATAGAAATAATTTAAGTCAAAGCTCTATGATTGTTGTAGGGCAAAGAATAGTAATTCCATCAATAAAAATGCATTATTAAATAAAACATGGTTAAGCCATGTTTTTATTTATATTTATGAAGGAGAGATAATTTATTAATAGAATAATATATTAAACTATATTTTAAAAAGGGAGAAACTATACTTATTATCGGGCATATTACTTATAGCAGCCTTTACATGGATATACCTAATGAACCCTGCTGCTGACTTAAAGAAATTGATATTATACAAGTAAATATTTATTCTAATAGTCAATATACTTTATGGGATTTAGGGTTTAACAAAGGGGATCTTAAAGAAACTGATTTTACAGAAGGTGAATTTAACTATAACGCTTCATTTACAGATGAGGCTTTAGAGGACATAAAGATTGTTTTAAATAGCGAAAGTAGGTCTTATTATCTATTTGGGGAACCGAAAATTGAAGAAAGGCTATATGCTATAAATATTCCAACAGGGAATAGCCAAGGGTTTACTTTTTAGTCACTTCTAACTTTATTCAAGAGTCTTATGGAAGATTTATAGGATATATAAGTATACTGATACAAACAACGGTGAAATTAAGTGGATTGGGTATAATAATCATAAACTAGGAGAAACCCTGTTAAAATTAAGATTAAAATAATTAGGCTAATAAAAAATACCTTCGTAGAGAAACATAATTGAGAGGTGTTTCTATGGAAAATGGAGTAGTAGAAAATAAGAATAAAATTAGATTCAATATTTTATTATTTATCGTACTTAGCTATATTTTGAGTTGGTCATATTTCATTCTAAAAATATTAGTTGAAAATAACTATATAAATTTAAATATACCCCCGACGATTGAAGTTTTAGGGGGTTTTGGTCCTGCACTGGCAGCTATAGTAGTTACATTTGTATTTGATGGATTATCAGGACTAAATGAGTTGAGCAGAAGACTTTTCATTTGGAAGTTTGAGTTAAAGTGGTATGTTATTGCACTTTTTTTACAACCTCTAATATGGCTATGTGCGATATATATTAATACTTCCTTCGGTGGACAACACCCAATATTTAATGATTATTATATAAGCAAGTATATAAATTTTTCAAACATAATTAGTCCTATTTATCTATTAATTATTCTAACATTAGCTTTATTTATTCAGTTTATATTTTTACTAGGTGAAGAAATTGGATGGCGTGGATTTTTACTTCCAAAATTACTCACTATATGTAATTGGTTAATTTCAAGTATTATTGTAGGTATTGCGTGGGCAATCTGGCATATCCCACTATTTCTAATTTCTAATACTACTCAATCTAATATATCATTTTCTTTATATTTTATAGATTTGATTGCTTCTACTTTTATATTTACTTGGATCTTCTTTCATACTAAAGGGAGTGTATTAATAGCAGGTATGTTTCATACAAGTATAAATTTCTCAACTGGCTTTTTTCCAATACTGCCTCAAATAGCTGGTAGTAGTGGCCCTTACATAATAGGGATAGTAATAAAATCTTTAATAGTTTCTACAATTATTGTAAAACATAAGTCAAGTATTAATGTTACATTTACTGGTAAAGAAGGTTTAAGTATTTCTAGAATTGGGAATGCATTCAGTATAGTATTAGGTTTCTTTGAGAGAATAGTAGAAAACATATATAAGGATAGTTAGACTAGATAAAAAAATAACAAAGAGTAATAAAAAATTAACAAACTAGAAGGATTCCTTTTATGTATAGAGAATATTATACATTACGGGTTAATAAAATTGACTATTAGGGGGGATGGACATGAAAATAAGAGGTTGGATATTAATATTTACTATCACTATTTTTTCTGTATCAGTATTTAGTTATGTTAATAGAGTGTATATGGTCCCATATTCTATCGCTGAAAGCTTTATAGGTGAAGCTAGAGAAAATAACATTAATTCAAACTTATTTCTAGGTAATGAACAAAATCTTCAAGGTTTTATTTCGTTTATAAATAGAGATGAGGTTAATTCATGGACCATAACAAAACCATCTATCGAAGATAAAATAAAATGCTTTGGTAGGGAAGAGTTAAAGTTAGATGTTTATACTTATGATAATAATGGAAATGAGAATGGATATGTACCGATCGAACTTGCAAAAGTGCAAGACGAATGGAGAGTTATAGTTCTTAACTAATATCATTGTCCATTGATAAAAAACACAAATATTTATAATATATAAATTTATAGAAAAGGCAAGTTATACTAGATAATTTGCCTTTTTTAAATTTATCATAGAAGTTAACTCAATAGTAAATTTCAATATTAAGTTCTTAATGAATAGAGATAAATATTAAAATTGACAGAAAAGCTTAACATATAGTTATGTGGCATAGAAATGCGAATAGAAAATTAATAGCTAATTAGAGTTCTAATCCTATTACATGCCCGGCTATCATTTCAAAATAAATGCCATTTTCATCTCTGCTAATTTCTTCCATTCCAACCTTATTCAATATGCGGATAGAAGCATAGTTGTCTACTAATACACCGCTTGCACATATTTTTTTTACATTATTCTGAGCTTTTGCCCAGTCGATTAATGCTTTAGCTGATTCATATCCGTATCTTTTATTTCTTTCACTATAAACTATACCATAACCAATTTCTATTCTACCATCTGCGTCTGGGGGACCTGTAAATCCAGCATTTCCTATGACTACCTTACCATCTTTTTTTGCAATTAACCAAATCTCATATCCAGAGGGTTCTTGTTTTTTCTTCATGGATATAGAGAGAAATTTCATAATATCATAAGTATCTGGGCGTGGCCATTCTTCTCCACATTTTAACCCGAAATTTGTCAACTCCCTATTATCCCCATTTACTAAGCCACAAATCATATTATAACTCATTGGAAGCAAAATTAGCCTTTCTGTCTCCACAGGTTGTAAATTTATTGTACTCACCCCTTTTTTTATTCTTTACATGAAATTATATCATTGTATATAAGCATCTAAAACCATAAAAGAGAAATTAAGTATGGTGAACTTCTCTGTAAACTAACAATAAGCATAATGGACCAGTAAGTTTCACTTATGGATGTTGAACTATTAAAAAAATAAAAATTATTATTTTATTTATATGTTGACTAAATTTAAATTATTGGTATATAATAATAGTGTACTAATGAACTGGTGCACTACTTATATATAACAAAGTGAGGTGAGTAAAATGGAGTTTAACAACTCTAAACCTATATACTTACAGATAATTGATGAAGTAAAGAAGCAGCTTATTCGTGGAGAATTAAAAATTGGTGATAAGATAATCTCACAAAGAGAGTATGCGCAAAAAATGAAAGTAAACCCAAATACTGTGCAAAGAGCATATAGGGAGATGGAAATAATGAATTTAGTGGAGACTTTAAGGGGTCAAGGGACATTTATTTGTAACCGCCCTGAAATGTTAGAAGAGATAAAAGAAGAGATGGCTGAAAAAATTATGAGAAGTTTTTTAATGGAAATGAAATCTATAGGATATAGCGATGAAAAGACTATAAATTTAATAAAGCAGTGGCAAATAAAAATAAATGAGGAGGGGCTTAAATGATTGAATTTAAGGGCGTAACGAAAAAATTTGGAAATGTAAAAGCTTTAGATAATATTACTGTTACCTATCCAGAAGGTAAAATTATAGGATTATTAGGGCCTAACGGTTCTGGTAAATCTACTACACTAAAAATGATTGCATCATTAAATAAACCTGACACAGGTGAAGTTCTTATTAATGGTAAAAATCCATCAATAGAGACAAGAAAACAAATTGCATATCTTCCAGAAATAGACTATCTATATTCTTGGATGACAGTTAGAGATGCGAATAACTTTATGAAAGGTTTCTATGATGATTGGAATGAGGATAAGAACTTAAAACTAATGAAATTTCTACAATTGGAGCCCAATATGATTATTAAGAAGATCTCAAAGGGTATGAGAGCTAAGGTAAAGCTATTACTAGCATTTTCAAGGGACGCTAAGATTGTACTATTAGATGAGCCTCTCTCTGGTATTGATATATTGACTAGAGAACAAATAATTGAAACAATAATTTCTGACTATAGTGCAGGGGAACAAACTATTATAATCTCTACCCATGAAATTCAGGAAATAGAAGGGTTAGTTGACGATGTGGTATTTTTAAAAAATGGAAATGTTATATTACAGGGAGATGCTGAGTCCTTAAGAAATGAAAGAACAATGTCTCTTGTGGAATTAATGAAAGGGGTGTACCAACATGGAGATTTCTAAAGGTAGAATGTTCCGAACTTTATTTAAAAAGGATTTGATGCTTGCTAAAAATGAAAGTCTAATAATTTTAGGTATAATAGCACTTGGAAATCTCTTTTTATATTACAAAGCACAAACGAGCTGGCCATTAGAGGTATCCTTAGGATTTAGCTGGGTACTATTAATGTTTATACCCCTAAGTATTTTTATAAGGGCCTTTTCCAGTATAAGTAGCGAATGGAAGGAGAATACTGTTTATTTAATGATGTCTTTGCCAGTCTCAGGAATGTTAGTGCTTTTATCAAAGCTTCTATCACTAATAACTAGACTTATACTACTATTAATAGTTGCTACACCCTTTACAGCTATACTATTTTTTAGACTACCGATGCTTAGAATGATGGATTTAAATATTAACGCTCAATTTGTAAAAATTGCATTTATGTACGCTACTCTAATTATTTTAGGCTATATTATGTATCTCATAATAGCAATTTTTAGCGTTCATATTGGTAAGATAGTTAAGAAATTTTCTGGAGTAGTAACTTTCTTAGCCTTTATAGTCACTAATTATGTGGTTTCAAAGATACTTGAAATATCATTTAATGCCCTTAGTAATGGAGTTGTAAGAGTAGAGCAACCGGGTATTCAAATTAATCATATTTCGTCCTTTGAGTTTTTAACTGCTTCAACTGTTATATTATTAATTTCATGTGTAATATTTTATATAACATCAGTTATATATGAACGAAAAGTAGAATTATAGTTATACAAGGCCATTTTAATCAGATGGTCTTTTTTTATTTTAACAACTCTTTATTAAATTGAATATTATGTAGTATTAATTTAATAAAGGGAGTGTGATATCAATGACCATACAATATAGTAAAGTCTATACAGTTAAATCAGGAGATTCAATATATTCAATTGCTCAGGAACATTATACAACAATTGATAAATTAATGATAATTAATATGCTTGAGAGCCCGATTTTGACTCTAGGGCAACAACTTTATATTCCAATTCAGAAGATGACAGGAATAAATGTTTACACAGATAATAAGTTTGAAGAAATTAATACTAATCAAATGGCATATAGGCCAGTGACAGCCTACACAGCCACAAGACCCATTATTGTAAATGGAGTGGATATTAATACAGGCCTATATCCTGTTCTAAATTATCAACCTCAAGGTGCAGAGTTTCCATACATATACGTACCAATAGCAGAATTTAGAAGGGTTGGTGCTATGGTACGTTGGGATGAGGCTAGGCAAATAATGTTTGTAACAACAGATTACGCCCAAAGGCAAGAAAGAGTAAGAACCTTAGAGGCAGAGAATGCATATTTGAAACTCTTATTAGGAGGTGCAGGGACATCTAGTATAACAGGTGTATTTGATGAGACTAATAATGAAGTTGAACATAATTATAAAATTGAAATTAGTCAATCTAGACAATATGTTCCAGTGATAGCATATACAGCAACCAGACCAATATTAGTTAACGGTGTGGATATAAACACTGGGTTGTATCATGTACTAAATTTTCAGCCCCCAGGTGCAGAGTATCCATTTATATATGTACCTATAGCTGAGTTTAGAAGAGTTGGAGCAAGAGTAGTTTGGGATGATACAGCTCAAATAATGATTGTAACCACAGACTACTATATATTAGGAGAAAGAATAATTCATTTGGAAGCTGAAAACTTGGAGCTAAGAAGACAACTAGAGGGTACAACGCCCGGTGCTAGGGGCAATATTCCGGATAATATTAGGAATGGCGGCTTTACAGCACAACAAGGGAATTGGGTTTATTATGGGAGACACCGTATCGTAATTCAATTAATAAGGGACTTAACAAGAAATACATTGGATAATAATATAGAGCAAAAATTAGGTGAAGATGACCCATCTTATATTAATGTATTAGGAGAGTGGGTTTATTATAGACATGGAATGGATAATGGAAGATTGTATAGAAGAAGTATTACAGGTTTAAATCCAACACCACTTACGAATGAGCCGGTTTTTAACGTATTAGTTGTGAATGGATGGATCTACTACTTAAACGTCAATGATAACTTCACATTATATAGAATAAGGATAGATGGAACGGGTAGAATGAAAATCAATAATGATTACTCTGGTTCAGTGAATGTAGTAGGAGAGTGGATATATTATTCAAATATTGACGATCAAGGCAGAATGTATAAAATTAGAGTTGATGGCACAGGTAGACAGAAAATTAGTGATTTTTCAGCCTTTAAGTTATCCGTACATGGAAACTGGATGTACTATAGGAGGGCTGATGATGAAATGCTTTATAGATCCTCCATAGATGGAACAAATGCAATAAGGCTATCTAATGATTTGATATACGAATTTGTCGTATTTGGAGATTATATTTATTATCTAATACAAAACCCACCGGGTGGTGATTTGTATAGGATGAAGCTTGATGGTTCTGAAAAGACCTATATGAGATTGCCAGATAATATCACTCAATTAAATATTCATCCGGGTTGGATTTATTGGATTTCTGGGTCCGGAACTATTTATAAAACTCCAATCGGAGGTGGCGGTAGCGTATCCTTATATAGACCTTAGAGCTACGTTAGTAATTATTAATTAAAAGTAGGTTATAGTTATACAAGTTCTAGTAAATGGAGTAAATATTAATGATGGGTTGTACCCAGTTTTGAATTTTCAACCAACAGGTGCAGAATTTCCATTCCTATATGTTCCTATTGCAGAATTTAGAAGAGTAGGAGCTAGAGTAGTTTGGGATGATGCAGCTCAAATAATGTATGTAACGACGGACTATTTTACTATAGGAGAACGAATAGCACAATTACAAGCGGAAAATGAACTATTAAAAAGGCGATTAGAAGAGCAGACACCTGTAGGTAGAGGTAACACAACTGAAAATATAAGAAGTGGTGGATTTACAGCACAACAAGGGAATTATGTATACTTTGGAAGACATAGACCTGGCAATCCTCTAATAAGAGACCTAACTAGAACTACCTTGGATAGATCTGTTATTGAAAGGTTAGGAGAAGATGACCCTAGCTATATAAATGTTTTAGGGGATTGGGTATATTATAGGCACGGATTAGATAATGGAAGATTATATAGAAGGAGAACTGATGGTCTTAATCCAACGCCACCAACTAGCGAAAACGTTGGATTTATATTAGTTGTAAATGAATGGATATATTATCAAAATGTTAACGATAACTATTCCTTATATAGAATTAGACTTAGATGGTTCAGGTAGAATGAAATTAAACAATGATCACTCATCATCAATAAATGTAGTTGGAGATTGGGTGTACTATTCAAATATAAGTGATCAAGCTCGGGCATACAGGTTAAGAATTGACGGTACAGATAGACAGAGAGTTACTGAGTTTCCTACACTTATGTTATCAGTTCATGGGAATTGGATGCACTACAAAAATCCTTTAGATGAAATGATTTATAGAGCAACAATAACTGGAACTAATCCAACTAGGCTATCTAATGATTTAGTTTATGAATTAAACGTCTTTGGAGACTTTATATATTATACAGTACAAAGTCCTCCGGGTGGAGACTTATATAGAATGAGGCTAGATGGAACAGAAAGAACGGGAATGAATGTATTTCATGTTACACAGCTCAATGTACATCCAGGATGGATATATTGGATTACTATAGAACGTTTTATAAATAGAATGCCAATAGGCGGAGGTTCCAGAGAAGTTCTCTATATGCTTTAAATAATGTTAGCTGAATCGATTTTAAAATAATTACTAAAAATATGTTTAATATTACAATAATTGGTTATTTATCTAATAGATATATATAACCCCCCAACCCCCCCATTCAATTGATAAGCATATTGCTTATCAATTCTTTTGTGTGCGCCCAGCATGGGCGTGAACTTGCTGGTGAAAGTCCAGTACGGGGGCTGGTAGTGCCAACCGTTAGCCAAGAGCAAGGGTGTCCATCGTGAGGTGGAATCTGAAGGAAGCTGGAGGCAAAGCACCGAACCGAGGTACACGAATCACATTCGAGGCTCATTCGAGTGGATGAGGTTGCGCAACAAACCAAAGTCCAATAACTACCCGAAACTTGAAGAGTAAATGTGGCGGTTACATGGTGTGAAAGTGCACGCTCTTACCTGGGGAGGTCTCATGGACATGTGAAGATGAAATTCGAAACATGGTTGAAACAAGATTTATCATGAGAAGTCAGCAGAGGTCATATTAGCTAAAGGGTCATGAACCTTTAAGTGAAGGACTGAACGTTAGGAGGTTTTCAACTTTGAAAGACTTAGAACAATCACAGAGAAAGCAGACAACTAAATATATAGGTCGCCTTGAGCAAGTAGAAGTGGAACTTCGAGGTAATCAAGGGGCGCTGAGTGATGTCCTTGGAAACTCAAAGAGAGAAAGAGAAAACGATGGATTAGTTGATACTAGTGACCTACTCGATAGAATTCTAGCCAGAGATAATATGTTAATGGCTATGAAACGAGTAATTGCCAATAAAGGAAGTCATGGTGTTGACGGCATGAGATACGATGAACTTCGTGGATTTGTCGTCAATCATTGGCTGAATATAAAGACAAGGTTACTAGAAGGAAAGTATATTCCCTCCCCCGTTAGGAGAGTAGAAATACCGAAACCTGATGGAGGAACAAGATTACTAGGGATACCTACGGTGCTAGACCGAATGATACAACAGGCGATAGTGTTGTTCTTCAAATTAAATGCGGTTAACTTCTTCGTTTTATTTAATGTTTACTTTAAGACCAATCTTTACATTATTCAACGTACTTAATGGAACATAATCACAATAAATAAGGTTAAGTTATATGTTATTTCGCTTAAATCCATGAACATCTTTAAAGACATCCATGGATTTATTATTATCCTAATTCAATTTCATTTACTGCAAGCATTACTATGTCAGAATCTACTATATTGGCATTTTTGCTATTAGCAATAATAAGACTTGAATTGCATATCTTATTAATAAGTCTTGGTATACCATTTGATGCATTTATTATAGCTTCTAGTGCATTGGCGTTAAAGATTTCCAAAGTAGATTTTGCACCCGAAAGTTTTCCTTTTATATAAGAAAGTGATTCTTCTCTGCTGAGACTATCGAGATTATAGTTCATAGTAACTCTTTGTCTTAATGGTTCATTAGCAACTAATCTTAAAGTATTATTAAGCTGAGGCAAGCCTACAAGAATAACTACGGCTCTATCTTTTGAATCCATATCAAAATTAAAAAGCATTTTAAGGTCATTAAGTACAGCATTGTTGATGTAGTTAGCTTCATCTATTATTATTACTGGGGTTATACGTTTCTCAATGGAATACCTGTTTATTTCTGCTTGTATATTTTTAAAGTTGTCTGTTTTTTTATGCATTGGCTCAAGGCCTAGTTCTGATGACAGATGTTTGTAGAACTCACTCACTGTAAGTGTTGACAGTGAAGTATATATAACCTTGTATAAAGAGTTATTAAGCCCATTAACCTTGACTCCTAATTGCCGTAGTCTTACCCCGTCCTGGACCACCTGTAATTACTCCGAAACCTTTATTGTTTAAAAGATAATTAAGCCTGTAGATTATTTCATTGTATTCAGATGTCTCCACTACGATATCTTTTGTGTTCTTTATGAATGGGTTAAAGTCAAGCCCATATCTGCTAATGTAATCGATCATTTTAATATTTGCCTCCCGTAAATTTTACTTTTTCTCTTTTTATCAGTGAATTTTCCTGCTTATTTAACAGTTTTATAGCCGTAAGTTCACCGGTATGCTTGTCAACTACATAGATTTTACTAAGGTCAGGTGAATACCTTAAGGTAACTTTCTGTTTTGAATAACGATAAGACTTCATACTCAATTTCATCTATCATTACTACGTTATCGGCAGATACACGCCTCTCGTACTCAAGAAGAAATGTTGTTTCAATCAACTCTTCAGGTAATCTTTTTATAAGATATGATTCATTAAAGAACCTATCTTGGGGGCACAACCCGTTAAGAGAACTATGTATGCTCTGATTATAATGATTAACATAGTTTAGTAAGGCTTCACGAAGTTCAAGCAATAGATGAGTAATCACTCATGTTTAGCCGAGACATCCATTGATCTTTCAATGTTTTAAACCACCTTTCTACTTTCGCTTTACTGGTTGGAGTGTATGGAGCACAGTAATTTATGGTTGAACCTATCCTTGCAACTAGAAGTTCCATCTGTTTATTTTTATAGCATGATCCATTATCAAAATTTAAAATCTTTGGTCTTCCAAATCTTGTGACAAATTTGTTTTCATGATAGACATAAGATTTATGAAGGTATCATTAAAAAAGATATCAATTCCAACAATATATCTTGAAGCATCATCAAGTAGTGCAATGATATAGGTGCGTTTTTTTGTTCCATCTATTTTAATATAAGGACCAACACTACTGTCGCCACACCATACTTCATTTATGTGGGCTCTTTCATATCGCCTCATATCTTTGTTACCTGTATATTTATTTTCAATTTTAATTTGATTTACAAATCTATTGATTGTGGAGAGAGATATATCACCTTTATTTATATGCCATTATCAATTAACTTCTGATGTATTAAAGTTGCAGGTATTCGTGGGTATTCCTTTTTAGAAAGCGAACCTGCTCCATTATATCTTCGTCAATTTTTCTGGGTGTCCGGTGTCACGCCTTCGTTGTGGAATAAGGGCATCAAAGCCACTTTGCCTATAACTGTAGTACCACCGTTCAAGAGTTGAGGCAGAAATTTTTGTATCTTCACCTCTTGGATTGGTATAGGTTTTTTTAGCCGTATCAGAAAAAAACTCTTTTATACTTTTATCTTCATCGTAGGTTCCACTTACTATTGGAGCGATGATCCCGTATCTAAAAAGCGCAATATTTCTTCTTGCTTCATCATTCATCTTTAAAATCCTCCTTCTATTTAAAGTATATTTAGAGTTTAGAATATAAAAAACAAATGGTAAAACAGGCTTATGTGGTTTTATGTAAATATAATATTTGGTATGCATTTAATCTGCATAAACTGCCGTTTGAATGTAGAAAGACAGTGTCTTATGATGGATACGATATCATCGGCAATAGAAAATCCGAAAGCAAAGAAGAGCTTCCTTCCAGTACCTTAAATACATACTGATAACATATCTGATGTTACTTTCATCTATATATTCATTGGTAGTCATAATGGATTCAAATGAATCATTGGAAATATATGCTCTTATAATTGATATATGGTCATTAAGAAGTATTTGGGAGTAAGGAACGATAAACTTAGGGAATATGGCATGCGTCTTGCCACGGCGTTTACATTTCATGCGCAAAATGGACAGTGTAATGAAACCTTCGGGTGTCTTAATAGAACGGTTATAGTAACCATGTTTAATAAAGGACCAGACAAGGTACAGGAGCAAGATAATTGGTAGAGGTTTATAGTATCAAGAAATTTATTATATGAAATTTGATTAAATGTATTGATTTTATCTGTAATTAGAGTTATCATAATATTGTTTTATGGGGACAGAAGTTGAATTGTGGTAGAGGAGACTTCTGTCTTTCTTTCTAAATAAATATAGACTGTAATAATAACATAAAAAGGATAACCATTAAATAGGTTGACAAGAATTTAGTCAACTACTTGATGTTTATCCTTTATTTATTTCAAATAGATTTTGTCAATTGAGTTGCACATAAAATGCCGTTCTATACGATAGCACAAGAGCTTAACAAAATCTACACGGTATGCTTGGTAGTGTGAGAGGTCGGTAGATAAAATAATTATCTACCTCCTACTCGATTATAAATACAATAATTAAATACCAAAATATTATGTGGACCTTATTAGCAATACTTCTATTCGGTTTAGTATTCCTAGTGTCAGTGGAATTTCAAAGTATTAAAAACTATATAAAGAAGATGTGTTAGTAATTAGATTTGTTGATAAATAATAAATAAACATTTAAAAATGGGTAAATTGAATAAAATAGCCGTAAAATGACTGACGGTTATTTTTAATTTATTACAATCTTTAAATTACATGAAAATATTGTAACTATAAATACTTCATATATAAAACTATAATTAAAACATAAATTCTCAGCTTAGGTGGTATTTTAATTAGTAGCATTGAATGGAAAATGAATCTAAAAGCTTTTGAAAGAAGGTAATGGTATGTTAAGAGGAAAGATGAACACAGTAAATACTCAAAAATTAAGAGACATTAAAAAAGCATTAAAAAAGGACTACATTACATTTGAATGGCAAACCCTTAGAGGAAATGTAAAAAGTCATATATATTAAATCAACTTAGAAAAGATTCAATTTAGGTTTTTTGTAGGGGTATTTATGTATTATAGGGTAGGTATGAGTGTAGCAGAATACTTTACAACAGAATTCAGTGCTAGGGCAATTATATTTACAGCTGTATATTCAATTGGAAGCATTCTATACTCCCTATATAAATGGAATAGAGTAAAGAATAAATATAAAAAATATAGAAGTGAAAGCTTAGCTTAAAGAGAGGTAGAAATCTGGAATTATGAAACTAGAACAACATATAGAAAAGCTAAAAATAAAGATGGAAAATGATAGGGAGCCATTTAAATATTTAAAAGCAGCCAAAAGATTAATGTATAAAATTAAAAAAAAGCTTAAATGGAATCCAATGGATCTAGGTCTAATTAATTTATGTGGAATATTAGCTATTGAAACTAATAATTTGGATTTAGCATATAAAATGTTTAAACAAGCTGTTTTTTTAAATCCTACTGTATATTCTCTAAATAATTTAGCCTATTTTTATTTATATGAATATGATGATTCACAAAAATCAGTTGAGCTACTAGAAAGATCAATAAATATGGAACCAACATCGGAACTTCCATATGCTCTTTTAGGACAAGCATATATTGATTTAAATAATTTTGAGAAGGCAGAATATTATTTAAAAAAGGCCGTACAAATTAATCCGACTCATATAATTCTAAATAATTTAGGAGTAGCTGCGTATAGATTAGGTAAAATAGAAGACTCGATAAATTGGTTTAAGGAGTCATTGAATTTGTTACAAGTAACTGAAACCCTAATAAGCTATGGCTTTGCCTTAGCTAGAAATGGAAGAAGGGACGATTCAGAGGAAGTAGCAGAGCAATTGTGTATTAAATTTAATGAATTTTTAGATTCAGGAAAACTTTATATTTTCTCTGAAGTGATGCCTGTAGAAATCGGGGAAATTTTTTATGAAAATATGAATTATGTTAAAGCTAATGACTGCTTTGAACGGGCTATGGAATATGGGGCAGGAGACTTTATAAGCTATTATCAATATTCTTTATTACAGGTTTCAAAAATCCAAAGGGCCGATGACATACTTAAACAATATATATTAGAAAAAGAAAAGGATATTGAAGAACTTAGGGAGTACGATTATTATTCTGAAAGAGAAACTAATGAATTAATTAGTAGCTATAGGGAAGAAATTGATAGTATATCGGATATATATGAAAAAATAAAAATTGGGTATAGGCCCTCAATTGAATTCATACCTCGAATCTTAGGTGGATGTTATTTGTTTGGTTGTATTAGACACAGAAATAAAATATGACTTTGAATTAAAAAAGACTAAAGGATTTAAATTAAATCTTCTAGTCTTTTAGTTTTACTAATATAGACCTTTATTTTTCTCAAGGTAGTTAATCAATTCATCTTCGGTTAAAGGATAACTAATATGATAACCTTGTGAGTAATCAATTTTAAGTTCCTTAACATATTGATGAACTTCTTCGCTATAAACGTACTCAGCAATAGTTTTAATATTTAATTGTTTAGTTAATTCAACAACTGATTTTATTATAGCCTGTCCATAGCTATCAGTTAGTATATTTCTAATTAGACTTCCATCAAGTTTTAGGTAGTTAATATTTAATCTAAGTATATTGTAATAATTTGAGTAACCTGACCCAAAATCATCAATGGCAATCATACTTCCTCTTTCGTTAATATCATTTATAAAACTTGAAATTAGCTCGTAATTAGTTATACTCTCAGATTCA
The DNA here is from genome assembly GCF_018141405.1 of Serpentinicella alkaliphila. Classification (NCBI taxonomy): domain Bacteria; kingdom Bacillati; phylum Bacillota; class Clostridia; order Peptostreptococcales; family Natronincolaceae; genus Serpentinicella; species Serpentinicella alkaliphila. The sequence continues at coordinate 2,547,750 of NZ_CP058648.1, forward strand.
GTCAACTCAAATTTGATTCTCTTATTTATATTTTCATCAGTTAGTGCATTTAATATAAACTCCCGAGTGTCCTCGTTAATAATATCTTCAAAGGATAAATTTATAGAGATATTACAATTATAAGTTTTTGCCACATTAATAGCCTTTGTTAATACGATTTTTGTAAGCTGATTATATAATCTAATCTGCTTAGAAATATTAATAAACTCGTTTGGAAAATATAATGTGCCATCTTCTTTTTTAATTCTAATCAAAGCCTCTAAATATTCGATTTTCCCACTAGTATTAGATACTATGGGTTGGAAATATAGCACTACATAATCATTAGTTATTGCTTTTTTTAATTCATTTAACCAAAATATTGATTCAGTATTCTTATGGGTTTCTATTGATTCGTCATACATTGTATAAATGGATTTATTAGTTTTTGTTACAGTTAAAGCTAAACCTGCATTTCTTATTAAATCTTTATTCCCATATTGTGAGGTTGCTATACCGGCAGAAACGTTATAGTAGATCTCTCTGTTATCATAGATAAATGGGTTATTTGTTAAATCATTTACTATTCTAGTTACTAGTTTATTATAATCAATTCTATTGTATTTGTTTGTTATAAGAAGGGCATATTCGTCTATCTGTATCTTGTATAGCCTAAAAAATTTGTTAATTACATATCGAGATAAAATTTTTGAAACCTCTAAAGAAATAAAATCCCCAGCCTCAACACCAAAACAATCATTGATCTGTCTAAAACCATCAACGTTAATAATTATTAAATAATAGTCTTCGTTTAAATTAATATCTTTAGATAGTTTTAGTTTGTTTGGTAGTTTAGTAGTTGTATCCTCATAGATATTTATGTATTTACCGAATATTTGGTGTCTAGCAATCCTAGAAGAAATCTCCTTCAGATCATTTATAAATTTAATAGAGTTAAAGCGTCCAGTCATTAGTTTTGAAATGCCACTATTGGCTAATGTAATGATTGATGATAAATCAATTTCATTAATAATTGCGTATATTTCCAAGTCATGTCTTAAATCCTTTATCATAGTAATTAAATTAAAATAGTCTTCTTTTTCATCAGCAGGAATATTTAATACGATTATGTTTAAAGAATTTATATGTTCCTTTAGAATTTTTAGTCCATCAATAATATTATTAGTAATTAATGTATTATCATATGTTTTTAATAGTATATTACTTATTTCACGTCTTACATCAATAGCGGATGATATTAAAAGAATATTAATGGAACCTTCTAGATACTCATTACTTTCCGTCATTGTTATACCTCCAGCAATTTTAGTCAAATTCACAGTAAACTAGTGTTTTATTTAAAAAAGCTAATTTACCTTTAGTGGTAGTAGAAATTTCTCCTATAGATAAAACTCCAATAACGTCATTTTTGGTTTGACTAGATATATTTAACAATTCAATATCAAAGTTTTTTTCTAAAAACAATGCTCTGGAGACACAATCAAATAGCAAACTATTACTCTTTCGGTTTTGTATACGAACCCGTTTTGAAATTTTTAGAAGACTTATGGCATCACCATTTAGAATATAAATAGTAGAGTTGTTTGGTATATCAGAAACACAAAGAATATCTTCGTCATCAACAATTTTCCAAGGGTCTCTCACAATTATATTTTCATCTTCATTTTCAATACCCAATGGAAAGGCCTTTGTAACATCAAAAAAATTATTCTCGTTTAATTTTAATCCTGTCTTTTCAAAAATAATTTCCTCATAGAATGAAAGGGCACTTTGCCAATTTATTTCTTTCAATATATTTAGCTGAGAGGATGTTACTAAGAAAGGCCCGTCCATCTTATCCCAACCATGATCTATAAATAACTCCACATCTGTTTCCAGTAGAATTACAAGAGCAGAGTTTTCATAGAACTTGCCTTTATGAAATATTGGTGGTAGATTATTAGGTTTTAGTGAACCAGCCCCACCACCAAAATATTTGATTGTGTCAGTATAATTAGTGAACAGTAGATTCAGGAAGTCCTTTATATTTGGAGATAGACCATCAACAAGTATTAAAGAGCTAATTTCTTTTTTATTGTAAACTGGAATCTCTACATTTTCTGAATCCATTGATAGAATTTCAGCAAATTCAATGTTATAAAAATATTTAACGATGAAGCCGCTATTATAATAATTGTCTTTATATATTACGCTTGGGAAAATACCACCCATATATTCAATTCCTAGACTATCTAAATATTGAAATAGATTAAATATTTCGGTATGTTGTGTATTTTCAGCTATTAAGATGAGTAGTTTACAATTAGCTGATATATCTTTTTCATTAATTTTGAAATCGGACATAGATTTATAATACATGATATATCCCCTTTAAAGTTATTAAAGTACATAATTTGTCGTTTTTTGAAACTTTTTTTAGATTAAGAATATTTTACCACTAATATCCAACTACTTCAAATAATTAATTTATTAACAACTAATAAAAAATTAATATTGCAATAGACTCATAGTCATATAATTTAAAAAGAAGGTATCCAATATGGGAGGAAGAATAGATGATTATTCTTTTTAGAAAAAAAGGTTAATTATATTTACTCTTTTGCTATTTGTAATTATAATTATAGTAATATTTCTCGGAATAAGACTATTTAACAATGAAACTAGTATTGTAATGGGTGGTTTCATAGAAAAGCAGTCTTTATTTGGCGCCTATAATGATGCAGAAGTATTTTCAACATTGAAAAACACTTCAAATACTAATGAAAAATATTTTCGTCCTTCAAAATTACCTTCTTTAAACGAGGGTAAGGTTACTTCAGAATTTTTCTTTGATTATTGGGATAAAAAACCAAAAGATATAGTTGTTCCAGAAATACTAATGTCAACGCCTAAAGCTATAATTACTAACTACTTTAATATAATAAAGCATGGTGAAAATTTAACAGAAGCTAAGTCTGGGGGATATTCAAAACTCCCTTTTTATATAACTTACAATTTTTTTCTCGAAAATATATGGAAAGTGTAAGTTTTGATGAGTATTTAAAATCCCATGAGGGTATAGGACATATTAATCTAATTAAATTACATAAGATTCCTATTGAATCAGAAAAACTCAACTATTTAAGATATTTTATAGAAATAGAAACAATAGAGGGGTCAAATAAAGGTCTTACTTATTTTGCTTACTACTATGGTTATGTATATTTAACTTTAGAAAAAAATGGTTATAAGATTGCATATATAAAGTACTTTGGTGAAGATTTTTTATGTGCGCCATATCATGGCTGGCAGCATTTAGCAGAGGCCAATGTTGACATAAGATATGGTAATTGGTGTGGATTAGTAAAGGAGCGTTATCCGACGGAACAGACGGGTATGTCAAAAAAATATATTTCAAAGGAACAGATGATAAGGTTTATTTAATTGTGTTTTTTGAATTAACAAATGGAACGGATATCGAAATAGCTCAGTACATAAAAGATAGTAGAGGAAATTGGAATATAATAAGGCTCGATCCGAATAATTGCATTGAAGATAGCATTAATTACTAGGAGAAGTGATACATATGAATAAAATGGATCTAATCAAATTAATCAATCAGTATTATCCAGACAGTGAAGATGAAATAAAAGATAAAAACAGTATAATTGAATTTCTAAGTAATAACGATATTTTTCTTGGTAAGGGTAATACATCAGGACATATAACAGGTTCCACATGGATAGTTGATAAGCATAAGAACAAGGTTTTATTAACACATCATAGAAAACTTGGAAAGTGGCTACAATTAGGTGGACATACGGAAGAGAATGAAAATATATTAGATTCAGCCCTTAGAGAAGCAATAGAAGAATCAGGGCTAACAAATTTAAAAGTCTTGTCTAGGGATATATTTGATGTTGATGTGCATTTGATTCCTAGAAGGAAGAATGAACTTGAACACTATCATTATGATATAAGATTCCTTATTGAAGCAGATGATACTGAGACTATAGTAATATCTAAGGAATCCATAAATTTAAAATGGTTGCCATTAAGTGAAATAGATTTGTATAGTAATGAACAATCTATCAAGAGAATGGTGAAAAAGACCACAGGTTTGATTAAAGAATAAAATGTGAGGTGGTGTTATAGATGATAAAATACACTGTAGACAGTGATATTGAGTTAAAGATTCTAGATAACACTCATGCAATAGAAATAGAGGCATTGGTTAACTCAGATAGGTCATATTTAAGAAAATGGCTTCCGTGGGTTGACAAAACTAAATCGGTAAAAGATATTGAGGCATTTATAGACAGTACTAAAAATCAGTTTGCGTCTAATAATGGATTTCAGACTAGCATATGGTATAAAGGAAATTTAGCAGGTGTAATTGGATTTCAAAGGATAGATTGGGTTAATAGATCAACTAATATTGGCTATTGGATTGGTAAAGACTATAATGGTAAGGGTATAATGACTAAATCTGTAAGTGTTTTTGTAGATTATGCCTTAATACATTTAAATTTAAATAGGGTAGAGATTAGATGCGCCGAGCAAAACTACAGAAGCAGGGCAATTCCTGAACGACTTGGATTTATGAAGGAAGGCTTTGTAAGAAATGCTGAATGGCTTAATGATCATTACGTAAGTCATATAATATATGGTATGTTGGCAACTGAATGGAGAAACATTAGAAATTAACTGTAAACTAAGGAGTTTAATTTATGAAAAAATATATTATTTTTGATTTTGATGGTACCCTTGCAGATTCAGAAAACATTGTTATTAGTGTATGCAATCAAATGGCAGCAAAACATAATTTTAGTAAGATTAAGAAGGAAGATATTGAGTATCTAAGAGGACTATCTTTAATGGATAAATGCAAATTTCTTAATGTCCCGGCATATAAGCTTCCATTCTGGGCTGTAGATTTTTATGGTTTATTTAGAGCTGCACTTGATAGTTTAAGATTATTTGATGGCATCAAGGAATTATTAGAAGAACTAAATAATAAAGGTTATAATTTAGCAATAATATCCTCTAACTCTGAAGATATAATTAGAGAGTTTCTTAAAAAAAATGAAATTAATTATTTTAATAAAATATATTGCTCTAGTAACTTACTTGGAAAAGATAAGGTAATTAGAAGTTTTCTAAAAAAGTATAATATTAAAAATAGCGATGCGATTTATGTTGGAGATGAATTAAGAGATATTGTAGCATCTAAGAAAAATGATTTGAAAGTTATTTGGGTAGACTGGGGCTTTGATAAAATTGATGTTGTAAAATATGAGAAGCCTGACTTTATAGTCAGTTCACCAAAGGATATTTTAGATGTTATAGAAAATATAGACTAATAAAGTCATGGAATATTGAACCATGACTTTATTATTATCGTTTAACCTTATATTTATCATATATTTTTCCATAAATAATTATTAATAGTATTATACCTACTGAAGATGAAAATATAGTAATAATTGTACCAATTTTACTACCAAATACTATAGATAATAGTAGACCAATTATATAAGTTGAACCATAACAAATCCACATTATTCCATTAGCTCTATTATATGCCTTCACATCAGATATTTCTTCTGACTTTACAGTGGTACCTGACCAAAAATGCATCGGGGTTTTCTTTCGAATAGAGTAAATACCAATTGTTATAAATATAGCTGTAGTTAATAAGATTGGTACTGATAATACAATGAACTTACCCATCCTCTAGCCTCCTACTATTAACCTCTCTAACTATATTATTCGAAAAACATTAAGATATCAACAATTTAAATTCCTTGTGATTAATCAAGTTAATGTCCTTATAAATATGGCAATCTTTGCAAAATACATTTAAAAGGTATTATACAATCTATTATAGAATACTATATTCATACTATTTATTGAGAGGTCTAACTATGGCGTATGTATATATAATAGCATTTTATTTTATTGTTACTACTGGATTAATAATAAGTACAGCCTTAAACAAGTATGAAGTAGATAAAAGAAAAGATATTGTATTAGTGAATTTACAAAGAGATCTGAACTCTGAAATAATTTTCGGAGTAATTTTTTTGTTAATTTCATTCTTTTCCTTTTATTTTTGGTATGATAATTTTCTAAGTTTAAGAGTTTATCTTACTGAATACGGTTATATGGAAACTCTATCTAAGATGTTTGATAAGGATTATTTGTCAAATTTGCACAGTTATCTATATAGACATGATGCTTTTGACGGAATGCTGTTAATCGATAACTTTATAGGAGCTATCAATTATTTTTTGCTTTCAGCCTTATATCTATATATAGCCCTTATCTTATTTTTTAGAGGACTACAGAGAGGATATATTACTTCAATAGGTATTCATACTGTACATTTTAACTTTTTATGGGATAGTGTTTCGGAATATAAGTGGGAAGAAAACAATAAAAATTACCTTATTATTACCATTCATATAAAAGGGATAGAAGATAAAATAAAATTAAAGCTTTTAAACAAAGATAGGGAAGTTTTAGAAGCACTGATAAAGGAAAAGGTAAAAACTAGCTTTTACAGCAAATAAAGAAGTTGTCTATAATATAAAAGTAAAGGCTAAGTATATGGGGGCGAACAAATTTATGTATAAGAATAAATTAACTATATGAATTTTAGTATCAATTATTTTAATCAGTGGTTATTTAAATTATTTTTTGTTTTCAACATTAAAAACTTTAAGTCATGAAAAAGTGAATGATGTATCCTCAACATATATAGTAGCCAATTCTAGTGTTGTAACAATAAATGATTATGGCTATAAAGCCTTAGTTACAAATGATATTGCTAACCTTCATAGTAACTTTAATATAATAAAAAATGAACAGACAAGGCTCCAAACTGCTATGATGCTAGGGGCTCAAAAAAGCTATGTAAGTAATTTTGAAGTTCGAAGAGTAAGTGAAGGATCAAACTATTTAAGTAGGCAAGTAATAAATAAAGTTATTAAAACTGGGTGGACTGAAGAATTAAGGGAAGAATTTGAATTATATTTAAGAGACTATGATATATTAAGAAAGTATTATAGGGAAGTTTTAGAATTAGATTTTAATAGTGCATATTTTAACAAACTAGTTCAAATTGAGTTAAATTTTGTTACAAATTTTAACAAATATGTAAATTACTATTCTTTATTGCAAGAAGAATCTACAAACAGAGAAGAAGTAAGTTAGAAAATACCAGATTATGAATATAATGAGCAACTATATATGGAAAAATTAAATGAATTTTCTGCTAAGGCAATAGAATACGCAAAAAATTATATGAGTATACTTATTCCAGATTATGAAAGTCAGGGATATGGCTTAATTGGTGTAACAGGACATGGGTATAGTGTTTCTCCGCCTACTCCCACGGTTTACGTAAGCCTTAAGAAGCCACATAAATATGGAAGAGCTGATGCGGATGTTATTATTTCTTTAACTTTAGATGGCGCTTTTCATTCAATGTCTACCTATTATAGTAAATCCAACAGGGCTTACTAAACATGACAGTGAAAAAAATAATATAACCAACATTAATTTTTCAGTTGATGATGCTATTGAACTTACACGAAAAAGGATTAAAGATTTAATACTATATATAGATGATGTAGCTGTAGAAAGAATTCAAAATACCAATGGTAGATTATTTATAGTTTATAACCTAATTATTGACGAATCTATAATAACAAACTTAAATGTCAATGCAACCGTTGCATTAGATGATGGAAGAATAGAGGTATTATACAGTTCAAAGGAGTATATTGAAGATATTGAATTTTTAATAGATGAAATAAGGGACTTTGATAAGAATATGTTAATATCAGAGGAAAAGGCTAAAAAAAGTATAGGGCCTCAAAATAAAATATCGGGTAATGGTAACTTATATTATAGGTATAATTCAGGCAGATCGGATGAATGGCTATGGAGAATTGAAGTTCAAACTTGACAAAAAAAGCAGCGGATATATATTGATGCATTTAACGGTAAAGAAATAAATATTAAACCAACAGCTAGGTGGGACTTTTAAGTCTCACTTTCTTATAATTCTTACATGCTTAAAGGAAATAAAGAAATTCTGTAGAAATAAATATTATTAATTATTTGGAGGGTAACTTATGAAAAAAATTAATTTGGATGGCTTAGAAGTTATTATACGGGAAGCAGCAAAAGAAGATGCAAAAGCAGTTATTGATTATATAGATAAAATCTCTTATGAATCTGACTTTCTAACTTTTGGTCCTGGTGAATTCACTATGACACAAGAGAAGGAGGAGGCTTTTATTGTTGAATCCCTTAATTCGAAGAATAAGTTATTTCTAATTGCAGAAATAAATAATAAAATAGTAGGCAATTTAAATTTCCAAGGCAACGAAATGGTAAGATGTAAACACATAGGGGAGTTCGGAGTGAGTGTATTAAAAGACTATTGGGGTAAAGGGATTGGAAGGGAATTATTGCTTTATCTAATAGATTGGGCAAAGAAATCAAGCTTTACAAAAATTCAACTAAGTGTTAGGGAAGACAATTTGTCTGCTATAATGCTATATGAAAAACTTGGTTTCAAAAAAGAAGGTTCGATTTCTAGATTTTTTTATCATAATAAAGTTTATCATTCTGCTATAATTATGGGAATAGAGTTAAATAATGATATATAGGACTTAATTAAAGTGAAAAAAAATGATATAATATAGAACTAGTAAGTTAATTTATTCACAAATTTATTATTTCAGAGGTGAATAATGTATAGTGCTCTGCTTGAAAGGGAAGATTTAAGGAATTTAAAAATTAAAATTTTAAGCTTTATTGAAAGAGAACTAGCTTTAGGCGAGAATATTTGTGTACCTACTTTCTTTAACAGAGGCACTTGGGACAGATTAGGTAAAGAAGGATTATTAGGATTAAATATTTCAAAGAAGTATGGGGGAATTGGGAGAGACCATCTATCTGTTGTCATTGCTGGACAAGAGTTAGTGAAGAATGGTATAAGCATAGGAATTGCCATGTCCTGGATGCTACATTTATGTGCATCTCATTTTTTAATAGAAAAACATGGTAGTGAAGTTCAAAAAGAGCAAATCTTAACAAGGTTAGCTACTGGTGAAATTACAATATCCTTTGCTTACGGTGAAATGGGTTCAGGCGGTAGGCCTTCGAATTTTAAAACCTTTGTTGAGAGATTCGATGATTATTATATATTAAATGGTAGGAAAGACTTTTTAACAAATGGGCCAATAGCAGATATATTTGTAGTTTTTCCATTAACGGAAATTGAGGATAAAAGAGTTTTAACTGCCTATATTATTACAAAGAATACTATAGGGGTTAAGACTTTAGAACCTATAGACGTGAGGTTTTTGAATCCATCTCCCCATTGTTCTATAGTATTTGAAAATTGCAAGGTGTTGAGTGATAACATACTAGGTAGAGAAGGTTTTGCATATGAGGAAATCGTTAAGTCCTGGAGAGCCTATGAAGAGTTATATTTAACTGGTCTTTACATAGGTGGTATGGAAAGGCAAATTTCACTTTTTATAGATTGTTATAAAAATCAAAATATACAAAAGGAAATAACAATCGATGTAGGAGAATTAGTTTCCTTAGTAAAAGCACTTAAGGTTATTGCTTATGATATTGCTTTATTAATAGATAAAAATTCTAAAACTGACATATATCCACCTTTAGTATCCTTTGGAGTACTCAGTCACAAATTCAAACAATTATATAAAGAAATGGTCAAAGAAACAGAAATAATTGAATCTTTAGAGCTTAAGTATTTGACTGGAAGTATCGAGAATCTTTTAGGAATAGGTCAATATCTTTTTAACATTAACAAAAACAAATTAGGTAGAAGTTATGTTTCTAACATGAAATAGTTATAACTTTTGAATGGAGCTGAGAGAATGAATAATGAAAGATTTATTTCTGTAGAAGAAATAATGGAGAGCTATAAAACAGAGAGCTATATTTGTAGTAAATCAATAGCTACTACGTTGTTTTTGGCATATAATCTAGGAAAACCAATATTAGTTGAAGGTCCAGTAGGTGTAGGTAAAACTGAACTTGCTAAAACAACTGCTAAATATTTAGGAAGTGATTTAATTAGACTTCAATGCTACGAAGGTCTAGATGAGTCAAAAGCTCTTTATGAGTGGAAATATGGTAAGCAATTATTATATACTCAAATCCTTAAGGATAGCTTAGATAAAATTATTAACGATGCTGGGAATTTAACAGAGGCTATGGATAGATTACATCAACATGAAGATGTATTCTTTTCACCAAATTTTCTTGAACCAAGACCTTTATTAAAAGCTCTTCAAATGGAGAATCGGTCAGTTCTACTTATTGATGAAGTTGACAAGGCTGATGAAGAGTTTGAGGCATTTCTTTTAGAAATACTTTCTGACTTCCAGGTTTCTATACCCGAAATAGGAACTATAGGAGCTAAGAGTCGACCATTTGTGTTTTTAACAAGTAATAATACAAGAGAAATTAGTGATGCATTAAGAAGGCGTTGTCTACATTTATATATTCCGTTCCCCGAAGCAGAGCTTGAGAGCGATATTATTCAGGTTAAAGTACCGGAAATTACAGAATCCCTTAAAACACAACTGGTATCATTTATTCAGCAAGTTAGGAAGCTAGAAATTAAGAAAGCACCATCTATTGGAGAAACCATTGATTGGGCAAAGGTTTTACTACTACTTCATATAGATAAGCTTAACCCTGAAATAGTTAGGGAGACTTTAAGTGTTATACTTAAGTTCCAAGAAGATGTTGCAACTTTAGAATCTAAGCTTGAGGATATTACTTTAAAGGCAGTAAAAGAAACTGAGGTGTAAAGGATGGAATTTATTCTTCAAAGCTTTTTTACGATCCTTAGAGAATCTGGTGTAAGAATATCAGTAGGAGAAAGTATAGTTGCAATGAATGCAATTAAGCTAATAGGCTATAGTGATCGGGAATCATTTAAGCACACACTTAGTACATGCTTAATTAAGACAATTGAAGAAAAAGAAATATTTGAAAAGTCATTTGAACTATTTTTTTCTGCTCATATGTTTGAATCTCAATTAGATGATTACAATGAATATAGCTCAGATGAAATTAAAGAAGAGTTGTCGGAAATATCTAAGAATATTTTAGATGGAGACAAAGCTGGCCTGATGACAATAGTAAGGAAGGCCTTGCAAAATGTTGATTTTAGGGATTTAAAGCGTATAACACAACAAGGCCTATATATTAGAAAAGTTATGGATCAAAAAGGTATTAGAGATTTGGAGCAAGATATAGGGATGCTAGCAGAATATAACTTCCCTGGAGCCGGAAGAATGACTATGCTTTTAGAAAAAACTAAAAGGGAATTAGTTGAGTACATAGATTCCTATGTATCACAACAATATAATCTTCATAACGATTTTAATGATAGGGTTAATGAGGAAACTAGAATAAGGGATACTACCTTCTCAAAGATAGATCAAAAGAAAGCTTCTGATATGAGTAGAGTTATTCAAATACTTGCTAAGCAACTGTATGCATTACATTCTAGAAGACGTAAAAACTATAAGCGTGGTACACTTGATATTCGAAAAACATTAAGAAAAAATAGTTCATATCAAGGTTATATCTTTGTTCCTCAATACAAATATAAAAAAATACAACGTCCTGAAATTTTTGTTATATGCGATATAAGTAATTCGGTTCAAAATATGTCTAGATTTATGTTATTGTTTGTATATAGCTTAAATAAAACTTTACTTAAAGTAAGATCCTTTGCCCTTTGTTCAAATTTGACTGAGGTTAGCCATGTTTTTAAACACAACTCAGGAGAAATTGCAATTGACAAAATCCATAGGGGAGAAGATATTGATATATCTATGGGACCTACTGATTATGGTCAGGCTTTCAAGGATTTTAAGGAGCAGTACTTAAGTACTGTGAAAAGTACAAGTACAGTAATTATATTAGGGGATGCTAGAAATAACGAGGGTGACCCTAAAAGTAAGCTCTTGAAAGAGATTCAAGATCAATGTAAAACATTAATTTGGTTAAACCCAGAGGTTGAAACTATGTGGGGTGCTGGGGATTCAGTAATGGATGAGTATAGAAAATATTGTGATATTGCTCAGGAATGCAATAGTATAAATCACTTACACAAGACCCTAGATTTAATATTAAGATCATAATATATTAATCACACAAGAAAGGTTAGACTAGATGGATAATAAAACTTTTATAGCTTATAGTATTAAGGGGAGTAGAAATAAAAAAAATAAAAGAATGAATATAGATATAAAAAAAATCTTAATAATACTAATTGGAATTCTATTAATTGTATTAAATGTTGTTCCATTTATTACAATGCAGAAATTTATAAATTTTCATGTTAAATATAATGAAATATATAGAGCGGAAGATTATGGCTTATATTCAGAAAGGGTTATGCTAAAAACTTCGGATGGGATAAATATTTTTGCTCATGAGGTATTCACTGATAATCCAAAAGCAGTTATAATATTTTTGACGGGAATTCACAATCCATCAGTTACTGCTTATTTTGGACATTCAAAAATGCTATATGACCAAGGTTATGCCTCATTTCTACTAGATTTAAGGGCTCATGGAGAAAGTGAAGGAAAGGTGATTGGTTTAGGATATAAGGAACACTTAGATGTTAGGGCATTAGTAGACTACATAAAATCAAATGATAAGTATTTGGATGTTCCAATTGTAATTTATGGAGCATCAATGGGTGGCGCTACTGCAATAAACTCATTTGGATTAATGCCTGAAATTCATGGTTTAATAAGTGTATCAGCCTATTCATCATGGGATGATGTATTTACTGAAGCCTTAATAAATATGAATATACCAAGAGTTCTAGCATATCTACAAAAACCTTTTATGAAATTACATACAACCTTTAAATATGGAATAGGCTCCGCAAGAATTACACCAATAAATCAAATTAAAAATGTAGGTGATAGACCTGCTCTAATTATGCATTCAACTGGTGATACTGAGGTTCAACTTTCAAATTACGAAAGATTAATAAAAAAAGCTCCAAGTCATGTTGAAAGTTGGGTTAGAGAAGGAGACTCTCATTTTGTTGTTCAAAGGGACAAGCTGTTAACACCCTACGAGGACCAGGATTATTCAAAACAAATCATTAATTTTTTAAATAAAAATTTTTGATAATAAAATAAAAAAGAAAGAAGGGATTTAAGTGAATTATATTATTATTACAGGAGCATCAAAAGGATTAGGTGAAGCATTAACACAAAAACTTATCCAAAAAGAAAATCATCTAATTTGTATTGCAAGAACAAAAAATAACAACCTAATTGATGAAGCTGAAAAAAATGGAGTAAAGTTAGATTATTTTGAGTATGACTTAAATAATACTACTGGTGTTGAAGAGTTATCTAACAAAATTTTTACTAACATTGATAAAGGAAATGCGAAAACTATCTCTTTAATTAATAATGCAGGAGTAGTAGATCCAATTAAACTTGTAGATAATGTTTACACAAATGAAATACAAAAAAGTCTTAATGTTAACGTAGTTGCACCAATGATTTTAACATCTGCATTTATGAGATTTACAGCAGATTTAAAAATTGAGAAAAGAGTAATTAATATTTCATCAGCAGCAGGAAAAAGTCCTTATCCAGGATGGGGATGCTATTGCACATCAAAAGCAGCATTAGATATGTTCACACAATGTATTGGAGCTGAGCAAGCAGAAGTAGAATTCCCAACTAAGGCTTTATCATTTGCTCCAGGGGTAATTGATACAGAGATGCAAGTACAAATTAGATCATCAAAACAAGAAGATTTCCCATTAATAAATACATTTGTTGGTTTAAAAGAAAAAGGACGTCTATTACAACCAGCTTATGTTGCAGATAAAGTAATCGAGCTTTTATTTGCTGAAGAATTTAAAAACGGAAGTATTGTAGATATTTATAAATTGTAATAGTTTTGGAGGACACACTATGATGCTAAAATCAGATAACTTGCTAATAACAGAGATTTCTGAAGAAGATAGTAGTGAAATATTAGAAATTTATAACTCTAATAAACGCTTTTTAGTTACTCATTTAGATAAAAGTAAACTAGACCAAGACTGGTTAATAGAAGAATTAGAAAAAATGAGGAAGATGAACTATAAGACATTTAAAATAATTGAACTGTCAAGTAATAGAGTTATTGGATTTATAGATTTAAAACTTCATGAAGAAAGTTATCTGTCTTTGCTCATGATACATAATAGCTATAAAAGTAAGGGATATGGTAAAGAGGCTTATGCTTTACTTGAAGAACATTTTCGTAATGAAAAGGTAAGGAATGTCAGAATTGACGTTGTATATGATTATGATAACAGCGTTATGCAGTTCTGGGTAGATAGAGGTTTTAATAAGGTTAAAAACATACAGCTACAATGGGATGATCAGTATTTAGGTGCTGCAATGATGAAAAAGGCCTTATAAATAAGCAAAATTTAATAAAACAAGGGAATGAATAGAGTTATTATTCATTCCCTATTTTTATCATCTAAAAAAATTTTGTATTAATAATATTATTAGTCCTATAATATAACCAACACTCGTCCAATCGGTAGAACCCTTATCCATATAGTTTTTAAAGATATTTATTACTTTCCCTATTATTACAAATATGATTGCTAGATTAACAAACAAATTACTATAGAATTCAGTAAATGGGATATCTGTTATCATTACATATACTATTGGTATTAGGACTATTAATATAGCACCTGAGTTTATAGGTTCAAAAACTAAAAAGATAATAAAACACTTGAATTTCAGGTGTTTTTTTATTGGAAATTTTGGAAATAATCGTTGTGTACTTCGATGTACTGTGATATAATAAAAGAGGGTGATTTTATGTTTATTAGAGTGACTAAGAGTCCCTGACTAAGTATAAAAAAGTATATCTTGTTGAAGGCTACCGTGACGAAAATGGTAAATCTAAACAAAGAATTATTAAATGCTATGGCAATCTTGAAGAATTAGAGGCTAATGATCCGGATATTCTACAAAAGCTAAAAGATTCTGCTAAATTGATAACTAAAAACCAAGTAAATCTAACATTGAACCTTAGTGATAGTAACGATGATATGGAAATTGATAAGAACTATGGCTACTTTTTTCTTGAAAGACTCTATAATGAGCTTAGTTTACCTCAGTTTTTTAAATCACAAATGCGTAAAAGAAAGCATGTTTTTGACTTGAATGAAGTTTTTCAATTGCTTCTATATGGAAGAATTCTGAAACCTGCTAGTAAAAAATCAACATTTGAAAATAAAGATGAGTATTTCGAATCTTTTAAAGTAACTATAAATTCTATTTACGAGTCTCTCTCTCTAATGAAGGATATTAAAGAAGACCTACAACAACATCTTCATGAACAAGTTTCACAGATCCACGGTAGAGATACTTCACTTGTTTTCTTTGATGTAACTAACTATTACTTTGAATCAGACTTAGAAAATAATCTTAAAAAAGTTGGTATCTCTAAACAAAAAAGAACAACGCCAATCGTACAAATGAGTCTAGCAATTGATAGAGCAGGCCTACCTGTTGGGTATGATCTTTTTTCTGGTAATACCCATGATAGTACAATGCTTATTCCTGCCTTAAAGAATATGAAAAATAGATATGCTCTTGAGAGAGTAATTCTAACAGCAGACAAAGCTCTAAATAGTGGTAAAAACCTAGCTTTTCTTGTAGAAAACAATGATGGTTACATAGTTTCACAAAAGGTAAGAGGTGCCTCTAAGACATTTATAAAAGAAATTCTTAAAGATGAAGGCTACGTTTATAACTCTACTAAAACTTTTAAGATTAAATCTTTCTTCAGGGAAAGAAAAACTAATAACGAAAATGGTGAGGAAATTACACTCAAAGAAAAAGTTGTATCTTTCTGGGCCGCGATTATGATGCTAGAGAAAAACACAAAAGAGAAAAATTAGAAGAAAAAATTCAAGAGTATCTTGAAAATCCTTCGAAATATAAAGCTTCTAATCGTTATGGTGTAAAAAAGTATTTAAAAGAAATAGAGATAGATACTTTTACAGGTGAAGTGGAAGATAAAAAAACGCTCTTAGAGTTTGAAGCTGCTAAGTACGAAAGAGATGTGGCCTTAGATGGGTATTATGCTCTTGTTACCAGTGAGCTTGAAATGCCTGATGAAGAAATAATTGAAAGGTATAGAGGTCTTTGGAAGATAGAAGAATCTTTTAAAGTTTTAAAGTCAGATTTAGAAGGTCGTCCTGTCTATGTTCGAAGAGAGGATAGAATAGAAGGACATTTTCTTATTTGTTTCGTAGCATTATTAATTTCGAGAATTTTAGAGAATAAACTCAAAAACAAATACTCTATTAAACGAATACAAGAGTCTCTTAGAAATGCGACGTGTAGATTTATTACCAATGGAATCTACTCACTTAATAAACAAGATGAAATTTATAGAGATATCGAAAAATTATTTGGTGTTTCTCTAAATTACAGAAATATAAGAATCGAGCAAATTCGTTCTTATAGGAAAGAAATAGTTCACAACATAAAAAAATAAAAACAAATCAGCTATGACCTAGTATTTTTAAGGTGTTTAGCTGATTTTTTGTTCTTGCAACCTATAAACTCAGGATATAACCAACACTCGTCCAATCGGTAGAACCCTTATCCATATAGTTTTTAAAGATATTTATTACTTTCCCTATTATTACAAATATGATTGCTAGATTAACAAACAAATTACTATAGAATTCAGTAAATGGGATATCTGTTATCATTACATATACTATTGGTATTAGGACTATTAATATAGCACTTATATAAAATAACCACTTAACCTTCTCGGCAATCAAATATATAGTTAACTTTCCTTTATTTTTTATAATGTAAATCACTCCTTATACAATTCATTTGGATATCTATAGTTAAAGCTAATTAAAAAGTGATTCGTCAGCAATCAAAACATTATTCATTTATAAAGATCTCCATCTCAATATAGCAATAAGTAAAAAAAAGCATCCAATGAGTATGAAGTACATGCCTGATCTTCTAAAGCTTATAATAATATCTAATAGGTTATCTCCGACTGTTTGCTCTTTAATGATGGAGATTCCAAGTAAAATCATTAATATACTAATAGTTAATAATATAATATGTAATATATATTTAGGATCAAAATAGGGACTTACAAAAACTTCTATATATTCAGAGAGAAACAAAAATACAATAGAAATAAAAATACCTAATATAATTTTGCGACTCAAAAGATCCACCTCTATCACTATTAATTATAGATATCTTTAGCTAGAAATTAATTAATTATCCCCTGCGTTAACTCAGAAGTTTGACATATAAATTTCAATATGTTAACCTAAAATTAGTTACTATAGTAACTAATTTTATAATTTAAGACAAAGAAGGTGAGTTTGTGAAAAATCATTCAGATAGTCTTGGGTTTCTTTTAAATAATGCAGCTAGGTTAACTAAACTAGATTTCAGTAATAGAATGGATAAGTTAGGCATTACTTTTCCACAATTTTTGGTAATAAAAGATATATATAATTTTCAAGGAAAAAAAGAAGAGGGACTAACTTTAGCTGCTATAGCTGAAAGACTTAATTCTAATCGACCTAACATGACAGGGATTATTGATAGGTTAGAAAAGCAGGGCTTAGTCAGTAGAACTATAAACAATAGGGATCGTAGGTCTCAAATAATTACTTTAACAGAAAAATCATATAAACTTATGGAAGAACTTCATAAGATGAGCAATGAAACTACAAATAAAGCACTAATAGGATTTAATGAAGAGGAACAGAAGAGAGTAAAGGAATACTTATTTAAAATAATAAATAATTTATATAGAGAGTGACGATTGGAGGACTACAATATGAAAAGGACCGAGGAGCTAGGTAGCGAAAGTATAAGTAAACTATTAGTAAAGTTTTCTATTCCAGCTATAATAGGAATGTTGGTAAATGCATTATATAATGTTGTTGATAGAATTTTTGTAGGGAATAGTGAAGGTTCATTAGCCATTGCAGGGATAACTGTTGCGTTTCCACTGGTGTTAGTAATTTTAGCTTGCGCTTTATTAATAGGAGTAGGTTCCGCATCACTAATATCAATTCGATTAGGTGAACAGAGAGAAGAGGAAGCCAGGGTTATTCTAGGTAATGCATTATCATTATTATTGATAATTTCATTTTTAATTACTACAGGGTCAATATTATTTTTAGAGCCACTTTTAAGATTATTTGGCGCAAGTGATGCTGTACTCCCTTATGCAAAGGAATACACTCGAATCATTATGTTGGGGAATTTTTTCTTCTTAGTAGGTATAGGAATGAACAACATTATTCGTGCAGAAGGAAGTCCTAAAATTGCTATGAAAACAATGATGATTGGTGCATTTACAAATATAGTTTTAGACTATCTATTTATATTTGTATTTGGATGGGGTATAAGAGGAGCTGCTGTCGCTACTGTAATAGCCAAAGGTTGCGCTGCAGCCTGGGTAATGTATCATTTTACTTTTGGAAGTAGCTCTTTAAAAATTGAGTCTAAGTATTTAAGGTTGAAATTTAATATTGTCAAATTAATAATAATGGTAGGTTCAGCTCAGTTCGCTCTGCAATTAGCAACTAGTTTATTTAACTTTATTATGAATAAAAGCTTAACTATTTATGGGGGAGATACAGCCCTATCAGGTATGGGAGTAATGATGAGTATAATGACTCTTATATTGATGCCTATATATGGAATAACACAAGGAATGCAACCTATAATAGGTTTTAATTATGGAGCTAAAAAATATGATAGAGTGAAAGATGCACTAAAAAAAGGAATTATTGCTGCAACTTCCTTATGTATGGTAGGATTTTTTTTAATCAGGGTATTTCCTGTACAATTAGTATCTCTATTTAATAATGAGCCAGAACTAATAGCTTTTGGAGTAAGATCTTTAAAAGTCTATATGGCCCTTCTGCCATTAATAGGATTTCAAACTGTTGGCTCAAATTATTTTCAAGCAATTGGTAAACCTAAACAGGCTGCTTTTCTAAGTTTAACTAGGCAAGTAATATTCTTAATTCCAACCTTATTAATACTTCCTAGGTTTTTAGGTTTAGAGGGGGTGCTTTTATCAGGACCAGTTGCAGATTTATCCGCTTTTCTAATAACTGGTTTTTGGGTGTTAAATGAGGCTAAAAAGTTAGATATTGATAATTTAACGGAGGAAGAAAAAATGGTTGTAAATCCAAGTGATATTAGCTAGGTTTATATTTTGAAAAACTCTCGAATATTGATAATTTAAAATAGTGAAGAGTAAAAAATTGTGATAAAATACTATTAAACAAATATATCCATTTATATTAGTAACAAAATAGGGGGTTCAAATTATGAATAAAAACGAAGCAATTGAATGGATTAAGGCCCTAGGAGTTTCCGTTATACTTGCAGCATTTTTAGTTATGTTTGCCAGACCAACAATAGTTTATGGAGATTCTATGAATCAAACATTACAGCATAAAGATATTTTACTGACTAATCAAGCTTATTATAAAGTAAAGGATTTCACCTATGGAGATATAATTGTATTTAAATCTATAGAAAACACAAATTATATTAAAAGGGTAATAGGTGTAGGTGGAGATGTAGTTAAAATCCTTAATGGTGTAGTCTATATTAATGATGTGGAATTAATTGAGGAATATATCTTTGAAGATGATTATTTATCTTCAGATTTGGAAGTAATAGTCCCAGAAGGCAAAGTATTTGTGTTAGGGGACAATAGAAATGATAGTAAGGATAGTAGGCATTGGGCAGTCGGGTTAGTTGACGAATCAATTATAGTTGGAAGAGCATATGTACGACTATTTCCATTTAAAAATATTGGTTCTATATAGAAAATTATTAATATAAAGGGGTAGATAGTTGAACGTATACTAACTACCCCTTATTATGCGATAATACAAAAACCTTATATTTAAAAAAATTATATATTAAATATGATTAATAATATTTCAGAATTATTATCTATCATTTAGGTGGAGTTAACAAACAATAATAATTAGAGTGTTAGATTGTAAAATCTATTCTTATTAAAGGCCCAAAAAAGAACTGTTTTAGTTTGAAAAATCTGCCAATGAGCCTTATCTAGATGATTGAGATTTATACTTTAGGATCGTTAAAATCTATGCATATCTGTTTGTAAAAATAAATAAATGTTTATAAATTATTGCTGTTAAGTATTTTCCTAATAATTAGTTTTATAAATTCTAGAATTAAGTTTTATTTTACTTTTTCTGAGTATATATTATGAATAGATGGGTTAAAACTTGATAGATAGATACATAATATTATAACCTAAAAATAAACATCTAGGAGGCCAATGGATGTTAAAAAAGAGAATTGGACTTATAATAATATTATTATGTTGTGTGTTTATGGTGAGTTGTAATGCTAAGGATTCAACCACTTTAAAAACAGAGGATCTAAATTTAAGAATAACTGAGTTAGAAAATGAGCTTTACGAATTACAGACTAAGGTTGATGTGTATGAATTATTAGATAAGAATTTCGCAAATGTAAGTAATAAAACATTAGAATTTTTCAGAGCAATGCGTAGTTGTGATAAAACCACATTGCTTAGTATGCTATCAAGTAATTTTACTTTAGAGGATATTAACGGCAACATTTATATTAAATATTCTTCCTTGGATGAACCAGATAGTGAATGGTTACTATGTAGTAAAAGTGAAACACTTAAAGATATGGTTTTACAGGGGTATGAATATAATGATTTGGAAAACAGTTTTATTGTTCACACTAGATTATTTTATTTAGATGAAAATGGTGAACCGACTATTACCCCAATTTTTATGACATTGTTTTTTGAAACTATAAGCTGGCAAATTAAATACTTATATTTTGATGTGTAAAATTATGTTAAAGTTTGGTAAAATCAATATAGAAGTAATTAACTTAGGTTAGATAGATAATGATAGCCTAAGTTTTATTTTTATAGTAAAGAGGGGTGTTTATATGAGTACTTTCGGTTTAATACAATTATTTATAATACTTATATATTTTGCTATCCCTGCATTAGTACTATATTTTATATTAAAATTGGCTATAAAGAATGCAATAAAAGAATTAAAAGATGAAAACATATTATAATTTAAAAAGATTAAATTTAGCTAGGGAAAACAAAGAGGTATATAAATAACCAAAGGACGGGGGAGGATGTGGATGCACGAATACAAATTTATAAAAATAGATTTAAAATCTGGTCTTAGAGGTAGAAAGCCACTTCAGGATTATCATGAAGTGATTCATGAACATGCTTCAAAAGGATGGCGTTTAGTACAAATTTTTGCTCCACCAACAATTGGGTATGGTGCAGCCGAATACTTTGAGCTTATATTTGAGAGAAAGAAATAACTATAAAGTGAGGTAAGCAAATGAAAAAGCAGATTATAGCCATGAGCAGTGGTGGGTTTTCTATGCAACCAGCTAACTCAATATTAGACTATTATGTTCTTAATCAAAGCGATAAAACCAATCCTAAGCTGTGTTTTTTACCGACGGCAAGTGGTGATGATGAAAGCTATATCCTAAAATTTTATAGTTTCTTTAGCAGTCTTAACTGTGTCCCAAGTTATTTATCATTATTTAATCCACCTACTAGTGATTTAGAAGACTTTATAATGAACAAGGATATTATATATGTTGGTGGAGGAAATACGAAAAATCTTCTTGCTTTGTGGAAAGAATGGAACCTTCACAATATACTAAAAAAAGCATATGATTCAGGCATTATTTTAGCAGGTTTAAGTGCTGGTGCTATATGTTGGTTTGAAGAAGGTGTAACGGATTCTATACCAGGTGAACTAACGAAATTAGAATGTTTAGGATATCTTAAGGGCAGTAGCTGCCCTCATTATGATTATGATAAAAAGCGCAGGCCTGCATTTCATAGACTCTTAAATTCAAAGGAGATACAAGATGGCATAGCCATAGATGATGGAGTGGCATTGCACTATGTCAATGATGAATTGTATAAAGTTATAAGTTCGAGCTACAAGTCTAAAGCCTATAAGGTTTCCTTAGATGGGGATGAAATAAGAGAAGAACCATTATCTAATATTACATATCTGGTGAATAATGAATTAGGCAAGTGAATTTAATTGCATAAATATGCAACCATCATCACAACTGTATATTTATGCATTGTGGCTTGTAAATTTTGGAGTTATTTAAATGGAACTATTCTTTATATATAATAGTCTAAAGTATATCTAATTATCTAGGAGGTATTACTTTTGATAAAAAAACTAACTATACTATTTTTAATTCTTATCACTATTGTATCATTATTTACTGGATGTGTTTTTGAAAAAAGACAGGATAACAAAATTGAATATGAGCTAAATGAAGATGGAATCATTAAGCCAGAATTTGCAGAGCAAATAATTCAAGATTCATCACTTGAAGTGATTACTGCCTTAAAAAACAGTGATTTTGAAAAATTGTCTACATTTGTTCATCCTACTAAGGGAGTGAGGTTTACACCATATACTCATGTGTCAATAGATAATGATGTTGTGTTAACTAAGGATGAAATAAATGAGTTATCAAATGACCAAAGTGAGCTTATGTGGGGATACTATGATGGCATCGGTACGGAAATATTATTAAGTCCTAAGGAATATTACGAAAAATTCGTTTACAGTGCTGATTTTGCTAATGCTGATGAAATTGGATATAATACAGTTCTTAGTTTCGGTAACGTTTTAGAAAATCAATTTCAAGTATACGAAACCCCTATAATTGTTGAATATTATTTTCCCGGCTTCGATCCTCAATATGCGGGCATGGATTGGGAAAGCTTAAGACTAGTATTTGAGGAATCTGAGGGAAAATGGCTACTTGTAGGAATAATTCATAATCAATGGACAATATAAATCATAATATAATGAGGGGTTGCAAAATCCCTCCTTATTTTTTGATACAAAGTGATTTTAAGGAGGTAAAAACAGTTTAGAAAAATAGCATTAAATAGTATTTAAACACAATAAAAAGCATTTTATTCATCTTTAAATATGCTATTATTAGATATAAGGAGATGATTTTATTTCTGATAAAATAATGACTCAGAAAGAAGCTTGTGAATATTTAAATGTTTCAAGAACCACAATTCTTAGGTGGGAAGATGAGGGTGTTTTCAGCCCTATTAGAACAGCTGGAAAACATAGAAGATATAAAATAGAAGACTTGGATAGGATGTTAAATAAGAAATACACACATCATACGCTTAAGAATTGCTTAATATATGCTAGAGTTTCAACAAAAAAACAGCAAGAATCAGGAAATCTAGACAGGCAAATAAACAGGTTGATGGAGTATGCAGTATTAAATAAATACCACATATCAAAGAAGTAGCTAGTGGAATTAATGAAAACAGGAAAGAATTAATAAAGTTACTTGAAGATATTAAAAGCTCAGAAATTAATTATTTAATAATAGAGTATAAAGAAAGACTTGCGAGATTTGGTTATAGATATATAGAAGAATATTGCAAATCTCACAATGTCGAGGTGATTGTTCTAGAGAGTCAAGAAGAAAAAGGTTTAAACAAAGAAATGGTCGAAGATATGATTTCAATAATTACTTCTTTTTCAGCTAGAATTTATGGCAAACGAGGTGGCAAGAAAGTCAAAGAAACTTTATTTAGATTAGAAAAAGAAGGTGAAGGCAATTAAGACTACCGTTAAGGGCGTATTGATTAATATTTCTAACGAATATCTAGACGAAATAAGTGAATTAATGACTGTTTTTTCATCAGCTAAAAGATTCGCATTTAAGAGACTTAATGAAGGAAAGATTAAGAAAGGTGAGCTCGAAAAATTAATAGCTCATAAGTATGGGATAAATATTCGCCAAAGCAAAGATGCTGCTCAGGCCGCAAGGCAGATGATTGCTTCACAAAAATCATTGATTAAGGATTATTATGAAAACTATGCTAGAAAAGTTAAAGCTATAGAAAAACAATTGGAAAAAGCTAAGTCACAGAAAAAAACTCATGCTCTAACTAAAAAACTTGAAAAAAGAAAAAAGAAGCAAGAGTTTTATAAAAACCATATAGATAATGACACTATACCTAAAATCATCTTTGGTGGGAGAAATAATTTCATTAGAAGATGCAAAGGACTAATTTCCAATGAAGAATGGAAAAGCTTAAGAGATAATAACTACTATTCAAGAGGAGATAAAACTAAAAAAGGAAATCCGAATTTAAGAATAGTTATTACAAACAACATGGCCTTTTTAGAAATATCTACCTTAGAGAAAAATGAAAATAACAAAGCTGTAAAAATAAGAGTGCCTCTATATTTACCTCAAAAGCTTTCCAAAAAAACAGGTAAAATCAATGGTAGAAACTATAGGCAAATAATTTCAGATTACCTACTAACTGGTGAAGCCTATCAAGTAGAGTTAATAAAAAAGGATGACAAAATTTACTGCCACATAACTATAGATGAAAGCAAAATTAGAGAATATAAAGAAGAGTTTAACCTCTTTAACGGGGTTATTGGAGTGGACACGAATCCAGATGGATTGGCTTTAACGAGGCTTGATAAAGATGGCAACTATAAGTGGTCGGTGTATCTGAAGGAATCAGAATTATTGTATGCACGAACTGATAGAAGAGAAAATCTTTGCGGTGAACTAATAAGAAATGTGGTGAATATAGCTAAGTCCGAACAATGTGCTATAGCGTTTGAAGATTTAAAATTCAAAAACGATAAAGATGTGAAATCTAAATTTGCTAGAACTAAGCACCAGTTTATTTATGGCAAGCTGTTATCAATGCTAGATACTAGAGCTATAAGAGAAAATATTCAGCGCTTTAAAGTGAAGCCGCAGTTCACTAGTAAAATAGGTCTTTATAAGTATTGTCATCAGTATGGGCTAGATGTTCATAATGGAGCTGCTTTAGTTATAGCTCGTAGGGCATTTGGATTTAATGAAAAAATTCCTAAAGTATTAAAAACTAAGTTATTAGAAAAAAGTGAATTAGAGAAATTCAATAAACAGGTTAACTGGAAAAAGTGGTCAATAATAAACCAAAGAATTAAAAAGAAAGGTGGTGAATATCCTAGTTTGTGGCTAAAGCACAGGAAATTATTGCTTAATATATCATGATACATTGATATTTTAAATATATAAAAGCTAATATCTTGCTAAAGGACACCTAGAAGGAAAAGCCTTTAGCAGCAGTAGATATAAAATTAGGGAGAGGCAACACTTCTAGTTCTGTTGTACTTAATTACTACATGTAATTAAGGCTTACTGTAAGTATGCGGAGCTTGTAGTCAAGTGACTGCACCTTAGTAGCTGAATCCTGTGATGCTACCGCTTTTTTAAAAAAGTGAAAAACTACAATAAATAGTAGTTTATGATACTGTTTAGTGCAGTTTTAGAAACCAGGTTTTAATATGCCATTATCGGTAATTTCGCTACTTATTATATTAGCTTTAATTTTAATACCATTATTTTTTGGGATTAAAAAATTTAATACTAACAGAAAAATATCTATTGTTCTACTTTTAATTCCTTTAATAATATTTGGAGTTATATATAACTTCATATATAACTTGATGTACATTACTTCTCCGGAGGCATTAGACCTTGAATTAATTCAAAAGAATCAAGAGTATTTAGTCAATGGAAGATGGATTAAAAAATTTGAACGATATAGTTATGGCAAGGATTTTATTGCTATACACTTGCCAGAGGGTACAATTATAAGTAGCTCGAGTTTAAAGAACTTCGAGATAATAAAAGAAGAGGATACATATTTATCAGAGGATCTAAATGCTGTAATTAAGAAAAATCCGAACTATGATTCTTCAAAGAATATAACATTATTTATGATTGACCTGTCAAGAGAATTTCAGTTTACATTTGAGCTGAACAATTTTTTATCTAAAAATGATGTTACTATTCAGTATGTACACGTTTATTATCCACCGATGGACTTTTTACGTTACTGGGTTAAAACAATTAATGGTGTATACGAGGATCCTAAGGAAATGAATAGGTAGTAATTATAAAAACTAGTTGAAGATGAATGGAGACTAGCTATGAAAAGTTATTTTAGAAGATACTTTTATTTTATTTTAAGTGCATTGACCTACATATTGATACACGAAGGTGTACATTTACTTCAAGCTTTTAAATATGGAATTTATGAAGGAATTAGAGTAAATCCATTAGGTATTGAAGTTATGATAGCTGAGCCACTTACTATTAGTGGGATTAAACTGGCTATGTTTTCGGGACTTAGTAGTATAGTAACTATCTCTATTGGTTATTTTTTATTTTTTTCAACCAACGGAATTCTAGGATTAAACAAAAAACCAATTGAAATATACTTATATTACGTTACCCTGTTGTTTATGTTGATTGATCCCCTATATTTATCTATTTTATCTTTTGTTGTAGGCGGAGACATAAACGGTATTACTTTAGGGTTAAATATATCATATGAGTCTATTAGAATTCTATTTTTTATTATTGCTTCCATAAATCTTTATTTAGTTTATAAAAAGCTTTATCCTAAATATGTAATAGTAGCCTAAAATGCAAATACTACTAAAAAGAGGACATAGTCTCTCTTTATAGTAGTTATTTTTATAATTACAACCTTTATAACGGAGGACATTTATGAATAAAGAAATGAAAGCTAAATTAATAAGAATTGCTAAACAAAATATTCAAAAAGATTCTTCTTCTAATGAAATTAATCATGCTATTAGAGTATTAATTAAGGCAGAGTTTATTGCTAAAAAAGAAGGTGGTGACCTTGATGTAATCGTACCTTCTGCTTTGTTCCATGATATTTTCTGGTACCCTAAGGGACACTCCAAGTTCAATTATGGTCCTTATGAAAGTGCTGGTTTTGCAGTCAAAGTTTTAAATAAAATAAATGGGTATCCCCATGAGAAAATACCCAAGGTGTATAGTACCATTAAACAATGTTCACTAAATAAAAGTATTAAACCTGACTCTATTGAAGCTAAAATACTACGGGATGCTGATCGCTTAGATGTAACAGGGTCAATTTCTTTAACAAGAACAATTTCTTCGATGGACCAGGCAGACTGTAAGGTATTTAATTTTGACAAAGGAACAATTGAACGGCTTGACAAGAAATTAGACTTTAAAATAGATGTGTTGTATTCTAGCATCGTAAAAATAACTGATTTAATGCATACTACGACCGGAAAAACACTTGCAGAAAAGAGAACTAATATTCTAAAGAAATATATGATTTATATGAACTGATAAGATACTTCTATTTTCGAGATTACTATATTCAGTATATGAATCAATTTTACTTATGATTTTGTTTTCTATGTTGGTAATAGCTATCCTGAATTTCAGGATAAAAAAATAATCACCCTGCCCAACCCGCAGTGTGATTAATTTGATTTAGTCCATTTGTGGCAACAACACCTTGCAGCATCGATTACCTTTTTATATATAATACCACATTATTATAAAAAAATAACATAATTTTTTACTTTTCTAGTAGAGCAAAAGCAAGCTTAAAGTTGAATTCTTTAGAGGAAATGTATATTCGATAGGCGAATAAGATGATGAAACTATGATTGAGACTATTTTATAAATTATCTAACAATTATTAAGTGAAGCTATTAAGAAAGATATAGAAATACCTATAGATAAATGTTTAAATGAGGATGAGTTACGGCTTAAGATTAGCACATAAAATTAAAAAGTGGGAAAGTCTTAAGTATGTGAAACCAGGATTTATAAAGGCCATTATTACCAGTTTTCTTACCAAAATAACATTTATGAGATATATAAATATTAATCAACTTTCTAAGTATGATACTTTAAAGAGTGTTAATAGCAAGATTTACTTTAAATAATAAATAGGGCGGAGTATAAGACCAAAATATCATTGGGTTAATATACTTTTTATTTTTTAGACAACTATTCCCTAAATATACATTTAAAGAATAGTTGGATTAGACCTTTTTTCCCTTGAAAAAACAACAATTATAAGGATAATTTTTAAATTAATTACTTTCCTATTTTATAAATTTATCCAAACTATATCTATTCAATAATATTAATTAAGTAATTATAAATTTGTTTTAGGTCTAGTTTGTTTTTTTCTGGTAAGGATTTGCTTAAATCATTGTTAATAGTTATTTGTCTTATTAGTATTTGTTTAATTACTTGAGCTTTTTTGTTTTACTTGCTTAATTATATTTACTTAAATGTTTATATTGTATCATTCTTCAAGTTTCTATTGCTCATCACTGGATATTACTGGTTTATCTTTATACAATACTAAACCAATCTTCAGCAATTTAGCTTTTGCTCTCTCTAAAATATATTTATCTTTAAACTTAATCATTATAGTAAGATAATCAGTAATCGTAACAAATCTATCTCCGTTATTAAAAAACAACAACGGAAGCCCTTTCACTGCTATCTTACCTTGAATTTCAAATTCAATAAAATTTGTTATTATACCTCCTCTATACTGGTTGTTCCATTGTGGAATAGGATTTTCTATCCTAGCCTCTTCAAGTAGCACTATATATTCTTTATAATCATTCTGTATCCAGTCATATTGTTTGTCCTCAATTTTGTTGTTATAGAGAAGCCAATTTCTTTCTAGGTAAGGAGTAACTATTATTTCTTTATGTGCAAATATTATATTACACGCTTGTCTAAACATCTGAAAAAATTTCATTTCAAATTTAATCCATTGTCTACTTGAAAAAATTATGGGTGCATAAAAATTATTAAGTGAATCGAAACCCCAAGACTCATGAAAGTCAATCATATCAAGGGTCTTTAATATATCACTGGAAAATCCTAATGTAATAAAGTTTTCGAAATCATCCTCTTCGCCCCACTTATAAAAATATACAGGGACAATGTATTAAGCATCTTAACCATAGATATTGATTTCATAATTAATCTTCCTTTTTTATATAAGATTTATCTTATTATTATCCCCAACGCCCTTAGCACTAATATTATTATTTTAAGAGAAAATCATATTTAATCCTTTATTATAAATATATTTTAAATTATTAGACTTATTTCTACAAATTAAAATGTATATTATGTAAGCGCTATATCAAATGTCGACAACTGAGACTATCGAATTTCGACAATATATTTCCAAAGAAAAATGTTGTCGAAATTAACATATTGCTATATTCGACAAACATTATAGGGCAATTGTTGCATGTTAGTGTACTTTCGACATTTTTTAATTCTATTAATTGATAATACATATCACATGAAAATCAGATAAAAAAATTAAACAAGGCTTTAGGCCCTGTTTATTATAGGAGTTTATCATTATATATGCTTAATAGATTCAACCTATATATTTTATTTTCTAACACTTTTGTGTCTGTAGTGTATAGGTCTAAATCTTTCATTCTACTGAAATAATCAGAACCTGCAAATGTATATCTTCTCATCAAGCCATCATCACTGGTTACTTCCTCGTTAGCGAAGGCTATTAGGTCACCGGAAGCTAAATTTCTTGGAAGTTCTAACAATGGCATGCCTAGAAATAGTCTTACACTATTATGGCCTGCTAAACTACCTGTGACTATTGCTTCTGTATGACCAACAAACAAACCTGCCTTTTCCCCGGCGCATAAAAGATTATCTATGTTTTTGACTCTCATATTATTGTTTCTTGGTGCTATAGATAAATATCTTATAGAATTACCTACTCCACCAGCATAAGGATCTTCATATCTAGCGTTTTCGAGGCCTGGTATCTTTCTCAGTTTTTCTAATGGATAAAAAGGTGCCATTAACTTCGCATGACCTGTGTCTAATAGAATTATATTCTCGGCATATTCGCTTAAAGCATATTGCTGGCATACTTTCATGCTTAACTTATCATGATTGATATCCTCTTGTTCTAATGGAAGGATTACAACACCCTTTTTATTTAATTTATCTCTAAGCTCCTTAGATAATGAGTCCTTATTTAATTTGCAGGAGCCACTAAATGCACCGTAGGAACCATCTTTTCTTTGACCTAGTATATCCTCAACTCCTGCCTTATGACTTATACTTACTCTAGGGCCAAAGGAAGGACATCTTAAAATACACATAGCGCAACCGTTACCGTATTTTAAACAGTTACCCATTGATCCTGTGGATCCGGTTGTTTCTATGAAAACATCTCCACCAACTATGGTATTATCATGTAACTTAATGCCTTTTATTTCACTACCTTCTTTAACAACATCAACTACTCTGCTTTGAAAATGCAGCTTAATTCCGATGGATTTAAGTAAATTTCTTACTTTAGGTTCAACTAGTGTAACATCATACAGACTTGCATGTTTATGTCCTGGAAAATCAAGATTCTTATGACGGGAGCATTGGTCGGTGATCTCAAATAGTTCTTTTGCGCCTAAAAGTATACTTTCTTCTGAAGCAGTATATCTACCATTATTTCTCATAATACCACCGACATTACCTAATCCAATTAACATGTCAGTTCGTTCATATATTTCAACGTCAGCGCCAGCTTTTTTTGCCGTTATTGCAGCAGCACAACCAGCCCAACCCCCACCTATAATTACTACCTTTGCCACGTAAAATCCCCCTTACCTTGTTTGTCATAGTCATATTCTCAGAATTATAAAATTACTTGAGTTTTACATGTTTTAATTCTAAATCCATTTATGTCGTATGCTTTACAAGAACCACATATACCCTCACCACAACATATCTCGTGATTATTTGTAGCAACAATTTTTTTATTATTAAGTTCGGGAATTCTTTTAACTATTTTCATCCTTAATTGATCAGTAGTACCAATGAAGACAATTTCATAGTTCTCTTTACTAATTAAATCCTTAATGAATTTTTGTGTATCTTCATTTGCTAAATTATAGTTCCCTATTATGTTAACTCCATGATTTTCTGTTATAAAATTATGTTTTATAGAGCCACCATCTAACAATACATCTACAGTATTATTGTGGGATAGCAAATGTTTTATAACTAGTAAAGCAGGGGCTTGTGCAACGCCTCTTACTAAAAATAAGCATTTATCATTTTCTGTTCTTTTAAGATGTTCTATGCCATAAACACCATTCCAGTAAGGCCCTCTTATTAGAATAGTGTCCTCTGCATCGTTATTTATAGTTTTTGTCTTTACACCATGTATTTGAATTGCCATTTTGATTATATCTTTTACGGGGTCAGCTTCCATAATAGACATAGGCGTATCAAAAAATTGATTAGAATTTTTACTTCTAACAAACACATATGCACCAGGTTGATTTAACTGTCTTGCTAATGTGTGAGGTACGGCTATTGTGAGGACTATTACATTTCCTATAGTTTCTTTATTCAAAATTTTAGTTTCTATAGCTTCTCTTGACTCTTTTAGTTTGCTACCACAATGATAGAATTCTTGATAAACACACGTACCTCTCCAATTGCAATTACAAAATTTTTGATTCTGCAAATGAGAGCATGTAATACAATTCATTGTTTCAGCTAAGTAACAAGGGCAATATTCGCTTCCTACATCTATGCAATAAGACTGTTCTTTGTTCATTCCTTTACCCTCTCCCTTATGCGATAAATATTATAATATCAGAATATTGAAATAGCTAGTATATTGTTACAAGTAATTTAATATTATTGTAATTTATAAAGTATAAAGCAATAGCTTAAATTTCAATCTGAGCTATTGACGAATATTAAAATAAAGTACTGTATAATTGTTCTTGTTTTATACTAACTACATATTAATTTATGTATTAATACCTTATATTGTGATAAAAAAAATATCGGAGTAGCATTGCTCCAATATTTTAAGATAGATATATTTAATTAAATAGGAACCTTTTTAGTTTATCCATTAATGTTAGCTTTTGTATGTTTTCAGTGGTTAATAGATCTGATTTATCCACTAGTTTATTATCTACATATGTTAAAATTGAACCTATTACTTGGTCCTGATTCACTGGTGCTTCGATTTGTTCAGGTAATTCAAATACAGAAATCACTTTACTATCTATATTATTATTAAGTGGAATGATAAGCTTGCTATCGGTTTTAACGTATGTGAATTCTTTATCCCCATTTTCAACATAGATACGTTTTACATTCTGACCTTCTTCAAATTGTATATAAGGACTATAGTTTTCAAAGCTATGGTCTAATAGTTGCATAGTAGTATTGAACCAGTTCCCATCATTTAACGTAACAGCAACTAATTGCATATTATTTCTAGTTGCAGAAGCAACCAAGCATCTACCGGACTTTTTAGTAAATCCTGTTTTTACACCATCTCCACCTTCATAGCTATTTAGTATTTTATTTTTATTAGAAAAGTATTTAAACTCATCTCTTTCGGCAACCCACATTTTAGTCCTAGCAACTTCTTTGAAAACTGGATTTTTCAATGCTTCTCTAGTTACTATTGCTAGATCATAGGCCGTAGTGTAATGTTCTTTATGGTATAGACCATGAGGATTCATAAAGTTTGTATTGAGAGCTCCTAGTTCCTTTGCTCTCTTATTCATTAACTCTATAAACTTCTCATAAGAACCTCCTCCTACTTCATACGCAATAGCAGTAGCTGCATCATTTCCTGATCTAAGCATTAGTCCATATACTAAATCAGCCATTTTAACTTTTTCATTACTTTTTAAGTAAATAGAAGAGCCCTCAATTCCTTGTGCCTTAGGATTAACTGATACTATCTTATCCATAGCAACATTTTCTATAGCAAGTAGTGCAGTCATAATTTTAGTAGTACTTGCCATAGGTAGTTTCTCATGAATATTTTTTTCATAAAGAATACTACCTGTACTTACGTCAATTACTATTGATGCTGCTCCTGAAGTATCGATAGCAAATGCATTAGCGGTAAATATGCTTAAAAAAAGACTTAAAGCTAGTGTTAATATAAGTGTTTTATGTAGTTTTTTCAAAATAAAATCACCTCAAATTTATTTAGTTTAAAAATCACTTATATTATTATTCTCAAAAACACTTATCTTATAAATAAAAAAAGATAAGTCTAAAAATTTACTTATCTTTTTCAACGTTTTCATATATTATTTTACATCCAAATTCTTTACCTATTTTTTCGGCCTCTTCTATATCATCGTTACTCCAAATTGACCAACTGCCTTTAAGCCCGTCATTTACAAATATTTCAACCTTATCACTTTTTATAATCATAATTTTATTCTCTGTTTTTTTCATTTGATTCACTTGGTCTTCAACAGCCTCTATAATATCTATATCTAAAACCTTTAATGCTATAAATAAGCAAGACATGGCGTCTTTAAGTTCTTTTTTAGCTTTATTTACATCACCTTTCATAAGTGCTTTTAAGGATTCGGCTACCTCTTCATTTAAATGACTTACGGCGGTTTTAGGATCATTTGTACTGTATTTTCTATTAGACCATATTATTTCCATAGCCTCTTTTATATCCATATTATTAATCCCCCTAACTCTATATGGTACTGTCAAAAAAATTGTTGTTATAATCCTTCAACAGCCCTTTATTTCTAAATTTTATATTATAGCTTGCTCCTCCCCCTGTTTTGGTGTATTTTGTAGTTGCGAAAAAACAAAAATCAAAACCAAACGAAAGGAGCAAGTTATATGCATCAATTAGTTACTTTTTTATTTACCTTTATTCAACTACAAACTCAGATTATTGAGCTTCTTTTTCTTATGCTAGTAGGTAAAAACTTTACCCCTAAGGCTGATACTCCGATTGATAAAAAATATCATAAGCTTACTGTTGATCCACTACCTATACTAGGTCCATTGCCTATTACCAAAATCTATGATTACGATAAGTTGCTCATGGACTTTAAGCTCAAGCATAATAAAGAGTTAAAACCAATAAAGTACAGAGGTAAAAACATCCCACCAGCTCATTTGACATGCCCTTATTGTGGTGCTCCTCACGGTTACTTCTACGATAATAATGGCGGTAAAGGTCAATACCTTTGTAAGGTCTGTAACTCTACATTTTTTCCTTTTAATCCTTCTAAGGATACTGTTATTCACTGTCCATTCTGTCACTGCGCTCTGGAAAAGATTAAGGAACGTAAAGACTTTGATGTTTTTAAGTGCACTAGCATGAATTGCTCATTCTACAAGAAAAATATCCGTTTAATGTCACCTGATCAGAAGAAGCTCTTTGCTAAGGAACCCTATAGATTTAAACATCACTATATTTACCGTAAGTTTCACTTTGATTTTGTTCCTCTTTCTAAGGAGAATTCTGTTTTACCTAAGGTTGATTTATCTTCTATCAAAGTCTCACATCATGTCTTAGGCCTAATTCTTACTTACCATATTAATTATGGTATACCATCTAGAAAGACTGCTGCTTTAATGTATGATGTTCATGGAGTTAAGATTTCTCATCAGTCTATTTTAAACTATACTAGAGCCATAGCTCCTATTGTTAAACCTTTTGTTGATGGCTTTGAATATGATCTATCTGACTCTTTTTGTGGCGATGAGACCTATATTAAAGTAAATGGTAGATGGCATTATATTTTCTTTTTCTTTGATGCTGTTAAGAAAATAATATTATCTTACAATGTCTCTAAGCATAGGGATACTCTTAATGCTATTAAAGCCATTGACTCACTTTTATCTAAATTAAACACTTTACCTGATAATTTAAATCTAATCACTGATGGTAATCCCATTTATCTATTAGCTCAGCAGTTCTTTGCTCAGCATAATATTAATTTTGATGTTACTCAAGTTATTGGTCTTTCTAATGAAGATCCTGTTTCCAAAGAGTTTCGTCCTCTTAAGCAGATTATTGAACGTCTTAATCGTACCTTTAAGGGCAATTATAAGGCTACCACTGGCTATGGTTCTGAACCTGGGTCAGTTGCTAATGTTACTTTATTTGTTGCTTACTTTAACTTTCTTAGGCCTCACAGTAAGCTAGATGGCAATGTTCCTGCTGTAATACCTAAACTTAATTCTCTTGAACATATGCCCGCTAAATGGCTTACTTTAATTAAGATGAGCGAGGAATATATTAAGTCTAAACAACCTGCTTAGCCAATATCTTTATCCAGAGCCCAAGGTTCCCGCGCTGGGCGGTCAACACTCTTGACTGATAAATTCAAATGATACAATCTAAGGTCGAGGGTGTATTAGTCATGTTTAAATTTATATCTCCACCCTTCGCCCTCGGTATCTCCAGTGCATCATTTGAATTTATTTTAGAGTCAAGAGTTTGAATTTATTTATTCTTTAATTTTTTCATAGGTTATTTGACACTACCCTCTATATGAACTATTATACCCTTATTTATGGTTTTTAACAATTCAATATGTTGTGGCTCCTGATTAAGAAAGAAGCTAAAAAGAGGACCAAGTAGTCCTCTTATCAGTTATTTTTAATAGTCATCATTCAATACTATATTTACATCGTGAAGTGGCTGTTGTTGTTTTTGTCCATTCTTCTTATTATTTGTTATCATATTTTGTAAACCATTTAGAACTTTAGGCGTCATATTGATTAAATTATCAATCATATTAGCTCTTTGGTCTACAGGCATTAGTTTCATTTGACCTTTGCCAACTACCATAAATGCTACTGGCTGAACTGAAACTCCAGCTCCTGTACCCCCAGCAAATGGAAACTTTTCATTTTTCTTAGCAGTATCATCCCCACCAGCTCTAGGATTTTCAGTATCATTATTGAAGTCTCCACCACCTGAAGCAAAACCAAATGATACTCTAGAGATAGGAATAATTACAGTTCCTTCAGGAGTCTCCACAGGATCTCCAACAATGGTATTTACATCAACCATATCTTTGATACTTTCCATAGTAGTTTTCATTAAAGATTCAATTGGATGCGTGTTCAATTTTCTCACCAACCTCTAGTTTTATTTTTATAATTATAAATTTGATACATGCAATAATAATATAACCAATTTTTAAGGAAATTATACAATTAAGACGGGTTTTTAGCTGTGTGGTTTCATAGTTTGGTACCACTTTTAAATCGATATCATCTAACTTTAATTTATTATTAATAAAGCTCAAAATTCCAGACTTTAATCCCCACAATATACCAATAATAACGGCTGTTTCTGCGGCGTCACCAGTCCCTATTATTGTATTCCAGTATACTTTATCAAAGATTATTTTTCTTCTAATATAATTTATTGTTTTATTATATGTAAGATAAATTTCTTTAATCTTATCTTTATAATAGTGTATCTCATCCATATTTATTATTGCTTTGTCTGTTTTTTCTCCCACAGGAATATCTATATTCCCAACCTTAGCATTAGTCTTAATATGAGCTTCGAATACGTCTTCTCCAGAGTTTATTATATCTATGAAAGGAAATTTTTTCTCATATTTGAATAATCCATATAATGCTCTGGCATTAATTTCAATATGGTCATCTTCACCATCTTTCATTATTAAAAAGTTGATTTTTATTTTAGATCTAATTATTAAAACTAATAAACTAATAAATATAAATATTATTATTCCTACTATAATCTTCATCCTCTTTAACCACCTTAGTACGCACTTGTTCATTAGTTTTACCATAATTCTAATAAATAGACACTTTTTTAAATAAATAACAAAAAGAATTAACTATTTTACCAACAAATACAAAAACTTATAGTAAAAGTATTGACATTTATGAAAAAATCTATATATTTAATATAGGTTGGAAGATAATGCATCCATTCAGTATAATTATTGTATTTTGAAGGATAATAGATTTATTAACTTTAATTAAAACATAATAGGATGACTAGAGAGTCATCTGATTTTTTTTCATACATAATTATATAAATTTTTTTAAGGAGGAAGCGTTATGGAATTATGGTATACGGAACAACACACTGATAACGTTAAGTTTTCTTTAAAGGTAAAAGATCATCTATTTACAGGACAAAGTGAGTTTCAGAAAGTTGATGTGCTAGATACCTTTGAATATGGTAGATTACTTACTTTAGATGGACTTGTAATGGTTACAGATAAAGATGAGTTTATCTATCATGATATGATTGTTCATGTACCTATGGCTGTAAACCCGCAAATCAAAAAGGTATTGGTAATTGGTGGGGGTGACGGGGGTACTGTAAGAGAGCTTATGAGATATAAGTCAATTGAGCATGTTGATATGGTTGAAATAGACAAAATGGTTTGTGATGTTGCAAGAGAGTTCTTTCCAGCAATATCCTGTGATTTAGACAATGAAAGAGTTTCTTTATACTATGAAGACGGTATTAAATTTATTAAAAGCAAAAAAAATGAGTACGACTTAATCATTGTAGACTCCACTGATCCTATAGGGCCTGGAGAAGGTTTATTTTCTGTTGAGTTTTATACAGACTGTTTTAATGCACTTACTGAAAATGGTATTCTTACTAACCAAAGTGAAGGTGCTATGTATGAAACACATGCGAAAGAACTTGTTAGATCACATAATAAAATTAAGAACATTTTCACTATTTCAAAAATTTATCAAGGTAATATACCTACCTATCCATCCGGTTATTGGTTATTTGGTTTTGCTTCAAAGAAATTAGACCCAATTAAAGACCTACAAGCAGATGCGTGGAATGCATTTAATTTAAAAACAAAGTACTATAATACTGATTTGCATGTTGGAGCATTTGCTATACCAAATTTTGTTAAGGAGACAATCGAAAATGGAACTATTTAATAAATATAGCTTTATAAGTTGTGATTATGATGTAGAAGAAGCGGAAATTGTTATGTTTGGTGCTCCCTATGACGGGACAAGCTCATTTAGACCTGGGTCTAGATTTGCTGCAAGTAGAATAAGAATTGACTCCTATGGGTTAGAAACCTATAGTCCCTACCTAGACTTGGATTTACTTGATAGAAAAGTTCATGATGCTGGGGATTTAGAATTTGCTTTCGGAAACAGAGAGACTGTTCTAGATATGATTAAAACTTTTGTTGACTCTATTTATAAGGCTGGAAAATTTCCACTAATGATTGGTGGGGAGCATTTAATTACATTACCCGCTGTAGAGGCTGCGGTAAAGTATTATGATGACTTAGTTATTCTGCACTTCGATGCACATACAGACCTTAGAACAGATTATCTTGGTGAAACAAAATCCCACGCAACTGTTATTAGAAACATATGGGAGTTTTTAGGTGATGGCAGAATACACCAGTTCTGTATACGTTCTGGTCTTAAAGAAGAATTTGATTGGGCAGCTCAAGGTCACACTAACTTAAATAAGTTTAATTATGATAATCTTGAGGAAGTTGTAAATAACATAAAAAATAAGCCTGTTTATGTAACAATCGACTTAGACGTACTTGATCCTTCTATTTTCCCAGGCACTGGTACTCCTGAACCTGGTGGAATATCCTTTAGTGATCTGATGAAAATTATTAAAATTATGTCTGTATTAAATATTGTTGGGGTTGACGTAGTAGAATTATCACCAGATTATGATCCTACGGGTGTATCTACTGCTGTAGCTTCAAAAGTAATAAGAGAAATGCTTTTAGTTCTTAATAAAAAATAATACATAAATAAAAAAACAGATACTAATTCAATTTAAGTATCTGTTTTATATTTATAATATAATGCAGTTTGATTTATTGTGACAGCCTTTTTACAAAGTTATCTAATGAACATGTAATGTTCTCTAATTCTTTTGCAAGGGTTTGAACAACAAAAGATTGGTCCTGTGATGTGTCTGTATAAGATACTAGATTTGTAGAAACATTGCCTATAAGGTTTTGTATTGTTGTTAATACATCATCAATTTGTTTAACTGAGTTAGAAGTATTATCTGCTAATTTACGAACTTCATTAGCTACTACGTTGAATCCTCGACCTTCAGCACCTAATCTAGCTGCTTCAATTGAGGCATTAATACCTAAAATAGTAGTTTGTTTTGAGATTCCCTTAATAAAATCAATTATTTTATTTGTCTCCATTATATTTTCCTTAGTAGTTTGTACCATATTATTTAATTCTAATACAGTATTTGCCTGTTGATCTGAGCTAGCAGATAATTCTTCTAATCCCGCAGAGCTTTCCTGGAGACTTCTATTGATATTTGTTGCTACCTCATTTAAATTATCCATAAATATTCTTCTCTTATATTCTAAATAGACCATATGGCTAGAAATCATTGCTATAGGTTTTACAGTATCAATATCTCCATTTATACTAAGTACCCCTATACGTTCCCCTTCGTGATCAATTCCTATAACAAAACCAGGCAGTACCCCCATTCGTTCTGCCATTTCTGGGGTCATAACAATTGAATCCTTTTTTCTCGCCATTATATCTTTAGCACCTTCATGAATAATACCAATTCTTTCTTTCATTGTAGAAGCAATTATTCTACCACCATCCCCAAAAAAATGTGCATTAATGTTTGTTTCCTTTTTAATAAGTTCTACTAACTGTTGCGCGAAAACTGAATCAATGATTGACATAAAATGGTCCCCCCTATCATCTCAGCAAAATATTTTAAACTTCAACAAATTAAAATTTGTCATATCAAAATATGTAATACCATATACAATATTATACCATTTTGTAATTTGAATTTCCATTCTTTTAGTTATAATCGAAACTTTAGACTTATAAAGGTTAATATATGTTAAATAAAACAAAGAAAATCACATATAATTAAGGATTTGAGTCTTCAATAAATGTGATTTTATAATTTAAATTTTGTTTTATTGTGATAGCCTTTTTACGAAGTTATCTAAAGAACACGTAATATTTTCTAATTCTTTTGCAAGGGTTTGAACAACAAAAGATTGATCCTGTGATGTATCCGTATATGATACTAGATTTGTAGAAACATTACCTATAAGGTTTTGTATTGTTGTTAATACATCATCAATTTGTTTAACTGAGTTTGAAGTATTATCTGCTAATTTACGAACTTCATTAGCTACGACATTAAATCCCCTACCTTCAGCTCCCAATCTAGCTGCTTCAATTGAGGCATTAATACCTAAAATAGTAGTTTGTTTTGAGATTCCCTTAATAAAATCAATTATTTTATTGGTCTCCATTATATTATCTTTAGTAGTTTGAACCATATCATTAAGTTCTAATACAGTGGTTGCTTGTTGATCAGAGCTAGCAGACAATTCCTCTAATCCAGCAGAGCATTCTTGCAAACTTTTATTGATATTGGTTGCCACTTCATTTAAATTATCCATAAACAATTTTCTTTCATATTCTAGATAAATCATATGACTAGTTATCATAGCTATTGGTTTCATATCATATGGGTCTCCACTTATTCCAATTGCTCCGATTCGATTGCCATCATGATCAATCCCTACACTAAATCCTGGTCTTACCCCTGACATTCGTTCTGCCATTTCTTCGGTAATGGCAATAGAATCGGATTTTTTTGCCATTATATCTTTAGCACCCTCATGAATTGTACCAATTCTTTCCTTAATTGTTGACGCAATTATTCTACCACCATCCCCAAAAAAATGTGCATTTTGGTTGGTTTCTTTTTGTATAAGTTCTACTAGTTGTTGAGCAAAAACTGAATCAATGATTGACATAAAATGGCCCCCCCTTATCAACCGATCAAAATTCTTAAAAAACATCAAATTCCAACAAGTCACAATCGAAATATGTAATAAAATTACATATTATCTATTATATCATTTAGTTGACTATGATTCCATATTTTATTTTTAACTATTTAGTATACTCCGTCAACTTTTTTTAGGGGCAGGAATAGTATCAATAAAATACTTTAACTCTTTCCTCGATTGGTAAAAATTGTTTCTCATCAGCTGGTGCTATTGGTTTTCCAAATGGCATTTGGGATACTAGCCTCCAACTGCTTTGTATATTCCAACGTTGTTTAACTTCCTCATCTATTAATGGATTATAATGTTGTAATGATGCCCCTAGACCTTCAAGTTCTAGGCCTGTCCACACTATATGCTGAAGTATACCTATAGATTGTAGGGACCAATTTGGAAAATTATTTGCATAGGATGGAAATCTACTTTGTAAGTTCTCAACAACACTTAAATCTTCAAAAAAAAGTATTGTGCCGTACCCACTAGCAAAAGAACTTAGCTTTTTTTCAGTTGATGCAAATCTTTCTTTTGGAACTCTTTTACTTAATATATTTTTAGTTATGTCCCATAACTCTTTATGGTTCTCTCCAAATAAAATAACAGCCCTACCATTCTGAGAATTGAAAGATGATGGTGTATGTTTTACAGCATGTCTTACAATCTCAATAATTTTTTGTTCCGGCACTATTTTTTCATCATTAATATTATACATTGACCTTCTAGATTCCACCGCAGAGTAATAATCTTTTATCTCTGTCATTTTATTTCCTCCCTCATTTCATCTAATATTTAAAGTGGATAATTATTATCTATCGAAGATATTCCTTATCTCTTTATCATTTTCATCATGTATTTCTAACTCTTTAATATCTGGCAATTCATCTAAAGATTTTAAACTGAAAGTTTTAAGGAATGTTATTGTAGTTGCATACAGAATAGGTCTCCCGGTCTTTTCTAACCTTCCAGCCTCTTTAATCAAATCTTTTTCTAATAAGGTGCTTAGGGCTTTATCGCACTTAACTCCCCTAATTTCTTCTATTTCTACTTTAGTAATTGGTTGATTATACGCAATTATAGATAACGTTTCTAAGGCAGCTTGTGTTAGTCCCTTGTTTTGTTTTGGTTCAAATAGCTTCTGTAAATATTCATAATACTCAGGTCTAGTAGTTAATTGATAATATTCATTCATTTCGATTATTTGTATGCCTCTTAAATAGAAGTTAAACTCATTTATCATTTCATTTATTATTGCCTTTGCTTCATTGGCGCTAATATCTACAATTTTACTAAGATCTTTTGAAGAAATAGGTTCCGACCATGCAAAAAGAATTGCTTCGAATATTGATTTAATTTGTTTTTTATCCATTTGTTTACACACCTCTTATGTTGTTTGAATAAGGCATAATTATAATTTGACTATAGCATAAATCCTGCACTATCATAACTTTCTTTATTTTAATCAATTCAAGAATAGCAAGAAAAGTAGTTATTAACTCTACTTTGCTAGTTTCTATAGAAAATAATTCATTGAAATTAATAGATATGCTATGTTCTAATAAACACAAAATTTCTGTTATTTTTTCTTCAATAGTTACAACATCTCGATGGATTTTTCTAACGTTATGTACCGGTTGATTCTTTGAAATAGTTTTTTGTCGAAATATCAATTTATTAAAGGCACTTATTAACTCATCTAAATCTATATCCTTAAGGGTATCTTTATCATTATCAAAAACTATTTCTTCTCTTTTTTTAGAAATGATTTTATTAGAATACTCTTCCCTCAGTTTAAGCTGCTGTGAGATCTCTTTGAATTTTTTATATTCCAGCATCCTACGTACTAAGTCTCCTCTTGGATCTAATTCTTCCTCTAATGTAACTCCTGTACCTTTATTGACAGGAAGTAACATTCTTGATTTAATTTCTATTAGGGTAGCAGCCATTAGGAGAAATTCACTTGTAACTTCTAAGTCGATTTCATTGAGTTGTCTTATATAGTCTAAATACTGTTCAGTAATTTTTGTTATTGGTATATCATAAATATCCACCTGATTTTTTTCTACTAAGTGCAGTAATAAGTCAAAAGGCCCCTCAAAGGTTTCAATTTTAATTTTATAGCTCATTTAACAATCCCCCTAAAAGAAGAATATTAGTATTTGTAGAACATAATTTAAAATAAATTGAACTATTGGAAACAGTACTTTACTAATAACACCAAAGTATAACAAAAGAAATAAAAGGGCATAAGAGTACTTTTGTATACTATAATACTTGTGTTCCATAGTATCAGGCAATATTAATAGAAGTAATTTTGAACCGTCTAGGGGTGGTATTGGAAATAAATTAAAAACTCCCAAAACTAAATTAATATAAATACCAAAGAAAATGATTTGTTCCACTGTTTTGTTATTTTGCATTGTTATTTGTAGTCCAAGTATAAATGTAAGAAGGATAGCTAAAATAAAATTTGATAAGGGGCCACTAATTGAAACCAGAAAATAACCTAGTTTTCTATTTTTAAAGTTATTAGGATTTACAGGCACAGGTTTAGCCCAACCAAACCCAGCAAATAGAAGCATAAGAAAACCAATGGGATCTATATGCTTTATTGGATTCAATGATAGTCTTCCGTAATATTTTGCAGTATCATCTCCCATGTAATATGCTGAAAGAGCATGAGA
Organism: Serpentinicella alkaliphila; assembly: GCF_018141405.1. Lineage (NCBI taxonomy): Bacteria > Bacillati > Bacillota > Clostridia > Peptostreptococcales > Natronincolaceae > Serpentinicella > Serpentinicella alkaliphila. The sequence goes on from NZ_CP058648.1 coordinate 2,591,184, forward strand.
GTATTCATGTATGGTTAGTCCTAACAGGATACCTGGTAAAGTCAAAACGATTCTAGCCAAACTAAAGTTAAACATATGCTATTCCTCTCTTATTTTCCTAATAGATTGTTTTTCTCTATGAACTTTAACTCATCTTCCTTACTATAAACTAATCCTAAAATTTTCGCTTTAAGTATTTCATCAAAAATTTTTTTATAAATCGGGCCAGGTGAAATATTTAATTTTTTTAAATCCTCTCCTGTTACATGTATAGATATATTTCTGAGTATTAGCATATATAGCATAATATAATGTCTCATATATTCATCATTGCAATCATTATAATAAAATACTAATGATTCAATAGACAAACCTTTTAACAATGTAAATAAATGGTATTTGTCTAGATTTTCCGCTAAGAGTGCCTCATAAATGGAATTTTTATGAGCTAGAGTATTTTTTATTTCCTCAAAGTGTGAGGTAGTAAAAAATAGATTCATTACTTCATCTAGGTTATTAACACTACTTAAAATTTGAAGCACTATTACTTTATACTTTGAAATTTCTATATTAAATGAATCAAATTCCTTAATAGACTTAGTTATATTTTGTACTTTTTCAATAATATCAGCATCAATTATTAAATCACTATTTAAATTATTTATTACGCCATATTCAGTAAGCAACTTTAATCCTAAATGGGGATATGAATCTTTAAGAATGCTAACTAATTCTTCGCGGATTCTATCTTCACTTAGTTTCTTTATCATATTTTCACTTATTGCCTTACATATAAATTCCTTAGTTTCCTCTTCAATAGCAAAATTCATTCGAGCTGCAAATCTAATAGCTCTGAATATTCTCGTTGGGTCCTCAATAAAGCTAAGATTATATAATATTCTAATTTTTTTGTTTTCTAAATCCTCTAAACCACCAAAGTAGTCTAGTAGTGTACCAAATTTTTTCTCATTTAACTGTAATGCCATACAATTAATTGTAAAATCCCGCCTAAATAAATCGCTCCATATTGAGCTTTTCTCTATTTTGGGTAAAGCTGCTGGATGCTCATAATATTCTCTTCTAGCTGTTACGATATCGATTGCTTCACCAGTTTCCAAAATAACCGTAGCTGTTCCAAAACTCGCATATGTATTTATAGTTCCATTTAGTCTTTTATTAAACTCCTCTGCAAACTCAATACCATCACCTTCTATAACTATGTCTATATCAAAATTAGGTCTATTCAATATTAAGTCTCTAACAAAACCACCTACTACAAAAACTTTATAGTTTAATTTATCTCCTATTTCTCCAGCAGATTTTAAAAGACTGAGTATATTAGGAGGAAGCTTGTTTAGTTTGCTAACGCAGTTGTACTTTTCAGGATTTGATTGAGATATAAATAACTCCCTATACCAAAAAGGATAATTGTTACCATGAAGGATTTTTAACATATCTGTTCTAGTTACAATGCCGATTATTTTCTCATCTCTAATTACTGGTAATCTACCTATATTATTTTTAACAAGTAGTTCATTTATTTCGTTAATAGAAGTATCGTGATTTACAATTTTTACTTCCCTAGACATAAATGCTTTCACTGGAGCATGTCCAAGTTTATGTATCATCGCCTTATCAATATCTGTTCTAGAAATGATTCCGATTAGTCGTTCATCCTTAACAACTGGCATCCCTGTATGACCATATCTTAGCATTATTTTATTAACCTCTTCTACAGTCATATCCTCAAATACAGACTTTACAGGATAGCTCATTATATGCTCTGCTGTAACCTGTGGCTTTATTTTTTGATGAAGTATTTTCAAAAGCTCTATTTTTGTTTTACTAATATCTCCATCTTTAATATTTGCTGATGCTGCACTTAAATGTCCTGCTCCTCCAAACTCTGCTAAGATTTCTCTTATATTTATATTCTCAGTAGAGCCTCTTCCAACTATATATATACGATTATCCATTTTAACAATATTAAATATAGCATCACATTTACGTATATCTAAGATTTTATTTGTAATATATGACAACTCTCCTATAAATTCTTCTGTTTCATGGGTAGAAATGATTACTTTGTAGTTGTTTATTTCTAAGGTTTCCATATTAAATAGCAGAGATAAAAGTAGTTTATCATGTTCACCGCTTAAGTCTTGACTTATATGCTCCCTTACTATGTCTAAGTCCCCACCCTTTTCTAGTAAAAAGGAAACTACTTTAGCATCATTTGGGGTTGTGTTCTTAAATGTAAGACAATTAGTGTCTGCATAAATACCTAGTAAAAATAAGGTTGCTTCGAATGAATTAATATCTATGTTTTTAGTAATAATTTCTTCTACTAGTATAGTAGTACAGGAACCATATTTTTGAAATATTTTATCAGACTTCTCAATAGTTTGAGGCCCTGTTGGATGATGATCATAAATCTTAACACCTATATTATTTTTCAAAGCATCTTTAAATTTACCTATTCTATTACTAGAATTAACATCAACAATTATTAGCTCGGTTATTTCATTAACATTAATTTTGTTAGCAAGCCCTATATTTAATATATTTTTATATAAATTATAAAACCTTTTTACATCATCATTTATTCTACCAGAAAATATCATATTAGCATCTGGATATATTTTGGAACAAGCAACCATACTTGATAAGCCATCAAAGTCTAGATTAAGGTGACTAGTTATTACCTTCATTTCTCACTCATCCTCTACAAGTTCATTGGAAATATTATATCATACTTAAACAGTATATAAAAATAAGATTGTATATGTCCTAAAGGCCCACATATAGTGGACCTCTTAATAATTTGCACTTCTTATAATGTAAGAATACTTTGGTTAACAATACCATTATACTTAATTTTAAAAGTAGTTATTGGAATTTAGCTAGGGCAGTATTTATTGCTTCTTTAACAATATCTGTTTGTTCATGTTCTAGTTCTTTTTCTAATTTAGCTTTGGCCATCTCCCCTCCTATATTACCCAGTGCCCAAGCGGCATACTCCCGTACCATTGGGTCACAGGTATTCAGAGCAGTAGTCAACGCTAGCACATGTTTTTCGTCTTGACTATTACCAAGGGCTATGGCTGCATTTCTTTGAAAAACCTTTTTACTTTTTATATAGTTATACATTATTGGATGGACAATTTTTTCGTAATAAGTGTCTTCCATTAATAACAGTTTTTCTAAATCAAGCTCATTTGCTAAAAGATCTAAGAATGAATCCCCTTTAGTAGCTGTTTGGAGGAATTTCTTCTTTCGAGGACATACCTCCTGACAAACATCACAACCATGTATACGACCACCATTTACTTCACGTATTTCCATGGGTACAAACTTTGTAGCCCAATGGTTAAAGGCAATACATTTCTGAGGTAACAACTTTCCAGGTTCTAAAATAGCTTTAGTCGGACATGAATCTATACAATTGCTTCAATTAGGAGGACATCTATTCTCCATAGTTTCTGAATCATATTCTAATTCTACATCAACCACATAGCAGGTTAATATAATAAATGAACCCTCTGCATATGCAAAAGTATTACTGCCAAAGGTAACTATACCAGCCCGAGCACTGGCTAAACGGTCAGGAACTTGAACATCTTCACCTATTTTACATCCGTTGCTTTTTAGTAAATCTCGAAATAGTGAAAGTCGAGCACCGTTTATAGAATCCACTAGAGGAAGATATGCTCTACTTTGATAGGCCCTGGCGACTCTCTCAGTAAGCTTTTTTGGATAGGCTACATCAGAGTAGTCATAGGCAAGCATATTATTGATTTTGCCTCAGGCATTATGGAGCGAGGGAAAGCCCCTTTATATGGACTTTTAGGCATATTAATCACAAAATCATAGGCTGGAGCACGTCTAAGTAGTTCCTCAGCATAATCACTGAAATCGTCAGCTGTAGTAATGTCTACTGTTGCAAATCCTAGAGATAATGCCTTTTCTTTTATTTTTCTAGTTAGGTCTTTTTTATCCATGCAGATCCCCCTAATTTTATACTATTCTTCATCTTAATTAAAGAACATTATTTTCAATAGCAAAATTAACTATATTTCTGCTTACTTTATGATCTTGGTCTTTCATCCAGCGTTGTTCTTTATCGTCAAGTTTTTTTATTGCTTTTATTTTTTTAGCTCTACCTAAGTTTTTGCGTTTGGATCTGTGCTTTCTTTTAACATACTTGTTTTGTCTGCCATTACCAAAGAATTTTGTTTTACCTGAATCAATTACAGCTACAGCGGGAACTTTTAACCCCTAAATCAACACCCATAACTGACTCACCAGTAGATGCACATTTAGGCATACTAACACTTATTTGAGCAATCCATTTACTATGTTTAATTAATTATAAGCGATTAAAATAATTTAGTAAAATAAAGTATAAATGGGTTTAATGATAGTTATAACCTAAATAGTTTTACTTATTGAAATATAAAGTTCCCACACTATTTTTTCTTATTTCTAAAATAGACCCTATACTTGGCATAGTATTGATATTATGTCATTTGAAAATATTCTGTTGCTAATAAGTTTATAACAAATTTAGATTGTATTATAAACATGTAATATATAAATATAATTATACCTTAATTATTCATGACATTAAATTAAACAAACTTCAATCAAAGCTTACTTCACTCTAAAAGCAATAGTAAAATTAAAATTAATTTCGATGGTGGAGATTTATCATCTGATTCAGGCCTACTTTTAATAAAGGAATTTGCTCATAAACTTGGGTTTCATAAGCTAATTAAAAACATGTTTAAAACAAAAGATAAAGCTACACGTTTTCATAAGGATGATGAAAACCTTAGTCAAATGATTTATCAAATCTTGGCAGGTTATTTTAATGATAATGACGCAGACGAATTTTTCTAATGAACCGGTATTCAAAAGCATTTTAGATAAAGAGAGTCTTGCTTCACAGCCTACTTTGTCACGTTTTTTTAACCGTATGGACTCAGATACTCTAACTCAATTTAATGAAATTTCTAAGGAATTAAGAAAAATAGCTTATATGATCAAGAAGCCAGAAATGGTACTCTTTGACCTTGATTCTACATTACTCAACACCTTTGGAGCACAGGAAGGTGAAGGTTTTAACTTCCATTATAGTGCCAATGGCTATCATCCATTACTTTGTTATGACGGTTTAACTGGAGATCTTCTAAAAGCTCAACTGCGAGATGGTACAGTATACACATCCAATGGTGTTGTTGATTTTATGCAACCTTTACTAGATGAATACGAAATTAATTATCCCGATGCTAGCTCGTATTTACGAGGTGATAGCGGTTTTGCCGTACCTGAATTATTTAAACAATGTGAAACAAGCTCGGTGTCATATGCAATCCGTCTAAAGGCAAATCAGAATCTCTATAAACTATCACGATATGCTACTACTTTATTAGACGAAATTACAGCTCAAAATAAACTTGATTATGCTGCAGTATATGATGAATTTTTATATAAAGCAGCTAGCTGGAATTATCCTAGACAAGTTGTAGTAAAAGTAGAAAAACCAGCTAATCAATTTATATATCAGCATACCTTTATAGTAACCAACATGAGTCTATCTCCAACAAAACTTTTCGCTTTTTACTCAAACAGGGGGAACATGGAGAATTTTATTAAAGAGTAAAAACGGTTTTGATTTCTGCTCTACCAGTAGTCAGAGTAAAATAGTTAACGCTAATCGACTGCAATTACATGTATTAGCTTACAATCTTTTTAATTTGTTTAGACAGCTGCTACTTCCTAAGCATATGAGAAAAATGCAGATAAATACCATACGTTTAAAACTTATTAAGATAGCTTCGAAAATCGTTAAATCAGCAAGATACCTTACATTTAAACTGTGTAGTAGCTGCCCGTATCAAAAGGAGTTTAATGAGATATTTGATAACATAATGAAAATCCCTAAGCTAGAGTAATAAAAAATAAAGTTCTTTGACAACTTCAAAAATCTGAATTGACTATTCGGGGATAAGTCTGCCCATTTTTAAGTCTCTTAAAATGTAGAGACCTTTTACTTTAACAAACAAGTCATTTTTGAATTAGAAGTTGTATTAAATTTTTCTCATGAATAATTCAGGTTATATTGTAAATATAAAGAAAATTTAAAAGCCTCACTTATTCTATTTAAAGTGAGGCTTTTATAATTAATATATTGGGTTAGTTATTTTCTGCCTGTCATTCCTTTAAACATTTTATTTAATACTGTAAATACTGATGCTCTTTCAACAGCATCTTCTGTAATAATATTAACTCTATTTATCTCTTTGCCATCTTGTCTAACTATTACTTCACCTATAACAGCACCTTTTTTTAGTGGTGCACTTACTTTATTAATAATGATTTCTTTATCTATGGATTCTTCTTGTCCTTTTTTAACTAGTACATAAACATCTTCAGCTGGGATACCTTTAATAGTTTGTACTTTTGCCTTTTGAATTGGTACATCTGCTATTCCAGTCTCTTTAGTTAATATTTCAACTGTATTAAAGTTTGCAAAACCATAGTCTAAAAGCTTAGCAGCTTCACCAAAACGCAGTTCAGAACTTGGTGCACCTAAAACTACCGAAATAAAGGTATTATTTCCTCTAGTGGCAGATGCAGATAAGCAATGCATTGCTTCTTGTGTAAAGCCAGTTTTAATACCGTTAATACCTTGATATGTTCTTAAAAGTTTATTTGTATTTACTAATTGTTGTGTAGATTGTTTTTTTACTCCAACATCTACACTATCCATCCATGTAGTAAGCCATACAGTTACATCTTTATGTTTTAACAACTCTCTAGACATTAATGCAATATCATAGGCTGTGGTTACATGTCCATCAGCAGGTAAGCCATTTGTGTTAACAAAGTTTGTATTAACCATACCAAGCTCTTTTGCTCTTTCATTCATTCTTTGAACAAATATTTCTTCACTGCCTGATATAAATTCTGCCATAGCAACACAAGCATCATTTGCAGAACGTATGGCAATACCTTTCATAAGCTCCTCTACGGTTTTTATCTCACCAGGCTCAATATATAATTGTGTACCTCCCATACGAGAAGCACGCTCACTAACTACTACTTTATCAGCTAAAGTGATTTTACCACTATCTAAAGCTTCCATGGCTAGAAGCATAGTCATTATTTTCGTTACACTTGCTGGGGGAAGTTGCTCATGTATGTTCTTCTCATATAAAACTTCACCAGTTGACCAATCAATAAGTACTGCGGATTTAGCATTTATATTGAATGGTTGTGCTGTTTGAGCACTAGCTATATTTATATTGTAGGACATAATAGTAATAATTACTAAAGCTAGACATAGTAAACGTTTTTTCATATAAATATCCTCCTCACTATTGTATTTAGGATTATGTTTTCCATTGAATCCTACTGTTATACAATCTTGAGGAGGTAAAAGTCTATATTACCCCATACTTTCTTTGGTTACTGTACCAAATATTAACGGTCTAATTTCAGGTATATTTTGTTCTATTTTAAAAGCTGTAATCATCTTAGTAGCGCTTTGTTCAGTTAATATAGAATTATTGCTATGGATATAAGCTAGAACATCACCTTCAGTAACAAAATCTCCACATTTTTTGTTTAGAACAATTCCTACTGACAAATCAATTATACTATCTTTATGCTCTCTACCTGCTCCTAAAATCATAGCACTTAAACCAACAGTATTTGCATGAATTTTATGTATATATCCCCTTTTAGTAGCTCTAAGAGCATAAATCTCCTTTGCCTTAGGTAATAATTCAATATTATCAATAAAAGTAATATCTCCACCCTGTCTTTCCACAAATTCCTTAAATACAGAGAAAGCTTTTCCAGAACTAATAGCTTCTTCAATCATAGCTTTAGCCTGACCTAAATCATCGGCTTTTTTAGCAAGTAGTATCATATGTGCCCCTACTACAATACACAGCTCTTTCAGGTCCTCTGGACCCCTACCTAGTAACACATCTATAGCTTCTTTAATTTCTAGACAGTTCCCTACAGCATATCCTAAGGGTTGATCCATATCTGAAATAATTGCAACTGTTTCTCTATTCATATTTGTGCCTATTTGTACCATCTCTTTTGCTAATTCGAAGGAGTCATTAATGTCTTGCATAAAAGCTCCACTTCCAGTTTTAACATCTAAAACAATAGCATCCGCCCCAGAAGCTAACTTTTTACTCATGATGCTGCTAGCTATTAAAGATATATTGTCTACAGTAGCTGTTACATCTCTTAGGGCATAAAGTTTTTTATCTGCTGGGACTAGATTTGAAGTTTGACCAATAACTGATACCTTTATTTCATTAACCTGATTTATAAACTCATCTTTAGTGAGATTTACATTAAACCCAGGAATAGATTCTAATTTATCAAGGGTCCCCCCCGTATGACCAAGTCCACGTCCAGACATTTTAGCTACAGGAACACCACAGGCAGCAACAATAGGAGCTAAAGCGATGGTTGTCTTATCACCTACTCCGCCAGTGCTATGCTTATCTACCTTAATACCTTCAACATGCCGTAAGTCAACGATCTCTCCAGAATTCATCATCGACTCTGTTAAATATGCTGTCTCTTCATCGTCTAGTTTTTGAAAATAAATTGCCATAAGAAGTGCAGATACTTGATAATCAGGAATATTACCTAGGGTATATTCTCTTACCATATAATCTATTTCTTCACGGCTCAATTTTTCTCCATTTCTTTTTTTTAGGATAATATCAATAATCCTCACTAGATATTCACCTCATTTAAAATACCCTTAACTAGGGAAATAAACTTAGGTCTAGTTTTATTTGCAACTTCCATTACTTGTTCATGACTTATGGATTCTAGTTGATTCGGAATAGCCATGTCAGTTACGCAGGAAATCCCTAATATTTTCATCCCCATATGATTAGCTACAATTACCTCCGGTACTGTAGACATTCCAACTGTATCAGCACCGAAATTAATCATCATACTTAGTTCTGCTTTAGAGAGGTAATTAGGTCCACTTATAGAAATATACACGCCTTCAAAGGTCTCAACACCGATTTCCTTACCTACTTTATGAGCGAGCTTAATAAGATCTTTATTATATGCGGTAGACATATCTGGAAATCTAGGTCCAAATTCTTCATAATTTCGTCCAATTAGTGGATTATCACCAGTGAAATTAATATGATCGTTAATAATCATTAAAGCCCCTGGATACAATTTAGAATTTAATCCCCCACAGGCATTTGTAATAATAATATGCTCTATACCTAGGGCTTTCATAACTCTAACTGGGAATGTTACTTCCTGCATTGAGTAGCCTTCATAGTAATGAAAACGGCCTTTCATAGCAACAACAATTTTACCTTCTAATTCCCCAATAACTAAATTTCCTGCATGACCTTCTACAGTAGATATAGGGAAATGCGGTATCTCGTCATAATCTAAAATAATAGGGTTTTTTATTTCATCAGCTAAAGTCCCCAATCCTGACCCTAAAATAAGTCCAACCTGTGGCTTAACAGTAATTTCGCTTTCTATATGTTCTTTAGCTTCTCTTACTTTGTTTAGAATGTCATTCATTAATCTCCACTCCCTTAGTGATTTATATAATTTATATATTCTTAATAATTTCAGTTAAATAACTTAAAAACTTTTCTTTCACTTTAGCTGCTGTTTCTATAACCTCTTCATGGTTAAGTGGTTGATCTAAAATGCCTGCAGCCATATTTGTAATACATGAAATACCTAATACCTTTAGCCCAGAATGTACTGCTACAATGACTTCTGGAACAGTCGACATTCCAACTGCATCAGCCCCAATTTTTTTAAGCATTCTAATTTCTGCAGGTGTTTCATAAGTAGGCCCACTTAAAAATGTGTAAACACCTTTCTTTACTTTAATATTTAGCTCATCAGCGGTTATTTCTGCTAGAGTAATTAAAGTTTTGTTATATGCATTTGACATATCTGGAAACCTAACCCCAAGCTTTTCATCATTCGGACCTATGAGTGGGTTACTATTAGATAAATTTAGATGATCTTCAATAATCATTAAATCTCCAGGTTCAAAGTTTTGATTTACTCCACCTGCAGCATTAGTTACAATAAGAGTAGTTACTCCCAACGCTTTCATTACACGAATAGGAAAAGTAACAACTTCAAGAGGGTATCCTTCATAGTAGTGAAATCTTCCCTTCATGGCAACAACATTTTTTCCTTGAAATTCTCCAAACACCAGTTCACCTGCATGACCATGTACTGTAGATTTAGGAAAATGAGGTATTTCACTGTATGGGATAATTTTTGGGTTTTCAATCTTATCTGCTAACACACCTAAACCAGAGCCTAGTATAAATCCTATTTCAGGCTTAACATTAACTTTATCAATTATGTATTGGCTAGTCTCTGTTATTTTATAATTTAAACTCATAGTATCAATCCTCACTTTACTTTATTATTAAATTCTTAAAGCTTTCTCCTTTACCAGTCCATGTAACATTTAATAAATCAGCTATAGTTGCAGCTATATCTGCAAAAGACTTGCGAACACCAATATTGGCACCAGCCTTAATATTTTGACCATATATAAGTATCGGAATATATTCTCGAGTATGGTCTGTACCTTTAAAGGTAGGATCATTTCCGTGATCTGCAGTGAAAATAATAATATCGTTTGGTTTAAGTGCATTTAATATTTCTGGTATTTTTTTATCCATTTCCTCTAAAGCTTTTCTATATCCAGCTGCGTCTCTCCTATGTCCATATTCAGAGTCAAAGTCGACTAAATTTGTAAAAATTATCCCTTTGTTACCTTTATTCAAGTATTCGATAGTTTTTTCTATACCTTCTATATTATTTTTAGTTTTTGCATACTCAGTAATACCTTTTCCATTGAAAATATCATTAATTTTTCCAACAGCAATAACATCAAGTCCACTATTCTTAACTGTATCTAAAACTGTTTCACCGAATGGATCTAATGAATAGTCCTTTCTATTAGGAGTTCTTACAAACTCCCCTGGTTTACCTACAAAAGGACGAGCAATGATTCTGGCTACTGCTACATCTCCCATCATTAGTTCTCTTGCTTTTTTGCAGAAATCATATAATTGCTCCAATGGAATAACTTCTTCATGGGCAGCTATTTGAAATACACTATCTGCAGATGTGTAAACTATAGGGTGCCCTGTTTTCATATGTTCTTCTCCGAGTTCATCAAGTATGGCTGTACCTGATGCTGGTTTATTACCAAGTATCTTTCTACCAATCATCTCTTCATATTTTTCAATTATATGTATTGGAAAACCTTCAGGGAAAGTATTAAATGGTTGCGTTAAATGCAATCCCGATAATTCCCAATGGCCAGTTGTAGTATCCTTCCCATTAGAAACTTCATCAGACTTACCAAAGGCACCTAGAGGAGTAACTATGGGTTCTAGTCCTTTAATACCGATATTCCCCAAGCCTAAAGATAACAAATTAGGTAATTCTATTCCACCTTCTTGCTCTATAATATTACCTAAAGTATTTGCTCCAACATCTCCAAAATCTTTAGCATCAGGAAGTTCCCCTATTCCTACGCTATCCATAATAAATAAAACAACTCTATTCGTCATATTTAACCCTCCTATATAAAATTATTATACCCTATATATAATGCACTAATAAAAATATTAATATTTGTTATATCATTAAAATAGGACCTGTTTTTCAGGCCCTAGGATGGGTTTTATTATATACATCTTTAATTTTATTTTGTGATAAATGGGTGTATATTTGAGTAGTAGATATATCAGAGTGTCCTAACATCTCCTGGACTGATTTTAAATCCGCACCATTCTGGATTAAATGGGTTGCAAAGGAGTGTCTTAGTGTGTGAGGTGTAATTGGTGTAGTAATATTTAAATTTTTGGTATATGCCTTTACAATCTTCCAGAATCCCTGTCTTGTTAATTTCGCTCCGTGAACATTTAAAAATAAATACTGTTCTTCTTGGCTTTTAATGAATGATTCCCTAGCATTATTTATGTAACGTACAGTAGCTCTTAAGGCCATTGAACCTATAGGAATAATACGTTCTTTAGTGCCCGTTGAACAATTAATATATCCAAGTTCTAAATTAACATCTGTCATTCTTAGTGCAATCAGCTCAGAAACCCTAATACCTGTTGCATAAAGCAATTCAAGCATTGCCTTATCTCTAATTCCTTTAGGTGTTTGATCTTCAGGTTGTCTTAGAAGCATATCCACTTCATTTAATGTTAAAATTGATGGCAATTTCTTTTTACTTTTAGGTGTATTCAGCTTAATAGTTGGGTCCTGTTCGACTACTTTGTTTGCCATTAAAAATTGATAAAAACATCTTATTGAAGCTATACTTCTAGAAATTGTTGACACAGCTTTACCTACGTTTTGCAAATGAATTAGATAGGTAATTACTGTTGTTTTATTAGTTTCAGATAAGTTTGATACATTATTGTTGTCCAAATAGCTTATGTATTGTCTAATATCTCTTTTATATGATTCTAATGTATTCTTAGACAACTGCTTTTCCTTTTCAAGAAATATTCCATAATTAATAACTATATCATTCATCCAAAAAACTCCCTCTGCTTCTGTATACTTATTTATTCTACAAAATTTTTAATATTCCTTTATTTATTAAAAAATACTTTATGACTATAAAAATCTAAAAATTAACCTTATAAAGAGTGGAGCTACATAACCCTCCATAAATGCAGCTATTGTTACTGTTAGTATTAATATACAGTAAGTAACAGTATATACAGTAGCTTTTTTTCCAAATGAAGTGTTAAGGGTTGCTTTAGACCTAGATTTAATAGTATGCCAAGCAAATGCAAAGGACAATTGTGCTGCTAAGAAGAATATAACCAGAATTATTATATTTTGAGGTATTACACTAAAAATCAAAACTAGTAAGCCCGCCCCACTAAATTCTTCTATTAAAATGCCGGTACTAAATCCTATAATAAAACCTTTGAATACTATAATTAAAATAACTAATGGAGCAGTAATTACTAACAATCCAAGTAGCCAACTAAGAGTTAGTAGTTGGAAGTTATTAACAAAAGACTGTTTCATTATTTCAAAACCTAAAAAACCTTCTTTAGTAAAAACACTAAAGAAATCCCTCATATAGTAATATAGCTCCTGCTTATGTTTTACATCAACAATTTTAACCGTGAAGGCCCCTACAGAAAGACCTATTAGATAGCAGAAGGCTATAATTAAATATAGAAAGAAGTTGTTTTTAATATGTATTTTTACCCGCTTTACGAATTGTGAAATCAAAAGGCATATCCCCCATTCTTTAGTGATTGTTATAACACAATATGCTAAAAAAATGATAAATATGCCTTGTCCTTTTATACATTAATAATAATAAATTTAAATCTAGCTAGTTGTTCCTATTTCTCATAAAATTGTAAATATGCTAAAATAGCTGTTACTGTTTTAGCATCTTTGATTTTTCCTTCTTTTATCAATTGAAGAACTGTTTCCATTGGAAATTCGAGCATTTCAACAAATTCACCAATATCAGGTGTAGCCTCACCCTTTATTACATCCTTTGCAATAAATACATGTATTATTTCATTTGCAAAGCCTGGTGATGTGTAAAATGATAATAGTTTTGTAAGTGACGAAGCTGTGTAACCAGTCTCTTCTTTTAGCTCTCTTAATGCCGTATCATATGGACTTTCCTTTAACTCAATTTTCCCTGCCGGAATTTCGAGCAAATAGTCTTCTATAGCTTTTCTATATTGCTTAATTAAAACTAAATTGTTATTTTCGTTTACTAGAATAACTGCTACAGCCCCAGGATGTTCTACTATTTCTCTTTTACAGTATTTTTTATCAGGAAGTTCTACAGTGTCAATTTTAACAGATATGACTTTGCCCTCATATATTTTCTCGGACTTTATTGTTTTTTCATTTTCCACTAAATTCACCCCAATATTTTATTACTTACAAATACCCCTGCGGCACTACAGGTTAAAAAATAAGATGGATCTTCATAGTACGACCTTCCCATAGTTTCGACAGATAAATTAAAATGTTCTAAAGCCTTCTCAAGTATATTATCTTTCTCAATAATTATATTATGTTTTTTATATAAGTCAAAACTATTTATTTGTTCTTTAATTAATTTAAAGTGGTTACTTTCTAATTCAAATTCAAAAAAAGGTATGTTAACTTTTGACATAGTGATCTCGTTGAATACCGTAATACTATGATGACTTATACCAGTATGTCTAGCTCGTTTATCAGAAAAACCTACTCTAGGAACACCAATGCTACATCCACCAAGCGTATTTACAGCATCTAAAATGTATCCTTGTTCAATACCTGTAAATCCATATTTAGTACCAGTTCCAACAATGCCAGGTCCCATTAATACAATAGATATATCACATTTTGCAATCTCTTTTGCAGCAATTAACCCATTATATATATTTACGGTTTCTATATCCCCTCCAAAGGCATGCCCTATTGTAATAGTAGTATCAATTAAACTTAACTCTTTAAGCTTAATAACAGTATCACTAAGCCAAATTGGTAAAGATGCTCCATCAGTCATAATATATGCAATTTTTATATTTGGTGATAAATATTTTATAGTTGATACAATAGGTATAAGCATACTATGTAAGGTCCCTACAATTATAGGCATATTATTAAGAGTTGTAAAGTGATTAAAAGCATTATGATAAGGGCTATCCTGCTCCTCTAAAGCTAGTACCTTTATTTGATAAGGAGTATATCTTAATTTCATAATATGTCCTGATTTGCCTGATTTTATATTACTGGCACTAAGATTATACATTACAAAGTGAAAACCACCCGTACCTAGCTGTAGATTTACAGCAGTTGTATTCAATAGCACTTCATCGCCAATATTTATTTTTCCTGTTAGCTTACTATAGTTAATTGCTAGTTGTTCTATATTATCAATTAATACAGAAATAATTGTTTTATCTGAAGTTTGTGAAATGATTCCTTTGACTATTCCCTTTTCTATATCAAACATTTAATCACCTAACCTTACCGACGGCCAAGGTCGTCCAAAAATTTTAATATACGATTATTTTCTATACTTTTCGTAATAGAGTATTTTTCAGCAAAGAGATGTAGTAATACTAATAATGTTAAAACTACAATTTTATAATAGAATTCTAAACTAGTAATTGTTACTATTCCTAAGCTTATCCCTAAAGGGTTTGAGCCTACATCCCCCATCATGCTTAAGGCTTTAATATCCTGGGGTAAATATACTAAACAAAACCCTACTATAGAAACTAAGATTATTTCTAAATCCTTTGGTACTCCAATAAGAAACAAAATAATTGCTAATAGCAAACAGATTTTTATAGCCCTTCCAGGTCTTAGATCAAATAAGTTAATTAGATTTGTAAATAGGCAGATTAGTAATATGTTAATTAGTAGTTCAGATAGACCACTAGAATAATATAGACTAATGAAAATTGCCACTAAACCACCAATTAACAGTTTCAGAAAACCCGTTGTAACTATTGATTTAAAAAAAGACTTAATATGGCCTTTAAATCCTAAGGAGTCTCTGTTTCCAATTAAATCGTCTATAATGCCTATAAAGGACATAGTAAGTATACCTATTAAGATAGTTAATAGATAAAAGTGATTAATATCCATAACAATAAAAATAATAATTGAGTTCACTAGCATTACAAAAACAAAGGAAATGCCCATTCCTATTGGAATAGATTGACCTTTATAATTTTTAGCAACTTGCTTATTGCTTAACAATAGATTTCTTATAATAGGTAAAAATAAAAGCGTGTTTATGCCGCTTATAAATAAGATAATAAGATTCATATAAAAACCCCTATAGTAATTTTAACTTATGGTTTTTCTAATTAGTGTTTTAAAAATTTGTATAAACTGTCGACCACGATGAATAAAGCCCCTCAAATTTCGTCCAGTTTCATTATGGTGCATTAATACATCTACCTCTATAACTTTGTAGCCTTTTTTTAAGATGTCAATTGTTGTCCCTACCTCTATTCCATAATCCGTTGGAAAATATATGTTTTCTAAAACCTCCTTGCGAAAAGCCCTTTGTCCAGATATTACTGTATCCAATAAAACTCCTGTATGCAGGTACACACCGTACTTAGCAAGTTTTTTTACAAGTCCAATGCCACCCTTTTTCTTTGCCTTAGGAAATTTGGCTATTGATACATGAGCCTCACTATTAATAATAGGTTTAATAAGTTTAATTACCTCCTCTGAGCTCTCTCCTAAATCCCCATCTAAAAAAACTATAATATCTGAATATGAAATAACTGCATTTAAACCCACTTGCATTGCATTGCCTTTCCCCCTATTTTTAGAAATCTTAATCACTTCAATATTATCTATAATACTTATAATTTCATAAGTATTATCTTTTGAGCCATCATCAATAACACATATTTTATCTATCAGTTCTATATCTTTAATGGCTGATATAGTTTTTTCTATCTTTTCTTCCTCATTATAAACAGGTATAAGAACCGAAATATACTCTTTCACTTTAACTACTCCTAACCTTTTTAGTAAATTCCTAAAGGTAATAAATCATTGGCATAATCAGTTTCTCCATAATTACCCTCTATTCCACTTAATACCATAACTAAAGATAAGCGTCCTAATAAGGAATCAATGTTATCTACTGAAGATATGTTATTATCAATAAACCATGGAATTAGGCTCTGTTCAACATTTGAAGTTTCAACCCCTACAACCTTAATGTAGTTGGATTTACAGGATTCAAGCATATTTGAAATAAAGGATTTACTTACTTCAATATTAGGACTTAGTTCACCACCTGTTATTATTATTTGATCAACAGGTGTCACTGAATTATCCTCTATAAAACTAGAATAAATATATTGGTTTTTTAGTGCATATTTAATTAGGGCAGTCTTTCTACCCTTTAATATATAATCAATTAACTCGAAGCTCAATTTATCAAGAATCCTTTCGTAGGAAAGACTGTAGTGAAATAGCCTATTCACTTCTCTAAGTTCTTGTTCACTTAAATTTAATAGTTTTGAATCTACCTTAATACTGGCAACTATATCTCCACCCGCATCGTAGACTGCTTCATTTATATAGTTAGTTTCAAAATCATCAAATTGTATAACTACTACATTGATATTATTCAATCTTCCGTGTGTAATCTTTCCATAAAATGTATTTATATAGTAATCCTTTTTTTCGATCTCTTGCTTCAAAGTCTCATTTATTTGAATTAGATTTTTATGTTCATTGTTATATTCCGTAAGCTTATCTTCAATACTATTAATTAAAATCTGCTGTTGATCAGTTATAAATCCATCACTATTCATATTTGAACCTATGAATATACCAATACCTAAGGATATAAAAATAGCTGTAATAGATACTACTAAATATTTTAGATCAAAGCCCATCTTAAAAACCTCCTAAAAATCTAGAAAAAGTCGTAGCTTCATTTTAATAAGTCTAAAAAATAAAGGTTGTGCTGTAAATATAATTACTGCTATCGGAATTAAAGCCGCAATTAAGAGAGATGCTACATAGCTTAATTTAACTTTTTTATTATATAGTTGACTAACTCCTCTAGCATCTATTAGCTTACTTCCTATTTTTAGTCTCACTAAAAAAGTACTACCCATACCTTTACGTCCTTTTTCTAAAAAATCTATCATATTAGTATGAGAACCTAAGACTACAATTAAATCCGCACCGTTACTATATGCAAGAAGCATTGCAATATCCTCACTTGTACCCGGTGCTGGAAAAATTTTTGCCTTAAGATCTAAATTTTGAATCCTTTCCATACCCGGTGCCAAGCCATTTGGATATGCGTGTACAATTATTTCATCACACTTTTTTAAGCAATTGTCACTTACACTATCCATATCACCAATTATTATGTTTGGCTTAAATCCAAATTCATATAATGCATCAGCGCCACCATCAACACCAATTAATACTGGTTTCTTTTCTTTAATATAGGGTAATATTGCATTTAAATCCTCTTTATAGTGTTGACCCCTGACTACAATTAAAACATGCTTATTGTTAATAGACGTTTTAGTTTTAGGTATGAATACATTACCCATAATTAAATATTTTTCTTTTTGAGCATATGCTAAGGTATTATCAATAAATTTTTCTAACTCAATTTCTAGGTTCTTTTCTGCTAAAGCTATTAACTTATTTAATTTATCAGAAGTAATTCTCATTAACTCTGCAATTTTATTTGTTTCAAATGAAACAATATTACCTTCAATTTCAACAATATCACCATTTTGCAAAATGCTAAATAAATCACCATTCATAACATCAAAAATAGGAATCTTTTTTTCTATTAGGATATTAGGCCCTAAATTTGGGTACCTTCCACTAATAGATTTATCGCAATTAATTACTGCACTAACCTTACTTTTAATTAGAGATCTTGCTGCAATTTCATCTAAATCCCTATGATGAATAATTGCAATATCTCCTGATTGTAGTTCATCAATTAATAATTTGGTTTTCTTTCCTAATTTAACTGGAGCTTTAATATTCATTATTAAATCGACCTCCACAAAAATAGTATTTGTATAATTAACTTATAAATTCTTGAGCAGACAATTATTTTTTTGTATTATATGTATAAGTAATAAATTGGAGGTTTTATATGGAAGCATTAAAAAAAGAATTTAATCAGGTTTTAAAATATTTAATTTCTAAGCCAAGAACAGTGCATGAAGTAATTCAATACTTAATAAGTAAAGATATAAATAAAGAAAATATCACAGAAATAATAAATCGATTAAAACATTTAAACTATTTAAATGACCGAAATTACTGTGTAGTTTTCATAAATAGTAATAGAGACAATAATAAAAGTAAAAGACAAATATTAAAGGCATTAGAAAACAAAGGAATTAATCGGGAAATCTCAATTAATTTAATTAATGATCTTTATAGTGATGAAATGGAGCTGAAAATTGCTGAAGAATTGATTAATAAATTATGTAATCAAATTGAACCTATATCATTCAGCCAACTTAAAAATAAGATTATATATAAATTAAAATACAAAGAATTTAGCAGTGATACTATTAGACAGGCAATTGAAATTTCAAGGGATAACGAACTATTTAAACAAAAACTTATAGATTCAGAGGAAAAAATATTAGAGAAAGCTAAAGTCGATGGATTAAAGTATTTTAATAAATACAGTAAAAAATATGATAATAAATTTATGGTTAAAAGATATACATTAAATGCATTACAAAGAAAAGGATATGATAATGATCTGTGTTATAGAGTTATTAATGAACTGTTTTAGATAAAACTATATATAATTCGGGGTAATTGAAATGGGAAAATATCATATGAGAAAACAAGAACAGGAAATAACTGATGAATTCGAACTAAGAGATATAATAAATAAAGGGAAATATGCAATTATTACAATGAGTAAGAACAATGAGCAATATATAGTTACTCTTAGCTATGGGTACGATGGTATTAATAATAATTTATATTTTCATACAGGTACTAAAGGTCTCAAATTAGATTTTATACAGTCTAACCCAAATGTCTGTGCAACTATTATTGATGATATGGGGTATATAAATGGTGAATGTGGCCATGAATACAGATCAATAGTTATGGTTGGCAAAATGTCTATAATGGAGGATATGAATGAAAAGAAACATGGAATGGAAATTGTTTTAAATCATCTAGAACAAGCTCCTACTATTATTAAGGAAAGAGTTCTTAAAAATGACGAAGCTTATAACAGTATTGTAGTTTTAAAACTTGAAATATCGTAAATTAGCGAAAAAAAAGGAAGGTAATAATTGAAGTTTTTAATAATACTACTATCATCAAAACAAAATGAACGACTTCTAAATATTTGAGATCGTCCATTGTAATAATTAATTTATCCCAAATTTAATCTTTAAACTAATGAGCCTTTATTATATGAGCTATTTATATAAATAAAAGTTTGTGAAAAGCCATTGACCATCTTTAAGCTCGTATGAGTAGTAATGAGTTTCGTATCCAGTAACCGAGAAGTCATTTCCTAGTAATTCAACTTCAACCGTACAAATATATTCTTTATCATTTATTTGCTTAACCTCTAGGATAGCTTCTCCTTTATAAATATCTGTCCCTCTATCGGCTAGCATAGTATATAGTTCTCCCTCAATATCGATGTAACAGGTAGATTTATTACTCAACATCTCTTGAACTATATCTTTTGTAAATAAAGAGGAGAGGTATTTTTCTAGATCAGCATAAGTTTTAATTATGTCATGATTTACTCTATTATATATCCTGCCATTAATTTCTTTAGATGAAGAATCCGCTGGTAAAGTTGTTAGGTCAAACCATGTAAAAGCCTCATATGATTTGTAATATGCTTCCTTTACATCCTCTATACTAGGTAATGATACTGTTTTTTCTACTTGTATACCCGTATTACAACCCCATAGTGGTAAAATAAATATAATTAATATTAAAAACCTTTTCAAATTTACCCCACCTACCATATATTATTGTATGATATTTTTGCTTGTGGCTATTCTCTATTGCTTAAAAATGTAGACTTAAAGTTAATTTGTACACCGAGATGCTAATAAGATTATTCCAACAATAATAATAGCAGTTATAACTTTATTAAGAAGACCGCCTTGGATTATCATTTCTAAATCACCCATTTTTTCATGGTTTCATGAATCGTTAAAATTAATCAATGGACTACTTTAATAATCTTCTATTTTTCGTCTAACTTTATTTTGCTCATCTCTATTATTATCCATATATTCACTATCCTATCTTCTTCTTTTCCTCAAAAAACAAAAGCAAATAGGTGATCAATTAGAGCTTTTTAATGTTACTACGACAATTTCTGGTCTATTAAAAATTCTGATTGGAATTATACTATTTCCTAGTCCTCTACTAACAAACATAGTTGATGATTCTTTTATATAACTGCCAGCTGTGTAGTGAGGAAATAGGCCTTGATCAGGTGCTACCAATCCCCCTACAAATGGTATTCTGAATTGACCTCCATGAGCGTGACCAGAAAAAATTAAATCAATATTATTTTCAGAATACAAATCAAATAGTTCAGGCCGATGAGAGAGTAGTATCTTGAACTTATCACTATCAGATAATTTTTGTAGCTCCTCTTTTAGTTTACTAGTGTTTGTACCCTCGAAATATCTTAATGTATAAAAATCAGGGTCGGATAATCCAATGATCTTTATTGTACTGCTTCCTTTTGAAATATCTAAAACATTATCATCCATAATATAAACCCCTGCATTAGTCAATTTTTGAGTTATTCGAGAATAACGCCCAGACCATGCCTCATGATTACCAGACACATAATAAATGGGTGCTATTTTCACTGCACCATTGATAAAACTGATGGCTTTATCTAAATCAAAATTACGTCTATCTACTAGGTCTCCAGTAATAACAATTATATCAGGTGACAGTTTTTCAACATGGCTTAATAAATTCGACTGATTATCTCCAAACATTTTGTTATGTAGATCTGAAACTTGAACAATCTTTAATTCATTGAAGTCTGCAGGTATCTTGGAGTTATGATAATCCGAATATGAAACAACAATGCTATTATTTTGCCAAATTAAAAATATAATAAGTAAAATAATAATTATAATTATACTAAAGCCTTTAGATAGCTTGTTCATTTTTTACTAACTCCTTATATAAAAATAGTCTTCTGCGAAATCCCTATATTTAATAAAACTTATATATTTTTAAATCATTAATTATTTTTATAGAGATCGAACGTATTGAATTAAAGGTTCAATATACTTTTGTTTAGAATTATCATAGGAAGTACTAATGGATTCCATTGTCCCTTGTTCAACTAAATTCTTACTTCTCTTTAAACTTAATAAAAACTTAAAGGAGCTCATCATAATGCGATCATTGAATCTCATATCCTTATAATTCATGCCACTTTGAAAGTAGAAAAATGGTATATTTAATCCACTTGGAATATTTACTTGTTCGAATTTTTTTACCTCTTCTATGGCAGAAGCAGGAGTAGCTCCTGTAGCGAAAATAATTATGTGCTTATTTTTAAACAGTTCAATATTGTCCCTGATAAATTTAATACCATTAATCCTGTTGGCGTGCATACCTCCACCGAAAATTATTATATCATATTTAAGAACTTCAGAAATATGTGCATCTTCTAATTCCATAGCATTACAATTTAACTCTTCCTCTATCCATTTTGCATATTTCTTTGTAAACCCAGTCTTTGATTTATAAACTAAAATAGCTGTCTTCATTAACATACACCTCACATTATTAATTTGAAATATCAGTAGACTTGCAAGTTAACCTTTTATTTAGATTCAGAAGTCAAATAAACAACAATTTCCGATATCTCTGAAACTGTTGTTTGTAGATTACTTAAATCACGCTCATCTAAAAACTATTAATATTGCATTATATCAAACCTAACTCCCATACTGGATCCTCTGAGTTAGTAGCTGAGATACCACCTGAAATAAAATAGCAAGGGTTTATCAGAAGTACTTTTAGTTATAAATCTAGTATAATTATATTCGGTATAATATCACTGTTTAGTCCTATACTAGATCAAAGTTATATTTATAGATTTTTAGTTTCTATTATTATAGTAATTTTATTTATTCTATCAATCTATAATTATTTAAAATGTTATTTAAAACATAGAAACTAGGTTTTAGAGATTCAATATTTTTAACATGCTATAAGCTAGTAAACAATGATTATTTTTAATCCTTGTCTCCACTCATTAATTGTATTTTAATTTTATTAGGTTATCGCTTTCATATCCTTTACGAGTACGTTTAATCAATCCAATTTTTTTTGCAAAGTAACTCTTAGACTCATACTTATTATCTTTATGTGTAACCTCTACAGCATAAAACACTCCTACTAGAGTAAAGACTTTCACATTTACACCTGTTATCTCATTGATTCCAGCAGTATTTGAAGTCCACCTTGTTCCTACTGTCAAAGGTGCTTTTAGTGTGATATGATCTCTGTTTGGTTCTACTTCATTAATATAATCTTTGAGCAAACTTTCTCCAGTTTCTGAATATATCAACCTTATATCTCTGTTAGAAACCTGATATACTTGAGCTACTCCTGTTCCTGTATCCCATTGCTTAATAAGTACTTTTCCATTTTCCAACCTTTCAACTATATGAGAAAACCCTTCTCTTTCATAGCCTCCACTAAATTTCTTTGTCATTTTTTCGCTTGGAAAATACTCTTCGACTCTTAGGTCTTTATCTTTAGAGTTTCTCAGAACAAGGCTCATCAGAAGTGTGTAAAGTGATATCACACCGATTAATAAAATTATAGATTTCTTTTTCAAGCAAATTCCCCTCTTTTTTTCTTTTATTACGCTTGAATGTTGATTTAGCTAAGATTTCTATGTTTTCGACATCCATGAACGGACACAATAGTTTGATGGGCCTTACGTAACTTAATTATCGTGGAAAACGTTAATGCTCTACACTTCTATTAATCTGGTTCCACCTAAACTAAAATATTGTTAAGTTGTATTTATCTTATTATCTAAATCCCTAATATTATGTTATTAAAACCTCTTGCATTACTTCATTGGATACTTTTAAAGCTTCCTGTCTACTTTCGGCAGGATCAGCGATAATAATTCCATCTGAAGTGCTCCAACCATTATTTCTATACTCCCTTGTTTTTAGATAATCTTGTGATCAATCTTTAATGAAACTAATTATTTTATTTAGAGATATAACTTCATTAATTAAAACTTCTATAATTCTTCTCATACAGTACCCTATTCTCTACTATTAAACAGATGCTAAATAACAACTCTGTAAAAATCATAAGAATCCCTAATACATATGCTTCATAAATAACACCAACAGCTAAAGATACTATTGGAATAAAAATAGCAAATGCAATATAACTTTTTGATTTATATAACCATCCGTACGGTAATAAATGTGCACCAAAAACCATTGCAACAACCATTAACATTTTCTCTGGAACTGTTGGATATACCCACATGGCAATGAGTAAATAGAGCATTTGATTTAATGAGAGTAGTACACCTAACTTTGTTAAGGGATTTTCATTATTCCGAAAGTCCACCCTTATAAATTTCGAAATAAAAAATGCTAATGGCATAAGTGGAGCTGTACAACAAAAAGTGAGTAGGTTTTTAGTTAGTATGGGCAATGATGTCATATGAACGATCGAAATCGCCGTCCATATAAACACTGACGATAATATAAAGTGTAACCCTTTCTTTTGCTTTATTGCACAATCATTCCTTAATTCTTCTAAATTCATTATTTCCTCCGATTTAATTAATATTTTACTTTACCAATAAGTCTTGAACTTTCCATTGCTTTCAAGCTATTATTAAGTATATTTATTTACTTCTTTGTATCGATAGCAATCAATTATATGATCATTTACCATTCCAGTTGCCTGCATAAACGCATAACAAATTGTAGAACCAGTAAATTTAAATCCTCTTTTTGATAAGTCTTTACTCATGGCATCTGATTCAAGGGTTTTTGTAGGAACGCCAGATATGTTTCTCCAACTATTTATTATTGGCTTTCCTCCAACAAAACTCCAAATATAAGTATCAAAACTTCCAAACTCCTTTTGTATCTTAATGATTTCTTTGGCATTACTTATAGTAGATTGGATTTTTAATCGATTCCTTACAATCCCTTGGTTTTGCATCAACTCGTCAATCTTCATTTTGTCATAATTAGCTACCTTCTCAATATCAAAATCTTCAAACGCGATTCTATAATTCTCTCGTTTCTTTAGTATAGTAAACCAACTTAATCCAGCTTGAGCTCCTTCTAATGTTAAAAGCTCAAACAACTTTCTATTATCGTGTTCTGGAACGCCCCACTCTTCGTCATGATATCTTATATACATTAAGTCATCAGTAACCCATTGGCACCTTGAAGTCATTAAAATCACCTCTTATTTTATTTAAGTTTGATTATAAGGCAGTATTATAGCTAATGTTCCCTATTAGAAAAGGTTCTGAACTAGATCCTGGAGAGATCGCTCCTTATTTTTCCGATACCAACATTTCTCCTAATAATTCAGTTTTTACACAAAGAATGTAGTTTATAAATACTAGTTCGTATATTTAGCTGATGTATCCAATAGAACATGAGACTGAACTCATTCCCTTACTTTCCTCATATTTATTAATTGGATAAATCTTTCCTGAGTAGGCAATCCGTTAAGTTTATCTTTTTGGGGAAAGTTCTTATCAAATTCTAGTGAGGCTGCTCGATCAATCACGAACAATGAGTCCTCAAAAAAACGGCCTCCGCAATCTGATAGTGCTCCTTGATACAGTTCAAGTGCTTGGAGTGGAACTGCATATATATTATCAGGAGTTCTAATATCATATTTTTCAGCCTCAACAAAACCAAATTTGCTATAGTAATTTGGGTCCCCATATATTAAGATTGCCCTGTATCCAAGCTCTTTCGCTAGTTCTTTTGTATATTCAATTAACATTCGCCCTATACCTTTGCCCTGAAACTGTGGAACAACAGAAAGTGGTCCAAAAGTAATGACATCGTAGCATTCGTCTTTATCATCAATTATTTTAGATTTTGTATATACTATGTTTCCAACTATTTTTCCGTCAATTTCAGCAACAAAATCCAATTCCCTTATAAAAGAATCGGCATTTCTCATTATATGCAATAAGTAATGCTCATCGCATCCAGGAACATGATGATTCCAAAAAGCTTCCCTTGTTAATTCTTCAACCACCCTATAATCAAGGGGGATTTCATTTCGTATTATAATGTTGTGCATTTTATTACCGCCTCCAAATAAAATTATTATTAAACACCTAAACATGAGAACCATTATGACCTACATGAAAATGGCATTCTTTAAATATTAAAAACTATATCATCATTTAATGACCTCATTGATTGCAACAATATTTCTTGTTTTAATTCAATAAGCTTTTTCTCGCTTGACAGCGAATTTTGAAAAAATTATAATAAAATAATGTTTCTTAAGGTTACGCAGTTATCTGCGTACACTGAGGTGAAAACTCGGGAGAATATCTTCTGACTTTATTTTTTATATAATACTACCTAATCTAAGGAGGTTGGTCACTATTACTAAAAAACACTTTTGTACTTGCAAGGATACTAGTTGTAAATTAAACCCCGATAACCATGACTATGGCTGTGATCCATGCATTAAAAAATGTCTTAAAGATGGGGAAATTCCATCGTGCTTTTTTAAAGCTGTATCCGAAGATATTAGTAAGGTCAGTAATTTTACTTATGAGGGCTTTGCAAATTTCTTGCTTAAGCATAAGCAACAGAAATAATTACAACTTTCCTACTTGTATACCAATTACCTACTGGAGCCTAAACATCTATATTTTTTATTCATATGTAAATATTACAATTAAAGGAAAATGTGTCGTTTTTATTGATTAATGATTTCTGATACATTACATCTGAAGTAACAAATATTATCCCTTCCTTCATGCCTATAGCAAACTCCTGCATGTCTTTATCTATAAGAAGGATATGATTAATCTCCAATGTGGGGAATGTAACATTCTGATGATACAATATTCTTTGATCTTTATGTTTTTTGTTCCAAGTAATATTTGCTTTCATCCCTTCGAGGCCTGTTTGTTCGTAATATTCTATAAAAAATTGCCCTTATAATACTGTTCATTAGCAAATAAGTAATTACTTCTTACACCATTGATAATCACTGTAGTTTCTTGGATTACAGTTCCATTTTATATATTTTTGCAGTAATTGTTTAATCAATCCTGCTTTTAAAAGATATTTTGGAAATAATCCAAAAACCTATAATGGATATGATCAATACTAATATGATTAGTCTTAAATTAATCTTCAAATATTTCTCCCTAAAAAAACTTGTATTGAGTAACATTTGACAAAACCAATTAAACAAACCAATTAGTTTCGTTACAATACCTATTATAAATTATACAATTTTTAACATATTTTCACAACACTGAGAGCTATTTAAAAGTTTAATTAATCTGACATCTAACAATTTGAGGCTTAGCGACTTCGGTTTTTTCTTATACATATCTACCCGAATAAAGCTAAGCCTCTGTTATTTGATATTCTTCTAATTATAAACTCTCTAAACTCTTTCGTTTATTTTAACAATTGGCACCTGAAGCTCAGTCAACCAATCCTCTTCATTCTCTTTGTTCCAAATACCATCGATGTAATTTTCCCGAGGGCTGTTAACAACTAAATAGCCGTTTTCATCAATCCATTTGAATACGTAAGCATAAGCTTCAGATAATCCAGCATAGCTACCCTTATGCATAACAGATACAGCGGTAACAGCTTCTATTCGCTTAAATATAATATCTTCAAAATCTTCCATCATTTTGTCCACTGCTTCACAGAATTCTACATGGATGTCTTTTTCTTTGTACTCATTATCAAGATAGACAATGAAACAGTATTCGGGAACAACACATTTAAGATCTGGATATCTCTCTGATACAGTCTTTCCGATTGCAGGAATAAGCTCGAAATAAGCATCGTAGTTCGGTACTTTCATCGTTTTTGAATAAACAATACATTCTGGTAATTCTTTGATGGTTGCTTGATAATTCATAATATTTTTCTCTCCTTGCTTTGATAGAATAAATTCAATTCGGGAAAGTTGTTCTGTACCACGTGAGATCTCAGCAGTAAGCTCTCTTTTGCGTTTTTCTAATATGTCCCTTGGATTATTGCCTGCCATAATGAGTTTTATTTCATCAATAGATAAACTAATTTGTCTCAATGCTTGAATATAATGGAGCTTCACTAATTGGTCTGTAGAATAAAAACGGTAGCCCGTAAAATCATCTACATATTCTGGCTTTAATAAATCTACTTCATCATAATATCGTAATGCTTTGATAGTAGTTTTACTCATCTTTGAAAAATCACCTATGCGGTACATTATCTCTCCCCCTTCCTTGTAAACTAATTCTATATTCTCCTGTAACTGGAGAGTCAAGAAGTTTTTTGATTGTTACAGTTTTTATAAAAAAAACGTAATCCTTTCATAATAAATTTTCTACTATATAATTACTACAAAAATATAAGTGAAAGTTACTTCTTTGATATTACCTATCCTTATTATACTTAATGACGATGTTTGAAACCTAAGCAGTTTAGACTGTTTTCAGTCATTTTACTTATAAACACCTCTATAATTTTCAGGTAATAATTCTGCTATTTTTTTCATGAAATACTTTGTGGCAAAATCTTCATATTCCTTTTTATCTTGCTCTATAGCAATTTGCGGAATTTCAAATTGCTTGCCAATGTTGATATGAACATCTGCATAATTAAAGGTTTCCGAACTCATATCTCCTTCTTTATTAATTGGTAACAATTCTTCTGTCCCGTATAATCCAATAGGTACAATAGGAGCACCTGTCATTTTTGAGATAAGAAAGATTCCTTTCTTTGCTTCAATCAAGCTACCAACTCTACTCCTAGTTCCTTCTGGGAAAATCAGTAAACTTTCCCCTTGCTTTACTAGCTTAATAATTTTCTTAATCCCCTCTTTATCAGCAGTATTAGGTTTTATATTTATAGTCTTTATTACATTTACCCCTATACTTGTAAAAGCGTTATCAGATAGTTTTACACCTGCGATAAAAGTTGGATTAATCTCTTTTAGAGCCTTGTCTAAAACTAATCCATCAGAATTACTTAGATGATTACATATAAAAATAGTTGGTATTTTTATTGCTTTTAAGTTTTCACTTCCCTCGATAATTATATTGGCATATTTTTTTAGGTATTTATCAACTACTTTTCTTGATATATATTTAACAAGTCCATCCGGTAAAATATTAATAAGTTTTGCGGTTGTAATGGATATCATTTGATTACTCCTCCTGAATGTTCTATACTTGAAATTATGTATTAAAACACACAAAATGTCTACAATAATTATTTCTACTAATTTAGTTTACTTCGATTACTAACGTTTTAAAATATGATGCCCAGATTTGTAGTTTAATACAAGCCTTAATCAGCTCTCAACAAAGGTAATATTGATCGTAAAAGAAAATGACACTGAAATAAATAGGCAAAAGTTATAATAAAAAAGCATTCACGAGCTTGTGACTGGTGCCACTTGTCCTAGATCATAATTTGCAAAAATTTAATGCAATGTTTCAGATGGGTCAGTTTACTTTACAATATCCGAGACTCTTACTATAAAAAGTGCCTCCGGATAATACTTGTATGTCTTATATACTTATATGGATTAGCTAACTTTTGTCATACTCCATAACGCTAACCAATTAGGGCTTGGACTAAGTGGGTTTAAACAAAGTTGTTATGATGAATACACGACCTTTCATCAGTATTTATATAATTTTAAAAAATTTTTACGGAAAATATAAGATAGCCCATAACATTAATTCGCAAAACAAGTCATTCAATTCTCTGGCCTTTCTTTTCCCATTCAACAAATTATAGCATGATCAAATAAATCTTTCCTTAATCTAATTACTTTCGGATTTTTAACCCAGTCAAAATCTTTTTCACTCTTGCGAATTGAAATTAACGAACCGATATAGACTACTGTTCATCTACTTTGTCAATGGACTTTATGCAAGTCAGTTAAAAACGCGATACCTTTTTCATACTCTTTACTTAAAGTATATTCCTCTGGTACTATGTCGATTAAATAGTATATTCAATTCTTTCTTCAATACTAATAACTTTTCCGTCTTGGACTTCAATGAAATAAGGTATTGTTTGTTCAAAAAGCGGAATATCATTTAAATTATACTCACCTAAATGTTTAAGAAAATCATCTTTCTTTGTTGTAATATATACCCTATCATCTTCTGATTCTTCTATAAAATTTAGGTATACATCAGTAAATGTATAAACTACTTTATCTGCTAATTCATAAGTTGTTTTTTCTTGATTTACATTTATAATCGCATATCCATTTGGTACATCACTTTCATCTAAATCGAGCTCTTCCATTCTTTCTTTGTCTTCCCTTTTTACAACCTCAACCTGGTCAAAATGCAAATTATTACCTTCTATAACTATATATCCTATTAATACTTCTATTTCATTTTCAGGATCTTCTACTTTAGTTTTAACACATCCTGTCATTGAAAATAATAATACAATAATTAATAAAACAATTGATTTTTTCATAAAAAGTATCATCCCTTTCGCTGTGCTCAAGGCACAAAAATTAATAATGAAAGAACTATACTACCCGATCTAATTAATAGTGATATAATGTACATGGCTAAACAGATACACTACAGCACGGGTAGGTGAGTGGTGCAATTATCTACTGCCCGCATAAAAAGATGTGCCGTTTGCTTTTTCAAGAACAAATAAGTGTGTCGTCGTCGCACTTAAACTAATCTTTGTATAAAACAATTCCCGTTTATTATATAGCAAACAGTCAATGTCTGCTTTATCCACTATATTATTTGAGGAGACGTGTCAAGGGTATTAGAGGTAAAAAAACTGACAAAAAAATTCTATTTGGGGATTTGGTGATCTGTGATCTGAACAAGCATGGGCTAGTTCCTAGTAGTTTTTTTATTCCACCTTTATTAATCCGTCATAGTAAGAAAGCTTTAAGAGTCCTCATGCACAATCCGCGGCAGGACGCCGCGTCTTTTTTTGCATATGGTTCAACCAGACCCGCTGCCACTACACCACAGGCGTAGCTTCGCTCCCAGTGCAAAGAATGTGGTGCTCTGAGTTTTCCCTCAAATGTGTTCCCAGCACCTTAGAGCAAACACATATTTTTTATCCTTTCGACACAATCTTATTTTGCATTTCATAAACACCTTTTGTATAATACAATATAACCATACAATATAACTTGAAATATAATTCAAGGAGGTGTTATGATGTCAAAGTCATCTAAAAATCATACACTTTCTCTTCCAATTGATCTGTTAGATAAATTAAAGGATTTCTCAAAGGAAGGATACATTACATCTGTTAACGCTGCTGTAAAAGAAGCTATAGAATCTTATGTTATTAAACTTTAAAAATAAAACTCATATATAACTATTAAAGAAGCTTCAAGAGATCCTTTGTTCATTAAAGACCTTGATGATACAATAAGCGACTTTACTTATTCTGATTTTGAAGCTGCGAGGGAGAGTGATGAATAATGATATATCAATGGATTATTTTTTGGGCAGATCTAAATCCTATTAAAGGTTCTGAGGGAATCAGACATAAGACCAGTATTAGTAATTTTTGAAGAAGCTGTAAACCAAGTACTTCCAATTGTTACAATAGTGTGTTTAACTTCTTTTAAACCAAAAAGAAGAATCTACCCTATTGAATTTTTGCTTTAATCATAAATTTCCAACATCCCAGAGGCTTCCATAGTTATGGCCCACCAATTAAGATCTATCTCAAAAGAGCGTCTTGGTTCTAAATGTGGTAGCATTAGTGATCAAGACAATCAGGATAAAATAAAAGAAATAATTAAACTGCATCTTGATCTTAATTAGGTGCTCATAGCATCAAAATAATACTCTGAAATGTCGATTGCGTATAACTCTGCCATTCCCCACGCCTTCGAACTAGATCCTAAAGGAATACAGTCTTGGCTGTGATGCCCACCCATTGGGAATGTGTGGTGCTGACCCTGATCCGTGATGGTGCCTACAGAGACTTTCTCCCTAAAGATGCTTCTTGTACCCTTGTGGGAATGGCTTGTTAGATGACTTGTACTACTAGATTTTTTCTCATAAAGTTCCTTCGTATTTAGTCACAAAAATTTACCCTACATTTGTATTAGTACTTTGTTTATTTTCAATTATTTATAAATTGTATTCTGATCATGAGTTAATAACCACTTGCCCTCTTTTCTACAAAAAATTAAATTTAAATAGTAATTCATTTTAATTATGTTTCCTTCAATGTCACAGTCGTAGTAATCAATATCTACCAGTGCATATGCTATCTCCAAACCCTCGTTGATATTTAGTATTTTATAGTTTAAATTCCAATCATTATCTATAAACCAATTTTTATGTAATTCTATAAAGTCTTCTTTATCTCTTATAATAGTTCCGTTTGGCATAATCAGAACAACATTATTCAAATTAACTGTTGAAAGGAAGTTATCTAAATCTTTACTTCTCATAGAATCTAAGTGCAACATTAAAGTACTCTTAAAATCCATATTTTTACCTCACTTTGCTTATTTTTTCATTTCCACGTTTAAAATTTCCTGTAACTCACGTCACAATATTTCATTAATTATTTTTTCTCTCAAGTTTTCATAGAACTTTTCATTCAGTTTAATCTTTGTCTTGGTTTTTGCAGATAATATTATAGCGCCATTCGGACAATGATGTACACATTTAAAGCAAAATTCACATTTTCTACCTTCATATTGAGGAAATTCTCCGTATGTATCCCAACAATTTCGGATACAAATATCAGCACACTTTTTGCAATGCACACAATTTTCTTTTAAGATTTTCAATTTGTGCCTATAAGCCTTACCACAGACTTTATTAGGGTAGTTTAATATTTCATACAATTTAAACGAAGGACATTGAGCTATACAAGTATCAGTATTAATTATCTGCTCTATTTTTTTTATATCTGACTTTATTTTATAGGCTATATTTTTTTCATAGTTAAACATAAAATATATTGGTGGCAGAAGTAACACTCCATCGGTAGCAGGTGCTCTATACACTGAAAATCCGTTTATACTTATATTTTTTGGTGAACATTCTTTTATAAATTCCCTTAATGCATTTCCTGAAAATAAACCACATGTAGTAAACACAAAAGCTTTCTTAGGCTTATCAAACACTGGTATATTTTTTATAAATTCCTTCATAGAAGTTGAAGGACTACAGTGATATGTAGGAAAAGCAAATATAATAAAATTATAATCATGTAGTTTATTATACTCATACTCAAAGCTAATAGTACTTATATCAATAGAATATAAATGTAACATTTTGTAATATATTTCTGCTATTGTTTTTGTACTACCAGCTCCAGAATGATATAAAATTAAAATTTTGTGCTTATATTCCAAGGCAATTCTCTCCTTTGGACTTGTCTGGACAAATCTCTTAATAAATATAGTGGTGTCCCAAAATGCTTATACTAAATTCATAATATTAAGCTAATGTCCAACACCTGTGACATTTTAATCGTTATCTCACGTAATTACTTAAATGCAAAACCATTGTTATAAGAAGTGGGCGTCCCGTTATTCAGAGGCGATAGGACATCGCCCCCCTTTAAATCAAATTCATACTGCACAATAAAAGATTACACGAATATATTTTGATTATCTCTTCTTAATTCAAACTTATTAATCTTTGTATCTTCCTCAAAGTTTACAGAAACCTTATCTGGATCCGTGGTAATTTGAGATATTATTTTGTGTATGAATTTAATAAATATAATCCTCTAAATAGAGAACCTACTATAATACCAAAAGCAATTATACCACCAAAATATGCCCATAAAAAGTAAAAAATAACCTAATACAGTAGATAAAACAATTAATATTATATTCAAGTAATTCCCCCCCTAATATAGTGATGGCATAGTCATTAGTTAACTACTAGTTAATTCTTTACTTTTATTTAGTAACAGAAGAAGATATTAAACTTTACTAAAACATATATTTAGCATATCTGAAGATTCCAGTTGACAATCAAAGGTTTAAATGTTTGATGCACCAGTATCTATATTTACCCTCGAGAAAACACATTGTTAGATGATGGACAAAAAGAGCCATCACCTAGTAATAACTCCCCCTCACGTTTCTTCTATTAAGTTTTGAATTAAAATATGTATTCTACGTAGTTCTTTTCGAACCACATTCCATACAATATCTAAGTCAACTCCAAATAATCATGTATCAATACATCTCTTAGTCCTGCCATCTCTTTCCAAGGGATATCATACTCTTTTAGTCTCAATTCTTTTGAAATTCTTTTTGTTGCTTCCCCTATAATTTCTAAATTTCTAATTACAGCATCTTGGATCAGCTTTGACCTAAAAAATTCAGATTCTCCTTGTTCTATATATTATTCAATACTTCGGATAGAATCAATGATATGAATTAAATATATTTTATCATCTTTCATATCTCCACCGCCTCAGTCATTACTTGCTTTTTAATCAGAGGATGTAATGATTTCTTTGTAACTACATCTACTTCTTTATCTTATAACGATTCTAAATCATGTTTTAATCTAATTAAATCAAACAAAGTTCTCCCGTCTTCAAACTCAACTAAAAAATCAATATCACTTTTATCATTATTTTGTTTCCTAACAACTGAACCAAATAGGCTTATTTTAACTACACCATTTAATTCTGCAACTTTTAGTATCTCACTTCGCTTTTCATTTAATAAGTCGATTGATTTCATTAGATTCACCTCTTCTTTATTATACAGTTTTTTACATATCCTCACAACACTTATTACTATAACAAAGTTTGATAGTCTGTCATCGTCACGGTAGACGCGCCAGTTACCCGACGCATCCCGCACAGATCCCGGTGTGCGGAACTACCGCACCGGGCTCTTCATGTAAATGTCATAATAGAAATGTAGGAAAGTGGCAAAACGAAAATGTAGGAAAACAGACAAAAAATTGATATACTTTTTCAGACTAATCATCTGGGGGAGATATCATGAGAAAAGACGTATTAAAAGAAATTGAAAGGCTAAAAGTTATGGACATTAAAATAAATTTTGCTGAACTAGGTAGAAAGATGAATTGTGATCCTAGAACTGCTAAGAAATATTATCTAGGTGAAACAATAAAGGATAGAAAAAAAGTAATTAAAGGATCTATTTTAACTGAGTATAAATCAGTCATAGAAGATAAATTAGATAATTGTTCTGCAACAGCAACTGGTATATATGAATTCATTAAAAGCGACCTTAAGTATTTAAGAAACCATAAATTCATTTTTATTTTAACATGACTTATTTACTAGGTTTTGTTATAATATACTTATTAAGATATGAAAGGCTGATTTTATGGAAAATATTGAAGAGTTACTGCAACAAATATTAAATAATCAAAATGACTTGAAGCAAGATTTATCAGACATAAAATCAAAACTTAATTCAGTAGTTGAACAGACCTCAGACTTAACTGAATTTAAAACTCATACAAATCAGAATTTCAATGATATTAAGGATACTCTTAAATTCCTACTTCATAAAGAAATAGAAACTGAAAGAGAAATATTTAAATTAAAACAAATAAAAGAAATTAAGTGATATCAATTTGAGCTGAATACAGCTCATTTTTTACTTCATATTGTTTAAAACTATTCCCACCTTTGAATGAGGCTACTGAAAAAGTAACTTTTTAAATTTTTATAGTGTTTTTTGGTAGTCAAATATGTATATAATGATGAAAAAAGAGCCTTAGAAGCGATTCTAAGAGCTCTGTTTTTTTGCATTCATTTTATAAATTTTATTTAGGCACTTTTTCAGTGGCCTCCCTTTGAATAGGTCTTTTCTTCTGTTTGCAACAATGTATACAATACTACATTTCAGGCTGTCGGCTAACGGTCCGTGTTTGCGACGTCCCTGAACCGGACCCACTTGACCATGCCCCTAGGCGGAGCTTCGCTCCCGGTGAAGGGATGTGGTGCTCTGACCGTTCCATAAAAGCGTGTTTCCAGCACCTATCGCAAATACATTGTTAGCCGAATATAATCTAAATCAAAATGCCCTATTAACAATTTGCTATTTGAAATTATAACATATATGGATATTATTTATATATAAACAGAGGTGCTTAAATTGTATGAAGTAGAGTACTATGGTGAAAATAATAAATATCCTGTCATAGAATTTATTTCTTCTAAATCACCTAATGAACAAGCAAAATATTAAGAGAAATAGATTTATTTGTTTTTAACTAAGGTTGCACATGCTCTTGGAAAAGAGCTTCATATTAACTTTCATTAGATAACAGTGGTTACCCCCACTGTTTTTCTATGGATTATTTCGGCTAACTACTAGTATTCCCGATGTCCTCCGGTTACTTTAACCTCACTTACTCTTAATCCTGCCGAATATACTAAGCATAGTATAGCCTTATGCTTATGATTATCCACTACATTAGTATCTTCCCTACTTCTTCTTGACTTAGGATGTTGGGGAGTTTCTTCTCCTTTTTAACCCTAGATATAGATATATTAATATCATATCTATTGAGCATGAATTTAATAGCACTTATGGCTGTATTAACATAGGATGCAGACAACCCCCTATCTTCTAATAGATATAGTAGATACTCATGTACATCTTCACTAGTAATCACCCTAATATCTTCTTTGCAATAGTCCATAAACTGTTTAATATGGGATACATAAGTATCAACAGTATTAGCACTGTATCCCTTTAGCTTTAATGCCTTTTCTAGTTGTAGGCAAATTGTTTGGTTCTTCATCTAATCATCCTCCTTTGTATTTTAAGCATTAAAATAAGCCCTACACCTAAGGCATAGAGCTTATCATATATATAACTATTAAATTAGGTACCTGGGCCATTAAACTACAACACCACCTCATATAGTTTTAGGTGGTACTGAGGGGAAATCTGTACAGTTTTATCACAAACAACCGCCCCTACATTTAATTGATATTCCAACATCCAATACACTATTATCCCTATAGTAGTCACAATATTATTAAATCAATAGGTATATTAATGGTACTATTGCAGTAACTGTACCAGCTACAGATAACAGATACAGTATCCTCTGTCTTACGTCAATTGATACTGTATCTATATTTGTAGTAATAATATGTATATAATATACTATTGTATATATAGAAGAAACACGTCAAAAACATACGTCTACACTTTATCCCTTAGCTACTTTTATAAGTTTATTAATAACAACCATATTAATATCCTGTCCTAAACTTGCAAGTAACAACCTTTTGCTTTGTGGTATCTTCTCTATACTCTTTTGTATTTTCTCTCTAACATTAACAACAATTATTCCTAGTACTTCACTATCAGCACCTTCTATGTCATCACTATCTATACTACATAGGTACTGGTTAACTTCTTTTATTGACTTTCCATTCTTTCTTTTACTATGGACTAGGTATAGTTGGTATTTGTTCTTGGTTTTCTTATGCCCTATATACATTTCATTAACTCCCAACATTACTTGTTCTAATTTACATAGCTAGTACTCCTTACGTGATAATTCTTCTCTCTCTTTCTTTCTCTTATATGCCTCATATCTCTCTTGTGCTTCCACTTCTTCTGTATGTTCATCTCCCATCTGTCTTAAATATGCAAATACCATAAGTACAATTCCTAAAGGTGGATTGATAAATAGTAATATCAACCCTATCATCATTAGCATATTTTTACCCCTCTACTTATGTTTATTTCACATAACAGTGACGCCGGTTCCCGAAGTGTCCGAAGGACATTTGGGCATTGGCCGGGCACCGGCCGATAGGCTACGTGGCGCTTAGCGCTACGAGCCGTGCCCTCGGGAACCTGCGTCACTGATAGGTGGGCATGGCGCGCAAGTGACATGTCCCGCCTATCGTCCCGCATTTGCAACGCCTTCGAACTGGACCCTAAAGGAATACCCCCTAGCGGAGCTTCGCTCCCAGTGAGAAGGTGTGGTGCTGACCTCTCCCTTGACACGTGCTTCCAGCACCTTTATGCAAATGTTTTGTTAGATGCTGTTGATACTTCTTTTGTATTACTCAAGATTGAATCTGTGCTATAATGTATGTATAGATAAGTGTTTCTTCGGCTAAATTTATAAAAAGGAGTTGTTAAAATGGCTTTATCTAAAAATGATTTAAACGAATTAGTTCAGAAATTATCTGATAAAGATATTCCATTGGTTGCTGACTTTCTTAAACGATTAATATCACATCCTCAAGATTCTAACATTCCTTATGATGATGAATCGTTAACTGATGATGATTTAAGAGCTATTGAAGCCTCAAAAACTGAATTCCAACAAGGTAAAACTATAAGACTTAAGGATATTGAAAATGATTTACGAAATTGAGTTGAGTAAAGAATCATATAAATATCTTTTAAAAATAGATAAGCCCACTCGAATCAGAATACTTGATGGTCTCAATATTCTAGTACAGAATCCAAGGAATTCAGAATTAGATATAAAAAAGTTTCAAGGAAAAACCAATCTATATCGATTACGCATAGGTATTTATCGTGTTCTTTACAGCATTCATGGCGATATATTAGTTATCAATGTTATTAAAATTGGTCCTAGAGGTGACGTTTACAAATAAATTGTAACTCACCTTTTTATTTTGATTTTTGTTCTTGTCAATGGAATCTAACGGTCTCGCATTTGCAACGCCTTCGAACTGGACGGGAAATGAATCCCTATTAGCTGGTGCTTGCCACCCAGTGAGAAGAGTGTGTTGCCTGACCCTTCCATTTAAACGTGTTTCTTGCACCTTTATGCAAATGCATTGTTAGGCGACGCAATTATACACCCTAAGCCAACGTTTTTTAATCCCTATTTTTAAGTATTACTATTTTCCACCTGTCTATTAGCTCTTGCATACATTTGACAAAGTAAATATTATATTCACGTTTTTTAGAACTTATCACTTGACTACCAACATCAAAATATCTACATTCCTTAGCCAGGTGTATGAACGATGAAGGTAACTTTTCTAAAAATTTAATATACGCCATCACACTGTGGCCATCTCCTTTATTGGGTCGATCACTCCAAATATCCTTT
Source organism: Serpentinicella alkaliphila (assembly GCF_018141405.1). Taxonomy (NCBI): domain Bacteria; kingdom Bacillati; phylum Bacillota; class Clostridia; order Peptostreptococcales; family Natronincolaceae; genus Serpentinicella; species Serpentinicella alkaliphila. The sequence goes on from NZ_CP058648.1 coordinate 2,630,101, forward strand.
GTTCCCTGGCAGGAATATTGGGTATTTAATCCTAGGTTATTCAATTCAGCAATAACCTCACCTATCTCTTCATCAATAATATTAGGATCACGTCTTTCGATATAGTCGTGTTTGTAATCGAATTGATCACGATACTCAATATTGCTAGAAAACTTCCTAATAAAGTTCTTGTAGTGTTTTTCATCGAAATTTTTAATCAAAAAAAGTCTATAGTATTCTACAACTAGGCTGTTATATTCATTAACTATTCGAACTATACAAGTATAGCATCCTTCATCATTATCTGGATGAAAGTCATCAGAGTAAGCAAATAAAGTGAATACAGCCTTGTTACCGTTTTCAATTTTTCTACTAGTTTTCTCTTCAAATATTATTCCCATCAAAATAATCCCCTTTTTGTAGAACTATTCAATAGATTGGTTAACCATAAGTTTATGCTTGACCTAATACAAAATGTGTCGCCTAACGTTCCGGCATTTGCGACGCCTTCGAACTGAATCCCATAAGAATATCCCTTAGTGGAGCTTAGCTCCCAGTGAGAAGTGTGTGGTGCTGAACCTACAATGAATCGAAGTTCGTAAATATCTTCTTATAGACTAACATAATATTTCTTTACAATATGTCGAACATTGTATTAATACATAAAAATATTATATGTAGGCTATCATAAGATTTGTAACGTTTACATTAAAATCTATTTGGTATAACTAAATGTTTTTCTCCTTAAAGAAAAAAATCACCTCAAAATATCATTGAGATGATTATTATTAGCTTATTTTTACATTAGTTATTTTTTTATCTGTGCCTTATATTTAAACAATTAGATTTACATCTCTACAATTTTTCATAGGATGCATTATTTGATTTTATATTTTATGCCCCTAGGTATGCCTCTCTAATTTCATCACTTTCTGCTAATTCTTTAGCATCCCCAGATAGAACAATCTTTCCTGTTTCTAATACATACCCACGATGAGCAATAGATAAGGCCATATGTGCATTTTGTTCAACTAAAAGTATAGTTGTACCTTCATTGTTTAATTCTTTTATAATTGAAAAAATCTCTTGAACTAGTATAGGGGCTAATCCCATAGAAGGTTCGTCTAATAGAAGTAGCTTAGGCTTAGACATTAAAGCCCGACCCATTGCAAGCATTTGCTGCTCTCCACCACTTAAGGTACCCGCCATCTGCTTTTTTCGTTCAAATAGTCTTGGGAATTTTTCATATACTTTTGCTATATCCTTGCTAATTTCAGATTTATCTTTTCGTAAAAATGCACCTAATTCAAGATTTTCAAGTACTGTCATATTAGCAAATACTCTTCTTCCTTCAGGTATTTGGCACAGGCCCATTTCAACTAAACTTTGGGCAGGCATTTGTGTAATATCCTTGTCTTTAAATATTATACTACCTTGCTTAGACCTATTTAATCCTGAAATGGTTCTTAGTATAGTTGTTTTTCCAGCTCCGTTAGCTCCGATAAGACTAACAATTTCCCCTTCATTTACCTCAAGAGAGATACCTTTAATAGCATGAATCATATCGTAATAAACATGAATATCATTTATTTTCAACATTATATGGTAACCTCCTCTCCTAAGTAAGCTTCAATAACTTTTGGGTTTGACTTAATTTCAGTGGGATTGCCATGAGCAATAATTTTTCCGTAATCTAAAACATAAATTCTTTCACAAACATTCATTACTAGAGACATATCATGTTCAATTAAAAGAATTGTTATTTCAAACTTATCACGAATCCATCGTATTAACTCCATAAGTTGATGAGTTTCTTGTGGATTCATACCCGCAGCAGGTTCATCCAAGAGCAAAAGTTTTGGCTTTGTTGCTAAAGCTCTGGCGATTTCCAAACGCCTTTGTTCACCATATGGTAAATTCTTCGCTAATTCACCATGTTTCAACTCTAAACCAAATATACTTAATAGCTCTAAAGACTTTTCTGTTATTTCTTCCTCTTCTTTTTTATATTTTTTTGATTTAAAAATACCTGATACAACACCATATTTAACATTTTGGTGATATGCTATTTTTACATTATCAATAACTGATAAATCTTTAAAGAGACGTATATTTTGAAAGGTTCTACCAATACCTTTTTGTGTAATCTCATAAGGTTTCTTACCAACAATACTTTCGTCACAAAATTGTATTTCTCCATAGGATGGCACATATACACCTGTTAACATATTAAATGCAGTAGTTTTCCCTGCACCGTTTGGGCCAATTAATCCTACTAACTCTCTATGATCTAGGTAAATTTCAAAATTATCTACAGCTTTTAAACCACCAAAAGTTCTTCCTAAATTAGTTGTCTTTAAAATTGTCATGATGGCCACCTCATTTCTTTGAGGATCCAAAGGTTGTGGATCCAGAAAATTTTGAAAACATATTATTAAAAGAGATTTCTTTTCTTCCCAAAAGCCCTTGTGGTCTAAATAACATTAAACCAATAAGCATTAAAGAATAAATAATCATTTGTAGTTCTGCGAATCTTCTAAGTGCCTCTGCAATCAATGTCAGTAAAATTGCAGCCGCAATAGAGCCAGAAATACTTCCTAACCCACCTAAAACTACCATCAGTAAAACCTGAACTGATAGCATAAAGGTAAAGTTTTGAGGATGAAGGATTTGAATTAAATGTGCATATATTCCCCCTGCTATACCTGCAAAAAAAGCTCCGAAAGTAAAAGTCATAACCTTATATTTAGTAATATTAATTCCCATTGTTTCAGCAGCTATTTCATCTTCCCTAATTGAAATACAAGCACGACCATGAGAAGAGTTAATAAAGTTAACAATAACTAAAACTATAATTATAGCTAACACATATGCCCATAAAAAGTTCACATATTTAGGTATGCCCCACATTCCAGATGCTGAACCAACATAATTCCAATTTAATAATAAAACACGAATAATTTCTCCAAATCCAAGAGTAGCAATAGCTAAGTAATCCCCTTTTAATCGAAGAGTAGGTAAACCGATAAGGAATCCTGCTATTGCAGCTACTAATCCACCAACTAATAAAGCTATAATAAAAATAATAAACGTTGGAAATGGTAGACTCATACGAGTAGTTACAATAGCTGAAAAATAAGCACCTATTGCTACAAAACCCGCATGACCAAGAGAAAACTGACCTGTGATCCCATTTATTAAATTTAGGCTAGTAGCTAAAATAACAAACATCGCCATTGTTGTTAATACAAGGCCATAATATGGATTAAGAATGTTATTCCATAGTAAAACCTGAATAAAAATCCCAAATAGTACTGCTCCAATAGTTACTAATGTTTTTTTCATAGGATAATTACACCTTCTCTCTAACGTTTTTACCAAGTATACCGGTAGGTTTTACAATTAGTATTACAATTAAAATAGCGAAAGAAACGGCATCCCGATAAGTAGAAAAGTATCCACCGCGTATTGCACTGACACCAGCTTCTGCAACTCCTAGAATCATTCCGCCTATCATGGCTCCAGGAATACTTCCAATTCCACCAAGTACGGCTGCAACAAAGGCTTTTAAACCAGGCAGCATACCCATGAAAGGTTGAATCATTCCATAGTATTGACCTACCAGAACCCCACCAGCGGCTGCTAATGCTGAACCTAAAGCAAAAGTAAAGGATATAGTGTTATCTACATTAATCCCCATTAACATTGCAGCATCTCTATCAAAAGAAACAGCTCGCATAGCCTTCCCCATTTTAGTCTTCTGAACGATGAAATGAAGTAAAATCATTAAAACTACAGCAGTACCTAGAATAAGTACCTGACTACTTCTAATAGATACACCCGCTACATTCCATGTATGCACAGTAAGTCTTGGAAAAGATTTAGGCTTTGCACCTAGAAAATATATTGTAACATTTTGAAAAAGTAAAGATAATCCTACAGCAGTCATTAAAGCTGCAACACGTGGAGCATTTCTTAAAGGCTTATACGCTAGACGTTCCATAAGTACACCTAATAGTGCGCATACAGTCATGGCAACGATAAGTGCTGGAAAGAATGGCAATCCTAAGCTAGTTATTGCATAGAAGCCAATGAAAGCTCCTAGCATATAAACTTCTCCATGTGCAAAATTAATAAGTCGGATTATACCATACACCATGGTATAACCTAAAGCAATTAGCGCATAAACGCTACCTAGTGATATTCCGTTAATCAATTGTTGAAAATCCATGGTTTTCACTCCCTTAATATCGTATTTTCTATTAGGTATAATAAACAAATTTTGTAGTTCATAGTAATATGGTAAATATTTGAAGTCTATAAGCGAAAGAGGGGTATAAAACACCCCTCCTTCTTTGTTTTAATTTATTTTAATCTATTATTATTTAGGATCAACGGTTGTATAATATACTTGTTTTTGATCTTCAATTTTAATAACAACTGCGCTCTTAACTGGGTCTCTGTTTTCATCTAATTTAATTTTTCCACTAATACCTGTAATTTCAATAGCTGCTAAAGAGTCACGAATAACCGTTGGATCTGCACTTCCAGCATTCTCAATAGCTGCCGCAAGCATATATGCTGCATCGTATCCTAAAGCTGCTAATGCATCAGGAACTGCATTGAATTTAGCTTGGTATGCTGCTGTAAAGTTCTTTACTTCTGGAGTATCGATATCTGGAGAATAGTGATTACTGAAATAGAAGCCGTTAGCTGCATCTTTTGCTAAATCAAATAACTCAGGTGAATCCCAACCATCTGCTCCTAAGAAAATAATATTTTCTGAGAAACCTACGTTATACTTAGCTTGGTCTAAAATTGGACCTACTGTTCCATAATATGCAGGAACAAACACTACTTCTGGGTTTTGGCTTTTTACAGATGTTAAAATAGTATTAAAATCAGTATCATCTTTTACGAAAAATTGCTCAGATACTATTTGTCCACCACCGCTTGTAAAAACAGACTTAAATACTTCTCCAAGTCCTTTAGAATAATCACTACTTGAATCAATCATAATTGCAGCTGTCTTAGCATTTAAATTATCTAATGCAAAGTTTGCCATTACCGCCCCTTGGAAAGGATCAATGAAAGAGGCTCTGAAAATATATTCTCCTACTTTTGTTACTGCTGGATTTGTTGCAGTAGGTGAAATCATTGGAATTTTATTGTCTACTGCAATTGGAGCCGCAGCAAGTGAATTTGTACTTGTTACTGGACCTAATAACGCAACAACTTTATCATTTTGAATTAGCTTTTGGGCAATAATTGCCGCATCTGTAGAGGAACTTTTATTATCTTCTACAATGAATTTTAAGTTTTTGCCACCTAAAACCCCACCATTTGCGTTAATCTCATCAAAGGCTAACTGAATACCATTTCTTGTAGATGTTCCAAAAGAAGCTAGCTCTCCTGTAACTTCAAAGTTTCCACCAATTAGAATATCTCCACTTTCCACTGGAGTATTAGTAGCAGGAGTTTTACTTCCACCACAAGCAGTAAGAATCATGCTTGCGATTAATAAAAGTGATACTAATATCAAATTTTTTTTCTTCATAACTCATTCCCCCTATTTTATAATTGTCATCTAAGAAAATAAATCAGCATTAAATAAAAAATCTACACTAATGTATTAAAGTGAGTATTAATTCTTGATAGCTATTTATTAACTCGATCATAGACTAAATTATATATTCTTTAATTAATTTTGTCAATATTCTGAATAATTTTAAATATTAATAATTTCAAATTTAATGTAATTATTAAAATATTTCAACAAAATAATTGTAATTTCAAAAAAATTAAAAACCACTTCATTTGTGGTTTTATTCATTTCGGTTATATTTTATTTCTTTAAAAATCTTTGCTGTGTAAATCGAGTCATTTAGAGCTTTATGGAACTGGGAGTCTATATCTATGTTAAATTCCTTAACAGCATTTTTAAGGCCAATTTGTTGGGAATTTGAGCCATTCAAATATTTCATACAAAGATTTTGTATATCACAAAATTGTTTTATCCAATTAGTTTTGATTTTAAAGAATGCACAATTCCTCTGTAACTCATTTATATCATCTTTTCCCCAGGAGCATAGAACAAAATCCTCTTCATTAATCCAATCTTTAAATAATTTAATTACTTCGTTAAAGGGTAGCCCGTTCATTATATCCTCTTTAGTTATTTTAGTTTTTTGCTTTACTTTTGGATGAAGTTTTTTATATAGCTTAGGTTGTACGAAGAATTCAAAAGTATCTTCAATTTCAAGTTTTGAATTTAGTTTTACAGCACCTATTTCAATAATTTCCTGTGGACATAATGGATTTGATTTGCCTTTCATTAATCTTTTTGTTTTTTTATCTATTTCAAATGCAGTATTAAATTCTAAATCGAAAATTATATATTTCATAAGGAGTTCCTTTCTATTACACATAAAAAAACAATTAAACTACTCACCCAATGCTTTTTTATATTGTTTAATAATTTTATAAAATGTATTTCTTTTAAGGCCTAATATACTCATAAACTGATCCGCAGTAATAGTTCTCTCACTTCTATCTTTATCAAACTTTGGAAAATTTTCTTCAAGTAGTTGAATTTGTTCATCCGTTAATGTTTCAATATCTTCTTTCGGACGGCCAATAGAACTACTCTTATGGGTTTTCTCATTATAATATATTATATCCATATTTTCATTTATATAGTTTAAGAGTTCAATTATAATTTCACTTTTAAGTTTTCTCTCAATTAAAGATTTGCTATAGGTGTTTAATAATTTATTTTCTATTATAATAATGTCTACCCCATGCATATATAAAGCTTTCCAAACACTTTTTATTCCCTCTATAGTACTACCAAGTTGATTTAACTCACTTATAATAAAAATATCTCCAGAATTTAGAGAAAGATTTTCTAGAGCTTGAGTACTATCTAACTTAATTTGTTTACCTTCAATACATTTATCGATAAATATGTTCTCATCCTTAAGAAAGATTTTATTTTCCTTACAATAACCTTTAATAAGATTTATTTGATTTTCTATATCCATTGGAATATCTATTTTAATATAGGCAAATGTCTTATTTAACATTTTATTTCCCCCATAACTTATATAATATAAATATTTATATATATTTATAAACATAATAATTGTAAAAAAACATCTCAAAATTTAACAGTAGTTTTCATTTTGAGATGCCAGGTTTATTTAGCTCACTTTTTGTTCTAGTCTTAATTTATCAGCAACCATTGCAATGAATTCTGAGTTAGTTGGTTTACCTTTATCATTGTTCACTGTATATCCAAATAAAGTGTCTATAGTATCAACTTTACCTCTACTCCAAGCTACTTCAATGGCATGGCGTATAGCTCTCTCAACTCTACTAGGTGTTGTGTTGAATTTTTTTGCTATAGAAGGATACAGCTCTTTTGTTACTCCACTTAAAAGTTCAACATTTTCAACTACCATAGTTATTGCTTCCCTTAAATATAGATATCCTTTAATGTGTGCAGGAACACCGATCTCATGAATTATATTTGTTATTTCAGCCTCTAAGCTTCTATTATTTTTAATTAAAGCATTACTATTATTATTAATTAAAGGCTTCTTTCTTTCACTACTTCCGGACGAACCTCTTACAATTTGTCTTATCCTCTCAATTAATACATCAAAATCAAATGGCTTAATTACATAGTAATCAGCACCTAAATTTATTGCTTTTTGAGTTATTTTATCTTGTCCCACAGCTGATAAAATAATTATTTTTGGATATTTTTGAAGATTCATTCTGTTTAGTTTTTCTAATACCCCTATACCATCAAGATGTGGCATAATAATATCTAGAATGACTAAATCCGGTTCCGTGCTAGATATTAACTCTATTGCCTCAAGTCCATCCTTAGCAACACCTACAATATTAATCTCCTGTTGTTTTTGTAAATATTCAACCAGAATATCACAAAAATCCTCATTATCATCAGCTATTAATACATTAATTTGATTATTCACTATTGAACCCCCCTGATTTTTCTGTTTTTTTGTATACTAATTAATTTCGACAAGGGGGTTATTATTCCTTCTAATATGTCAAAATTTAATCTTATTCAATAGAAGAATCGTTCGTCTATTTATTTTCTTTTTCTACAATCAATCAATATATTTTGTCGAATCTTGTATAGCTACTCGTAAATTCCCGCCTGTTCTATCATCCATTCTATATATACACCATACCCTCTAGTAGGATCGTTTATTAAAACATGAGTAATTGCACCAACAATTTTTCCATTCTGAATAATAGGGCTACCACTCATACCTTGAACAATTCCACCGGTTTTATTTAATAATTTTTCATCTGTTATTTTGACAATCATACTCTTAATACTAGGTTTACTTTGTGGATTAACTTTAGTTATTTCTATTTCATATTGCTGAATTTCATTATCATCTGTTGTTGTCAAAATATAAGCTTTACCCTCTTTTACTTCATGCTGGAATGCAATAGGTATAGACTCCGGTATTAAATCATTTGGAATATCTCTAAATAGCTCACCATACACACCGAAGGGTGTATTTTTTTCTAATTTCCCTAAGGGTTCGTTTACATTATAGAAGACTCCTTTTATTTCTCCTGGCTTGCCTCGTTGACCTTGTTCTATAGAAACTACTCTTGATGAGATAATTTCTCCATCTCTAACAGATAATAACAAGCCTGTATCTGCATCAGTTATTGCATGGCCTAACGCTCCAAACTTATTACTATTTTGTTCATAAAAGGTCATGGTACCGACACCTGCTGTCTTATCTCTAACCCAAAGACCTAATCTATATTTTTGATCTTCACTTGACTTTATAGGTTTTACATTGATTTCGTATTCTTTTGTATCTCTAAGAAATTTAAGTTTTATTTCCTCTCCATTACTATTTTTTACTATGTCAGCAACATGCAAAGAATTTACTACAACATCACCGTTAATTTCTATAAGTGTGTCACCTAGTCTTATTCCATTTTCCTCTGCTATATTTCTATTTTTACCTGTATCATCGGTTATTTCTGCTACACCTACAACTAATACTCCTTCTGTATTTAATCGTACACCTATTGACTGACCACCTGGCATTACATATACTTGAGGAACTACATTAACTTTTAAGTTTTTATAAGGTACTAGTCCAAAAATTCTAAGCTGTAGGTCTGTTGAACCCTCAGAAAGGGGCTCTAGCTCAATTTGCCTGTTAAATAACTTGCTTAACATATCCTTCGTGTTTTCAAATTGAATTATAGATTTTGATGAATCCGTTACCCTAAATGAAAAGGGGAACCTAGAGTTAAAAATATGTGAATTACCTAGTGTTATATTGTACTCTGCTGGTAACTTACCTGTTAATTCTATAAATAGAACATAGGACGATAAAATTAATGAAAGGACTAAAAAAACAGAAAAAATCTTTAATCCTTTATTATATCTTCTATTATTTTTCACAAAATCACTCCCTGCCAAACTAAAGATGTTTTTTTATTTTCCAAAACCATATCTTTAATGTGGCCTTTTTATGGAGTTATTATGATGCAAAAAAAATAAAAAAGATGTAATAATCATCCTTTTTATATATCATTAGGGATTTAATTTTTTTTAGCTTTAGTAATCATTTCTTTGGCATGTTTCAAAGTTAAATCAGTTAATTCCCCACCTAATAATCTTCCAATTTCATTAACTCTTTCCTTGCTGGTTAATCTAGTTACAGTTGTTTTAGTATTATCTACAACTACATTTTTCTCAATTAAAAAATGTTCATTAGCCATTGAAGCGATTTGAGGCAAATGAGTAATACAAATGATTTGGTGCTTTTCTGCTATCTCTCGAAGCTTTTCGCCAACTATTTGAGCTGTATTACCACTAATACCAGTATCAATTTCATCAAATATTAAAGTATCTACCTTATCTACATTCGCTAAAATCGTTTTAAATGCTAGCATAATACGAGAAATTTCTCCTCCAGAAGCTACTTTTGTTAAAGACTTTAAAGGCTCCCCAATATTAGTAGATATTAAAAATTCAACTTTATCTATTCCATATGGTGTATAATCTAGACTTTCTTCAAATCTAATCGTAAATGTCACTCTATTCATATTTAATGTCTTTAAAACATCTTGCAGGCCATTTTCAAAAGATACTGCTATTAATTTCCTTTCCGTACTTAATTTTACTGATATATCTTTCAATTCAATTTCAAGTTTATTGATCATACCCTCAAGCTTATTTATTCTCACTTCACTGTTAACAAAGTCCTCTAGCTCATTATTAATTTTATTCCTATAATCTATTATCTCCTTTATTGTATTTCCATACTTTCTTTTTAAATTATTTATTAAGTTTAATCTAGATTCTAAGGATTCAAGTATGGTCGGGTCGTGATCAATTTGTTGTAAATAGGCTCTCATTTCCCTTACTACATCATCTATTTTAATCTGAATTTCTTCAATAGTGTTATAGAATCCTTTGAGTACCTCATTAATACTTGAAATATTTAATAGAGGTTTTAAATTTCTTGAAACCAAATCAATAGCAGGTATATATTGACTTCCATTATATAAGTCATTACAAGCACCTTGTACCACACTAATAATACGTTCACTATTGCTTAAAATATTTATCTCTTTTTCTAATTCCTCATCTTCACCTACTTTTAGTTTGCTAGAATCGATTTCATTAATTTGATATTTTAAAAGTTCTATTTGTCTTTCTCTTTCTTGTATGTTATTACATATTGAGTTCAATTCCTTTTTTGCATCCAAAAAGCTTTTATACTTCTCTTTATATTCCCTTAATAGCTTGCTTATTTTATTGCTACCAAAGGCATCTAGCATATGTATATGATTAGTTGAATTCATTAAGGATTGGTGTTCATGCTGCCCGTGAATATCTATTAAGTATTCTGCAACTAGCTTTAAAAAGGATTGATTAACGATTACTCCATTAATTCTGCTTACGCTTCTTCCATTTACATGGATTTCTCTATTGATAATTAAAGTATCGTCCTCTAAGTCAATGCCATTATCATTTAAAATATTCAACAGATCTTCCGTATGATTTAAAGAAAAAATTGCTTGGATTCTACATTTATTTGAGCCTGTTCTGACAAACTCTCTATCCGCCCTATCTCCTACAACCATATTTAAAGCGTCAATTATTATAGATTTACCAGCCCCAGTTTCTCCGGTTAATATATTTAGTCCCCTTTGAAATTCAACTTTTAAATTATCTATTAAGGCGAAATTAGTAATTTCCAACTCTAATAACATTAATAACACCTTCCTATTGAGTTAGTTTTACAAAAATCTGCTTAATCTCTTCCATTTTAGAAACATCCTTAATTAATACAAATATTGTATCATCCCCTGCTACGGTTCCAAGAACGTCACTTAAATTTAAAGCATCTATTGCTAGCGCTGCAGCCTGTCCACCACCAGGAATAGTTTTTAAAGCAAGAATATTACCAGCATAATCAATAGAGATAATTACATCTTTAAAAACCCTAACCATCCTATCTGATAAGGTAAAATTTTGACTATCCAGTGTAGCATATTTATATTTACCTGTTTTGGTTAAAACCTTAATTAATCTTAATTCCTTAATATCTCTTGAAACTGTAGCTTGTGTAACATTAACTCCACTTTCCTTTAACCTATCCGATAACTCCTCTTGTGTTTCAATTTCATAACGGTCAATGATTTCTAAAATCTTAGAATGCCTGGTATACTTCATAGCTACCTCCTATTTATAAATATATTATTAAATATTTATCCATTTTAACTAATATTTATTATTCTCCATTAAAATCTAATATCCTTCATAAATGTTTAAAAATCCTTAAGTTTTAGATTATTGAGTATATTTTTTGATATATTTCCTTTTTAATTCATTAGTTGACTACAAAATAGTTAGACCCCATACAATGGGGTCTAATTATAAATTTTCATGAGATTTATTAATAATACTTTCAATATCTATAGTATTTTTACTGCTATTGTCTAATAAGTTACTTAAATAGAGTAAATATTCAATATTACCCTCTGGTCCTTTGACAGGTGAGAAGGTCAAATCCAGTACTTGAAACCCTATTTCTTCTGAATAACTAATTATTTCCTTTACTACATCAATATGTACATTTTTATCCTTAACTACACCCTTCTTACCTACTCTATCTTTACCTGCCTCAAATTGCGGTTTGATTAATGCTACGATATTCCCATCTTCTTTGATCAAAGTTTTAACAACAGGTAAAACTAGCTTTAAAGAGATGAATGAAACATCAATAGAAACAAAATCTACATAGTCTTGTATGTTCTCAGTAGTTACATAACGTATATTAGTTCTTTCCATAACTACAACTCTGTTATCCTGTCTTAGCTTGTAATCTAATTGTCCATAACCAACGTCGATGGCATATACTTTACTAGCACCGTTAATTAGCATACAATCAGTAAAGCCACCAGTAGAAGCCCCTACATCCATACATACTTTATTATTTAAGTTTATATTAAATTCATTAATAGCTTTTTCAAGCTTAAGTCCTCCACGACTCACATAGGGAATAGAAGGACCTTTGACAAGAAAGTTAGAGTTAGGATCAACCTTTGTACCAGGCTTATCAATCTTTTGCTGATCAACAAAGACTAGCCCAGCCATTATGGCTCCCCTAGCCTTTTCTCTTGTTTCAAAATGCCCCTTTTCAACAAGTAAAACATCCAATCTATTTTTTTCCATTTCTACACTTCCTGTCTATCTGTTAAATACAATTTTATTTATTATATTTGAATCAAAGTCCTTTGAAATTATCGTAACAATATCATCAACAGTTAACCCATAAACATCATATAGTAAATTTACATCTCCATGTTCGATAAATTTATCTGGAAAAGCGAAAACATTTACTTCTTTAAATATATTGTGCTCATTTAATAAGGAACATATTTGAGAGCCAAAACCACCATATTTATAATTATCTTCTATAGTATATACTTTTTTACATTTTATTGCATTTTCCAAAATTAAATTACTATCTAAAGGCTTCAAAAACCTAGGATTTATTAATGTTACATTAATGTTTTCACGTTTAAGCCTTTCGCATACTTGTAAAGCTAACTCGTTCATATGGCCAACAGCAATAATTAAAGCATCCTTACCAGTATTATATAGAATTTCACCCTTTTTGCTTTCTATAGACACTTTTGGAAATTCTGAGCTTAAACTATGAACGTTACCCCTAGGATACCTTATTGCAACTGGACCATTTAAATTAACTGCAAAATCCATCATTTCTCTAAGTTCATTACCATCTTTTGGAGCCAAAATTGTTAAATTAGGTATTGGATATAACATTGAGATATCCATTATACCATGGTGAGTTTCGCCATCATTACCTACAATACCTGCACGGTCAATTAAAAATGTTACAGGTAGGGATTGTAAGCAAACATCGTTTATTACCTGACCCATTGCTCTAGATAAAAATGTAGAATAAACTGCAAAGAATGGCTTATATCCAGCTACTGCTAAACCTGCAGCAAAGGTAACCGCATGTTGCTCTGCAATTCCTACATCGAAGAATCTATTAGGGAATGCTTTAGAAAATGGTACTAATCCTGTACCTGAAGGCATTGCTGCAGTAATCGCTACAATCTTTTCATTATTTTCAGCATGCTCTACTAATAGATTACCAACTAATTCTGAGTAACTTAGATTTTTATTAGTAGACAGTAATTCACCCGTATTTATGTTAAAGGGTCCAATACCATGAAATTTTTCCGGGGCATTTTCGGCTACAGCATAGCCTTTGCCTTTTTTAGTGACTACATGAAGTAAAATTGGTCCGGATATATTTTTAGTGCTTTCTAGAACTTTACATAGCTCAGCATAATTATGGCCATCAATTGGACCTAAGTATGTAAAGCCCAATTCTTCAAATAGAACTCCAGGAACAAAAAAGTATTTTATACAATCCTTTGCTTTTTCAGCAGTTTTGTATACACTCTTTCCAATTGCTGGTATGTTTACTATAAGGTTTTCCATATCGCCCTTAAATTTATAATATAAAGGTGTTGTTCTAATTTTATTCAAATAATTAGATACTCCACCAACATTTTCAGATATTGACATTTCGTTATCGTTTAAAATTATCGTAATATTTTTATTGCTTTGACCCGCATGATTAAGTGCTTCAAAGGCCATACCACCAGTTAATGCTCCATCCCCTATTACAGCAACAACTGAATGCTTTTCTTTATTTAAATCCCGGGCACATGCCATTCCTAAGGCAGCTGAAATAGATGTACTACTGTGACCTGTATCAAAATGATCATGGTCACTTTCTAATCTTTTAGGAAAGCCGCTAAGCCCCTTATATTGCCTAAGTGTATGAAAATCATCTTTCCTTCCGGTTAATATCTTATGTATATAGCTTTGATGGCCTACGTCCCATATAATTTTATCCTTTGGGCTATCGAAGATAGTATGAAGTGCTAAGGTTAGCTCAACTACACCTAGGTTCGATGCTAAATGTCCACCAGTTTTTGATACATTTGCTATTAGAAAATTTCTTAACTCTTCAGCTAATATATTAATTTGATGTTTTTTAATTTTTCTAAAATCTCCAATGCTTTTAATCTGATCTAACAGGGAGTTCAACATTATCACTCTTTTCTTTTTTTAGATCTATCATTTAAAACAGATACCCCTATCTTCTTATCTACAAAATTAAGCACCTTTGCGGTGTTAAATACAATTACATGTGAATTATTAATAGAAATGCTTTTACCAATTGCTTTGCCTCCAACAGTTAAGGAAGCTATTATTGCAGTTATTACTATGGTCAGAGCAGCCCTGTTTACTTCCTGTGGGCTTAAAAGTGCGATCTGTAAAATAATACTGGCCCCTGCAAAGCCACTAACTATACCACAAATATCCCCTACCACATCATTACAAAAATTAGATACTGAGCTTGCATTCTTCAGAAGTATTATTCCGCATTTAGCTCCATCTACTCTATTAGAAGCCATGGCATGAAAGGGTTTAACAGATGCTACTGTAACAGCAATTCCAATCATATCACTAAAAACCCCAATTAATATTATTACAATTAGTATAGTAAATGAAAGGATAATTGGTACATTAAATAAAACTATTTCTGCAACTACACTAAACAGTATAGTTAATATAAATGTCCAAACAGTTACAATGACTACCCACTTAATGTTATATTTTTTCCATAAACCTTGTGAATTATTATTTTTACATTCTTTATTATTTTTTACATTTTTGGACAAATATATCCCTCCGAGGAATTGGTCGTTCTAAATAAAATAATAAGCTGATAGCCAACGCCATCAGCTTATTGCAGGGTAATATGTTAAGTAAATCTTACGGCTTAGGTCTAGTTGGTTTTCCCAGATTAGTACTGCCTGTCGCCATAACAGCGGTTTCCCTTTAAACCAATCTCTGCCATGTCACCATAGGCAGGACTAGATTGCCACTTAGTCCGTACTGTAATCCCTAACATATCTCAAAAGAACAGTCTAGGAGTTTTCCTCAACAACTTCTCTAACTCTTAGCCTCTTTTGCAGAATTGATTTCAAATAGCGATAATCCTAAATATCGGCGCCTGATATTATAGAACCTGATCTATTCATCTGCCAATCCCACTCAAGGCAGGCTACATTACGTACCTGTATATACGTAGGTTTCACCATCATTTAGAAATCTGGCCTCCACGGAGCGAGGGTCATCGCCTGCATGCCTTTGCAGATCGCCCCCATCTCCTTACTCCCAGAAATAACCCACGACTGGGCGTCGCAAGCCAAAACCAGGAACTTCATCGATATGCCCTTTGGCGGATTTTTAGCCCCGCCCTCAAAGTTAGACAAGTTGACTAGAATACTGTACCACTGCATTTTAGTCTAAAAAACATTATAGCATAGTATAAACGGAATATCAAATTAAAATTTTAGCAACAACTATACCCAGTATAGCCCCTGCAAACACTTCAAATGGCGTATGTCCAATTAACTCTTTAAGACGGTTTTCACTTTGTTTAACCAGTCCTTTATTTTTTTTAGTTTGTAAATCCTCTATCATCTTGTTTAATATAACTGCCTGTTTACCAACAGCATTTCTTACTCCCGCCGCGTCATACATTACAACTAATGAAAAACAAAGAGATAGGGCAAATAATCCAGAATCAAATCCATGGGTAAGCCCTATAGCAGTTGTTAGTGCTGTTACTAAGGCTGAATGAGAGCTTGGCATTCCACCAGAGCCTACAAACCTCGAAAAATTAATCCTTTTATCAATAATTAAAGTATGAATTACCTTCAAAGTTTGGGCAATAAACCATGCAAGAACTGCAGCCCAAAATATTTTATTATTACTTAGGGAATCTATAAAATTCACAGTTATCCTCCTAATTAATATTCTCTGTCAACTAAATAATTACATAGCTCTTTTAAAAAGATTGCTTTTTCACCGTATTTATTTAATGTGTCATAAATACTATTAGTTAATTCCTTAACTTTATTTATGGAAAAATCTAATCCATACATAGATGGATATGTAGATTTATTTTTTTCCTGGTCACTACCAACATCTTTTCCTAATTTACTTTGGTCTCCAATAATATCTAAGATATCATCCTGAATTTGAAAGGCAAGACCTAGGTTTTTACCGATTAATTCCATGTTATTAATGTCTTCCTTATTACCATTACCAATTATTGCACCAATCTTCAAGCTTGCAATAATTAATGCGGCAGTTTTTTTTAAATGAATATAGTTTAAAGTTTCAGCAGAAACCTTTACGTTTTCACTTTGTAAATCTACAGTTTGACCACCTATCATTCCTTGAATTCCGGCCGCCTTCGCTATTTCATAAATACTCCTTACATATGGCTCCATCTGCGGCTGAGTTAATGCATGTCCTAGCATTAATTCAAAAGAATGATTTAACAGTCCATCTCCCGCTAAAACAGCTATTCCTTCTCCAAAAACCTTATGATTAGTTAATTTACCTCTTCTATAATCATCATTATCCATTGCTGGTAAGTCATCATGAATTAATGAATATGTATGTATCATTTCTAAACCACAGGCATAGGGTAGTATATTATTTAAATCATTAGCAAACAATTGATAGGAAGCTAAGGCCAATACTGGTCTTAATCTTTTTCCCCCAGCGAAGAGGCTATATTTCATAGAATCAATTAGAATGTAATTTTCTTCCTTCTCCATATTCATTACTTGGTCTAAATGTTTATTAATTAATTCCATATATTGTGTAAGCTCATTTTTCCACGACATAAGATTAGACCTCCGTATTGTCTAACATAAATGATTTTTCTTCATAGCCCTTATTGGTTTCAATCACTAAGCTAATCTTTTCTTCTACCTCTGTTAGCTTCCCATTACAAAATCTATAGAGTTCAATGCCCTCCTGAAATAATTTCAGTGAATCATCTAGAGTAACATCCTTTCCTTCTAACAATTCAATTACTTCCTCTAATCTCTTTACTGCCTCTTCATAGCTTTTTTGATTCACTATATATCCCCTCTTCCTTTACCTCTACAACTTTACATAGGGCTTGTCCGTCTAAATAATGTATATTAATTGTGTCATTTACTTTAACTGAGTCTATCCCTTTAATTATTTCATTGTTTTCCGTACAGGTAATACTGTATCCCCTTGACAAAATTGATAAAGGACTTAAGCTGTTTAATTGTTCTGCTTTATACTTGAGATTATTTTTCGCCATATCTACCCTAGTAGAAATTATTTTTATTAACTCTCTATGAATTCTATCTAAATGCTGCTTTTCGTTATAGATTCTATTTAACGGATATTTTAAGTAATAGTTATTCCTTAAATATTTTAGCTTTCTTCTCGACTCATCAACCTTTTTATTTAAAGAATTATGTAGTCTTTTATTTAAAATATTTATATAATTTTTACAATCATAAAAGTTAGGTAGTACAAGTTCTGCTGCGGTTGAAGGAGTATTTGCCCTAACGTCTGCTACAAAATCTGAAATAGTAAAATCTGTTTCATGTCCTACAGCTGATATTATTGGTATATTACTATTGTAAATAGATCTGGCAACGATCTCCTCGTTAAACGCCCAAAGCTCCTCGAGAGAACCTCCGCCTCTAGCAAGTATAATTACTTCTACATTATTAGATCTATTAAAGTGTTCAATAGCTTTACTTATGGATGCTGGTGCTTCGGGACCTTGAACTAAAGAAGGATATATTAAAAGATGAACATAAGGATACCTTCTTTTTATTACAGTAATTATATCTTTTATAACTGCACCTGTTGTAGAAGTTACGATTCCAATTTTTTTTGGAAGTTTAGGTAAGGGTTTTTTATTAGCAGGGTCAAATAACCCTTCTTTTTCTAGCTTGCGTTTTAGCTCTTCAAAGGCCAAATGTAAATTCCCTAAACCTACTTCATCAATTTGAGATGCATAAAGTTGATATTGTCCATCTCTCTCATAAACTGAAATATAGCCACTTACAACTACTTTCATACCATTGCTTAGAGGCATTTTAAGCTTCTCACTATTTCCTTTAAACATTATACAATTTATTTTTGTATTCTTATCCTTCAGTGTAAAATATATATGCCCACTGCCATGCTCTTTTACATTAGAAAGCTCCCCTTCTACCTTTAAGTTATATAGTATAGGATCACTTGATAGTATTCTTTTAATATAATCAGTTACCTGGGTTACTGTTAAGGTTTTTATACGCATTTTAATGCTGCCTCATATGTATTTTTCATTAGCATAGCAATAGTCATGGGACCTACTCCCCCTGGAACAGGTGTAATAAAAGATGTCTTATGCATTACATCATCAAAATTAACATCCCCAACCATTTTATCACCTAGTTTTATAATACCTGCATCTACTATTATGACGCCCTCTTTAATCATATCTTCAGTTAAGACCCCATGAACTCCTGTAGCACAAACAATAATATCTGCTTTTAAAGTAGTTTCCTTTAGGTTTTTTGTTCTTGAGTGACAAATAGTAACTGTTGCATTTTCATTAAGTAAGAGCATTGCCGTAGGTAGTCCTACTATATTGCTTCTTCCTAAGACTACAGCATTTTTACCCTCTATAGTTGTTCCAGTAGACTTAATAAGCTCAATTATCCCTTTTGGCGTACATGGCACAAAGGAAGGTCTATTTAATTGTAAATTTCCTATGTTTACAGGATGAAAACCATCAACATCCTTTTCGAAGGAAATATGTTCATTAACCGTATATTCATTAATGTGTTCAGGTAGAGGTAATTGCACTAAAATCCCATGAACTTTGTCATTGTAATTTAGTTCTTCTATTATTTTTAATAGCTCCAGCTCACTTATAGATTCTGGTAATCTATGGACTTCAGAATACATGCCTACCTCATTGCATTTCTTCTCTTTCATATTTACATATGTATGGGACGCAGGATCATCACCTACTATAACCACAGCAAGTCCTGGAGTGAGATTAAACTCATCTTTTAGTTTTTGTATGCTACTTTTTAGTCCATCTAACATATCTTCTGATATTTTTTTTCCATCAATAATAGAGGCCATAATTACACCTCCTTTTTAATTAGCTTATCTAATATCCCATTAATAAATGGACTAGATTCTTCTGTACTATATTTTTTTGCTAATTCCAAAGCTTCATTTATAGATACATTCTTTGGAATGTCATCAATATATTGCATTTCAGTGATAGCTAATCTTAAAATTGCTAAATCAACCTTAGCCAACCTATCAACGTGCCAACCAATTGCATACTGCTCGATCAATGCATCAACTTCTTCAATTTTTTCTAAAAATGATGTAACCGCAGTAGTGACATACTCCCTTTGCTCATCAAGTTGTTCACTTTCACTCTCTAAATAGTAGTTTAATATGTCCCTGTCATATTTTTTTTGCATACTCATTTCATATAGAATCTTCATACATAATTCTCTAGCCATTGCTCTTTTCATTTGTTACCCTCCTAATATATTACCTATACTTGAATTTTACCCAAAAAACTATTTAATATAAATATTTAACCCTCTATAAAAGAGGGTTAATGTTAGTAATTTATTATATTATTGGTTCTCTTGCTTTGCTGGTTCCTGAGGGAAGTGAACACCCTGAACATGAATATTAACATTCATTGCTTTAAGACCAATCATAGTTTCTACTACTTTTATAACATTATTTTGGATTTCCCAAGATATATCTGGAATTTTGGTTCCATAGTCAACTATTATATATAAATCTATAATTACTTCTTTTTCTTTAATTTCTAGCTTAACTCCCTTTGAAAGGCTCTTTTTCCCGAGCTTTTCTGCAATGCCATTGGCTAGACCACCACTCATTCCAGCTACACCTTTAACCTCTAGGGCTGCTAAACCAACGATAGTAGCAACTACCTCACTAGCTATTTTAACTTCTCCGTATTCTAATGTGTTAATAGCTTCCAATTTGCTCCCTCCAATTTCGAAATCCAAACTATAAGGTAATTATACCAAAATAAATCAACTATGACAAACAATTCTATTTTTTATTCATAATTACTACATTATCTAAAGGTATGAAGCTGGCTTCTCGTTTAATAATATCAACTATTTGGGCTACATCCTGCTGAGTTAAATCATCCGTATGAATAACTGTGCTTAATGAATTATCTGTTATGTATACTAGAGCATCATTAAATCCTTTAGCCTTAATCATATTTTCAATTTTAACTTCTCTATCAACATTAGCGATAACTTGAAGTTTAATTGTTTGAGCTTCATTTCTCATTTCAGAACTAGTAAGCTCACTTTTAACTATATTATCTAAATAACCAATCATTTCACTGCGTTTTTTATCTCTTTCAATACGACCCTCTATAAAATATGCATTGCTAGATAAAGCCTTTTTATTTGTCAAAGTTTCCGTAATAGTAGCAGAAGTTTCCAATGCTACATCTTGAATACGGCTAGGATCCATACTATCAACTATAGATACTTCTTCTAAACCATCCTCTTCTTTTAAAAGCTCTTCATCTTCTATAAAAACTACTTCACCCTCATCTAGAATCTCTGTCATCATTCCACTTTCTTTCATCATAGTCATCTGATACTTTTCATATTCACTAGATGTTTGTAGAAGTGATTGTCTATTCAAACTAAAATTAATGTACCCTATTAAACACAACATTATTACTAGGGAAAAAATTACGAAGTTTTTTCTTCTTCTAACTGAACTCATCAATAACTCCTCCTTACAACTTTAGGTTATATAAACAAATAATTCTAATATTATCTACCTTTTATTCTTCATTCAATTTAGTTTTTAGGATATATTTGTACTTTATGTCCAGGTACTTGTAATACTGTTTTTACAGCATCATACAATTCAGCCTTTACTTCTATATTTTCTGCCCCCTCTGCTACTACAATTACACCATTAATTTGTGGTTTAATCTCTTTAAGTACTAAAGGTTTTTGCTGGCTACCATTATTTGATGTAACTATATTTTGAGTTGAGCTTTGGGACGTCATTAAACGAACTCCACCACTTGAATCTTTCTCTTCAGTTGTATCGATTGAGTTAACTGTATTTGAAGCTGGAATTATTTCACTTCCCATTTCCAGTGTAATCATTACCTCTACCCTACCTACACCTCTCATTGTCTCAAGGATAGTTTTCAGTTTTTTCTCTAAAGCCTCCTCCTCTGTCAATTCTCGATTAGCTGTTTGGACCAGTACATCATCCTGAAGCTTTCCCGGGCTACTTTTAGTATTAGAGCTCTTAACAAAGAAATCACTATAGGCTATTAATGCAATAACTAGTACCGCCATCACAACAATTATATTTGCTACATGTTTCTTAGATACAAAATCCTTTAATTTCTCTCCAATTTTACTAAAGTCCATCTTAATCCTCCTCACTTGTTTTTTTATTATAAATATATATATTTATATTTTCTTCTGATAAATTATAGAAGCTGCTAAAATCATTTTTTATTGCTCTACCTTCGTTACTAGCTTGACTAAGAGTTTGTACAGAACTGTTTTTATTTAGACTAACGTCAACTCTTACAGGCTCTATCCCCTTTGAACTCTTTGCTGATGTACCCTGGTGCTCTAAATATAATTCTACGCCTTTAATTAATCCGAAGTCCTTTGATTCCTTTTCTATGTCTAGCTCAATATTTTTTACTATGTATTGTGTTGTTTTCTCTATTCTGTTTTTCATTTGACTAGCTAAATTGTTCTTATATATTTCTAGAACTAATGCCTCTTGATGATATTGCATATTTTCTACTCTATTTACGGTAGTCACATATTCGATCTGGTTCGAAGCTTGGACAACCGTATCACTAAAATTTACTCCTTCTCTAAATATATGCAGGAGGGGATTTAAAATAACTACAATTATTAATAATCCCACTACAACATTTATATATTTTTTACTCTTGCCACTTGGTATTATAATTTCTACAAAGGTTATAAAGATTATTACGGACATTATAGTTACAACCCAATTTTTTATTACCTCCATACACTCACCTCATCATTACAGTAATATTTCCAGTCCCGACTATAATTGCAATTGTTATAAAAAACATAATAGCTACGGATGATATTGTTGCAAATAAAAGTACTAAAGCACCACTCATTTCATTTAAACACTTAACTAAATTACTTTGTGATAGAGGTTCAACTACGGCTGCACATAATTTATATATAGCTATTAGGGCTAATATTTTAATTACTGGCATAAGACAGATTAAAAATATAGTTATAAACCCAATAGCGCCAATTCCATTTTTTAAAATTAACGAAGCACCTATAACAGTATCCATTGCATCTGATAAAAATCCACCTACTATTGGTACAAATTTATCAACTGCGAACTTAGCTGTTCTAATAGTAATGCCATCTACCGTTGAGGATGTTAAGCCTTGTACTGTTATTACTCCTACAAAGGCTGTAAACATAAAGCCTAAAACTAAGGCCGCTGCCTGCTTAATTAAGGTTGCTAGCTTTGTTACCTGTATTTTTGTTGAAAAATTATTTACTATAGATAAAACAGCAGAGAATAGAACTAATGGCAATACTACAGTTTTTATAACTGTACCAATTATACCTATTGCACCGATTAAAAATGCTTGAAAGAAAGCTGATGTGGTTATACCCCCCATAGCAATTATCATTGCCAGAAGAATAGGCATTAGTGTTTGCATAAATGTAACCATCATATCTATAGTTTCTTTACCTAAATTAATAGCAATTATGAAGCTACGGATTGTTATTGAAGCTATTACTAAATAACAAGCGTTATATGCAAGCTTTGCTACTACATCATTTTCAAAGGCACTTTGTAGGTTCGATAATATACTGCATATGGCAGATAATATTATTATCTGGCCCAGAAGCTTCCAATTAGCTACAATCTCTCTAAACAAATAGTTTAGACTGCCTAATAAAATTTGTTTAAAAGATAAAGTTTCCTCTCCCCTAATGAGCTTTTGTAAAAAGCTCTTTATTTCAATTTTGGGAAAAAACTCATCAAAATCTCTATTAATTGTATTTAATATATCTTGCAGTTCCTGTGTGTCTACATTATCAATTTGATTAATTACTATATTCTCAGGACTTAATGACCCCTTATCCTCATTAGCGTAAGCGAAACATACATTAAATAGGTATATCACAAAAATCAGCATTAGTACTTTTTTCATATACTCACATCCTAAGGTACGATATTTATAATTAGATCCATCAAAGATACTAAAATAGGTACTGCTAAAAACATTATCAGGATCTTTCCGGCAAATTCAATTTTCGAAGCTATAACCCCTTCCCCCGCATCTTTACATATTTGGGAACCAAATTCAGCAACATATGCTATACCAACAATTTTTAAAATTGTTGTTAGATAAATATCATCAATTTGGATTTGTGAAGATAATTGGTTAAGAATAACTAGCACAGCCTGTAATCTAGAAATTACAAATAGAAATATCAAAATACCTGTAACTATACTTATATATATACCTATTTCTGGATTTTGCTTTTTAACTATTACAGAAAGTATTGTGGCAACTAGGCCTATAGCAACAATTTGAAATATCTCCATATAATCACACCCTTAATATAGCTGAAACATGGTTTTTACAGTATCAAATAAGTTACTTATTAAATTTATTACTATCATTAAAACTACTACAACCCCAACTAAAGTTGTCATCATTGCTTGTTCATCTCTTCCAGCATGCTTTAACACCTGATTTAATACTGAAACCAATATACCTATTGCAGCAATTTTAAAAATCAAATCAACATTTATAATCATTCTGTTTCCCCCTAATTGAAAAGTATATTAAAACAAAATAATCACTACGGATATACCAAATAAGAAGCCTAGATTTTTATATAACTGTACATTTTTATTTTGCTCTACTATCGATTGCTCGTAGCTACGCTTTATTTCTTCCATTGCTAAACGAATATGTTTTACCTGATCATCGATGTCAGATATACCTAGACTATTACCTAGCTGAATTAGTAGCTCTATATCTTCTTTTTTTAGTACACTATGTTTTGTTTCTTCTTTTATAGCTAGCTGCCAGGCATCAGAAAATGTTTGTCCATCTTTTTTTTCTAGGATTTCTACTGTTTTACTAAAAATTTTAGCAATCTCGCTTTTACTTCTTTTAGAGATTTTTTTTAGTAACAAGGGTAGTGGAGTTGCAGAGTAAACAATTTCTGATTCAAGCATTTGAAGTGTTCCTATTATGTTATTTAATAGCTTTGTTCGCTCAGTATAGGATTTGGCATATATTACTCCAATAAGAGTACTACAACCTACAATTAGTGTTGAAATAATTAACTTTACTATCATTTTTTCTCACCCGACTTTGTTTTTAATTGCAACATTCACAATTTCATTCAATGTATTTCCATCAATTATCTTTTCTATTGTTCCGATACCCTTTGAATTAGAAAGTACTATTATTCTCTTAAATACTTTCCTCTCAATTAATGAGCCTATGACCTTCCTTTGTACGATATCTTCAATGGATTTACCATGTACAGTTGTTATTAAACTGATACCGGCTAATAGGGCCTCCTCTATGGCATCACTATCCTCCCTCCTTCCAATTTCATCTGTCGCAATAATATGTGGGGACATAGCCCTTATTAAAATCATCATACCAACTGCTTTAGGACAAGAATCTAGTATATCTGTTCTTGGTCCTAGATCATTTTGTGGTACTCCCTGGAAGCAAGCCCCAATCTCAGATCTTTCATCTACAACACCTATCTTCTTACCTTTAAAACTTAATGAAGGTACTCCTATACTTAAGTTCCTTATTATATCTCTAAGTAATGTGGTTTTCCCACACTGAGGAGGAGAAATAATTAAGGTGTTTAAAAATTCACCATTACTAATCAAATAATTTAAAACAGGAGTAGATACTCCTTTTTTCTCCCTCGAAATACGTATATTTAAACCAGAAAAATCTTTAATCGATCTTATATCATTCCTTGAACCTAACACTTTTCCTACTATACCTACCCTATGTCCACCCTCAACGGTTATATATCCGTTTCTAAGCTCCTCTTCTACGGAGTATATTGAATAATTCGTAACGAACTGTAGTGTATTTTCAATATTCTTTTTAGAAACTATAAAGCTATTAATTGGACTATCCGAAACAATGCCTTCATAGGTTATAAAGAAGTCCTCGTTGTTTAAATTTATCATTAGGGGTTTATTGACTCTAAGTCTTATTTCTTCAAGCTCATTTTTGATTTTTAATGGTAATTTATTAATAACTCCCCTAACCTCGGGGCATAATAGCATCTCAATTTTATAATTTACATTAAGAGGTGATATTCTCTCCACAAACATAACATGTCCCTCCTTTATATATAATCTATATTTATATACAAGCTCAAATATTCTTAAAATGATAAAAAAAAGAAAACCAACATATAAAACGTTGGTTTTCTCACATTTTTAAATTATTTTTATTCTTCGTCTTCTTCGATTACTGTACATGTGTCTTCATCATCAAAGTGATGTGAACAGCAGCATCCTTCATGCTCATGGTATTCTATTTCTAGGTCGTCTATGTCAACAACTTCTTCGCAGTTAGGGCAAATTACCTTATCTGCATCTTCGTCATCATATAAAATGTCTTCATCAACATAAAATGTTCTTTCGCATGTTGGACATTCTATTTCTAAGTAGTCAATTTCTTCATCTTCATCATCTTCGAAATCTTCATCTTCATAAATATCTTCTTCTACTTCAGCTAAATCCTCATCGATAGTTTCAATATACTCAGATAAATTTCTTTGCTCCTCTAATACCTCATCAATAACTTCAGCGAAATCTTCTAAAGTGTCGATAATGTTAAGGATTAGTTTTGCATTTTTAGAGTTCTCGTTTAGTTTTAACCCCTCTGCTAAGCCTCTTAAGTATGCTACGTTTTCATGTAAATGTGACATTGTACAACCTCCTTTTTTAAACTCTTTTTATATTATTGCATTAAAAAAACTTTTTATACTCTTGACATGTACTCTTCTGTTCTTGTATCTATACGGATTACATCCCCTTCATTTACGAAAAGAGGTACGTGTACTACTGCACCAGTTTCAACTTTAGCAGATTTAGTAACGTTAGAAGCAGTGTCACCTTTAATTCCAGGCTCTGTCTCAATAATTTTTAACTCAACAAAGGTTGGAGGATCAACTTGGAATGCTTTTCCTTGATAGAATTTGATTACTGCGCTATCATTCTCTTTTAAGAACTTAATTGCCCCTTCAACTTCCTCGAATGTTAATGGAAATTGCTCAAATGTTTCATTATCCATGAAGTAGTAAAGATCTCCATCATTGTATAGATATTGCATTTCCTTAGTTTCAATATGAGCCCTAGGAAATTTATCATTAGGGTTGAAAGCTTCTTCTCTTGTAGATCCTGTTTTAAGATTTTTGTATTTAGTTCTAACAAACGCTGCACCTTTACCAGGTTTAACGTGTTGGAAATCAATTACTACATAAGGTTCATTGTTTAATACAAAAGTCATACCCTTTCTAAAATCACCAGCTGATATCATATGTATCCCTCCATATATTGTTGTTTATATTTTTATATATTTAGTTCTATTAATTCCTTTGTTGATTTAGATAGAACTTCATAACCATTTTCAGTTACTACAACTAAGTCCTCAATTCTTACTCCACCGAAGTTCGGTAAATATATACCAGGTTCAACTGTTACTATCATTCCTGGCTCTAACACAATATCCCCTAGAGGGCCTAAGGTCGGCATTTCATGAACCTCTAATCCAAGACCATGTCCAAGATTATGACCGAAATATTCTCCATAACCTTTGTTAGTTATAATATCCCTTGCTATCTTATCTACTTCTTTACCCATTAAGCCAGGTTTTACACTCTGAAGAGAAGTTTGTTGTGACTCTAAAACAATATTATATATTTCTTTTTGCTTATCATTAGCTTTTCCAATTACTACTGTTCTAGTCATATCAGAACAATAGCTATTATAAATACATCCAAAATCAAAGGTAATAAAGTCACCTTCTTCAATAACTTTATTAGATGCCTTTCCATGGGGAAGAGATGATCTTACACCGGAAGCGACTATAAAGTCAAAGCTATTTTTAGCTGCACCATTCTTTCTCATAAAAAACTCCAGCTCTAGAGCTAACTCTAATTCTGTTTTGCCAGGTTTAATTAATGGTAAAATAAATTCAAAGCCTTTATCCGCAATAGCAGCAGCAGTTCTAATACTATCTATTTCTTCTTCTGTCTTAATCATTCTTAATTTATTAATTGCTTGTCCCAACTCAATTAACTGTATACCCTCTAATTTAGAGCTTAAATCAGTAAATTGCTGATAGGTCACAAACATATCTTCAATACCTAATTTGGTAATTTTTTTACTTAAAATAAAATCTTCTAGAGTTTTATCCTTTGTTACTTCAACAATTTCAATGCCTATGCACTGTTTTTGAGCCTGTTCTATGTATCTAAAATCAGTTAAAAAATATGTTTTATCTTTCAGTATTAAAACATTCCCTGTGGATCCAGTAAAATTAGATACATATAATCTATTTTCAGGTTTAGAAATTAGAATAGCATCTAAATCCATTTCCACTAATACTTCTTTAGCTCTACTTAATCCCATCACATTATTCGCCCCTAATATTGAATATTTCTAGTATGGTTCATAATAGCCTTTAATCCCAATATATAACTAAATGCACCAAAACCAGATATTTGTCCGATACACCCCTTGGCGGTAACACTTTTTTCTCTAAATTCTTCTCTTTGATGTATATTACTTAAATGCACTTCAACAACCGGTGCAGTTACTCCCTTTATCGCATCTAAAATAGCTATACTATAATGAGTATAGGCCGCAGGATTTATAACAATACCTGCACACTCCCTGTTTTTGTGAATAGTATCAATTATTTCACCCTCAAAATTTGATTGATATATCTCTAATTCTATATCAAATTTTTTAGCTTCCTGATAAAGCATTTTATTAATTTGATCTAACGTTACATTGCCATATATTTCAGGTTCTCTAGTACCTAATAAATTTAAATTAGGACCATGAATAACAATATACTTTTCCATAGGCATAAACACTTCCTTTGACGTAAAATCAACTAATATGATATCATATTTTACCAACGTTGAATAGTTTTTTTCATATTAATATGCGCAGAAACAATATTAATTATGTTTTGGATAATTTTTAACTTTATCTATTGCTAACAAAACTGCTCTAGTTACGTCTGTTTCAAACTGAATAGACATTTCTTTAACTTTAAAAAACACCTGTCCTGTGTCAGAAGTAAAATATCTAGGTTCAAGTTCATTTAGTGCTAAGGCCTTAATATCTGCAATGCACCTTTCACATTGACAAAGCTGTCCTTCAAAATTTTTCATAATATTTGGCATCAAAAAGTTCACTACATCTTCCATATGATTTTTAACTGGCATATTATCTCCCCTTATATAAATTTAAATAGTTAAGTTTTGATATATTTTGATTAACTTCAAAGGCTTAATTTTTAACTTTGGAAGACCAAATTCATCAACACCATCAAATATTTCTGTTGGTAGGTCAAACTCCACAGTAATAGGCTTTCTAGCGTGTAAATACCTACCTATTATGTCTGCTTTAATTATATTATAACTTACGACATAATCAACAGTTATTTTGTAAGAATGGTCGTGAACATATGAACTAAAGGGGTTATTTACAGTCCTATTAAATGAGGATATATTTAACAATATATTAGTCTTTAAAATATTTTGAAAATCAGGGGGACAGTAGTCAACTCCACCTTCTAGATTTATATAGTATATTTTGTAGTTAAACAATTCCTCAAAATACTTCTCAATTGCCTTTTCACATACTTTATTTATATCATTATATAAAACATCAATTGCAGATTCAGAAATATAATAGGCTCTAATACCATTAACATTTGATTGTACAGATATATGGTTTTCATATACTAAATTATAAAAGGTGACAACAATAATGGTGACTAATAAGCAAATTATAATTGTAGTTAATACTATGGATCCGGTTATCTTTCTCTTTTCTCTTCTCATAGCACTTACCTATTTATAGTGCCTATATGAAATCTACTCTTAACAGAGTAATCTATTTCACTGGCATAGACTTCAATTTCTACAACATTATTATTACCAATCTCTCTTACTGCTACATCATAAACAAAAGGCACTAAAACATTATTTTCACTGTTCATATTTACCCTTAGTTGTCTAGTAGGCCTATTAAAGTAAATGAATGCACTATTTCTCATATATCCACTAAGGTCTATCCACCTACTTACACCAGAACTAGTATAGCCTTCAAAGGCTTTTAAATTACTATGATAAACTATTGTTGATTGATCCACATCTCTAAGTCTTTTTTCAATATAATTTAAGGCAAATCTAGTGTTTCGCATATGAACGATATAATCATATTTATTATAGATATTTTTGTAAACAAAGGAAAAATGATTTAGAACAATAGTTAAAATAACTATACCCAGAGTTAATGAAACAATAAGTTCAATTAGGGTAAACCCTTTTCTATTAATAATCCACTTCACTAAAAACACCTCTTATAAATTAGTATTTATAAGCAAGTCCTCAGCTGTAATTGGCAATTCCTCATAATAAAAACTATTATCTAAAATTTGATTAATAAAAAATATTCTATACATATACATACTCCCAACAAAACCACGTACACTGGATAAACCCATATATAAGCTACTCTCATCTTCTATAGGCTCAATAATAATTTCACTAATATAATCTACACTATATGGATTTAAACTAAAATCCTCAAAGTTTATTTCTGCAACAACATAGGCTTTAAACTCTTCTAAGACGCTCTGATTAGCTCTTGCTACTTCATATTGTATATTGTTGTTCTTCATAATTTTTAAAGATGCATCAAAAATCTGAAATGAGCCTGTAAACAACATACTTACGATTACAAGAGAAATAATTACACTAATTAGTGTAAACCCTTTACTATCCATTTAAACTCCCCTCTATTAAGCTATATATTAATAATTTGTACCCTTCCGGTCCCAATTAAAGTCTCTATTCTAACTCCCTTACCCAACTTATTTTTAAATGTAAAACTACTGTATGTAGTTACTCCATTACGATTAAAGGTCACATATTGATTAGAGGTAGGACATATATTAATTCCATCTAATAAGTTCTTCCTTAAAACTACCCGTCCTGTCAAAAAATCCTGTTTAACAATATAATCTCTACCAATTATCTCAAACCTATATGCCTGACACTCATCTATACTTAGTTGTTGTGCAAGCTGCAATGCATTCCGAATCTCATAAGAAGTATTTTTAAGAGCAAAGCTATCTCTGGCTTTAATATTTATAGAAACAAATAGAGTCGTCACTATTCCAAGAATACATATAACACATATTAATTCAATTATTGTAAATCCTCTACTATTATTAAACATAATTCCTCCAAAATTCCTACAAAACTTCCTTTTACTTTGTAATATTCTCCATAATTTTACAATATCCTGTATAAATAAAAAATAAATGTTAAAAAAAATTAAGCTAGTACATGAAAAATATAATAGGATAAACAATAAAAAAGAGCCTATTTTATTGGCCCTAAGATACTAAATATACAGTTATCCATCTAATATGTAAAACAATCACCCAAATCCTGAGTTTAGAACTTAGAGGCGAATAAAACGGTATAAACGTTAATATATAAACATTTATACCGCTTTATACTTGTCCTATTATTTAAGATTTACTGATAAATCAAGTTTTGTGCAAGCTCTGAACTTCGTTAATGTCATATTACTTTTTAGTGTAGATAATTTTAGTATCTCAGCTAAGACAAGATAAGATTGAGAAATTCGTGTAGGTGTGACAACAACTTTTGGAAACTTGCCTTGAACCAAGACTAGTGGTTCTCTTATCGCTTCCATAATTTCAGCCACTGACACCTGCCTACCTTGTTCACTTGATAAAAGGTATTGCATATATCGTAAAATACATAAACATAGAAAGCACATTGTAAAATGCCCTTTAATATGATTATCACTCCACACGAATACTGGACGAGCTCTTAGGTCTGTCTTTAATATACGAAAGCTTTCTTCTATTTTCCAAAGTCCCCGTATATTTTCATTACTTCTTCTGTACTTAACTCTAGGTTGTTTGTTATTATTGCATAATAACCATCATAGCGTGATGCTTCATTTATTTTATTTTCATCTAATTTCCGACCCTCTGTATCTAATTCCATTTCAAGATATTGATTACATCCTCTTCTTAGAGCTTTTAATTGGTATGGCTTATCCAATTTCTTTTTTAATTTTTCAAGCATTCTTTCTCTATCTTGGTTATCTTTTTTAGCGCGTTTAGACGACCATGTCAGATGAATCTTTACTGGTATTTCTTCAATTCTATATTTTTAGGCCTACCCCGTTTGCCAATTTCTGAAATTTCATCTTCTTTTAGAGGAACTTTAACTTCTATATTTTGATTAACAACCTTACTGCGATATATGATTTCACCACTCATTGGATCTGTAGTGTTATTCCAGTTACTTTCATCCCAAACCATTTCTTTGAATCGTTCTTTAGAACGTTTCAAAGTATAACTAATTACAAAGTCTTGTCCACCTTTGATAAGGTATTCTAAGTTACTTCCACTATTAAGTCCTCTATCTGCTACCACGGTAATCTTCTCTAACCCATATAACTTTTTTAGTTTTTCAACAGATTGTACTAAAGTATTTTGGTCCATTGTGTTCCCTGGAAAAAGCTCAAATGTTATTGGAATGCCGTTATTATCCATCAAAAGCCCCATTACTACTTGAACTTCATTATTTTTATGATCTTTTGAAAATCCAAACATTCTAAGTTCGCCCCATTTGGTACTTTCGAAGGAATATGTCGTTACATCATAGTAAGCTTCAGACTCTTTTCGGTTCGTTTTCTTTTGAAAAAAGTCTGCTAAATGGGCTACCACAGCTTCTTTTTGGTCAGCAAGAACGTCTAAAACATCATAAAATATATCGTTTCCCAGAATTGGTACTCCAGCATAACGTTTTTGCTCTGAAGCCGCTAGATTAATGCTTGATGGGTGTGCGCAGCGATGAGCAATTAAATAATAAAGTGCTTGGGCCACAGTCTTTGCATTGCGCTTTCCAGAACTAACTTCAAAGAAGTTATCAAGGGCCATATTACTCCATAGTTGGTTGATTAGTGCATGACCGAAGTTATAGGAAGGAACAACATCAGTAGGAGACAAAATATCCATAACGGGTACTTCAAGAGCTAAAGGTGCAGTAGAAGTTTTCTTTGCCTTAGTAATTTCAGCTGCTTCGGCTTTTAATTTTGCAATAATATCTGGATCTTCTGCAAGCATACGTTCATAGTTGCCAATAGTTTTTACAACATGAGTTTTCTTGCGATTAGTTCCCGGAATGCGAGTATCTTCTCTAAATTGAATTACACGAGCCTTTCCTGAACCTGTTATTGCAACGTACATAACCTGTTCCCCCTGAATAATTATTTATATTCCTATTATACCATTTTTAAGTATAAATGGAAAGAAAATAATAGGAAATAACAGGACAAAATATATAAAAATTTTACAAATAAAAAGATCTCTGAAAACCGCTTCATTAGCAATCCTCAGAGATTCCTATTAAATTTAATGGGCATGATATCTTCTAAAGTCAGGAATAAATATTAAAAAAAATTAAGCTAGTACATGAAAAATATAATAGGATAAACAATAAAAAAGAGCCTATTTTATTGGCCCTAAGATACTAAATATACAGTTATCCATCTAATATGTAAAACAATCACCCAAATCTTAACTACTGCTAACGCTACAAGCACTTTAGGCAACCAAGGTACTTGAGATTTAACTCGGTATATAAATACTAATGATATGCCTACAAAGAGTAATACAAACAAAACTGTAAAATGCATAGATATATTTAAAAAGTAATCCATCAATGGATTTGCTTCTTCAATAATATCTAGCTTTAATCCAATGCAAGTAAATAATATATCTAAAACAGTTAATAAAAATATAGTAAAATAGATTAATTGACTTTTTT
Source organism: Serpentinicella alkaliphila (assembly GCF_018141405.1). Taxonomy (NCBI): domain Bacteria; kingdom Bacillati; phylum Bacillota; class Clostridia; order Peptostreptococcales; family Natronincolaceae; genus Serpentinicella; species Serpentinicella alkaliphila. Next base: position 2,663,824 of record NZ_CP058648.1, read on the forward strand.
TCATTCATACAACCTCCAAAATACTTGTCAGTTGTATGATATTGTATGAACAGTTTTAATAATCTATTCTAATTTTTAAAATACGTAAATCTGTTTACCGAAAATTCAATAAGTTATTTAGTTTCTAAACAATACATTCTATAAATTTTACCAATTACTCCTCCCTAATTGCATTATAGTTGTATTGTATAAGTAATTCATCAGGTGAGGAGACATTTGATACTGAACCGCCCAGACCATTTATAATAATTGGCACAGTGGTCTCATCAAAATAATAAGACAAATCTCTAGAAGTTAAAGTACTCCCACCAGCGTTCATAAATACTCCATCTCTAGATATTGCAACACCAGTGAAAGATGCTATACCATTTAAATTTATGCTGCCCTTTGGAGCAATAAGAACTCCCGAAATATGTCTCCAATTTCCAATATTAATATTACCTTCTTTGCTAATTATTACTATATTGCCAGATGGACTTGTATGATGCGAAGAACTAAATGATCCTTCAATGATTGCTTTGAAATTATTAGGTATTTGGTTAAGAGTTAAATTACTATCATATTGTGTATAACCATTTTGTTGATACCATGTATACATCAGTCTACCACTTTGAATATGGGTTTCATCAGTCCTTAGCTTTAATTCATATTGTGGAATTGTCATAGTAGTCACTGCTGGAATAGTTGGTGTGCTTGCTTGACGAACTTGTGCTCCACTAAAAAGTTTCACATTGCTACTTACGGTTGCATTACCAGTTACATAAACATCTTTGTAAAAATTTCCTTCTTGAAGGTTAGCATTTCCATTCACATAAACATTACCCCTATATGTAGCAGTGTTAGTACTCTCAAAATTTCCGCCAAAATGTATATCGTCATTAAATGTACCGCGATTAGTAACTCTTCCATTGCCATGAACATAGAGTTTTCCATCATGAGTCAGAGTGTTATTAAGTTCGTAATCTCGACCTACATACATATTTTTATCGAATGTCCCAACATTATTTATAGTAGCATTTTCTTTAATATGCAGTTCACCACGAAAACGTGCATTATTGTCATGTGTATAGTTTTTTCCAACATAAACATCACCATTAACCGTACTGTTACTCTGCATCCTATAGTTTTCTTGAACAACAATTACTCCAGGTTGAATAGGAGAACCGAAAGTAGTACTACCTCCAAAGTGTAGAGAACCGGAAACATAAACATTAGATACCCCATTAAAAGAACCACCGTTTAAATTTGCGGGCGTTAAGTTCCCATTTACTATGGCTGAGGATCCAGCTCCATTAATAGTGTTCCCAGTAAATGTAAATCCATTGCCTAATGTAAATACAGTAGGCAAAAGAGTTGAAGTGCTTTTGGGTACCCATTCTATTCTAATTTCTGATGATACTGTCCTTGTTCTATCACCAATATCACCCTTTGATTTAATTAGGTATGTACGTTGATTTCCAACAACAGAACTTTGTTGTAAAGAAATAGTTGCCACCGGTATATGTCCAAAGGATTCTTCGTAGGTATAAGATTTTCCATTTAACTCGCTAACTATTGCAGCGAAAAAAGAGTCTGGATTGTCACCTTGAGATGAATTATAGATTGCTAGTATTTTAGATTCTATTTCGTGTATTGCCTCTCTCACTCCTGCTTCTGCTATATAATACACTGATTGAAAATCTCTTTCAATATATGTTAATTTATAATTTGATAGGGATACAGACAAAAGAGACATTCCAAATATAGATACAACCACCAAAACTAATAAAACTATCATCAGAGCTGATCCCTGTTTATTATTTAATTGTTGTAATCTAGATCTCTTTATCATAAATCATCTACTCCCTTAGGTATATTTCCGTTGTCAAAGTAAATTCTCGATTGTTTTTTGTTTCACTAATAACTTCTAAAGTTATTTTATTCCCTATCTTTTCAGGATTAAAAGCTTTAATACCTTTAATAACCTGACTACCGTTTCTATATAATGAATCTCCACTAAAACTGTATACTATACCATCAATATCTATACTACCAGTGGATACGTTAATATTACTATTATCTGCTCTTCGGATTTCTCGAGTAATATCTCTTATAGCACTTCGTACGTTTGATTGATTATTTACATTATATGTTTGTGTATAATAGCCTTTTATACTATAAGAAAAAATGGAGTATCCAACTATCATAATAATACTTAGTAGTGCTAGTACAATCATCATTTCAAGTAAAGTTAATCCTTTATTGTTTTTGACTGTCAACCTCATTCTTCACCCTACCTTCATAAATACCCTCTATTTCAAAGCCCACTATAACCTAAAGTTAATATTACTTTAGTATTAATCATGCCAAATTAAAAGTGTTTCCATTTGAGCCTCTAAATTGCTCTCAGAAGTATCTGAATAAACCTTTACTAGAACTTTAACTCGGTTAGTTTGAGTACTAATTTTTTTATAAATCCAGTAGTCTCCATTATAAAGGTCCCAATCTCGTTCTTCACCATCTGCAGGGGCAGGAACTGTGACATCTTTACTCTGATTATACATTTCTTCAATTACCCTTTGTGCAACATAAGTTGCATCAATAGTATTAGCTGATTTATTAATAACAAAAGCTGATTTAGTTAGTATTGTAAAAAAAGGTATTATAATAATACTTAGTATCGCGAAAGAAACCAATATTTCGACAAGTGTCATTCCTATTTGATTTGATATATAATCCTTTGATTTGACTAGTTTCATATAACAGAATACCTCTTTTCTTATTACTTTATTCCAAAAAAATCCTTCATATAATTTAATTCATGCTTTAGTGTCTGTTATACCAATTATTTCCAGAATTTATCATACATATCTTTAGATTAAGCTGATATACCTAAAACTTAAGCTATATTTACTGTAATTATAAAACTTATAAACCTATTTCTTTAAAGTAAATTACTCTCAAAGTTATAATAAAACGGCTTAAGATAAATTTAAGTCCCAAGCCGCTATTATTATATTTTTAATTATGTGTAATCTAAAACACCACATAAATTCACAAAAATTATTTCAATTTGCACTGCTACATATTTAGATGTCTAATCATGTTTATTTCAGTGTTATGCACTTAAGTAGATATCTATTATAAGTGTACTTGAACCCAACTCCCTATGGTGTTACTGTTATTACTCCATCAGCAGTAACATTTACTGTACGTGTACTCGTGCCAGCTAAAGGTTTTACTGCAACTAAGTTAGTAATTCTTGAATCTGCCTCAGTTAGTGCCGTTCCTGTGCCTGCAGTAGTAACAGTATAAGTTCCGTTAGTTTGTACAACTACCGCTACTGGTCCTATTAAACTACCTTCGGCCATAGCTACAGTAATCGCATTACCGATTAGAGCAGCATATTGCCTGTCTGCACCATCAGTGGCTTTCTGTCTGAATCCTGTAAATCTCGGAACAGCAATTCCCGCCAAAATACCTAAAATAGCAATAACTACGATAAGTTCGATAAGAGTGAAGCCTTTTTTGTTTTTAATTTTCTTTCCAATAAATTGAATCATTTTTGAATCCTCCTTTGTTTTTTTGTTTTGTTTTTTTTGTTTTTTGTCTTTTTTATTCTTTATTCTTTATATATACAAACCACATTCCTTATCCATATTATCTATATAGTATTTTAGTAACTTTAGGATTTGGGAATATGAGTTAGTATCATGTTTGGTGTTACTGTACTGTTTGCATCATATCAAACATTGGTAATACCATAGCTATAACTATAAATCCAATTATAATTGCCATAAATACTATCATAATTGGCTCTAGCATAGTAGTCATCTTACTAATAGCAAAATCTACTTCTTCATCATAAAAGTTAGCTGTTTTATCTAGAATTTCATCTAATGTTCCGGACTCCTCTCCTATACGAATCATGTTATCTAACATTGGAGGGAAGAGACCTGTTTGCTTAATTGGTGTCGCTATATCTGCTCCCTTTTGAATATCTTCCATTGCTTTCATGATACCTTCAGCTGCATACCTATTACCAACTGAATTTGCTACATTTTCTAAAGATTGTAATAATGGAATACCACTTATAAGTAGAGTAGATAAAGTTCTTGAAAATCTAGCAGAAATTATTTTCTGGTTTAACTTGTTTATTAATGGAATGCTTAGTTTAAATTTATCAAATTCTAATCGTCCCTCTTCACTATTTACAAATCGTTTCACACCATAGAATAATGCGAGTGATACTATAATAAATACGTACCAATATGCCTTAATTGCTTCGCTAAAAGATAAAAGCATTCTAGTCGGCAAAGGTAAAGCTACACCACTACTTTGAAACATACTAAGAAAGGTAGGCATAACAAAGGTTAATAGAAAAATCACAGTCACAGCAGAAACTAAACTTAAAATAATTGGGTATATCATTGCACCTTTAACTTTATTCTGAATTTTATTTTCCTTTTCATAATGAGTAGATAATCTGTCCATAACAATATCTAAACTTCCACTCACTTCCCCAGCTGCAACCATATATGTCATAAGTTGAGGAAAAACCACTGGATGCTTCTTTAGAGCTTCAGAAAAAGTAAGGCCTTTTTGAACATCTTCGTAAACTTCACCTACTGCTTTTTTTAGTTTCTTATTCTCTACTTGCTGCCTAAGAATGTCTAGACATTGTATTATTGTAATACCTGAATTTAGCATTGTATAAAACTGCCTACAAAACACTGCTATATCTTTAGTTTTAACTTTACTTAACAGTTGAAAATCTCTAATATCTTTCGACACAGACTCCTGAATTGACACAGGATAGTTTTGGTTTTCCTTTAGCATCATAACTACTTCATTTTTTGATTTAGCAGTATATGTGCCTTCAATATTCTCTCCCCTTACACTAACCGCTTTATATTGGTATACAGGCATATCTTCACCTCCTGCGAAATTACTTGTCTAGAAAAAAAGTTGCTTTCTAACATACTCTGTGTCGACGGCGTAGAATAGAGCAGTTTCTTTAGAAATAATCATATCCCTATATAGTTCTATTAAAGAGTGATCCATTGTCTTCATGCCAAATTTAACACCTGTTTGAATTGAAGCCTGTATTAAATGAGTTTTACCTTCACGAATTAAATTTCGAATTGCATCATTTGCTACCATAACCTCAATAGCAGCAACTCGGCCACTTTCATCTTTTCTAGGTAGTAACTGTTGAGACACCACACCTTCTAAAACTGACGCAAGCTGTATTCTTATATGTTGCTGTTGGTGGGGCGGAAATACATCAATTATCCTATCTATTGTTTTAGCAGCTCCAAGTGTATGTAACGTAGATAATACTAAGTGTCCTGTTTCAGCAGCAGTAATCGCAATAGATATAGTTTCTAAATCTCTCATCTCTCCAACTAAAATAACATCAGGATCTTGCCTTAAAGCGGATCTTAAACCATTTGCAAAACTAAAAGTATCTGAACCAATTTCTCTTTGATTTACTAGACTTTTATTATGTCTGTGTAAATACTCTATTGGGTCCTCCAAGGTCAATATGTGACACTTTCTCTCTGAATTTATTAAATCAATCATAGAAGCTAGAGTTGTTGTTTTACCACTTCCAGTTGGACCAGTAGCTAGTATAAGTCCCCTGGTTTTTCTAGATAAATCCCTTAATACATCAGGTAGTCCTAACTCATCAAATGATGGTATTTGCGAGTGAATTACCCTCATTGCAATTGTATAGCTGCCCCTCTGTTTATAGACATTTACCCTAAATCTACCTCTTCCAGGAGTAGAAATAGACAAGTCTAACTCTCCCTTTTCTTCTAATCTTTTTTGTTGTTCCTCATTTAATAATTGTTTTGCAATTATATCCGTATCTTGTGCAATGAGTTTAGTTTCTCCAATGGGCACTAACTGTCCATTAATTCTAATAGTTGGAGGTACCCCAACGGTAATATGTAAATCAGAACTCTTAGATTCCATTGTTTTGTCCATCAGTTCGTATATATCAATCACCATTAACTCCTCCTAATCTAAGCTAAAGGTTACTTTTAAAAGTTCATCAGTTGTGGTAACCCCTTCTAAAACAAGTCTAGTTGCATTTTCCCTTAGTGTAACCATACCTTGTTCAACGGCCATTCTTTTTATTACATCTGCAGTATCTTTATTATCAATTAGCGATTTAATAGCTTTATTTATTGGCATAATTTCATGAATAGCTGTACGACCTTTATACCCTGTTTGATTACAATAATTACACCCTGACCCTTTATAAAGGGTTGGATTGTGATCCAAATTTAATAATTCTTTTTCGTTGTTTCCACCTTCATAGGATACCTTACAGTTACTACAAATCTTCTTAATGAGCCTTTGTGCAATTATACCTACAACAGATGTAGATATTAGGTAAGGTTCTATTCCCATATCTATTAATCTAGTTACTGTAGAGGCCGTGTCGTTAGTATGAAGTGTGCTTAAAACCAAGTGTCCAGTAATAGCTGCTCTAACAGCAATTTGTGCAGTTTCAGTGTCTCGAATTTCACCAATCATTACAATATCAGGGTCTTGTCTTAGTATAGCTCTTAAACCATTAGCAAAAGTAAGACCAGCTTTAACATTTACTTGAGTCTGATTAATTCCTTCTAAACGATACTCCACCGGGTCTTCAACTGTAATAATGTTTTTATCTACCTTATTTAGTTCCTTAAGTACTGCATACAAAGTAGTTGTCTTTCCACTGCCCGTAGGGCCTGTAACTAAAAAGATACCATGTGGGTTTTGAATTATATTATCAAAGGATTTTAAATTCTCATCTAAAAATCCTAATTGATTCTTAGATAACACTACCCCACTTCTATCTAATAATCGTATAACTATTTTTTCCCCATGTACCGTTGGCAATATTGAAATTCTCAAATCGATATCTTTTCCTTCTATACTCGTTTCCACTCTACCATCTTGAGGAATTCTCTTCTCAGCTATATCCATCTTACCCATGATTTTAATCCTGGTAACTATAGGAGAGTGGCTTGACTTAGCCAGACTCATAACTTCCTGTAAATCCCCATCTATCCTAAAGCGAACTCTTAAATTTCTTTCTCCCGGCTCTATATGAATATCACTAGCTGATGATTTTACTGCCTGGCTTATTATTGAGTTTACTAACTTTACAACGGGTGAGTTTTTTATTTGATTTAAGATTTCTTCATCATAATCATCTATTGATTCTATATTAAAGTTTTCTTGAAATTCTTCTAAAGCCTGTTCAGCAGTTTCTTTTTCATAGTAAACTGAGATAGTATTCAGGATGTCATTTCGAGTTGCAATTACAGGCTCAACATCAAAACCAGTTGCTATTTTAATATCATCTAAAGCAAATATATTTAATGGGTCCGCCATAGCAACTACTAGTTTTCCCCTATCCTTTTTTATAGGTATAAGGGTGTGACGACGAGCTAATTTTTCACTAATCAATCTAGGAATTTCTGGCTCAATATAATAGTTATCGAGTATAACATGTGGTATACCTAGTTGAAATTCTAGTACCTCTATGAGCGCTTTTTCAGTTATATACTTCCCTTTAATTAGGATTTCCCCGAGCTTTTCTCCGGTAGATTTCTGTAGCCTTAATGCTTCTTCCAGCTGCTCCTGAGTTATACTTTTTACATCTACTAACAAATCTCCGAGTCTTTTGTTTTTGAATTTCATTGAGAACAGCCCCCCGTAGGTGTACACATTATAATTTCTTAAAAGTCATAATAGTATATCGTTAATTTAAAGTATGCATTAAATAAATTGCTTCTGCCTTTGTAATATGCTTATCTAAGTTTTCTTGCCCTACAGAGTTAAATCCTCTTTCAGCACTAATTTTTTCAGCAACTTGCTTCCACTGAAAATCAGGGTTATTAAAAATGCTTTTTATTACTAGCTCAACTTCCGTATAGCTGATAGGTGCTTGTGGTCTTAAAGTATTATCTGTATACCCAATGATAAACCCACTATAAACACCTTTATATATTGCTTTTGCTATTGCATTCTCATAATTCCCAAGATTATTGTAATCCTCGTACTTAGATAGATCTACACTTTGTTCAGGCTCCGTCCATTTTAAAACCTTATCTAAAAGTAATATGAATTCTCCCCTAGTCATGCTTTCATTTGGATAGTAATTATTATCCTTATCCCCACGAATATAGTACATGGTACCATATATATCTATTTCCTTTTCAGCCCAGTGACCAATAATATCATTGAATTTTTTATATCTTCTATCAATTAATAATAGGGAGTCTCCAGCTCTATATATGTAGTTTGAACCTTCCCCTATAGATAAAGTGGATGTAAATGGGTCCAAATTTTTATTGTTTTTGTCTAAGTACCAGTGATATAGGCCTTCAGACCCTACACCATAAGGTAGTCTATAAAAATCTAAAGCTATAGTACCGTTTAATAGTCCATCTTCTTTACTACTAACTGTAAAATTATTGACTATAACCTTTTTTTGAAAACCCCATATTCTTTCTAGTAAACTATTTAATGCCTTATAGTTACCCTCATAGCTAATATTTATAGCTATTGCATCTATCGATGTATTGCCAAGAGTTTCTACCCGAGGTTGTGAAAAGGTTATTGAGGATACTTTAATGCCAGAACTATTTATAAAGTCCTGCAAAAGTAAAATTAATTCCTCTTGATTTATAAATGGGAAATAATTATTAGCTAAAATCTTAACCTTTTGACTTAAATCTTCAATGGTGCTATCTATTTGCTGTTCTGAATTATCTGTCCTCATGTAATCAGCTAGCTTTAACTCAGCCTCATTCATTTCCAACTTTTTAGCCTCTAGCTTTTCAAGTTGGGGTATTATTAAAAAAAAGTAATATATAGATAATAAAACCACTACAAATAGTAAAGTAACTGATTTCTTCTCCCTATTTGTTAATTTCATCCTATCTCACTTCCTTTACTTTAAATTGAATAGTAAAGTTATAGATGCCCTCATCTAGGTTAATAGAAGGAATAAATATATCTTCAAAAGCTTCAGTTAGTCTTAAATTATATTCAAATTCAGCTATAGAACTTTTATCCTTTGCATTTCCCTGAATAGTAATATTATCTTCGGATGCATTCATAGACTGAAAGAATAAATTTTCAGGGACAGTTCCAAAAACTTCGTTAATTAAAAGATCATTGATAATATCAAGACTGCTAATTCCCTGCTCAATGCTACTAACTAATTGTAATTGATTTCTCAGTGTACTTACTCTAGCTTCCTTTTCCCTTACTCTTTCCAACTTCAAAGTTGCTTCAGGACTTTGTAGTATTTCATAAATTGAAGAAATATCATTTGTCATATTAGTAATTCTTATATAATTAACAACTGGAATAGATACTAGTCCCATTGTTAGAATTATTGCTATGCCATAGAATATCTTTTGTTTTTTTTCTATGCCTCTTTGCTTGAAAACATAGGGTTCAAAAAAATTTATATCTCTCATTTTTATTCCCCCGATCTTCTTATTAGAGCTCCGATATTATTGATATAAGAAGCTAAGCTTATGGTACCTGCTTTATCAGTATTAAGATTACTTAAGTAATCTATTTTATAAGTAGGTATGTTAAACGCACCTTCTAAATATTTATCAATACCACCTAATTCACTACTGCCACCATAAATATAGATTTCATCAATCATGTTACCAGTATTTCGCGTAGTGTAGTACTTGAAAACTTTTTCTATTTCAGTCACCCAGTTATCAATGCTTGATTTAACAACGTTCATGAATCTAGACGCATATGAAAAATCCTCTAATTCCTTTTCTATATACCCCATATCTGTTGCTTCTGCTATATCCGTACTTGAAGCCGCTGTAAAATTATGTAATCCTTCATTTATATCTAAAATTTGTTTTTTCATTTTTTCTGCTTGTCCTAATGAAAAATCTAAGAAAGTACATATATTTGTATCTATATCTTTTCCTCCCATTTTCAGTAATCTGTTAAACTTAAAGATTCCTTTTTCGATAATAATAGTATTAATTTGAGTATGTCCTATATCAATAACTGCTATAGTTTTATTAGACATACTATCTTGTTTATTAACTCTTTCACATAAACTAAATATTTTGTCTACACCATTTGAATGAATATCAAGTACTATAGGTTGTAAACCTAAGGATTCAATTAGATGAAAATAGTCTTCAGCAATTTTATTAGGAAGTGCTGTCGCTAATACTTTAGTTTTTTCCATTCCACCATCTTCAAAGGTCTCTAAAATTTTGTATTGAATAATATACTCATTTACTTGGATTGGTAAGTATTGTTCAATCTCAAACTCAAGCATGCCTTTTAACTGTTCTGGTTTTACCGAAGGCATATAGATTTCTCTTGTTATTATTGAGGAGCTCTCTATTGAACAAATTGTTTTAGTTGTATTGATTCTATGATTATGTAATGCCTTAGCAATAGTTTCTTTTAGTCGTAGCATACTGAAAGTTCTATCATCAAATAAGGAATCATCGGAAGTATCAATATTAACTACCTTGGTAATCGTTACTAAATTTTTTTCATACTTTCCTACAGCCATTTTAATACTATGACTGCCTATATCAATAGAAAGTATATCTTTATTCCATATACTAAAAATACTTTTGCCCAAGTCCATTCCCCCTCTAATAATTATTGAAAAACATACCTACATACCATACTAAAATTTCCTGGTGCCAACAAATAGTTATAAAAGTTGCTATTGCTATGAAAGGTCCAAATGGGATGGCTTCCTTCCTTCCCTTTTTTTTAAAGGTTATTAATAGAATTGATAAAACTCCACCAATTAGAAACGACAAAAGCATCATTAGAAGTGTAAGTTTCCAGCCTAGCCAAAAACCTAGAGCCCCCATTAATTTTATATCTCCACCACCCATGCCACCATTAGACAATATAGCGATTAATAGGAAAAATCCCCCGCCTATTAAAAAGCCTACTATACTATCTATCAAAGGATAAGGTACTCTATATAAAACCATACTTGCTAACTTATATGCCAATCCTAAAAGTAATATAAATACAACTATACCGTCAGGAATTATCTGATAATCAAAATCTATTACGCTCATAGCTAGAAGCGTACTTGATAATATTGCATATGCAATAAATTTAATAGATAATCCAAATCGTAAATATAATAAAACAAAAACAAAACAATTGAACAATTCAATAAAAGGGTATCTAATAGATATATTATCCTTGCAGTATTTACATTTGCCGCCATAAACAATATAACTTAGAACAGGTACTAAGTCCAAGGGCTTTAAATATGTATTACAGGTCGTACAGTGGGATGATGGATATGCAATGGACTCTTCTCTTGGAATACGGTATATGCAAACATTTAGAAAAGAGCCAATTAATAAACCCACTAAAACTATAAATACAATCACACTATCCCAACTCCTAAACCATCTATTTGTTAATACTCAAATTATACTTTATTTTTTTTTACTTTGAAAATGCAATAACTGTTAATTTATTGTTATAAAAAAAACTGCCATAATAGCTTATGGCAGTCGGACTATCATGTTGTATAACTATACAATTTAGACTCCAAAACTTTGCGTCCCACCTTTTCAAATGGTTTGCCTATATATAATTGTGATTAATTACCAACGTGTAAATAGATTCAATTTATAAATAAAAATAGCTAACAATATAAGATAATACTATTAGCTTTTATGCAGAGGACAAAAATGACTTTGGTTCATTACACAATCAGTCCTAAGTCCTATTTAATATTAAATTCGCCAAACTTTGATTAAATCCTTTTTTTTTAAAAAATTTCTAGTAAATTTGTCGCTTTAATAATATTTCTAGCTCTCCAAAGGGTATATCCTTATCTGTCCAGATTTTGAAGGCTACAATAGCCTGAAATAAAAGCATGTCTAAACCATAGTGAACCTGACAGCCAATTTCCTTTGCTTTTTTTAGAAGCTTAGTTTCATAGGGTTTATATATTAAATCACAGACTAACATATCTTTTTTAATTAAAAGGTCTTCCTCAAAAGGTATTGCATCCTCATTTGGACTCATACCTACAGGGGTGCAATTTATTAATACATCTATATCTTTAGATTTTAATTGAGAGGGTTCAATACATTCACTTATTGTTCCGCTAAAACTATATTTGTTTAGTCCATTAGAGATTTCAATTGCTTTGTTTATATTTCTATTACAAACAATTACATTGCATCTATATTCTTTTATTAAGGATACAATAATACTTCTAGCAGCACCACCAGCTCCTAAAATACAAATATTTTTTCCATTTAAATCAAAGCCTTTATTCTTTAGGCCATTAATAAATCCAATACCATCCGTATTATATCCAACTAATTTGCCATTTACATTCTTTATAGTGTTTACTGCCCCTATTAGTTTTGCTTCTTCTGTTAATTCATCTAAAAATGGTATTACACTAGTTTTATGTGGATATGTGACATTACAACCTATGTAGTTAAGTCCTTTTATCCCATAAACCGCTTCTTTAACTGAATTATCTTCTACATGATGGGCTAAGTAGACAGAATTTACATTATGTAATCCAAAGCCATAATTATGAATAAAAGGCGATAGACTGTAAATAACTGGATTGCCAATTAAACATACGGCTTTTGTTCCCCCATTTATATTTATCACTTTTTACCCTCCTTACGATGATTCTTTAAAACTATTCTTAATACATGTCTCTCGACTCTTCTCACTAAAGTTGTCCACCAAAACTCTTTACTTTCTATAGGTACAACTAATACTGTATATATTCCCATACGATTTCCACCTAAAATATCAGTAAAAATTTGGTCGCCAATTATAGCAGTACAATTAATATCTGTACCCATTTTAGTCATTGCTTTTCTAAAAGCACCTCTTCTAGGCTTGTTTGCCCTATGGATTGCTGGAAGTTTTAGCTCTTCGTTAAAGGTAACAACCCTATCCTCTGTATTATTTGATACTAGACAAACCTTAAAGCCTTCTTTCAAAAGATTAAGCAGCCATTTTTTTGTGTCCTCACTAGCATATTTAATATCCCATGCTACAAGAGTATTATCAATATCGATAATTAAGCCCTTAATATTGTTATCTTTTAATTTTTTCAAATCTATTTCAAAAATAGATTCTGCATACATTGCAGGAGTTAGTAACCTCATTAATTATCACCTCAGTTAGTATTTCTAAATGACTTATATCTCATTTTTCCTTCTTGCTTAATTTCATTTACTAATTGAATACTATCTTTTGCCGCATTTAATTCACGAATCATTGCAACTTCGCAGGATGGGCAATATTTATGATGAACTGATAAAAGCAAGCAACCACATCTTAAACACTCCATATTTAAATGCTCATTTGGTATTTCTACAAGTCTGCCATCTTTTACGAAGTTATTTGTAACATGTACTGGAATTCCTTCTCTTTGATAAATCTCATGGGCTGTTGCACCGGGAAACTCTTTTAAATATCCTTTTATTTTATCAAATATCTCTTCTATTTTTCCATAACATCTTTCACAATATTCATGAAGGGAGTTTTCGTGGATTATACTTTTACATTTTCTACATGTCCTTATATAATGCTTACTTAGTCTATTATTCATAAGCTTCACTTCCTTTATGAGATTTGGTTTTATTATATCATACTAATTGGTAATTTATATCTTCTAAGTTATTAATATGCCAATATAGTAAATGTTAACTATTGATTAATTTCCGAGGAAATGTTGTAATATCAACATTTATCTACATATTTACTTTCTGTTTTTATCTTTTGTTTATTATTTCGACAAAAAATAAAGCCATGGGACAAAATCCACGGCATCTTTAACCTATTTTTTATTTTTCAAAGGATTTCAAAAGCTTCTTGGTAGCCCTTTTCTCAATTCTTGATACATATGAACGGGAAATACCTAACATTTTTGCTATTTCTCGTTGTGTTTTGGCCCCCCCTTGACACATGCCATAACGCATTTCTATTACCATTCTCTCTCTCTTTTTTAATACCTTTTGCATATGTTGGTAAAGTTTCTTAACCTGAATTTTTAACTCTACTTCATTCAATACCTCATCTGTCTCTGTCCCAAGTACATCTATTAATGATATCTCATTACCTTCCCTATCTACACCAATTGGCTCTTGAAGTGAAACTTCAGTTTTGATTTTTTTACTAGCCCTTATAGTCATTAAAATTTCATTTTCTATGCATCTGGCAGCATAGGTAGCTAATCTAGTCCCTTTATTCCTATCAAATGTGGTTATTCCTTTAATTAAACCAATTGTACCAATAGATATTAAATCATCGATGTCAGATCCTATATTGCCATACTTTTTAACAATATGTGCTACCAATCTTAAATTTCTCTCCACAAGAATATTTCTAGCTTCCTCATCACCCTTTTCATATAATTCTAGATATTTATCTTCCTCTTCAGCTGTTAAGGGCTGAGGAAAGGATGTATTACTAGAAATATAAGATACTGCAACTATTATAGGATTAGCAATAATTGGTAACAAATTTCCCAACAGAGCAAGCATTCAACCATCTCCCCCTAGAAAACTAAACAAAAACTACATATTATTTTGATCACTTTAAATAATATGTAGTAAGTGAGAGATATGTGCATGTACTTGAAGAATTAAAATTTCAACACTTTGGACTTTTTTTATATAATTTTCTTTTCTATTATTTTATTTATTAACTCTTTGAATATCGGTACTGCAACTCTGCTTCCTGATTTCCCATCTTGAATAAATATAGTGATCGCATATTTAGGCTCATCTTTAGGGTAAAAACCAGTAAACCATGCATGTAAAACTTTTTCATTTCTATATGATGATTCGGCTGTTCCTGTTTTTCCAGCTGTTAAATCCTTTAAATCCCCTACTGTATTTCCAGTCCCATCTGTCATAACAACAGACATTAGCTTATGTAACTTAATCGCTACTTCCTCTGATAGAATTCGGGATTCCTCTTTATTTTCTAATTTTTCTATTATGTTTTTATTATCATCAACTATTTCCTTTACTAAGCTCAATGGTTTTTTAATACCATCATTTGCTATTATTTGGGTCATCTGATTAACCTGAATTGGTGTTATATCAATTGCACCCTGCCCAATGGAAATATTGCCTATGGATGGCCCTAATAATTGATCTCCTAAAGGTAATGTTCCAGCCTCTTCTTCTACAAGACCTATATTTGCCTTCTCTCCTAATCCAAGACGTTTTGCCATTTCTATTATATTCTCCGCACCTAGTCTTTTACCAATTTGAATAAATACAGAGTTACAGGATTTTGCAAATGCCGTTTCTATATTAATATCTCCATTGCCACCATTTAAATATGAAGTACACTTTATTTCATGATTTCCAATTAACTCAAATCCGCTACAGTGGAATAGCTCCTCTGGATCTACCAAACCCTTTTCTAATGCTTCTGCAGCTAAAACAATTTTAAAAATTGAACCTGGTGGAAAAGTCATTTGAATAGCTTTGTTATATAGTTCGTCCCCAGTGCTTTGCAAATGACTTCTTATATAGTTAGGATTGTAAGTTGGTCTGCTGGCTAGGGTCAATATTTCTCCTGTTTTGACATCTGATATAATAACTGAGCCTAGATGTCCTGCCTGATCTAAAATATCTTCTGTTATTTTCTGTAGTTCATAGTCAATTGTTAAACGGATACTACCTTTTTCCATTGGGTTATTTACTATTGTTAAGCCTTCACCTGGTAATATTCTTTTTCTTCCATCTAAAACTGCAATTACAGATCTATTTGGGGTTCCAGATAATAGATAATCATAGGCTCTCTCAAGGCCAGACAATCCTTTTTTATCAGTGTTGTGAATATAGCCTATTACATGAGAAAGAATTTGTTTATCCTCATATCTCATTATTTTGTCTATAACAAACACACCTCTAGTATCAATTAATCTTCTATCCTGCCAATTTACATTGTCATCCACTGGAAACTCTACTGGTGTACTTGCAACAGCAATTCTCCCCCTTATATATTCCTTTGATAAATTGGTAATCTCACTTAACAGTTCAATATTTTTATCAGAGGATAGAAAAAGATGAGGGAAAACTATTAAAAACTTTTTTTCAGTACGGTTTACTAATGGAACATTATTTCTATCAACTATTTCCCCTCTACCAATATCTATTGGTATCGTAAATAAGTTTTGTTTATTTACTTCATTAGTATAGAAATCATGTTGTATTACTTGTAAATAGAATAATCTCATTATTAAGGCGATGAAAATTGCAGTTGAAAAATAGCCTATAAACATAAGCTTTGGTACATGTTTATTATTTTTTCGTTCCTCTTCTTTTCTAATTTTGCGCATAAAAAAACCCCCATGTATTTTCTTTTAGTATTACCAAATACTAGGGGTTTAAACAAACATGTTTTAATTGTTAATTAACCTATAAAGCTCGTCAATAGCCTCCTCTTGCCCAATTGGATAATCCGGGATAATTGCTACTTCTTCATCCTTTTCTACGTCAGGCCTAGAAAAATATTTATAGGTTAAGGTTACAGGTAATTTACTGTTTGGTAATTGAAAAAGTAGGATATCTCCATAGGTAGAAGGTTTATTTCCCGAGGGCTCTCCAATCACTTTACCTAAATTATTATCTCTAATGTATGCTGTAAACATTGTTGCGGAGCTAAATGTAGTATTTGAAGTTAACAAATACACATCTCCTGAAAATATAAGGTCTTTATATTGCTTGTTTTTTGTTTCCTTTGGTTTTCTTTCTATAACCCAAGATCTAAGCCTAACTTTACTACCATAATTTTTATAGCTTTCTACAGGCAAATATTTAATAAATTCATTAGCAACCATTGAATTACCACCACCATTTTCTCTTAAATCAATGGCTATAATATTAATATTATGTTTTTTTACTTCACTAAAAAAACCTCTAAGTTTAATTTTATATTCATCACTATATATGCAGCTATTTAATGTGAGTATACCTACGCCTTTTTCTTTATCTAGTTTATATGAAATAAAGTCATTATCTAAGTAATTACTCTCTTTTATTTCATTAAATAGGTATTTTTCTACTTCCTCTCTACCATTATTACTAAATACTATTTCAACCTCTTCATTTACATTAATACCTAACCAATTAAGTTGATTTTTTCTCCTTAAATAATTAACAAAATTATATTTTGCAAAATATTCATTTTCAAAGGAAAATTGGGATAGAAATCTTTGATATAACTCTTCAAGCTTGATGCCCTCAATAGCTATTAGCTCTTGGCCATCTCTATGTCCCCCAATAACTTTTAAACTGCTATCATCAAAGGTAAAATTCAGATCAATCTCCATATTTTTATGCCCATAATAATAGATGTTTGCGTGGGCATCATTTAATTTGTTTGCTATTCTTGAAGCAGCAATCCACACATCTACTACCCTAGGACTGTCATTCAAGTTATTAATTTCATATTCCAATTGCTTTTGTATTTCACCCGTTACCCCTTTAGCAGTGGAAACATGATGCTTAGTTATTTTATCCACTAGATAATTTAAATCATCTACAGCCAGGCTTTTATCAATTTCTTGTTCGTATAATAAACTTGTTTCTACCTTATCCCAACCTATAGTTTCCCTATAGGGATTAACATAATAGCTTAAACCAACAATAATTAATATTAAAAGAATTACAATTTTAAGAATCTTAGACTTTAATATTTTTTTTAACATTATTACTCCTTTCAAAAACTAATGATTATATAATGTTTATTATTCATTTATAAGCATATTGCAATTATTTTTAAATGTTTATAAAAGGCTAGTTTATATGTATCTGCCTAGTTTTTAGTTAAAAACTTTGTAGCATCCTCTTTTTTTAGAGGTCTGCTAAATAGATAGCCTTGCAGAAAATCACTTTCACCTTTTTTAAGTATTGAGTACTCATCTTCATCCTCTACTCCCTCTATGACTACCTTTAGATTCAATGTATGAGCTAAAAACACAATCCCTTCAAGAAACTGATTATTTTTAAAGTTGATAAACTTGTCTTTGAAATTTTTATCAATCTTAATTTTGTCAACAGGCATATAAGTTAAGTAGTTTAATGAGGAATAATTAGTACCAAAGTCATCTAATGAAATAGTTATTCCCAGGTCCTTTATTCTCTGAAGAGTTACAATATTTGAGTCTCCATTCTCTATTAATACATTCTCGGTTATTTCGATTTCAATCAACGAAGGATCAATATTGTTAATTTTCAACTGACTCTCTAGAAATTCAACTAGGTTTCCATCATAAATTTGTTTAGGGGACAAATTTACAGCAATTGGTTTAAGATTATATCCATTTATCTTCCAATTCTTTAATTGTTCAATAACTTCTTTAATTACCCATCTACCTATTTGAATTATAAGTCCTGTTCTTTCAGCAATTGATATAAATTGATTTGGCATTAGCTTAGGTTCAGACATTCTAATAAGCGCTTCAAAGGATGAGGTTTCACCTGTACTTTTATCTATAATAGGTTGATACTCGATGAAAAACCACTCATTATCTAAGGCAGATCTAATTAACTGCTCTATTCTAATTTTTTCATTAAACTCAAATAGCATAGACTCATCAAAGATAGAAAATTTGTTTTTACCAGAATTCTTTGCACTATACATAGCTATATCCACTTTTATTAGTAAATCCTCAACAGTGGCTCCATGTTCTGGAAAGAATACTACACCAATACTTAAACTTATTTGATTATTAATAGCATCAATGTTATTAAAACATTCAACTACTAGCTCAATACAAGGTGTTATTTCTCTTTTAGTTACAATATTATCGAAAATAATTATAAATTCATCCCCGCCTATACGATAGGCCCTAGCAAAATTCGGTAAATCCGATTGTAATTGACTAGAGAAATATTGTAATACATTATCACCATATATATGACCCATAGAGTCATTAATATTTTTGAAATCATCTATGTCCACAAGTAGAATGGTTCCTTCACTTTCGCTTTCTAGCTTATCTTCGAGTAACTCAATAAATTTTCTTCTATTATAAAGTCCCGTTAAGGAATCATGATCAGCGAGAAATTGGATATGTTTCTCTTTTAGTTTTACCTCGTTTAGTTTGTTTTTAAGCTGTTTCTGACTTGCTGTTAGTTGGTCTATCGTATGTTCTAAATGTATATTCATTAAATATAGTGTTTCTTTATTTTCATATAGCTTCCTAAGGGCTAAATAGGTAAGTAGAGAGGCAATAAACCCAACGATTAAAAGCATATATTCTAGAATAGTTTTTACTCCCCAACCCCTTTTAGGTGCAATAGACATATATATTTCTGATTCATATAAATTAACAGTTTCATATATTCTATAGTTCAAATTTCTATCTACATTACTCCAAATTGTCTTTTTACCACCATTTACTACATCATATATAAATAACTCTAAATAGTTATTATTACTTAATTTTTCAATTCCACTATAGGTTAACACCTTGTCGTAGTCAAAAACAATCGAAACCTGACCTAAATAACCAGAGCTAACAATTACAGGTACTCTTATTATCATACCTGTACCACCTTGCACTAGGTCAACCGGTGCAGATAATACTGACTTACCACGATTTTTTGCATATAAGATTGAAGGTAGCTGCTCTGGCACCTCCGATAAATCCCATCCAATAGCATGCTTATATTCTTCATATGGATATATGTGAGTTATAGTTGTATCACTTATATAGGATACATTTTTAACTACGTCATTAACTGAATAATATATTCCCTCAGCAAAGCTCTCATATTGTTCTTGAGTAAAGTTTTTGTTTATTTCAGCAAAAGCTATAATACCATTTACAGTTGTTATTCTGGATGTAATGATACTTTCTAAATTGCTTTTAACTACTATAAGTTCATCTTTTAGCTTATTTCTTTCAAATATATCCGCCCTATTATTTTCTAACATACTAGCGAGATAAAAAAGTAACAGAACTATTAAGGCACTCACTATGGGGACAACATTTTTCTTATTCCCTTTAAACATTAAACCACCCTTTTTTATGCTAATTATCCAAATCCATCCTATTTGCCTGTTTATTATATACTAATAGGACAATTTATTCCATCTATTTGTCGTAAATTGTATATATTTTATTATGTTTTTTCAAAATAAAAAAGCTCGCTCAAATATAGATTAAATATGTTGAGCCAGCTTTTTTATTATTAATTTTATTTAGCTTTTCCTATTGTTAATTATATCTTGAATCTTGGTTACCATTATATCAATTGCTACTTTATTGTCTCCACCCTCAGGAATTATAATGTCAGCATATTTTTTATTTGGCTCAACAAACTGTAGATGGGCAGGGCGGACAGTTGTGAGATATTGATTAATTATAGAGTTTAAGTCTCTTCCCCTGTGATTTATATCTCTTACTATTCTTCTAATTATCCTTACATCTGCATCTGTATCAACAAATATTTTTATATCTAGCATAGAACGTAGAGTCGGCTCATCTAAAAGCATTATACCCTCTAGAATTATAATATCTTTCGGTTCAACTAATTCTGTTTCCGTTTTCCGCGTGTGACTCTCAAAATCATAGATTGGTTTATTAATTGGTTTTCCTTCTAATAAATTATTCAGATGTTCAATTAATAACAGTGTATCAAAAGCTAAAGGATGATCATAATTTGTTTTAATCCTATCTTCAAAAGTCATATGAGACTGATCTTTATAGTAAGAGTCTTGTTCAATTACAGTTATATTCTTCTTTGGTAAGCATCTATGAATAGCCCTGGCAACTGTACTCTTTCCCGACCCTGTCCCCCCTGTAATACCTATAAGAATCGGCTTAGACATTATTAATCATCCTTTCTTTCTTTTCTCAGTATATAATATGGCTCTATATCAAAAGGAATTTTCATCTTTACTATTTGCTGTGGATGAGGTGCAACTTCAATTTCATTACCCTCTTCATCCCAAATCTGTTCAATTTTCATATTAATAATTTCTTCCTTAGGACTTAGTATCTCTATATTATCGCCTTTAAAGAAACGATTTCTTTGCTCAATAGTAGCAATTTTACTTAAGCTATCATAATCCTTGACTAACCCAATAAAGGAATAGTCCCTTATGTAGGATTTCTCACTGTAAATGTGTTCCTTTGGGCCTGGTTTTTCTAAATAAAAGCCCGTAGTGAAATCCCTATGACTTGCAGTTTTTATTTCACTTAACCATTCTTCCTTGCATGTCCAATTTTTTGGGTCTTTATAATATGAATCTAAAGCCATTCTATAGGCTCTAACTATTGTGGCTACATAATAAGTGGTTTTCATTCTACCTTCTATTTTTAAGGAGGTAATTCCTGACTCAATTATTTCAGGAACATATTCAATCATACATAGGTCTTTAGAGTTCATAAAATACGTTCCCTTTTCATCTTCAAAAACCTGCATATATTCCCCTGGCCTTTTTTCTTCAACTAAATAATAGTTCCATCTACAGGGTTGTGCGCACTCACCTCTATTTGCATCCCTGTCTGCCATATAATTACTTAATAAACATCTTCCAGAATATGAAATGCACATTGCTCCATGAATAAAGGCCTCCAAATCCACCGACTTATTTACCTTTTCACTTATTTCTTTTATTTCATTAAATGATAATTCCCTAGCTAATACAACTCTTTTTGCACCCATTTGGTGCCAAAAGTTAACTGTTAAATAATTTGTATTATTAGCTTGAGTACTTATATGTATTTCCATATTAGGTAGAGTCTCTTTAACTAATGAAAAGGTACCTGGATCTGAAACTATAATAGCATCAACACCTATTTCATCTAAAGCCTTTAAATAATCCGGTAGTTCCTTTAAGTCTTCATTGTGTGGAATAATATTTGCAGTAATAAATATCTTTTTTCCTCTTTCATGGGCAAATTTAACCCCTTCTGCTAATTCCTCTAAGGTAAAATTTTTAGCTGCAGCACGCATACCAAATATTTGACCCCCAACATAAACTGCATCCGCACCATACATTATGGCAATTTTAAGTCTTTCAAGATCTCCAGCCGGTGCTAATAATTCAACTGCCCTCATATCTATACCTCCCGCTTCTTATAGCTTATGGCTACTCCATCTCCAATTGGTATTATAGTCGTATCTAGATGAGGATGATTACAAATGTAGTCTAAATATTGTCTCATCCTATTCACTATTGTCCTTTTTCTTCTAATTACTAACTCATCAGTTGCAACCATGCCTTTAAATAAAATATTATCAGAAATTATAATTCCACCAACTTTTAATAACCTTAAGCAATTATCTAAAAAGTCATTATATTGCCCCTTAGCTCCATCTAAAAATATTATATCAAATTCACCTTCTAAATACTTTAATACCTCTTGAGCATCATCTTGAATAATTTTTATTTGATTTTCTAAATTATTTTTTTTTATATTCTCTTTTGCAACCTCTATCATATTTTCATTTCGTTCAATAGTCGTGACATGTCCATCTTTACCCATAGCAAAGGCAAATATCGATGTGGAGTAGGCTATGGCAGTACCTACTTCAAGCACTCGTTTTGCATTAACTGCTTTAGTTAAAACTTCAATTAATGCTGCCACTTCCTTTTGAACAATAGGCACATGATTTTCCGATGCGTATTCCTCCATATCCTTCATTAAACCTTCTCTATCTTTTAAAGTTGATCTTATATAACTTTCAATATAATCTTGTGTAATATAATTCAAGGTTTACACCTCCATAATAAAATATGTACGAATTTAAAAGCCACCTTATAAATAAGGTGGTTTTTAGATTATACTTCCATAATTACAGGTAATATCATTGGTCTTCTCTTAGTTTTTTCATATAGGAAGTTCTTTAAACTATCTCTTATAGTGTTCTTTAAAGCTGCCCATTCTCTAATGTTTTGTTGTTCACATTGAATTAATGCAGTTTTAACAACCTGTTTAGCCTCATCTATTAAATCTTCGGATTCTCTTACATATACAAATCCTCTAGAAATAATATCTGGACCCGCAGCTATTTTTCCATTTTCTCTATTTATTGTAACTACAACTACCATCAATCCATCTTCTGATAAATGTTTTCTATCCCTTAATACAATATTACCTACATCTCCAACACCTAGACCATCCACAAGTATTCTACCCGCTGGTACACTACCTGCAATTCTTGCCCCGTCTTTCGATAGTTCAAGTACAGAACCATTTTGCATAGTAAATATATTTTCTTTACTCATACCTAAGTCTTCAGCTAATTTGCCATGTTGTTTTAGATGTCTAAACTCTCCATGTACGGGCATAAAATATTGAGGCTTTACAAGTCTATGCATTAATTTAAGCTCCTCTTGGCATGCATGGCCAGATACGTGAACTTCTGCTAAGCTTTCATAAATTACATCTGCACCTTTTTCAAATAACTGATTTATAACTCTAGTTACTGATTTTTCATTTCCAGGAATAGGAGTTGCAGAAATTACAACCTTATCCCCAGGACGTATTTCAAGCTTTCTGTGATCTGCACTAGCCATTCTTGATAATGCAGCCATTGGCTCCCCTTGACTACCTGTTGTAATTAATACTATTTCATTATCATTATATCTATCCATATCATTAATATCTATCAACATACCATCCGGTATATCTATTGCTCCTAATTCCTGAGCAACAGATATAACGTTAACCATACTTCTACCTGAAATAACTATTTTTCTATTAAACTTAAATGCAGCATCTACAATTTGCTGAATCCTATGAACATTTGAAGCAAATGTTGCAACAATTATTCTACTATTAGAATTTCTAAATACATTTTCAAAAGTAATTCCTACATTTCTTTCCGACATTGTTGTTCCTGGTCTTTCAACATTAGTTGAATCTGCTAGCATTAATAGAACACCTTTTTGTCCAAGCTCTGCTATTTTGTGTAAATCTATCATTTGGTCGTTAATTGGTGTATAGTCAATTTTAAAATCACCTGTGTGAAAGATTACACCCAAGGATGTATGTATAGCTATCGCACATGAGTCAGGTATACTATGACTCGTTCTAATAAACTCTACATTAAAAGCACCTAAGGACACAATATCACCAAAATTTACTCTTTGCAAATGTACATCTGTCATTTTATGCTCTTTAAGCTTATGATCTACTAAGCCAAGAGTTAATCTAGTACCATAAACCGGTACATTTAATTTCTTTAATACATATGGTAAGGCACCGATATGATCCTCATGACCATGGGTTAATACAATACCTTGTATTCTATCTTTATTCTTTAATACATATGAAATATCAGGTATAACTATATCTATTCCTAACATTTCATCTTCAGGAAAGCTTAAACCGCAATCAATAATTAAGATTTCATCCTTATATTCAATTGCTGTCATATTTTTTCCTATTTCATTAAGCCCTCCAAGAGGTATTACTTTTACTTTAGCTGGTTTCCTGCCCAAATTTATTCACTCCTTTTAATAATAAGTCCGTTCATAATATATATATAAATACATTATTTTCAAATTCAACACCTCACATATTGTACCATATTAGTTATTTATTGCAATAGCTTTATTTCTACAATATAGAGGTAAAAATAACAATTTCATTTTAACTTCTTTTGATTCTACTAATACATTATGTATTTTAACCCAAATGGAAACTTTTTAAAAGTGTTGCACAAAAAAATAAAAAAGCCTTGAGAAATAACCAAGGCTAACAGCATTTAGAACACTCTCCGAAAAACTTAACTTTATGATCGTTAATTTTAAAGTTATATACCTTTTCAATCTCTTCTTCTAGATGCTCTAACAAATCAATTTCTACTTCTATAATGTCACCACATTTTTGACAAATAAGATGATGATGTTGATGATCATCCTCATGATTATTAAGTTCATAACGACTGCAGCCATCATCTAAACTCATTTTAGATATTACAGATATTTCGTCCAGTAATTGCAGGGTTCTATAAACTGTAGCTAAACCAATTTCAGGACAATCTACTTTCACTAAATCATAAATTTCTTCAGTACTTAAATGCTTACCTTGATTGTTAATAATCACCTCAAGTGTAGCTCTTCTTTGAGGTGTTAATTTAAAACCTTTTTCTTTAAGTTTGTCTTTAACTTTTTCTAATTGATTTTCCATTACTCACACCCACTATTCTCAATTAAAATAACTTTTCACTTAAAGTATAGCATAATATAGCCATTTGTCAACAATTATTAATTAATAATATAAAAGATGGACATAAATGTCCATCAATCATATATAAAGATTATTATTCTTCCTCAGCTTCGTCCATTTCGTCAAGAATTGTTTCATATGCAGCTACAACATTATCATATTCTTCATCGTTTTCGATAGCTTCTAAAGTGAATTCACCTTGCTCATCTTCAACTACTTTAAATATATAAGCATCTTCATCTTCATCAGCACCTACTGGAAGTAGAATTGCATACTCTTGTTCTGAAACTTCTAAAGTCATTATTACTTCAAAATCCTGCTCTACCCCATCTTCATCTACTAGGGTTACTATATCTTCTCTTTCTTCCATGTTATTAAAACTCCTTTCAATATAAACTTAGTTGTATTATATACTAAAATAAACTAAAAAACACTATTTTTGTAAATATAATTATATTTTTCTATCTAAAAAACCCTGTAATATATATACAGCTGCCATTTTATCTATTACTTGTTTCCTTTTCTTTCTACTTACATCTGCGCTAATTAGAGATCTTTCTGCAGCCACAGTACTTAATCTTTCATCCCAAAGCTCAACCTTAATATTAAATTTTATCTTAAGCTCCTCACAAAATTCTAAAACCTTTTCACCCTGAGGTCCAATAGTACCGTTCATATTTTTCGGTAATCCTACAACTATTGTATCTACATCATTACTATTTATTATTTCCTCTAACTCTTTAAAATCCTCTTTCTTATTTTTCCTAAATATCGTTTTTAATCCTTGAGCTGTCCAGCCAAGTAAATCACTTAAAGCTACTCCAATTGTCTTATCTCCAACGTCTAAACCCATTTTCCTTCCCATTTATACCCTCCTAAATTACCTTTAAACAGAACTGCGGACAATATTTAGAGCAATATCCACAAAGAACACATTTATTATGGTCTACTTTTAATTCGTCTTCTTCTATAATTAATGCACCATGTCTACATGCTTTAATACAATTTCCACATTGCTCGCACCAATCATGAATAATTAATTTCCTTGTCTTTTGCATTAACCTAATCATTATATCACTATCTACTGACCTATTGTTAACAATATTAACATTTACATCAATTTCTTCCATAGATTGCATTCCAATTGCAATTGAATGCAAATACTTTTGTGCCAAAATAAAGCCAAAGGACTCTTTAAACTTTTTTATTAAATGACCTCCACCTAAAGGCTTCATGCCATATATTCCTTTACCCATATTATATCCTTCATTGAGCACACTAATCATACTTTCTATTGTGCCATCTTGTATTCCTAAGCCTGACATATTAACAATTGGGTGCAATATTTCTATTTCTTTAATTTTTAATGATGCTTTAACTGCTGCAATAGTATGTGATGATATGCCTAAAGCTCGAATATAGCCTTTTTCTTTCATTTTTAGAAAGTATTCAAAAGCCTCTACATGTCCCCTTAAAGTATGTTCACTTTCCTGTTCATGAAGTAAGAAAATATCAATATAGTCCGTATTCATTTCTTTTAAAGCTTTAGATAAACTTTTTTCAGCCGTATTATAGTCATAAGAATAGGATTTAGTTGCGATTACATATTCTTCTCTTTTAATTTCCTTTAAGGCATACTTAATATGCTCATATGTACCATAAAGCTCAGCCGTATCTACGAAGTTTATTCCTTTTTCATAGCCATGTATTAAAAGCTTTCCACCTTCCTCAGGTGACATATTAACTTGTAATGGACCCATTGTTAAGCTTCCAAAACATAGCTTTGAAACATTTATTCCTGAATTACCTAAAGCATATCTTTCCAAAATTTGTTCACCTCAACCTAAATATAGCTGAGTGTTAACTCAGCTACCAACTTTACATAACGTTATTATAGTAAATTAATTAACAAATTTCTTACTATCACTTATAATTAAATAAAGAATTGTAGTAGTAAGGAACATCATTATAGTTGCAGCAGCGACTATTCCCGAATCATTTACTAAAAATGCAACCTTTGATCCTAGTACAATACTGCCTAGACCTATAGTTATATTAGGATATTCATTTGCTAATTTTTTAAATATCCCGATTGGATGATAGAATATAACCGCTAATATAACCATTGCTATTAATAATACTCTACTCCAAACTGTTACACTCATTATTCTTAAATTCATCGTAATCTTTCTTTTAATAATTTGAAAAATAACAATTGGTCCATTATCCGCTATTTGACCTAAAGCCTTAGCTAAATGAGATTTATTTTGTGATACAAATATATCAAATAATGCGATAATCGATAGTATCGTTACTACAGAAAACAAAATAAATAACACTTTTTTAACACCGATTTTTTTCTTTGAAAATCGCATAACCGCAAATATAAATACAGCTGAAGCAGTAATTGTACCTCCAACATTGGCTCCCCATATAGGAAATCCTATAGCAAGTAAAACAATAATAAATATTGGAGTTATATATTTGTAGTTAAATCTATAGTAGTCTAACAAACTAGCAGTAAATATTAATGTAGCACCTATCAATATGCCCATATACTCGTTGCCTAAACCATAGTATCTAGCTCCTATAATCGGATCGTATCCAAAAATCGAACCTTTTATTAAGGGCTGTCCTAAAACTAAATCTATAACCAGAGCTGTCATAACAGTACCAGTAATGTAAATTACATATTTTAATGGCTCACACTTTGCAAGTGCACAGCATATTAAAACTATTAAGATAGTCAAAAATATTATCACTGTATACAAACTTACTATACCCATCGGTCCAAATAAGGATAAAATCAAAAGTGTAAATGGGAAAACAAGAGCACATAGTAATGCATATGCAAGCCATTTATTTATCGAATTTAATTTAAATTTATTTTTTAGCAAAATTGCCACAACTGTTATAACTGAAATTAGCATTTGTAATACTGCATAGGTATATAAAACCCTATATCTATGTATAGAGGTGGATAACAATTTACTATTTAAATCTATTAAATAATTATAATTATTTTTTAAGCTTACAGTATCTATTGGATTTCCAACCATACGACTGGGTTCTACATTGAAGGAATTTAAAATCGTAGGCCCTATATCCACATTCCCTACAATGCCATTTCTTCTTGTTGTACTGGAATATAGGACACCTGGATCTATATTAGCTCCATAATATATTACCGGTGTTAATCTATCACCTAAAGAAAATTTTTCTTCAGCTGGAAATGGAGTTATAATCATAAGTTGAGATTTTTTAAAATCAATCTCATTTACTAGGTTTCCTATAAAG
This sequence comes from Serpentinicella alkaliphila, assembly GCF_018141405.1. NCBI lineage: Bacteria > Bacillati > Bacillota > Clostridia > Peptostreptococcales > Natronincolaceae > Serpentinicella > Serpentinicella alkaliphila. Next base: position 2,692,349 of record NZ_CP058648.1, read on the forward strand.
CTATCTACTTCGTTAAGTATCTTACTTTTATGATATAGATACATCACATTATTTAGATTTTCCTTATACTTTTCTAACCTATTTATATCCCCTGTCTCTATTACAATTAAATCAGAGCTTTCATAATAGCTTTTAAATATTTTTAATACTTCTTCATAATTAGTTCTAATACCAAAGGAACTTAAAGGATCTTTTTCAATAACATTATCAATTTCACCATAAGTTATATATCCTTTATTATTCATAAGAATAAGTCCTGCTGGATTGTAATCAGTAGCATCCGTATTGCTGTTACCAATTAGTACTGATTTTAAGCCCTCTTTGTCTAAAAGATCGCCAAGTATACCAGGTGTAGCCCCATATTCCCCTTCTTTATTTAAATCAATTAAGCTATTTATATCTAAATTAATAATTCCTTCCCCAATAACATTACCTGTTCTTCTTTCATAAATTAACTTATTTTCGTCATTAACTTTATGAAATATTGAAGAGGTACTATCGGCTTCAGCTCTTACTCCCCAGCCAATAGTGGCATAGGATTTAGTTTCGTGCTGAGCCCCAGGACCTCTTGTATTCATTAGACCAATTGACCCATTGTCAATTAAAGCTCTAATATTAGGTAAATTAGCAATATCATCAAAATGAGTGCGATTAACTAAAACTAATATAAACTTATTATTTATAGCATAAGAATCTAATTTAAAACTAAGAAGAATAGACGTAATAACTATTACAGCGACAATAATTGTGCATAGACATTTACAGGCTTTATTCAAAATTATTCTCTCCTATGATTTTCTAAATAATACTTAATTAACTCCTCTAATAATTCATCTCTTTCAATCTTTCGTATAACACTTCTTGCATTGTTATAACTAGTAATATATGTAGGATCCCCAGATAAAATGTATCCAATAATTTGATTTATAGAATTATAGCCCTTTTCTTCTAAAGCAGCGTAAACTTCTAAAATAATTTCTTGTACCTTTTTATCCTTGTCCATATCAACGCTAAATTTCATTGTATCATTAAACTTATTAGACATATGTATTTCCCCTTTCTTCTATTTTTATACTTATTTTATCACAAGGTTGAAATTATCTCTATCATATAAAATGAAAAGAGCATGAAAAATCATGCCGCTCTACAAAACATATCTAAACTTATTTAAAGTTAGACAAAAAATCCACTCAAATAAATTCGCCAATACACTTTGCTTCTAAAGCACCATGCTTAGAATTTAATTCGTCAGTAAAGCTATTTCTAGCTATACTGCCTACCGAGTGCTAGGGGCTAATGGCTATTTAGCAAACCTAGTTCTAATAGTATATCTAGTAGTACGATTAAGCTATATATTAGATAGTCCGAGTCAGACAATGGGTGAAACTTTTTTATACAACCATAAGGCTATATCTTTTAAAATTAAACACACCTACTTTATTAATTTTGTCTATATTATCAAAAGACATAGGCGTTAATGAAACTTTATTTGCCATATTAACAGCACTATTAACATCCCTTAACATAAAAGTGTCGCAATTTGAACAAGTAAATTCTCTTATATTAGGCGGTTTCTTTTCTTTATGGCCACACATAGAGCAAATTTTGGTAGTGTCTTTTTCATCAACTAAAGAAAAATGTTTTCCACTCTTTAGCATAACCCACTCCAGTATTTTTCTAAATTCCCCAATATGCGCTTGATTAAGCATACTTCTATGCATAGTTTTGTATTTAGCTGTGTTTTTAGATGGAACATAGTTGCCTATTATTACATGATCATAATTTTTGGCTATAAAATGTGCTATCTGATACATTATTGACTTAATTTGTTCTCGTCTTGTATTGTAGGCTTTATTTAAAGCCTTATTGATTCTATGATATCTCTTTGATGATGTGTAATATTTGTTTCCATGAATTGTTGTATGTTCTTTTGCTTTTTTAAGGCATAAATCTCTCTTTGATTTAAGTAAGTCTATCTTTTCGTCCCAGTATTTCGTTTGATAAAGTTTTAGAAATTCAAAGGTTCTACCAGTATTATCAATTGCTACGAAGAAATTTTTATGGTTTTGGTCTATCGCTATCCATGACTTTTCTTCTTTTTTATTAGGTTCTATTGCTTCAATTGTAAAGATGGCATAAAATCTATCGCCTTGCTGCTTACAAAGTCTAAAAGTCTTGATTTTAGCGCCCTTTGGCAAAACTAAAGATTCTTTAAGTTCCCCAGTTACAGATACTTGTTTGCCTTTTTCTTTACCTTTTTTATCGAAAACAACAGCCTTTCCTAAAGATATTTTTAAACTTTGACCGTCTACCTTAAAACCTTTATTTGGCTCGTCATAATATAGAGAAAACCAATACTTCTTCCAACTTCTAAATTTAGGGTATTCATTTTGGCCTTTAAAAAATCTTTCATAAGCATCTTTAAGCCTTAAAGCTGTGTTTTTAAGTGGTGACGAATGGACACTATATAAAAACTTGTTAACATCCTTCATTTTAGTTGAATAGTTCCTTAGGTTTCTACCGCTTAATAGCTTAAGACTATTTCCATTTTCGTAATCATCTTTAGTAGCTTGAAGTAATTGATTATACAGCCAGTTACATATTTTACTTTGACCATCTAGTATTAAACTATCTTCCTTTGAGAAAAACACCTCTATTTTTTCATTATATAGCACATTTTCACCTCCTTTTATTGAAATTAAAGCATTATTATTTAAATAATTTTTCGCTTTCATCTTTTATTTTTTTGATTTTATAACTTCTACTTCCGTATAATTTTGCAGAAAATACAGTAATTACAGATAATACATCCTCAACTAACTCCTGCTCATAAGTTTTATCCTCAGTATGATTAATTATTTCTATCTCTACCCCATGAATTAAGCATAATTGCTCAATTAACTCATAGCCAAACCTTAACAATCTGTCTTTGTAATTTATAACGATACGCTCAATTTCGTTAGCTGAGATTAGCTCTATTAGTTGTTTAAGGCCTTTTTTATTGTAATTTAAGCCACTTCCTAAATCATCAATTATTCTAAAACTATAACCTTTCGCTATGCAGTAGTTAGACACATTATCTATTTGTCTTTTTAAGTCATCTTTTTGATCTGATGACGAAACCCTACAATAGCCAATAGTTAGCTTTTTTGACTTAGAATCAAAAGACTTTAGTCTTATTAAATCATTTTTGTCATAACGCCTATGGCTACCTTCTGTTCTGTGAGAAGTTATTTTGCCGGCCTTTTCCCAACGTCTTAGTGTTTCAGCAGAAACACCTAAAAATTCACTTGCTTCTTTTATAGTTAGCATTTGTTTTCACCTCCTATGCATGTATAACACAAAAACTTACACATTATCAATATATTTGTGTAAGTTTTTATAAAATTATTTATGCTGTTTTCTTACCCCATTTTTTATAGTTTTGAATTAAGGGTATCTCTTATTGTTTTAAGAGCATCTCCAATTTTCTCTTTATTCTTTCCACCTGCTTGAGCCATATCTGGTCGGCCACCGCCACCACCACCTGTGATGCTTGCAGCCTCTTTAACTAAATTACCAGCGTGTACTCCTTTTTCAACAATATCTTTTGTTACTATAGCAACAAAATTTACTTTATCATCACTTTCAGCAGCTAGTAATAATACACCGGATTGAAGCTTATCTTTTAATGAGTCTCCAAGCTTTCTTAAGTCATCCATTGAACTAGCATCAACTTGTTCAACTAATGTGCTTACTCCATTTATAACCTGAACCTTTGCTAGTAGCTCGTCTACTGCCCCAAGAGAAAGCTGTCCTTTTAATTTAGAAATTTCACGTTCTCTCTCTTTAAACTCATTTAATAGTATTTCTAATCTAGAAATAATATTACTTGGATTCGTTTTTAATATTTCAGTAACATGTTTAATTGTACTTTGTTGGTCTTTAAGATAGTTATATGCCTCTATCCCAGTGATAGCCTCAATTCTTCTAACCCCAGAAGCAACTCCACTTTCACTAGTTATTACAAAAATACCGATTTCACTAATGTTACCAACATGAGTACCACCACAAAGCTCAATACTCTCATCTGCTATCTTTACAACCCTAACTCTTTCACCATACTTTTCGCCGAATAATGCTTCCGCACCTAAAGTTTGTGCTTCTTTTAAAGATGCTTCAAAAACTTCAACATCTAAATTTAAAAGTATTTTTTCATTTATTGCTCTTTCAATTTCATTTAATTGTTCTTTACTTACACCTTCAAAATGAGTAAAGTCGAATCTTAACTTATCAGGTGAAACTAAAGAACCAGCCTGTTGTACATGCTCTCCAACTACTTCTTTAAGGACTCTATGCAGTAAATGAGTAGCAGTATGATTTTTTGCTGTGTTATATCTATTTAACTTGTCTACTTGGCACTCTACAATATTGCCAATTTCAATAGTACCTTCTTCTACAACAACTACATGGTGGATTTGATTATTTGGTCCTTTTTTCGTTCCTTTAACTAGTCCTTTAAAAAACTCATTAGCTAAATATCCTAAGTCACCAACTTGTCCACCACTTTCAGCATAGAAAGTAGTTTCTTCAAGTATTACAACAATTTCATCACCTTTTGTAGCACTAGATACAACTTCATTACCTTTAACAATACTTAATACTTTCGATGAAAGCACTAATTCTTCATATCCTTGGAAACTTGTTTTTACATCCTTGCTTAAGGATGAGAAAATATCTTCCTTCCATCCTTCAATATCCTCTCCAAGTCTTGCATTTCTAGCTCTTTCTCTTTGTTTATTCATTTCTAAGTTAAACTCTTCTTCATCAACAATTAAACCCTTTTCCTCTAAAATTTCCTTAGTTAAATCAATTGGGAAACCATAGGTATCATAAAGCTTAAATGCATACTCACCTTTTAGAACCTTCTCATTATTACTTTCCATATCATTTATATAACCATTTAAGATTTCAAGACCAACATGAATAGTCTCTTGGAAACGCTCTTCTTCAACTTGAATAACTTTTCTAATATAATCTTTTTTCTCCTTAAGCTCTGTGTAAGAATCACCATACATTGCTACTACGGCTTCTAATACTTTGTAAAGGAAGCTATCTGCTTTTCCTAATAAAATACCATGTCTAGCTGCTCTTCTAAGTAGTCTTCTTAAAACATAGCCTCTACCTTCATTACTTGGTAATATACCATCACTAATCATAAAAGTAATTGATCTTATATGGTCAGTTATTATACGTATAGATATATCCGTTTGGCTATCCTCGTTATATTTTTTATTTATATTTTCGCATACAGTATGTAGTATATGCTTCATAGTATCTATTTCAAAAATAGAATCTACTCCTTGCATAATACAAGCAACTCTTTCTAATCCTGCACCAGTATCTATATTTGGATTAGGAAGTGGATTGTAGTTACCTTCCTCATCTCTATCAAATTGAGTAAATACGTGGTTCCAAAACTCTACATATCTATCACAGTCACAGCCCGGCTTACAGTTAGGATCATTACAACCGTAAACTTCTCCACGATCAAAATATATTTCAGAACATGGTCCACATGGTCCAACACCGATTTCCCAGAAGTTATCTTTTTTTCCTAGTCTAACAACTCTATCTGGGGAAAGTCCTATAGTATTAACCCAAATATCGTAAGCGTCATTGTCATCCTCATAAATTGTTGCCCAAAGTTTATCAATAGGCATTTCTAGGTGCTTAGTAACAAATTCCCATCCCCATTGTAAAGACTCAATTTTAAAATAGTCTCCAAATGAAAAGTTTCCAAGCATTTCAAAGAAAGTAGCATGTCTTGCAGTTTTTCCAACGTTTTCAATATCACCTGTTCTTATACATTTTTGACAAGTAGCCATTCTTTTTCTTGGTGGTACTTCAGTACCTGCAAAATATGCTTTGAGTGGTGCCATACCAGAGTTTATTAATAGTAAACTCTTATCGTTTAATGGTACTAATGGAAAACTCTGTTCTACTAAGTGCCCTTTTGATTCGAAAAAGTCCAAAAATAGTTTTCTAATTTCATTTAATCCTTTTTTCTCCATGCTTGTAGCCTCCTAGCTAATTTTTAAACAGACAAAAACCCTCAGGCCAGTTTTGCTGGCAGAGAGTACAAAATTTTCATTCAATTTATTTGCATTATATAGAATAACCTATATTTTGTCAATATATAGCTATTAGTTAGGATTAAATAAATTATTTGTCTATTTTTTACTTATTATTTCGTAAGCCTTATTAAATGCATTATTAAAATCTTCTATAATATCCTCTATATCTTCTAATCCCAAAGATACCCTTACTAGATTACTAGTTACGCCTAATTTTAACCTTTCCGCCTCAGGAATCGACGCGTGGGACATCTTAACAGGATAGGATACTATAGTTTCTATTCCACCTAAGCTCACAGCTACAGCTGGCAGAGTAAGTTCCTTAAGAAATGCCTTAGTAAAGCTTTCTGATTCCATTTTAAAGGATAATACAGCCCCAGCCCCGGATGCCTGGGAATAGTGTATATCTCTATTAGGGTGACTTTCTAGTCCAGTGTAGAATACCTCAGTTACAGCCTTATGATCGGATAACCATCTAGCTAACTTATCAGCACTACTTTGCTGATAGTCCATACGTACTTTTAATGTTTTTAGACCTCTTAAAAGAAGCCAACTATCCTGAGGTCCTAGTACGGCACCGACAGTATTTTGTATCCTATAAATTTTCTTAGCCAAACTTCTTTCATTTACAACTACTAGTCCACCTATAACATCACTATGCCCACCTATAAATTTCGTAGCACTGTGAATTACTATATCAGCCCCTAATTCTAAGGGTCTTTGTAAATATGGAGATAAAAATGAATTGTCCACCATTGTTATGAGATTAAATTCCTTTGCAATGTTAATTGCACCTTTTAAATCTGTAATTTTAAGTAGAGGATTAGATGGTGTTTCTAGATATAAGCCTTTTGTATTTGTTTTTATATTTTTTCTAATTTCTTCAAGGTTTTCAGTATCAACAAAGGTTGCTTCGATACCGTGATCTTTTAATTGAGTAGTACATGCCCTATAGGTTCCACCATAAATATCTTTACAAACTAAGAGGTGGTCTCCTGCTGCAAAGGTTAACAGAACTGACGAAATAGCAGCCATACCTGAGGCAAAGGCATATCCATAGGTTCCACCCTCTAGTAAAGCTATTGTTTCCTCTAGACCTTTCCTTGTTGGGTTGCCAGATCTAGAATAATCGAATTCACCCATATTATCTACATCTTCTTGATGAAAAGTAGAAGCTTGATATATTGGTAGACTCAAGGCCCCCGTATGAGGGTCCTTACTACCACTATTACATATTAATTTCGTACCAAATTTCATATAATCACCTTGTATAATGAAAACATAGGGGAAGTCATTATACATTTTCCTTTCTAGATTATTTTCTATATAATCTTTATAGGCGCTGTGGATTAGTTTGTTCACCTACGGCAGCTGTCCCTATACAGCCGACTGTTTCTTTTGAGGCTATAACCACAGCTCTATGTTCATTTGTTAATTAGTTAGATAACGCTTTGACGTTTTATATATAGCAAGGATACATTTAACATAGGGTTTGTGGAAACATAGCGTACTATATTTAAGGAGTTGATTACTATGTTATTTGTGGGCATTGATGTTGCCAAAGCTAAACACGATTCTTTGTATCTTAGACTCTGATGGTGTTATTCATACTAATTCTTTACGTATTTCTAATTCTAAGGAAGGTTTTGATACCCTATATTCTTCTATCCTTTCTGCTCTTACTCCAAGAGTATTAACAACGTAAAAATAGGACTTGAATCAACAGGTCATTACAAAGACAAATATCACAAATTATCTGTATTCCAAAGGCTTTCAGGTCACCATCCTAAATCCATTGGCTACTAATCTTTTCCGTAAGGCTCAAACCCTTAGGAAAACTAAAACAGATAAGACCGACGCTAAGGTCATTGCAACTATGCTCTTTACTGATGAATCTAAATCCTATTCACCAGTATCATATCAGATTCAGGAGCTAAAGTCACTAACAAGACACCGTCATAGAATGGTTAGTTACCGTTCTAGACTTAAACTTTCAGTTAGTCGCTTAATAGATATCATTTTTCCTGAATTGCCAAGCTTATTTTGGTCTATACACCAAAGTTCCGGCTATGCATTATTAATTGAATTACCAACCCCCGATAGTATTTACAACTGCAATCTGACAAAGTTGACAAACCTAATAAGAATGACCTCTAAAGGTAAATATAGCAAAGAGAAAGCAATTGCTTTAAAAGAGCTTGCTATCAAATCTATTGGGTCAAGCAATCGCTCTCTCTGACCTTCGAATTACAACAAACTATTCGCCTCATACAATCTGTACAAACAGAAATAGATGCATTAGATAATCAAATTAAATTAGTCGTACAAGAACTCAATACCCCACTCATTACTATTCCTGGCATTGGATATACTCTAGCTGCCATTATATTAGCTGAAATTGGTCATATTGATCGTTTCTCCAACCCACTAAACTTCTTGCATTTGCAGGTATGGATCCTTCTACTTACCAATCTGGGACTTACAATGCATCTAAAACTCCAATGGTTAAGAGAGGCTCTACATACCTTAGGTGGGCTATTATGCAAGCATCTAGACTTGTTGCTATGCGCGATAAAGTCTTTAGTGATTATATGGTCAAAAAGCGTTCTGAAGGCAAACACTTCAATGTTGCCAGATGCCATGTCGGTAAAAAGTTAATTAGGGTAATTTACTACCTCCTAAAAAACAATACTGCATTTGTTCCACAAGTCTAATTTAATCTATTTTTTTCAGAGCAACTGAGTTGCTCTGTTTGTCATGCATTTTTTTGTAATAGATGTCTTTAAAATTATTTTCTTCATGACTTCTTTAAATACGAAATTTTTCTTGACTTCATATAGTTAGTCTCATTGCCCTTTCTAAATCTTTTATTAAATCCTCTGCACACTCTATACCAACTGATAGTCTTAATAATTTGTCATTAACTCCAATAGCATCTAAAATGTCCTTAGGTATAGCACTATGAGTCTGAACCATCGGATAGGTAATTAAGCTCTCTACACCACCTAAGCTTTCAGCAAAGGAAATTATTTTAACCCCTTCTAATATGGTTTTTACTAAACTTACATCCTTTACAGAGAAAGAAAGCATAGAACCAAACCCAGAAGATTGGCTTTTACATATATCATGGCCAACATGGTCAGGTATTCCCGGGTAGAATACTTCCTCTACATTTTTATTTTGTTTAAGCCATTCTACAATTTTAAAGGCATTTTCCTGTTGTTTTTCCATCCTTATACCTAAAGTCTTAATTCCTCTTAAAAGTAACCAACTGTCAAAGGGTGCTAGTACTGCCCCAACGGTCTTTTGAATTAGCTTAATTCTTTCAGCTAATTCATCATTTTCCTTAAGTATAATTGCACCTGCTAATACGTCATTATGTCCTCCTAGAAACTTTGTCCCACTATGAACAACAACATCTGCTCCTAAATCTAGTGGTCTTTGAAAATACGGGGTTAAAAAAGTATTATCTACAATTAATAAAATATTTTTTTCTTTCGTAAATTTTGATATCTCTTTAATATCAGATATTTTCATCATTGGGTTTGTTGGAGTTTCAATGAAAACAGCCTTAGTATTTTCTTTATATGCATTATATATATCATTTAGGTTGCTAGTATCTACATAAGTAAATTGTAATCCATATTGCTTACAAAGTAACTCCTCGAATATTCTATATGTTCCCCCATATAAATCATTTGAAACTATAATATGGTCATTTGACGAAAAAACATTAAACAAATTTGCAATTGCAGCCATTCCTGTGGAGTAGGCAAAGGCAGCTTTCCCACCTTCTAAAATAGCTAGAGTACTTTCAAGCTTTTGTCTTGTAGGATTACTTTCCCTAGAATAATCGAATCCGGTAGATTGATTTAAACCTATATGTTTAAATGTTGCACTTTGATAAATAGGATAACTAATTGCCCCTGTACTTTCATCAAATGATAGATCACCGTGCACTAAATTTGTAAATATGTCTAATTTCATATTAAAGCACCACCCTTTTAAGTTTTTTGTAATAAAAAAACTCTTACTTAGGATAGTAGAGTTTTTAACCTCTCTTATCTTTCAGTTTGCACTGTAGGATTTAGCACCGTACACACTTGTGTTGGTTGCTGGGTTTCATAGGGCCTATTCCCTCCACCACTCTGAATAAGAGTTTTTTTATAAAATTTTAAATATTATGAAAATTATATATGTTTAATTCAAGTTAGTCAATATATTTTTAATGACTGGCTATGAGTCTAACAAAGTGTTTAAATACTACCTTAATAATAGCTGCTACTGGCACTGCTATAAGTAGACCAAAAACACCTAAGTACTTTCCGCCTATAATTAAAGCTAAAATAATAAACACTGGGTGTATTCCAACACTCTCACCTACAATTTTAGGAGATATTATACCGCTTTCGATTTGTTGAATTATAGTGAAGGTTATTATAACCCAAATGGCTTTCATAGGACCATCCATTAGTGCAAAAATAACACCAGGAACTATACCAATAACTGGTCCGAAATAAGGTATAATATTTGCTATGCCTGCAATTAAACCCACTATAATAGCAAATTCTACTCTTAGAATAAGTAGAGCTATAGTTGTCAAAATCCCAACAAATAAAGCTACAGTTAACTGCCCCCTAATAAAACTAACTAAAATACAGTCAATATCCTTTGCTATACTTATAGTTTGTTTTCTTATAGATTTTGGAATTAATAAAATTAATGACTTTTTAAATTTATCCTTATCCTTTAGGAAATAAAAGGATAGGATTGGGATTAGAATTACTCCTATTATTTTCGATAAAAATCGTATTACTGAATCAGTAACAGTTGCAAAAAAACCAAACACGATACCTTGCAAACGATTAATATTCATTCTTAAAATTTCTTTTACGTCATCTAGCTCCTGTGGCAAATTATTAACATTTCTATTAAATTTAGAGTAAATATTATTTATATAATCATAAGCCCCATTGCTATATCTAGGCATAACATCAATTAGTCTTTTAACTTCTTCACTAACCTTTGGTACTATAGTTATCGATAAGATAATAAATACTAATATTATTGCTAGATATACCAATAAAACTGCCCATAGCCTACCAATACCCTTATCATTTAAGTATTGAACTACTGGATTTAAAACATAGGCTAATATAATCGCAAATATAAATGGAGAAATAGTTTCATAAATCACATTTCTTATATTAAATAAAAACACAATTGCTATTAAAGAAAGAATAATTGCAACTGTATAAAATACTTGTTTTCTTCCTATATTAACTCGTCTATCCCTATCTATATATCTATTTCCAATTTGAATTAAATAGTAAAGTAGTGCACAAATAAGTAAAAGTAGTACTATTTGTGTAATAAAGCTAAAGAAGTCCGCTAAAAACCCTTGTTTAGTTATATTTCTTATACTATTTGAAAAAGTTTCTATTGTAGCGAAGAACAAGTAATCCCCCTCCTTCCAATCTCTCTATAATATAATATACAATTTTCATTTTTATATTATTAACCTTCCCATTTTTTAATATATACTAACAGCAAAAATTCTTTTAATCTAAAAAGCAGCCTTTAAGCTGCCTTTTAATTAAAAGAAATTCATATCTCTAGTTGCAGAGGATAACATTTTTCTTCCCTTTTTCATCATTCTTCTTCTGTCTTTTTGACTCATTTGTGACATGGCATACATACCAAGAGCTGCGCCTATTAATCCACCAGTTAATACTCTAGAAGACATTCCTCTCATATTTCACTCACCTTTCTTTTAAAGTTAATAATATTTTTCGTCAAATATCACTATCTATACTAAATATATTTTTAAATCCTCCGCCATAATCAAATATTTGTTCTTCAATTAATTCATTCACAATTATCCTATTACAATCATAATTATATTTAGCCAAATTACTATCTAAAGGTAGAACTGAATAGCCATTGTATAGATCCGCAAAAAGACCCTCGCTTAATACTAATCCCATGATTCTTCCATTATTAATATTTAAGATCATATCTTTAACTACACCTATTAACTCCTGATTATTTGAGTAAACCTCAAAGCCAATCATTTTTATTGGTTTTTCAACTAATTCGTAAATCTCTGGCCTCTGTTCAAATGTTGTGATACTTTTATCATTTAAGGTAACAATAGAATTATTGATTTCAATTATTTTATTGAAGCATAGAATTTTACAGTTTTTTTTACTCTCTTTTTTCAAATAGTTATTCTTAAGCAATAGTGCAATTACATAATTGCCTTTACTGGCAATTACTAAATCATTTACTGTATATCCTAAGGATTGATTATTTTTGCTTTTAAGTTCTAATCCTAGTAGCTCACTTCCTTTTATAATCATTAGCATCCCTCTTTATTATTCTGTCTACATTGTATTTTTTGATTTTAAATAAAAAAAATGCAGGCATTGCCTGCATTTTTAGTTACAATTTTCTACTTCGTCTTCAATATCGTGATGATGATCGTGGTCTTCATCAGGATCGAATCCTTCTAACTCTTCAAAATGTAAATTATTACTTTTTGCATAATCATATATAGCTGCTTTTACAGCCTGCTCAGCTAAAACAGAGCAATGCATTTTAACCGGTGGTAAACCATCTAAAGCCTCAGCAACAGCTTTATTTGTTAAGCTTAAAGCTTCTTTTACTGACTTACCTTTAATTAACTCTGTAGCCATACTTGAAGTTGCAATAGCTGAACCACATCCAAAGGTTTTAAATTTTACATCTACTATAATATCATTCTCTATTTTTAGATATATTTTCATTATATCTCCACATTTAGCATTACCAACTTGACCAACCGCATCAGCGTTTTCTATTTCTCCAACGTTTCTAGGATTTGTAAAATGATCCATTACTTTTTCTGTATACATATTATTTTCCTCCTTTTACTTTCTCATATAATGGTGACATTTGTCTAAGTCTATCAACAATAGGTGGTAGTTTTTCTAAGACATACTCAATTTCCTCATCCGTCGTAAAGTCACCGATAGTTAATCTTAAAGAACCATGTGCTATTTCATGACTTAAGCCAATTGCCATTAAAACATGAGATGGATCTAAGGAACCAGATGTACAGGCAGATCCACTAGAACCAGCAATACCAACCATATCTAAACTTAATAATAAGGATTCACCTTCTATGAATTCAAAGGAGATATTTACATTCCCCGGTAATCTTTTAGTTGGATGTCCGTTAACTTGAGAGTAAGGTATTTTGCTTAATAAATTATCCATAAGCTTAGTTCTTAAAGCTAGTAAACGATTTATATGTCCATCTAAACTTTCATGGGCTAATTCTGCAGCTTTACCGAAACCTACAATACTAGCTACATTCTCAGTACCAGCTCTTCTTTTCTTTTCCTGTGCACCACCATGAATAAATGGTAATATTTTAGTACCTCTTCTAATATAAAGGGCACCAATTCCTTTAGGTCCATAAATTTTATGAGAGGAAATAGACACTAAATTTAAACCTAATTGATCTACATTAATATGAACATTTCCATAGGCTTGCACTGCATCCGTATGAAAAATAATGCCTTTTTCCTTAGCTATTTGACCAATTTCTTTAATAGGTTGTATAGTTCCAATTTCATTATTAGCAAACATAACTGTAATTAAAATCGTATTTTCTTTTATTGCACTTTTTAATTCCTCTAGATTAATAAGTCCATATTGATCTACATTTAAATATGTTATTTCAAAACCTTCTTTGGCTAGTTCTTCACAAGTATGAAGTACCGCATGGTGTTCAATTTTTGTAGTAATTATATGATTGCCTTTACCTTTCATTGCATAAGCTACACCTTTAATAGCCCAGTTATCAGACTCTGTACCACCAGCTGTAAAGAAAATTTCATCTGATTTTGCCCCTAAAGTTTTGGCTATTTGATCTCTTGCATTATCAACTGCTTTTCTGCTCTCTCTACCAAATGAATGTATACTTGATGGATTACCAAAATGTTCAGTTAAGTATGGTAGCATTTCATCTATAACTTCTTTTTTCATTGGTGTAGTAGCAGAGTAATCTAAGTAAACCTTTTTCATTTTCATCTCTCCTTACGTAAGTACTATGTATATTAAAAAATATTATAATCATCTTTATTTGCTAAACTGTTATAATCGTTTAACATATCCTGTAAAGTAATAGAATCTACAACATTATTTATACTATCTCTAATTTTTTCCCAAACTACTCTAGTAACACAGCAGTCCTTTCTAGTACAAACACTAGTGTCGTCATCTATTACACATTCCGAAGGTGCAACTGGACCTTCAAGAGTTCTTATTATATCTCCTACTGTTATTTTTTCAGGTGGTAGAGCTAGCATATAACCGCCTTGAGCTCCACGGACGCTTTTTACATACCCTTCTTTTCTTAAAGCTGCTACTAACTGCTCTAAGTATTGGTCAGGTATGTTTTGTTTTTCAGCAATTAGTTTTAAAGGAATTGGTCCATCACCGTATAAAATTGATAATTGAAACATTGCCTTTAATCCATATCTACCCTTTGTAGATAGCTTCATTTTAATCATCTCCTTAATTCCAAGTAAAATGATTGGGATTAATCTAAGTATATTATACCCTACTATTTTTGTCAACATTCAAAAAAAACAAAAACAAGAGAGATTTTTTCTCCTGTTTCTTTTAAACACTATAATATAATACAACTAATTATCTTTTTTAGTCAAGTATTCATATAAAGCATCGGTCCAATGTCTCAATTTGATATGTGAATTATTATTCAAGCTTGAGTTTTTAGGTATTGATGCCTTTTTATTAATTTCTTGTGTAGATAGAGGCAATATAGTTGCATCTATCTTTTTAATCCTACATATCTCTATTGCTAAGTCGTACCAAGAACAACTGCCATCGTTAACTAAATGATAGGTTCCATAATCACCATTCTCAATCAAACTCTTTATTGCCAGCGAAATATCAGCCGTATACGTTGGACAACCTATTTGGTCATTAACTACCTTTAAAATAGTATTGTCACTACTTAGATTTAAAACAGTATTTATAAAGTTTTTACCTCTATTTCCAAATAGCCATGAAGTTCTAATTATATAGTATCTTTCAGTATTGTTTTGAACTTCAATTTCACCTCTATATTTTGTCAAACCATAAACATTGATTGGGCTTGGTTTGTCTGTCTCATCATATGGACTTCCCTTCTTACCATCAAAAACATAATCAGAGCTTATATATATTAATTTACTTTTTAGCACTTCACTTATTTTTGCAATATTTCCTGCACCTAAAGTATTTGTTCTATATGCTAAATCCTTTTTTACTTCACATGACTCCACATCTGTATATGCTGCGGTATTAATTATATAGTCCGGCCTAATCCGGCTTAAAACATCATAACATCTGTATGGATTTGTTATATCTAAGTCTAATTTATCAAAAGAGTATAAATCATGTTCCGTCAATTTCATATTCAATTCTCTACCCAACTGTCCAGATCCACCCAATATACAAACTTTCATACTTCCCCCCCCAAACCTTTCAAGTATGACTAAACTAATGTTTCATAAGCATTTATTAATTTATCAGCTACAATTTCCCACGTGAAATTATGTCTAATATGCTTTCTTAAAATATCATTTCTTTCCTGCTTTATTGCTCTACTAATTTTTGTTTCAATATCATTTATGTTTTCATATGTAGAGTACAGAGCGTAATGTCCTAGGTAGTCCTTAGTACTACCCTCTGCTGTAGTTAAAAGATTACACCCTGATAAACCAGCCTCTAGATTAACTAAACCTGGTATCTCATACCAGCTTACAAGTACATGTAATTTTGCAGCACTATAAAAGCTATTTAATTCATGATGATTTACCTTAGGTACATATATTAGTTCCTTATTATGCTTTAAGCACTCATAATAATAAGAATAGTCATTTATAGGCCCTACAAGTATTAATGGAATATTTAGTTTGTTAGCAACCTTTGAGAGAGTTAACTGGTTTTTGTGTGGAGATATTCTTCCTACGCATAAAATAAAATCCTCTAATTCATAAAGATTATAAAAGCGTTCGCTAGTATCTTCTTCAAAGATCGTATCTACACCATTAGGAATAACTTTATATGGTATACTTATGTTAAACTCTTTCTCTACCTCCTTCATCTCTGTTAAAGAACTAGGTAAGATAAGATTTGCATTTTGAAGCACTTCTTTCCTTAAAATGTTTTGCTTATACCATCTGTAATGTAATATTTCCGTCCGTTTATTGAGAGCAATGTATTTTATATAATTCCAATATATTGGTGATATAACAATTTTTTTCTTATATTTTTTGGCATTTTTATAAAATTGATAAGTATCTTCAATTCGAATTGTGTTAAATAAATGGATTAAATCATACTTTTCTAAATTAGCTCTAGGATCGCTTGATACCTCAATTTGAAGGCCTCTTTTTAATAAGTATTCCATTGTCTTTGTGAGCTGTATACTATCCCCCGCCATATTATCTTTATAGTCTCTTCGTATATACATTAATACCTTCATAAACGCACCCCATAGCACTATTTTTGTATGTTTCCAAATATTACCCAGCCAAATCGGTTGAAATATCAATATCGTTCCTGTATTATATAGACAAGAGGTTAAACAAAATAACTTCACAATCTGAAAGGAGAAATAATTATGTTAAAGGTTAAATTATCCAGAAAGGTTGCTATATCAGTACTATCTACTACATTAGTTCTTTCTACAGTTACATTCCCAAGTGCATCAACTGTTTATAGGGTTGTATATAATCCAAACACAAATGTAGTTAGAACATCATCAAACTACTCAATAACACAAATACTACAAAGATACAATATAAGAGTAGCACCTGTTCAGCAAACTTCAACTCCTATACAGCAACCTCAGGCTCCTGCTACTCAACCTCAGGCTCCTGTTCAACAACAGCCACAGCAAAATGTCTCTAATGCAAGACATTCTCTAACGGCAAATGAAGTTAAATTAGTTGAATTAGTTAACAGTGCAAGAGCAAATGCTGGACTAGCACCACTGGCTATTGATGTTGATTTATCTTATGTTGCAAGAGTAAAATCGCAGGATATGCACGATAACAAGTATTTTTCACATACTTCACCGACATATGGTTCACCTTTTGATATGATGAAAAAATTCGGTATTCAATATAGAAGTGCTGCAGAGAATATTGCTAGAACAAGCAGTGTAGAGTCTGCTCACAATGGATTTATGAATTCTGAAGGTCACAGAAAAAATATAATGAACCCACGTTTTACTCATATAGGAATCGGTATATATAACGGTTACTATACTCAAATGTTTATTCAAAAATAAATATATTAGAATAAAAAACTGCCAAATTAATGGCAGTTTTTTTATTGTTTTATGTCGTAATTTTTATAGGTCTAGGTCTTCTAGTTGTCTTGGGAAGAACTCTGGGAATGGAGCTTCTTCAAACTCTTCACAAATATCATCTGGGAAGAACTCTTCACATTCAGGTGGCTCTGGACAGAATCCGAATGCTGGGATAAATAATTGTACTACTCCTACAACCTTAACAATCATAAATACACCTATTGCTAAAATAATAGAGTCTTTTGTGATGAATGGCTCGCTCAATAATTGAGAAGCAGTTTCTAACACAATCTTAAATGTAAATTCATCTCTAGCTTCTGGTATAAACATAACTATATCTTTTTGTATTTCTGGAAGTTCTCCAACAATTTCAATTACTTTTCCTGTGTCAACATTTTTTAATTTTACTACAAATGTTACTAACACTCTAAATCTTACTCTGCTAAAGTTTGGTCTAGAAGGTATTGGTGTAATTATTAATGAGCCATTTACTATTTCTCCTGGATTAAATCTTATGCCTAAAAATTCATACTCAAGACATCCTTCTGGTAAAGGTAATACAAATTCTTCGAAGCATTCTCTTTGTTGACATTGAGCATATACTTTTTTAGCTATAATACATTCTGATTTAAAATCAGGAAAGTATGGATCATGTGTGAATCCATTTGCCATTTTTATTCCCCCTTACTTTTATTCCAACATATTATACAATACCAATATATGAGTTCTGGGATTAGAGTGTTACAAATATAGGCTTACATTTACACTAAAGTTGAAATATTTTTTTGCATATGACATTTATTATTTACATTAATAAATATTAAAATTACAACATAGTATTGATTAAAGGGTAATATTATATATTAATTTGAGGAGGTAAAATTAAATGTCCTACTCTACAGAACAGCATTACTTAATCAAGACTAAAGATTACTTAAGCTATTTTTTCTATATAAATGAAGATCAGAAATTGCACTATAAATTATTCAATTCATCGGCCCTTTATATGAAGGATGAACTAATATCTGATGATCAAATAATAGATTACTCTGGGTGTATAGATAATTTAGATCAAATTCATTTACTATATTTAGATATAGCTGGAAATTTAAAATACGTTGTTGGTAGAAATAATAATTGGAATACAAAAGACATATCTAAATTAGATATTGCATCAAATAATTATAGCTATTTTACAATATATATACAAAATAATTATACTCACCTTTTATATATAAAAACAAATTTATTAAATAAAGTGATTTCATCAATAGAGCATATTTTCTGGGACAAAGCTACAATTGTTAAGAATAAGGTTACTACTTATATGCCTGGTAAGTATATTAGTCCATTTCATATAGATATAGATAGCACTGGAAGTATACATATGGTTTTTAAAGGTATTTATAAGAAAAATAATCAGCTATATTACTCTAGATTTAATATTAATACAAAAAAATGGAGCGCTAGCGAGATACTTACTGATCCATCATCTGACCACTCTCATCCTTTTATTCTTATTGATAAAAAAGATAATCTACATTTATGCTGGTGCACGGTTGTAAATAATAACTTTGTTTTGAGCTATAAAAGTAAAGAAAGACTAATTAATGTTAAGGAAAAATGGTCCGAGAAATTGACTCTCTCAGACCAAAATAGTAACTATATCTCACCAGTGATTGTGCAGCATGGAAATAAAATAAAGATACTTAGTCGTCAAAATGACACAATTTCAGAAATAATCTCAGATAATTTTGGTACTAGTTGGAATCTCATTAAACATGAGAATTATAATAAATGTGAGCAGCCATTACTTGTGAAATATCATGCTAATTTATCTGATGAAAATGAACAGTATAAACTAAGGTATCTCTATGTTGAAGTTTCTGATCACATCAAGTCTTTAGGTACTGAAATATACATTAAATCCAAACCCACTACCAATACAATAAAACCAGCTCCTGAACAACCCAAACCAAAGGATTTAATTAAAGATATTACTAATGATGTTATCCCTTACAATAAAATTCAACATGATGATGATAATATTGAAGAAAAAATATTAAGTATTATAAAAGACATTGATAGCTACATTAATGATATGGAGTCACATATTAAAAAACTAAGTGAAATTAAAAGTTATTTAAATTCTTCAAAAACAACTGATACAAGTAAAGCAAATTCAAATGAACAAGAAATCCAATACCTTATAAAGTTTATAAAGGATGTGGAAAGTCAGCTACAGGTCTTAGAGGATGAAAAACAAGAACTAATTAGAGAGCTAAACTATTATAATAAAAAGGTTGAGTATTTTGAAAATAAGCTTGTGGAATTAAAAAAACAATATTTAACTTTAGATGAAATTGTTAATAAAGATATTGTTAAGGAAACAAGCTTACTCGATAAAATTATTAATTACTTCAAGTAATAGCCACCTTTTTATATGAATTTCTTCCATTGATTTTCTCAACTAGATAAATTCCGGATATATTTTTCTTTAGGTTCGCTGACTCATCAAGTAATAGCTTTAAATCATCTTGCTCATTAAATTTTATTGAGTAACTACAACCTGATTTAATTCTACATGGCGTAGAGATAAGTAGATATTTATTTGGATGAGTACTCTTAAAATAGTGATACATTTGCATTGCATGATTTCTTGATTCATAAACAGCTATAAAATATGTTTGTGCAGGGCTTACTTTGTACATGTATAATCCTCCTGTTCTTTTAATTAGGATTTATACTAACAATATATGATAGTCATATTAACATGTTACGAAAAATAATAACCATTCTTATTTATATTAAGAATGGTTATTTTTTAATAGATTTAAGTGTTTTGATATTATTTTCTCATATCCATTTTCCGTTGGACTATAATATGTTTTACCCTCAAGCTCTTTAGGCATATACTGCTGTTTAACGTAATTATTCGGATAACTATGGGGATATAAATAATCTAGCCCGTGTCCTAGCTTACTTGCACCACTATAGTGGGAATCCTTTAAATGATTTGGAATTGTACTATTAATATTGTGAACATCCTGTAGAGCCATATTAATACCCATATAAGAAGCATTGCTTTTAGGAGCACTGGCTAAATAGGAAGTTGCTTGGGCTAGAGTTATTCTCGCTTCAGGCATACCTATAATCTGTACTGCACTATGGGCTGCTATTGCTATGTTAATTGCAAGGGGATCCGCATTACCAACGTCCTCCGAGGCACTAATTATTAGTCTCCTGGCTATAAACTCTGGATCCTCCCCTGCATATATCATCTTAGCTAAATAATGCAATGCCGCATCTGGGTCACTACCTCTAATACTTTTTATAAAAGCTGAAATTGTATCATAATGATTATCTCCATCCTTATCATAATGAACAGCCTTCTTTTGTATAGATTCCTGTGCAACGCCTAAATCTATTATTACTTTACCCTCTACATTAGGATACGAACTTAGGCAGGCGATCTCTAAAGCATTCAATGCCCTTCTAGCGTCCCCATTAGCTATAGTTGCAATATGATCTAAAGCCTCCTCACTAATTTCAACTAATAGATTACCAAATCCATACTCTTTGTTTTGCAAAGCCTTTAATAATATTGCTTTAATAGCTTTCTCATTAAGTAATTCAAGCTTTAGCAAGGTAGTTCTTGAGATTAAAGCCTTATTAATTTCAAAAAAAGGATTCTCTGTTGTAGCACCTATTAATGTCAATAAACCATTCTCAACATAAGGTAAAAGTGCATCCTGTTGATTTTTCGAGAAGCGATGAATCTCATCTATAAACACAATACATTTTTTTCCATATATAGTTGTTATTTCGTTAGCCTTATTAACTAATTCTCTTATTTCCTTTACCCCACTATTAACTGCATTTAAAGTAAAAAATGTTCCACCTATTTCATTTGCCAGTACGTGAGCCAATGTCGTTTTTCCAGTACCAGGTGGTCCATATAAAATAATTGAGGGTAATTTCTTTGACTGAATACATCTCATTAAAAACTTATTATTGCTTAAAATGTGATCCTGTCCAACTATATCAGAAAGTTTTCTAGGTCTCATTCTATCCGCTAAGGGGGCAAGTGCCTCCATGTTTTTCTCTTGTACCATATCAAATAAGTTCAAATTTATCACCTTACTTTATTTTTATTTACTAAAAAGAAATCTGACTAAATATACAATATCAGATTTCTTCTAATTATTATAGACTTTATTAATAATTTAAAGTTAGAATTATAGGCACAAAAAAGTCTGCATTAACACAATATGTATACATTAACATAAATTTGCACAAAAACAAGTTATGGCTACAAGCTAATTGAACAAGAAATAATGCCTGACCGTATTCACCTTTTTATATCTGCCCCACCTACTGTTGCTCTGCAAATATATAGTTAGAGCATTGAAAACATATCTGACAATGTAGTGTTTAAAGAATTTCTGAAACTAAAACAGGCAATATTGTAGGGCAGTGTTTTTCGGAGCAGAGTGTATTATATTGTTACTGGGGGCACAGTGTCCTCATAAACAATTCAAAGATTATACAAAAAAAGAACGTATAATTTTTTAGGCTATTGTATATAGAAATTATTAGCGTAATTCATCCTCCAAAATAAACAACTGAGGTTTTCTTGTGGTAATATATAAAATAAGATTTGAGATAATAATACTATGATTTTGGAGTGATAGTTCATGACGTTTAAAACTAATGTAATGAGATTTTTAGATAAAGCTAAAGTAGAATATAAAAGTCATTGTTATACAAATACAAATGCTGTTTGTGGCATTGATGTTGCAAATGTTTTAAATCAGAATTCCAAGCAAGTTTTTAAAACACTTGTAACAGTAGGTGGAACTAATAAATATTATGTATTTTTAGTTCCTGTTGCAGATGAATTAGATTAAAAAAAAGCTGCTAATAGTGTAAATGAGAAAGCAATTAAAATGCTGAAATCAAAAGATTTATTGTATATTACAGGGTATGTACATGGAGGTTGTTCACCCGTTGGTATGAAAAAAAGTTTTATAACTACGATTGATGTATCAGCAGCCAATTTTGAAACTATTATATTTAGTGCCGGGAAAATTGGTTATCAAGTGGAGGTAAGCCTTGAAGAATTAAGAAAGGTTATTACATTTAGTTTATACGACATTATTCAAGCATAAGAAGTGTTTTAGATTGGCTCACTCTTCAGTAAAAAGAATGGTCTATCACACTCAGTTGATATGCCATTCTTTTTTTGTATGCAAAATAACAGTATTCTTTCTTGTTTGTTTATCCGACTATTTAGAAAAATCTTTAAAAATTCTATCTGCTAGTTCTTTTTCATTTGTATTATTATTAAGAATTCCAGTTTCCTTAAATTCTTTAATTGCAATATCTATTGCTCTCTTTCCACCTTCAACACTTGGGTTATAATTAAATCCTTCTAATAATTCAAGTGCATATTCCTTTGTACCGGATATATGTCCTTTGTCTAATAGAATATCTACGGTTTCTTCTTTATTATCCTGTACCCACTCAGCGGCTTTCATAACTGCTTTAGTTATAGCTTCTGCTGATTCTGGATCGTTACGTAAAAACCCACCTCTAAATGTTAATAAACAGCAATACTCCCCAGAAAAATCATGGTCATGTGTACTAGAACGAATAAAGTCTACTTTACCTTCATCAACCCAATTAAGAGAAACTTGCTCTGTAGTTACGGCAGCCTGAATTTCCCCATTTTCTAATGCAGTGATTAATTGCTGAGCAGGATAGTCTCTCCACTCAAAATCCTCTGGGTTTAGCCCTTCTTTTAATATTGATCTATAAGCAAAATTCATTGGCACTCCACCAATACCACCTGATACACCAATAACCTTACCCTTTAAATCATTAAAAGAATTATATCTTGAATTTTTCAGTGATACCGCAGCTAAACAGCCAGTGTGTATACCTGTCGTAAATACTAAATCTAAACCTGATTCTACAGGTTTTAACCAAGACATTAGTAATCCATCAGTTACATCAACCTTGCCAGTTGCTAATCCATCCCTCAAAGTTGGATAATCTCCTTTAAAAAGAGTTACATCAAAACCTGCTTCCTCTAAAAATCCTTTTTCATAAGCCATTAATAAAGCTGCTTGACATACGGAACCACTCTGTCCTAAAGTTATTTTTTTAAGTTCAGAGCTAGTATCTTTTTGTTTAGCGCAGCCTACTAAAAAACTTGCTAAAACAGATAAAACAATTAAAATGATTACTTTACTTTTGACTATACCTTTCATCTTCTCTTCCTCCTTATTTTTATTTCACTCTTCAAAGAGTTGGAAAGCTTAAATACTAACTATAAATAAAATTCTAGTGCCTCTTGTTTTTCAAGTCCTAAAGTTTCTAATATTTTTGATCTTAGCTTAAAGAAATCCGGGTCACTTCTTCTCCTAGGTCTACTAATCTCCACATTAAATATTTTCTGAATCTTCCCAGGTCTTGGAGTCATAACTACTATTTGATCACTTAAGTAAATTGCTTCGTCAATATCATGGGTGACCATTATCATAGTAGTTTTCTTTTCCTGCCAAATCTTTAATATTTCATCCTGCATATTCATCTTTGTAAACGCATCCAAAGCTCCAAAGGGTTCATCCATTAAAATAACCTTTGGACTATTTACTAAAACCCTAGCAAGAGCAACTCTTTGTGCCATTCCGCCAGAAAGCTGATGAGGATAAGATTTTTCAAAGCCTTCTAAACCAATAAGCTTAATATAGTGATCTATCTCCGAACTATTCTTAGCACCAATATTTCTTGCCTTTAAACCCGCTGAAACATTACCCTTAACTGTCAGCCATGGAAATAAATTTGGGTTTTGAAAAACAAGTCCTCTAAGATAATCTGGCCCTTGTATTTCTTCCCCATCTATATATAGTGAGCCAGAATCTGGTTTATCTAATCCTGCTATTAACCGTAGTAATGTTGACTTTCCACAGCCACTGGCACCAATAAACGAAATAAATTTTCCAGACTGTATTTTTAAGTTTATATTTTCAAGGGCAGTAATATCCTCATTGCCCTCTGATTTATAAACTCTACTTACGTTCTCAACTATTATTTCACCTAGTTCTACATTTGTACTTTCTAGTTTTTTTTTATTTGACTGACTACTTACCATTTAATAACCCCCTTCTGCCAGGACAAGAACTTGTTTCTAACTTTAAATAACAATGTAATAACACCAGAAAAAGTTATTAGTATTATTAATAGACTTGCATATACTTTGTCATACTCTGCCCAACCAGTAGCCCAAGTAATATACCATCCCAATCCCGCCTTTACTCCCATCATTTCTGCAACTATTAATGTCACACATGCTACTGTTATTCCTTGAAAAAGACCAAGAAATATGTGTGGAAGGGCTCCAGGTATAGCAACGTTTAATATCATATACTTTTCCTTAGCCCCCAAAGTTTTTGCAACCTCAAAGTATGCGTTATTCACATTCTGTATACCTGAATAAGTTAATAAAGTTACAGGGAACCACACTGCTAAGGCAATTAAAAATACGCTACCAGCAAAGCTTGTAGGAAAAAGTATCATAATTATTGGGATTAATGTTACAGCCGGTATTGGCCCTAAGGCCCTCATAATTGGCATTAACCAATAGCTTATTCCTTTATACCAGCCCATCAGTGTTCCTGTAATAAATCCTACAGAAGCCCCTGCAATATATCCTAGCCCTAAAAGTCTTAATGAATGTAGTACACTTATGAAAAGTACCCTTCTGTCATTTACTAATGCATTAAGAACCTTATCTGGCCATGGAAAAAAAGGTAGAGGCAGCTTCCCCGATTTTAAAGTTAAAATGTCCCAAAGTATTAAAAATATAATAAACACGAAAAATAAGGGTGCATTATTTTCAATGCTTTTTCTTAAAACTTCACTTTTTCTATATGCGATCAAGGCCCCGATGTAAACAATACATCCGACAAGAATAAATAACTCATACTCCGCTGAATGTATTTTAGTTTTAGATGAATTAAATTATGATTTTTAAAAAGCGCCCCTAGTAAAGAAATCCTCAGGTATTTCTAGGTATTTCATAACGGTTTTGACATTGTCTTCTAAAGGTTTATGATATCCTCGATGAAGGATACCGTTAATTTTTACAGTAGACGTTGCAACTGAAAAAAATATTCTATAAATTGCCATAAGTGAAGGGCGATCCATCTTTATTTTACCAGGACCAACAATTGTTGATTTATCATTTTCTAAGCCTCTTCTTACAACATATTCAGCTACACTTAATAAAAGCATTAGAATAAGTAACAGATAACCCAATGCCTCTACACGTCTAGGTGAATCAACAAAAAATGAGTTGACAAATTGAGGTGATTTCAAAAATTGAAATTTCCTCTCAACCGCACTTTGGGTTTTATATTCTAGAAGAATATCTACAGCACTCATAGATTGCTTTGTGGACACCACAATAAATAAGCACTCTTTATCTAAACTTTCTTGAATGCTTTTTTCATCCTTGGTCACTGCAAAAGTAAAAGTATATTTTAAGCCAACTGTATCCTTGGAAGTATCTTGACTAGGTCTACCCCTACGCCTTATTTCTTGGCTTTCTATTTCTATAGACACTTTGTGATACTGGAGTTTATTTAACTCTTGGCGATTTAATTTATTAATTTCAAGCTGTGCATCTTCTAAACAGGCAAAGCTTCTTTGATTCATAGTTTTAGCTAGTTTTTCTAAGGTTTTGGATTCATTGAGAATACGTTTTTCAAGGGTCTTTGCTTTCTGAAACTTAAGTTTTTCTGAATAGCATACTGCCATCTTAAGTGGAATTCCTTGATATACACATTCAGTTTCATAGACACGGTAAAGTGATGGCTTTGTTGATGTTGGAACTTCAACAGTAGGAAGTTCATTAACGGTGTAGCCAGGCATATTCTAGTGCTTTTTTACCTTCTTTTATATTATCTGGCATACGTGTAATCAGCTCAATACCTAGGGAACGTGATTTTTGTAGGAATGCTTTTGTAAAAGCGGCACTATCAGCAATGTAGAAAAATTCTTCTTGTTCTAATTCAAACTGCTCCCGTAGCTGCACTGCGCGGTCTAGATAATCAATATTAGAATGCTTATCATCGGCATTACCGGATAACAAAAATCCGTCAATGCAAATGCCTTGAGTTGTGCCCAAAGCAAACTTAATTTGTTTCTTATCAAAGCGCTTTTGTTTTGAGTAACCAAAGGTAATATCAACGACTCCTGCAGTACCATCACTTGTTTCATACTGTCCCCACATTACCTTTGAAGTAGTATCAAAGTTAATATTAGAAAGCTTAATGCCATAACGCTTGAAGGCACTTACTGATAACTCTGAGTACAAAGCTAAGCATCCTGCATCAACCATAGCATCTAGGAAGCCACCAAACCTATCATCATTAAGCTTATTTATATCAATAGGCATGCCAAAAATGGTTTCAAGATCAATATTTTGAAAATATTCGTCCATTCGTGATAGAGGGTGATGATCATCTGCCATGTTGATTAGCATTAGTTGAGCCATAATTCCATAGGAAATATCAGTTGGGCGACCTTGATGTTGTTCTAAATGTTTATTAAAAATTGTATCCAAATTAACTTGTTGACAAAGACCAGCGATGAGTCCAGCTTTGCCGTCATAAAATGATTTGATTTGGCCAAAATCAATCTTCATAAATTCACCTTGTATAATGAAAACATAGGGGAAGTCATTATACATTTTCCTTTCTAGATTATTTTCTATATAATCTTTATAGGCGCTGTGGATTAGTTTGTTCACCTACGGCAGCTGTCCCTATACAGCCGACTGTTTCTTTTGAGGCTATAACCACAGCTCTATGTTCATTTGTTAATTAGTTAGATAACGCTTTGACGTTTTATATATAGCAAGGATACATTTAACATAGGGTTTGTGGAAACATAGCGTACTATATTTAAGGAGTTGATTACTATGTTATTTGTGGGCATTGATGTTGCCAAAGCTAAACACGATTGCTGTATCTTAGACTCTGATGGTGTTATTCATACTAATTCTTTACGTATTTCTAATTCTAAGGAAGGTTTTGATACCCTATATTCTTCTATCCTTTCTGCTCTTGGCTCCAAGAGTATTAACAACGTAAAAATAGGACTTGAATCAACAGGTCATTACAGCACAAATATCACAAATTATCTGTATTCCAAAGGCTTTCAGGTCACCATCCTAAATCCATTGGCTACTAATCTTTTCCGTAAGGCTCAAACCCTTAGGAAAACTAAAACAGATAAGACCGACGCTAAGGTCATTGCAACTATGCTCTTTACTGATGAATCTAAATCCTATTCACCAGTATCATATCAGATTCAGGAGCTAAAGTCACTAACAAGACACCGTCATAGAATGGTTAGTTACCGTTCTAGACTTAAACTTTCAGTTAGTCGCTTAATAGATATCATTTTTCCTGAATTGCCAAGCTTATTTTGGTCTATACACCAAAGTTCCAGCTATGCATTATTAATTGAATTACCAACCCCCGATAGTATTTACAACTGCAATCTGACAAAGTTGACAAACCTAATAAGAACAGCCTCTAAAGGTAAATATAGCAAAGAGAAAGCAATTGCTTTAAAAGAGCTTGCTATCAAATCTATTGGGTCAAGCAATCGCTCTCTGACCTTCGAATTACAACAAACTATTCGCCTCATACAATCTGTACAAACAGAAATAGATGCATTAGATAATCAAATTAAATTAGTCGTACAAGAACTCAATACCCCACTCATTACTATTCCTGGCATTGGATATACTCTAGCTGCCATTATATTAGCTGAAATTGGTCATATTGATCGTTTCTCCAACCTTGACTAAACTTCTTGCATTTGCAGGTATGGATCCTTCTACTTACCAATCTGGGACTTACAATGCATCTAAAACTCCAATGGTTAAGAGAGGCTCTACATACCTTAGGTGGGCTATTATGCAAGCATCTAGACTTGTTGCTATGCGCGATAAAGTCTTTAGTGATTATATGGTCAAAAAGCGTTCTGAAGGCAAACACTTCAATGTTGCCAGATGCCATGTCGGTAAAAAGTTAATTAGGGTAATTTACTACCTCCTAAAAAACAATACTGCATTTGTTCCACAAGTCTAATTTAATCTATTTTTTTCAGAGCAACTGAGTTGCTCTGTTTGTCATGCATTTTTTTGTAATAGATGTCTTTAAAATTATTTTCTTCATGACTTCTTTAAATACGAAATTTTTCTTGACTTCATATAGTTAGTCTCGAATATATTAATATATACTTATTCGAGATGAAATTCAAAAATCCTTTTTGTATATTTATGGAAATTAAAATATTTACTTGGTAAATTTAGTTAGGCGGAATATGAGAAATAAAGGATAAATATTAGTAATTTTATTAATTCCATAATTCGGTACTAAATAGTATATTAGTAAGTTAATAGTCACAGCTACTAATGGTAAAGCCCAAACTATATTGAAACTGCTTCTGTTTTTCCTTAGATCCTTCTGCATAATCGTCCCCCTCAAACACTTTTAAAAAATTTTAAATATGAAAATAAAAAAAGGCTAAAATATATTTCTATTAGAAAAATATACTTAGCCTCCAGTTTTCTGGTCAACTAAAATTATAAGTTATAATAATTGCTCTACTTTAATCTAACCTTTTCATTCTTTTCCAGTTGAATTACTTTGCCGTCTTGAATAATAAGTGTAACAGAACCAAACTTAACTGATTCAATAAGATCTAACAATTTGATTAAGCTTTCCTTCGATATGCTTTTCTCGTTTATTTTATCTAAATAATTGTCCACTACCCCTACCTCCATATCAAAAGCTTAAATATCAATTATTAATTACACTAAGTATCACATCTGTAGTTTATATAAAAACAAAAGAAATGATTTGTTAGTTACCTTATACGATTACTAATTAATGATTATTTATAATAATACAATAGGGTTTTTTATTTGTCAATACTCTATTTGACTAATTTTATTAACTAATTTAAAAAATTCGGTAGATTTTCATAATTTTTTTATTAGTTTAATACTTCCATGTTTAACAGAAATATTCATAATGGTATAATAATGATATATAAGATTAAATAAACTTAAAGATAGATATAAAAAATAAGGATGTGTGAATGTTGGAGAGAAAAAGAAAAATACTTGTTTTAATATTAGTATTAACTGCTGTAGTAGGTATTTTAGCTAAACCATATTTGTTTAATAGCAAAAAAGATTTAAATACCACTTCAACACCTATTGAAGCCTATCAAAAAGCTTTAGTTGATGGAAAGCCTATATTTCTAGAATTTTATGGTGAATTATGTCCTGCATGTGTAAGAATGGAGCCTGTAGTTATGGAGCTTGAGGAAAAGTATAAGGATAAAATTGCATTTATTATTGTAGACGTTAATGATCCTGAGAGTAGAAAATTAATTGAAGAATATAGGGTCTTTTCTATTCCCTATTTCATTTATATTGATAGCAATGGAGAAATAGCAGGTTATGACGTTGGGAGTAATTCATTAGAGTATATGGAAGAAAAGATTCAAATCTACCTCCTAACAGACTGAAAATAGAATCATCTATATAATCTGGGGAGGAATAGGGATGTTTGAAGTGTTCTTTAAAGAAATAATACCTCAGGCCATAGCCAGTAAATCGCTGATAATAATATTAATTATTTTTGCTGGTGGGATAATAACAAGTCTAAGCCCCTGTATATTATCAATGCTACCTGTAATGATTGGTTACATAGCTGGATATGGTGATAATTCAGCTAAAACTAAAGGTTTTGCTCTTTCTACTACCTTTGTACTTGGGATGTCAACTACTTTTGCTATTCTTGGATTAGTTGCTGCTTCTTTAGGTATTGTATTTGGTCAAATTAGTTCAGTCTGGTATTATATATTAGCAACAGTTGCAATTATAATGGGGTTAAATCTTTTAGGAGTAATTAGCTTTAATATTCCAGGAATTAAAAAAATGCCTGTTGTGTTAACTGGATATTTAGGGGCTTATGTTATGGGACTATTTTTTGGCCTAGCTGCATCTCCCTGTGCTACGCCTGTACTTGCAGTTATTATGACTTACGTAGCTTTAGAAGGGGAATTGGTTTTTGGTGCACTTTTGCTTTTTATCTACGGAATAGGTCATGGACTTCCATTGATTTTAGCAGGAACATTTACTGTTCTATTAAAAAAGCTACCTAAATTAGAGCGCTATACTCAATATATTAACTACTTTAGCGGAGGAATACTTATACTACTAGGATTATGGTTACTCATCCGGGTCAGTTGGTAACATGGCACAATGATTTAAAATAGTTCGTAAAAAAAGTCAAAGCTACATTTTGGTAGTTTTGACTTTCTCTTTTATTCATTTCCATTAAGCAATACCCTTAGAACAACTAAAATTAGTGGTTGGTGAATTAAATATATAACCAACGTCCTTTGACCAAGTTTATTAACTATATTTTTATTGTTATTAAATTTAACATAACCTGATTTATTAGAATACAGCGCTTTACCTACTATGGCTCCTAATAAAAATACTCCAAACCATGGAAAAAGCGGATAATAATCAGCTGAGTAGAAGTTCATATTAATTAGTCCAATTGGAAATAGGAATCCCAGCTCAGTTCTAGAATCTATAAATATAGTTCCAAGCCAAATTGTTAAGCCTGCAAGCAAAGCCAAAAAGTTAGTATTTAGTTTTCTAATAAACTCATAAAATATAATACTAATACCTAGTAAATGTAAAATACCAAACTTTATACTATAATCAGGACCAGCTAAAGTTGTGGCTAAAGTTATAAATAGAGCCAATCCAACTAATCTTAGTCCTCTTTGAAGATTATTTTTAGATAATGAACAGCTTATTCCTGAAAGAAGCATAAATAATATGGCTGAAAATCTTCCAATGTAAAAATTAATTCCTTCACTATAATTAATATTAAAACCATAATATTCTCTTAAATCAAATATAATATGAAAATATATCATTAAAATAAGGGCAACACCCTTTAAAAAGTCTAACTCCCAAATACGACTCCTGTTATTCGACATTTCAGTCCCCCATTCTGTGCTATATATCTAATTATATCGTATTGTATAGTGAAATAGGATAAAAAAAATCTGATATATATTGGTATATCAGATTAAAGTATCTATTTTTTATTTATATTGTTATATTTTTTTACTTTCTTAAAATACAATAATAGTACAAGACATATAAGTAGTATTACTATAAATGGAAATATAAAATACAATATATATGGTAATATACGAAGTCCTCTTATAATTGGTGGTTCCGGTTTCTCGGTTTTATAAGTTACAAAATAGAAATCTTCCTCAGGTAACCCTTCAAAGCTGTTCGTATAAATACCTGTTTCGCTATTTTTTAATAAGGGTAGTGAGCTACTTATTACAAAAGGATAGTTTTCATTTGGAATAACCTCAATTTTTAATTCACCAAAATCCTTCCACTTAGAAGCTGGGTTCAGAAGATATAAAAACATCTTACTAAAATCTAATGTGGTTCTCCTGTCAGAAGTAGCTAGCATCTCGTATTCTATCGTTACATTCACAACATCATTTGGCTCAAAATCTATAGCGTAGATAAAAGCCCCTAAGTAGGTTTCGAAGTTAAATGATGATATCCCATCCCCGTCTATTGATAAAAATGGTTCCTTTCTATCAAATCTATTGTCTATTTGTTTAACTAGATGATTAAGTAAGTCCTTATTATAGTCCTCATAAATGTAACTACTCTTATCATGTTCATAGTTTTCTAATGATATTAAATGTAAGTCTATTAAATCTAACAAGAACTGTTCTAAACTTTTTTCAACGACGGAAATTTCCTGATTTGTCACGCTATTAATAATTACATCTTCTTCTAAATCTCCTAAAATAGTAATGATTGCTTTATCATAGTCAGAAGGTATAGATTTCATTCCTGACCAGGTTCCAAGTTTCCCTATACCTTTATTGTTTAATTCAAAACTATTAAAGTTAAAATATAGTAGCATTTGCTTTTCAGTATGTAATGATTCAAAATACACCTCTGCCTTATATCGCTCGTCCACTTTTGGTAAATGAATAGTATAGACTTTAACCATATCTTTTAAGCTAATATTTTTGGGACTGAAATCTGTACTATTATTAGTTATATTAATCATATTAATAATACTATTGATATCAATTAGCTCTTTAATTCTATTAGACTCACCTAAATATTGTAGGCTTCTAAAATTCCTATCCGGTAATTCTTTTAATCGAATAGTTTTAAAATCGATTGGGATTCCATTTGCAGAAATATTTACATTTTTCGTAAAATTATTATAAGGGCTTGTTATAAAAGGGAAAATCATATTTTGCTTAAGACCAACATCTGAGGTGTTCATCATTTCGTATGTAGCCCTTACTTTAGCAGTATCCCCTGTACCTTCACTCATATCAAATTGTAAATATTCCCTCAAGACTTCTATAGGTGAATCATCAATTGGTGCAATAGTAAAGCTTGGATTCTCCTCTATTAAAATTGGTGCTGAATTGCCAAAGGCAAAGCTTATTGAGAATAAAGAAATTAGTATGTTTACTGAAATTATTCTAATTAATAGGTTATTTTTATATGATTTCAATATATACCTCCATAATTATACTAGTAAAAGTTTAATATAATTATATACTTAGTTATTCAAATATTATATATAATTAATGAATTAATAATATAAATAATGTGAAAGCAAAATGATCATAACAAATAAAACAGAGTATATATCTTTCTTTTTACATTGACTTGTATTATCTAAAACCCCTCTGCTTAGATAAATAAAAAAAAGAATAAGTACACCTCTAAACCCTAATACTCTATATTCTGAATTTATATAGGTTATAAATGATAGTATAACAAAGAATATAGTAAGAGGCTTAACATCTAGATATCTACCTTTTATTGTTTTTATCATCTTTTTATATCCTCCCATTACAACTTATTGATTTATATCTATATTTTATCACCACGGTTTTGAATTTTTGGTCGAAATCTGTAAGGGTTCTAAAAAAACATAAAATGTATAAGTATATTTACAAATTTTAAAATTATGACAAACTTTTTATAATTTTAGAACGTTGGGATATCATAATATTCTTATGTATACTTATGAGAATGAACTTTTATCCTATAATATAATTATATGCCAAATTTTTAGTTGTATAATTAATCCCTTAGCAATTGTACTCAATTCATTTTTATTTACTTAAAGAGTTATAATGTATTATAATTAATTATCTTTTAATATTTTTAAGTGGGGGCACAGTTATGGAC
This sequence comes from Serpentinicella alkaliphila, assembly GCF_018141405.1. Taxonomy (NCBI): domain Bacteria; kingdom Bacillati; phylum Bacillota; class Clostridia; order Peptostreptococcales; family Natronincolaceae; genus Serpentinicella; species Serpentinicella alkaliphila. The sequence continues at coordinate 2,726,217 of NZ_CP058648.1, forward strand.
AAATTACGTAAAAAATCAATTATTTATATTATTATTACTGCTGTACTGTGGAGTATGGGGGGCCTATTTATTAAGCTAATAGATTGGAACCCAATTGCAATAGCTGGTGCTAGAAGTGGTATAGCTTCAATTGTTATGTTTGCTTACTTAAGAAAACCTATTAAACAATTCAATAAAAACAAGGTGCTAGGGGCCTTATCATACGTTACATTAGTATTCTTATTTGTATCAGCTAATAAGCTAACAACCTCTGCTAATGCAATTTTATTACAATTTACAGCCCCAATTTGGGTTGCATTACTTTCCTTTTGGTTTTTAAAAGAGAGGCCAGTAAAATCTGATTGGATTGCGATTGTAGCAGTGATGCTAGGTATGGTTTTATTTTTCATAGGAGATTTAGGAACTGGTAACATGTTTGGTAATTTCCTAGCAGTTCTAAGTGGTGTAGCAATGGCCTTTATGGTTATTTTCCTTAAACTTCAAGGAGATTCATCGCCTGTTGAAATGACCTTGTTAGGTAATATATTTACATTTCTGTTAGCTATTCCGTTCCTATTTTTTATTAGGCCAACTTGGCAAAGTATAGTTTCAATTTTAATATTAGGAGTTTTTCAGTTAGGAATATCCTATATATTCTACACTCTAGCTATAAATCATGTTAGTGCGGTAGAGGCTATAATTATCCCAATTATTGAGCCTTTACTAAATCCTGTATGGGTATTTTTAGTGACTAAGGAAGCACCCTCATCCTATGCACTTTTAGGAGGATTGCTAGTTATAAGCACTGTTATTGCGAAAGTTATATATCAGGAAATACAAAATAAAAAAATTGCTTTAGAAAAAGTCTTTGAATAGTTATTTCTTGTAGAACCAATTGTCTCCATCAGAATATATTATAGTATACTAGATTGCTAGTATTTTTAATATATATTGAAGGAGATGAATAGACTATGTTTTATTACTATAATCAAGTGCCTTGTCCACCTGGAACAACACCATATATGATTATGGCAGGTGATACCTATTATAGGCTAGCAATTAGATTCAATACTACAGTTGAAGCTATTATTGCTGCAAACCCTGGAGTTAATCCAAATATGTTAATGATAGGGCAAAGAATTTGTATTCCGACGGCTACTCCTCCAACTACATGCCCAGCTGGTACAACACCATATACTATTAGAGCAGGCGATACATTCTACTCAATAGCAAGAAGATATAATATCTCTCTGGACGCATTACTTGCTGCAAATCCAGGAGTAGATCCTGACAGACTATTTATAGGTCAAGTAATCTGCATACCAGGAACAACTCCTCCGCCACCTCCTACACCTTGTCCAACCTTAAGAAGAGGTAGTACTGGACCAGACGTTAGAAGATTACAACAGTTATTAACTTCAGCTGGCTTTAGCCCAGGAGCTATTGATGGAATTTTCGGTGCACGAACTGAAGCAGCAGTTATTGCTTTCCAAACTAGTAAAGGTTTAACTCCAGATGGTATCGTTGGTGTTAGAACATGGACTGCATTAGGAGTAAACTGCGGCGTAACACCACCACCAACACCTACTTGTCCTGCTGGTACAGTAGCTTATACTATTAGATCTGGTGATACATTCTTCAATTTAGCTGCAAGATATAATACAACCGTAGAAGCAATCCAAAGAGCTAATCCAACAGTAGACCCTAACAGATTGCAAATCGGTCAAGTAATTTGTATTCCTACAGCCTAATCATGACAAAATAAAATTGGGCCCTATTAGGGCCCATATTGTTTATATAAATCTTTTCATTAATTCCCAAACTACTTCATCTACATTTTGAGTAGTAATATTATTATCTTTAATAATATTTAGTACCCTTTCTCGCTTGTTACTATTTACCAAATCATACATATAGTTCATAATACCAGTTCTTCTACCAACCATAAATACCATCTTTTCATTTTCATTGAGATTTAAAAACCATTGGAGTGCACTAATCATTTTATCCTTATCCTGTGGTAATTGACCTTCATACTCCATAACTAAGTTTAAAATATGATCACTTTTAATTGTACTTGTAATACCTTCTAATTTTTCAGTAAACAAAAGTAACTCTTCTACAATTTTTACATCATTTGTTCTAGTAAATATCCCCTGCTCATAATCCTTAAATAACTCAACATTATCAGGTATTGCTAATGTTCTAATTCTTATAAAATCAGGGTTTATTTGATTAAGGGCATCAGCAGTTTCAATTGCGTTTTCCCTAGAATATTCATTTCCGCCAAGACCTGGCATAAAGTACTCAGATAGCTGAATTCCAGCTTTTTTAACTTTCTTTCCAGCCTTTATATGAGTTTCTTTATCAACACCCTTTTTTATTAGCTTTAATATTTCATCGGATGCACTTTCCATACCAATATGAATTCTATTTAATCCAGCATTAGCAAATCTTAATAAATCCTCATCACTAATTCTCGCAATTGTATGGGATCTTGCATATGAAGTTATTCTCTGTACCTCAGGGAAACAAGCCTTAATATGCTCTAATATTTCAACTAAATCATCTGGTTTAATAATTAATGAATTCGCATCCTGAAGAAAAATTGATTCCATACCTACTCTATACCAACCTACAGCTGAATAGAAGGCAATTCTTTCACTTTCTCCTAAAGAGCTATTAATTTCAGCTAACTTTTTGCTAGAGTCTGAATCGCTTAATGTTTCAGTTTCCCTTACAATATCTATAAATCTCTTAATTTGATTTATGTCTTCTATCACATGTTCTTTGGGTCTTATACTAAATTTTGTGCCTTTGTATAAACCACAGAATTTACAATTGTTCCATGGACAATTTCTAGATATTCTAATCATTAAGCTTTGTGCTTCACTTGGAGGTCTAATTGGACCAACTTCATATCCCTCATATACTTCTGTTTGATTATTCATTATACCACCTCATAATTTATAAATTAATTTAATTTAATACTCTATCATCGTTTTCTTGTATTTATTTCTTCATTATTATATAGCGAATTTAATATTTTTGAAACAATTATTATGTCATTTAGTAATCAGCTAATATTTTAAACTATTCTATATATTTATTATTTACCCATTTTCAAATGGGATTATCATTCCAAAAAACAAGACAGAGATATTATATTGAGTAATAATAGTATCTCTGCCCTTCTGAACTAAATTTTTATGCTTCGCTAACCTTTAGCTTCATATTTACTAATGTAGGTTTCCTGGGACTTTTTACCCTTAAGGACATAATGGCACCTAAAATAGAAAGCCCTGCAGCAATTATAAAAGTTGTCTGTAGATTTCCAACTTTAGCTACAATTATAGGTCCAACTAAGGCTGCTGTACCATAGGCCTGATATATTATTCCATAATTTGCACCTAAATTTTTAATACCGTAGAATTGCCCAGCTATAGTCGGAAATACAGCTAAAAAACCACCAAAGCAAAAGGCAATACCTGCTAGGGAAATAGAGTAGGTTAGATAATTTAACGAAACAACACTCATTAAAATTAAGCATGCAGCTGTCATAGTGAACATCATAAATACAACTTTCATTCTGTTCATTCTGTCAGATAAAGCCCCCCATCCAAGTCTACCACCAGCGTTGAATAATGCAATCATTGCAACTGCATTGGAGGCTTTGATTGTATCTAGATTAGCCAATTGTACCCCTATATCCTTTGCTAAACCAATAACAAGTAATCCACTCATACATCCTAGTAAGAAAATGATCCAAATCAAATAAAAAGCTTTTGTTTTAACCATTTCACTAACCGTATAATTACTTTCATCCTCAGGATTTACAGCTTTTGTCTCTGTTTTTGGCGGTACTCTTAAAAATTGAGCACCTATTAGTGTAATAGTTATATATATAATTCCTAAATATAGAAATGTTTGAGAAACACCTTTTGAAATCAATAGAGACTGAATTACAGATTTGAAAACTAAACTACCTAGTCCAAAGGCACCTACTGAAATCCCAGTAATAAATCCCTTTTTCTCAGGAAACCACTTAACACAAGTAGCAAGAGGGCAAACATAAATAAATCCTACACCAATTCCTGCAATTACTCCATAGTATAAATACAATTGAATAATCGACGTTGCAGTTGATGCTAACATAAGACCTAATCCATAGAATACAGCCCCTATTGTAGCAACTATTCTAGGTCCGAATTTATCCTGCAAACGGCCGGATAGAATGGTAGTGGCTGCAAACACAAATATTATTAATGAGTAGGTAAAAACTACTTCACTACTACTCCAATTAAATCTATCTATTAATGGCTGGTTAAATAAACTCCAAGAATAAAGAGCACCAGTACATACCTGTAGCAAAACTGCACCTAATACTACAAACCATCTATTTTTAAAATATTTTACCATAAAACATCCCCTTCACTAATTAAAATTTTATTTATATCATTATATCAGAATAGGAAGGTTTATAAATAGATACCTTCCTATTCTTGGTAAGCCAATTATTTCATTTTCATTAGCAGTTCTCCAGTTTTCACCTGTTGCTTCTCTTTTACGAAAACTGATTCTACTACTCCATCATTTGAAGCAACTATGTTAGTTTCCATTTTCATTGCCTCTACTATGATAAGACTTTGGCCTTCTTTAATCTCTTCTCCTTCTTTTACAAGTACTTTCAATATTGTTCCAGGTATACTTGCACCTATTTCTTTAACATTATCCGAATCTGCAAATTTTGTTTGGTTTTTATTGTCATCTAAACCACTTGCCTTATCATGAACAGTTATTTCTCTTCTGTTGTTATTTACTTCGAATGCAAGTCTTCTATTTCCATCAGAGTCAACTTTTCCAATTTCCACAAGCTTAACTACAATAATTTTACCTTCGGCTATTTCAACCTCACATGTTTCCCCTTCTGCAAGTCCGTGGAAGAAAATATCACTACCCATACGACTTAAATCACCATAGTCTTTTAAGTATAATAAATAATCCTCATATACTTTTGGATATAGAATATAAGCTAAAATATCCTTCATATCCGGTGTCATGTTATATTTATTAGCTAAATACTCTCTAGCTACTTCAAAATCCTCTGGCTCTAATAATTCGCCTGGTCTACAGCTTATTGGAGTATCTCCTTTAAGAACTAACTTTTGTAAATCCTCTGGGAAACCACCCATTGGTTGACCCATCATACCTTTAAAGTAAGTTACTACAGAATCAGGGAATGCCATTTCTTTTGCTTTGTCGTGAATGTTTTCAGGAGTTAAATTGTTTTGTACCATAAATATAGCCATATCTCCAACCATTTTTGAAGATGGAGTAACTTTAGTAATATCTCCTACCATATCATTAACAGTCTTATACATTTCTTTAACTTCTTTAAACCTATGGCCTAATCCAAAGCTTTCAACCTGTGGTTTAAGGTTAGAGTATTGACCACCTGGTATTTCATATTTGTAAACTTCTGTTGTTCCAGATTTTAAATCAGATTCAAACTGGCTGTAAACAGGTCTAACTGCACCCCAGTATCTTGAAATCTCTTCCATATCCTCTAAATTAAATCCTGTAGCTCTAGAAGTGTTTTCTAGGGCAGCTACAATTGAGTTAAGTGCCGGTTGACTAGTTAAACCGGACATGCTATTAAATGCTGTATCAACAATGTCAACTCCAGCTTCAGCTGCCATAATTAATGTAGCTACCCCATTACCACTAGTATCATGAGTGTGTAAATGAATAGGAATAGAAATTTCTTGTTTTAATGCCCTAATTAATTTATCAGCTGCATATGGCTTTAATAAAGCAGCCATATCTTTTATAGCAAGAATATGTGCTCCTGTTTTTTCTATTTGCTTTGCCATATCTACGTAGTATTTAAGTGTATATTTATCTCTAGTAGTATCTAATATATCACCAGTATAACAAATACAAGCTTCTGCTATCTTATTGTTGTTTAATACTTCATCAATAGCTATTTCCATACCCTTTAACCAGTTAAGTGAATCGAAAATTCTAAATAAGTCAATTCCAGATTTAGAAGATTGTTTAATAAATTCTCTAATTACATTATCAGGATAGTTTTTATACCCAACTCCATTACTTCCACGTAGTAGCATTTGAAGTAATATGTTTGGAATTCTCTTGCGAAGTTCCTCTAATCTTTCCCATGGAGACTCTTTTAAGAATCTATAGGAAACATCAAACGTAGCTCCACCCCACATCTCTAGGGAGAATAAATCCTTTGCTAAAACTGAAGTCGCCTTTGCAATTTTAACCATATCTCTAGTTCTAACTCTAGTTGCCATTAAAGATTGATGTGCATCTCGCATAGTGCTATCAGTTAAAAGTAATTTGTCTTGACTATGAATCCAATCTACTAATCCCTTTGGTCCTAATTCGTCTAATATTTGCTTAGTACCTCTTAAATCATCAGGTCTTTCTACCTGTGGTACAACTGGTACATCAAATTCTTTTTTGTTTCCTTTAGATTCATTTACAACTTTTTCACCTATATATTGTAATACCTTAAGCTCTTTATTAGATTTTGGAGCTATATCAAATAGTGAAGGATTCTCTACAATAAAGTTTGTATGACATTCACCTTTTAAGAATGCTTCATGATTAAGTACGTTTATTAAAAATCCAATATTTGTTTTTACACCAGAAATTGATAGTTCTTTTAATGATCTTACAGATTTCTGAATCGCATCTGGGAATGTTCTAGACCAAGATGTAAGCTTAACAAGTAAGCTATCATAATATGGACTTATAACTGCCCCAGTAAATCCATTTCCTCCATCTAATCTTATTCCAAATCCAGATCCACTTCTATATACGTCTATTCTACCAGTATCAGGTGCAAATTGATTAATAGGGTCTTCAGTAGTTACACGGCATTGTATAGAATAACCTCTAACTTTAATAGAATCTTGAGATTCAATCCCTATTTCAGGAGAATTTAAAGGATAACCTTGCGCAACTAAAATTTGACTTTGTACTAAGTCAATTCCTGTTACCATTTCAGTTACTGTATGCTCTACTTGAATTCTTGGATTCATCTCAATGAAATAATGATTTCCGTGCATATCAACTAAAAACTCTACAGTACCTGCGTTGCTATAGTTAACTGCACTAGCAATTTTTAAAGCATCATTACAAATTTCTGCCCTTTTTTCTTCTGATATAGTTAAAGCTGGAGTAAATTCTATTACCTTTTGATATCTTCTCTGAATAGAGCAGTCTCTTTCAAATAAATGTACAATATTACCGTGTTTATCACCTAAAATCTGTACTTCTATATGTTTAGGTTTTTCTAAGAACTTCTCTATAAATATATCCTCTATACCAAAGGCTTTTTTTGCTTCGTTTTTAGCACTTAGGAAGGATTCTATCAAGTTTTCTTCTCTATGAACTATTCTCATACCACGGCCGCCGCCACCAGCCGCTGCTTTAATCATTACAGGGTACCCACATAAATCCGCAAACTCTTTTGCTTCTTTTTCAGAAGTAATTGGTTTTTCTACTCCTGGAATTACTGGTACCTTTGCTTCAATTGCTACTATTTTTGATTTGATTTTATCCCCTAGGCTTTCAATCATATTGTGGTCAGGTCCGATAAACACAATTCCAGCCTCTTTACATTTTCTAGAAAATTCTGGATTTTCTGATAAAAATCCATAACCAGGGTGAATTGCATCTACACCCTTTTTAAGAGCTAATGATATTATTTCATCTATATCTAAGTAAGCCTCAATTGGCCCCTTATTCTTACCGATAAGATATGATTCATCCGACTTTGTTCTAAAAAGAGAAGTCTTATCCTCTTCAGAATAGATTGCAACTGTTCTAATGCCTAATTCTTTACAGGCACGAAAAATCCTAATCGCTATTTCTCCACGATTAGCAACTAATACTCTTTTAAACTTATTAATAGCCATATCATTTCCACTCCCAATCATTATTTATTTGCTATATATAAAGCATATGTAACCATTATTTTAGTAAATGTTCACTCCTTAAGCTTTAAATCACTCCTTTAACTTAGTATGCCATTATTTAAAATAATTATATTTTATCTAATGAAATCTAACGGATTACACGGTTTAAAATAACTTTAACGCATCAAAGTATGAAGATATTTAAAGACTATTATACACAAAATATTTCTAATTGTCACACAATTTTTTTAAAATTATGAATTTTTTTAAGTTTTTTTTTATAATTATTCGCAAAAAATAATACAACTTGAATTTGATATCCAAGTTGTTTATTTTTCAATATTTATTATATTATTAACTTCTTGCCTTGCTTAACTTATTATTTACATCTTCCCAGTTAATTAGATTCCACCAATTATTTACGAAGTCTAATCTTTTATTTTGATATTTTAAATAATATGCATGCTCCCATACGTCTACTATAAGTACAGGTATACTGCTCCAAAGAGATAAGTTTTGATGTTTTTCAACTTGAACTACCTCTAACTTATTAAACTCTCTGTTCCAAACTAATGCACACCAGCCTGAAGCTTCAACAGCTGCGGCAGCACTTGTAAATTGCTTTTTGAATGCTTCAAAACTTCCAAAGTTCTCGTTAATTAAAGTAGCTACTTCACCAGTTGGCTCACCGCCACCTTGAGGCTTCATATTTTCCCAGAAAATAGTATGTAAAATATGACCACTACCATGGAAAGCTAATTCTCTTTCCCAATGCTTAATAAGTGCAAAATCTCCCGCTTCTCTAGCTTCTTTTAGTTTTGTTTGAGCGTTGTTTAGACCATCTACATACCCTTTATGATGTATGTCATGATGAATCCTAACTGTTTCCGCATCATAATACGGCTCTAAAGAATCATATGCATAAGGTAATTCTGGTAATTTATTATTCATTAAAACTCCTCCTTTAAATAATTTTACACCCAACAGTATACTATGCCAAAATTTTGTTATTTACAACTCATTTTTTATTTATATATAAAATGGTTATAACCTTAGTATCAAAATAAGTACTGCATTAAAGTATACCGTTTAGCTCTTTAATATTAATACCCAATTATAGTTACAATAATCATATAAGAATAATTTTTTTACATATTGTTAATCAAACTTTAACTTAGATAATGCATCTGATAAGGCCGTATTTATAGGTTCCTGACTGGATTTTTTCTGATCCTTTAAAAATTTAGAGATATCTTTTTTAGAAGCAATATCACCTTTTTCCTTTTTTCTCTCATTGAATGATGAGAGCTTCTCTCTAAATCCACAGCTACAAACGAAAATCTGGCCTTCTCCTTCTCCCCGTAGTTCTAGCTTTTTCTTACAGTTAGTGCACCTAGCATTAGTAACTCTTGAAACCCCTTTCTTATAGCCACAGTCCCTATCCTGACATACTAAAAGTTTACCCTTTTTATTTTTAACTTCAAGTAGATTTTTACCACATTCAGGGCACTTATTACCAGTAACATTAGTATGTTTAAATTTACTTTCGCTGTTTTTGATTTCATCAATTAGTCTTCTCGCATAATCTTTCATATCTTTAATAAAGCTGTCTTTTTGTAATGAACCATTAGATATTGCATTTAATTTATGCTCCCATGTTGCCGTTAGTTCAGGTGACTTTAAATCTTCAGGCACTAAATCTAACAATTGTTTACCCTTTGCTGTTATAAATATTTCTTTGCCCTTTAATTCTATTAAAAAGCTATTAAACAACTTTTCAATAATATCTGCTCTTGTTGCTACAGTTCCGATGCCCCCAGTTTCTGCTAAGGTTTTAATTAACTCCTTATTATTACTATTAACATATTTTGATGGATTCTCCATAGCTGAAAGAAGGGAGCCCTCAGTAAACCTACTAGGAGGCTTTGTTTCTCCTTCTGTTCTTTCTATAGAATTAATATTTAAATGTTCTCCAATACTTATTATAGGAAGCTGTTTTTCTAGCACCTCTTCCATATCATATTCAATATTATTTTTATAAACCTCTTTCCAGCCTAATCGAATTACATTTATACCTTGTAGAAGAAATTCTTCTTCCCCAATTCTTCCTATTACATTTGTTTGCTCATATTCAAAGGGTTCATATAAAGCTGAAATAAATCTTTTTACAACTAGATCATATATTTTTCTTTCACTATCACTTAAGGCTCCAAGTAAAACCCTCTGCTCCGTTGGAATAATTGCATGATGGTCAGAAACCTTTGAATTATCTACTAATAACTTACTGATTTTTAATGGTTTAGCCAATAACTTATGAGCAATATTAGAATAAGGACCAACTCCACAGGCTTTTATTCGATCCTTTAAGGTGTCTATAATATCAGTTGAAATAAATCTCGAGTCTGTTCTTGGATATGTAAGTAATTTATAGTTCTCATAAAGCCTTTGCATTATATTTAAAGTTTCCTTGGCAGAGTAGCCAAATATTTTGTTTGCATCCCTTTGAAGTTCTGTTAGATTATATAGTTGTGGTGCATAGCTTTTTTTCTGTGTTTTTTTAACATCTTTAATTTCAATTTTTTTATTTCTAATATTTTCGCTTACTTTTTCTACTTTCTCTCTATTAAATGTTTTTACTTCCCTAGAGGTTTTATCCTGCCATACAAATTTTAATCCATCACCTATAACATATAATCCATAATATTTTTTAGGAGTAAAATTCCTTATTTCCTCTTCTCTTTGTGCTACCATTTCTAACGTTGGAGTCTGAACCCTTCCGCAGGATAGCTGCGCATTATACTTTGTTGTTAATGCCCTAGTAGCATTAATACCGACTAACCAATCAGCTTCTGACCTTGCAACTGCGGAATCATATAATTTTTCATAGGCTTTACCATCTTTTAACTTACTAAATCCTTCTTTAATGGCTTTATCGGTTACAGATGATATCCAAAGACGCTTGATAGGTTTGTTTATCTTTGATTTTTCAATTATCCATCTTGCTACTAATTCACCTTCCCTTCCTGCATCAGTAGCAATAACGATTTCTTTAACGTCCTTTTGTCCTAATAATTCTTTTATAGTATTAAACTGCTTCGACGTTTTTTTTATAACTATAAGTTTTAAGCTATCAGGTAATATAGGTAAATCCTCTAATCTCCATGAAGCATATTGCTTGTTATATACCTCTGGATCAGCTAATGTAACTAAGTGGCCTAGAGCCCATGTAACTATATCCTTTTGGCTTTCAAAATAACCATTTCCTTTTTTATTACAATTCAGTACTCTAGCTATATCTCTAGCCACTGATGGTTTTTCTGCTAAAATAAGTCTTTTGTTCATTTTTACAATCCCTTCATTTTGAAAATTAATATGTATATTTGAATACTCTATTTTTTAACATCTTTTAGTATATTTCATTTTGCCCATAAGTTCAAAGATAATAACATTATACTCTGTATTTAAATGTCAGATTGTTATAATGAAAGCATTGAAAAAAGAATCTGACATGCCGTGGGACACGTCAGACTCTTTTTTATTGTTTACAATACTAATTGTATTGCATTAGTTTGTTTTTCTTAGCAGTGGTGTGGTGGATGAACAAATGGTTCATTTACCTGTGGTGGGAATAATGGTGGGAAATTATCTCCACAAATTGGTCTTACTCTTGCTTCTTGAGAACAGAATCCTGTACTTAATACGCAAAGTTGTACTGGAACCTTAATTTTCTTCTCGCAAGTAATACAAATTGCAATTATTAGGTTCGCAAATATTTCTCCAGTTGTTGGGTTAAATGTTATATCCCTTGCAATACTTTGAGTTGCTAATCTACCTAAGAATAATGCGTTGCAGAATTCAGTAAATTGAGGCAAGAAAGCAGAATCAAATACTGAAGGCATACAAAGTTCAAAGAAGTTTGTTAATATTTGATTAATTGGTGCTCTACCTCTAAGTGTAATAACTTCTGGAACTCCTAATGCATTAATGAACTCAACGTCCATTTCGATTAATACTGTACCAGTAACAGATATTTCTTGGGATCCAAAAATAGGTGTGCCTAATCCTTCTTCATCACAGTCAGTTGTATCTGTGTAGATTAAGTATTGTAATAAGCCAGCTGGACCTGGTACTGTTACAGGGCAACCCTTACCGTCAAGTACAAATTGTGCTCCAGAAAGTGTTGTTGTTGGAGTAATAGTTAAGTTTTTAGGGTCATTAATATTATTTGGGTTAAAGAATTTTTTTGCTCTAATATCTAGTACTCTTGTAATTCTAGATTTTGGACCGCATTTTGTAACTGGAAGTGCAGCGAATGGTACTCTTGCAACAGATTGTAACCCTTGTAGATTAAAAGTAACTGAGTCATAAACCTTATCAACAAATATACACTCACCAACTACATTTTTTAGACTACCATCGAAATAACATCCTGTGTTTGCTACACAACATGGTTCATCTATTTGCATCGCTTCAATATTTAGTTGTTCCTTGTTTGACATATTATTCAACTCCTCCTTTATAGGCATTAATTAATTATTCGCTTACTGTAAAATATGATAAATAGTAAGTTTAGGTGCTACTTCTTAGTAATTTTTATAAAAATAATGCATATATTTTAATAACTTGCGTTGCTACAATTAAATATGGAGGTGTAGTTATATATGATGCAATATCAAAAGGCTAATCATAATTTTATACCGAAAGAAAATACAGAAGCACAAAGCAATGAAATAGATGAAAATATAAATATAAAGGAAGATACATTAGAATTAAGCATGACTGAAAATTCATCCTTGAAGGAAGAAAATAAAAAGCTACAAATAGAAATAGCGGGCTTGAAAAATAGATTGGAAGAGCTAGAGTTACTTTTGGTTAGAAAAGACAATGAAGTCAGTAGTCTAATTAAAGAATATAACGAATATATCGAATTTCAAAATAATCCAAATGAGTTTAAAGAACTAAAGGCAAATATAAATGAAGTTGACACTATGAAAAATCAAATTACATCATTAAGCGAAGAAAATGAAACCTTGAAAAGCCAAGTAGAATCGTATAAAACTCATATACAATATTTATATTTAATACTACTTATCCTAGCAATTATCTAGATTATATCTACATAAATATAGAGCGCCTAGCGCTCTATTACTTTTTAATATAGGTTAATACCTTTCTATACCAATGAACTTCATTTACCATTGAATAATCAAAAATGCTTAAATTGTTTATTACATCTAAAGGTAAGCCCAAAATTATATCCCTATCATTTGAATTTAATAAATATTTTATTACCTCTACTATACAATCATTTAATAGAATGTCATCATATAAACTTACTGGACTTAATAATATAAATGTATTAATAGATGCCAGTTTAGTATTCGATAAATATATTATGTATACCGTTTCTAATATATTTTCATATTCAAAGTTTAATTTTTTAATTTTAGGTTTTTCAGTACTATTAGTTATTTCACTTTTGGGTCTAATTCTTTCTATAGGTAAGTAGTCTTTTATGTCTGTTATAGAATATTCCTTACCATTGTCCTCCCTTATTCTTAAACTAGGTTCTATAACTGCTTGATTTATTTTAATAACTCCCGTTCCACTGAATTGTAAATATCCCTTTTCCCTTAAAATTTGATTCTTTATTCCAACGCATTCACTATTAAAATCAATATTATATATATTTTCTTTTTTTGCTAATGCTTCAATATAATTTAAAATATAATTAATATTGCTTTTAGTAACATATTCCTGGTTTAAGTTAAATATATAAACAAATAAGTATCTATCAAATGGTGAAGGCTCTTCGTGAATACTAAGACCAAAGTAACCCAAAATTTTACTTTTATTTGTTATAAGGAAGAAATATCTCTCTTCAAAACCTGACTTTGTTTTGAATTTACTAATAATATCAGTAATATCCTTTGGTAAAGTCTGATTTATGCTACTTAATGAATGTATCCTTATTTTATCGTTTTGTGCAATACCGTTATTTTTTTCACTAGCAGCATCAAAGCTTGATATTTTTTGTACTATTTTATTTAATTCATCTAAACATAAATTTTTTAATTGACTTGATTCATTAATGCTTCGTTTTTCAAAAACATATGAAAAAAAATCATTAATATTTATATTATAATCATTACATTCTTTTTGAATATCCTTATAGATTTTTTCATATATTGATTTTTCTTTATAGCTCATTTTACTTCCCCTCCCCTTTCATAAATATATTGTTTAAAACATTAATTTATTACCAAGGGGATTAGAAAAGCAGCCCCAGGGCTGCTATTTTAGAAGTATTAATACAATTTGTATTTTTTACAAAGCTCATCTACCATGTTTTGAGTTTTAGTTGTTTCTGAAGGATTGTTTAAGATTATTGACATTATTTCTGCTATGGTAGCCATGTCTTCTTCCTTCATACCTCTTGAGGTTACAGCCGGCGTACCTATTCTAATGCCACTCGTAACAAATGGACTTTGAGGATCAAAAGGTATCGTGTTCTTATTAACAGTTACTCCAACTTCATCTAAAAGCTTTTCCGCATCTTTACCAGTAATATTTTTATTTCTTAAATCTATTAATATTAGGTGATTATCTGTCCCATCGGAAACTAAATCAAACCCTCTATCTTTGAGCTCTTTAGCTAATCTACTTGCATTTTTAACAATTTGTTCTTGATATTGTTTAAATTCTGGCTCTAGGGCCTCTTTAAATGAAACTGCTTTAGCTGCAATAACATGCATTAATGGACCACCTTGCAAACCAGGAAAAATAGCCTTGTCTATCATTTGAGCAAATTTTTCCTTACATAATATTGCTCCACCCCTTGGTCCCCTTAAGGTTTTATGCGTTGTAGTTGTAACAAAATCAGCATATTCGCATGGATTATCATGTAAACCCGCAGCCACAAGACCTGCAATATGAGCCATATCAACCATTAAGTAAGCTCCTACCTCGTAAGCAATATCTTTAAAAGCTTTAAAATCGATTTTTCTTGGATATGCACTTGCACCCGCAACTATTAGTCTTGGCTTAACATCTAGAGCAATTTTTCTTACCTCATCATAATTTATAACCTGTGTACTTTTATCTACTCCATAGGATTCAAATTTATAGTATTTACCAGAAATATTTACAGGACTTCCGTGAGTTAAATGTCCACCATGGGATAAATTCATCCCTAAAACTGTATCTCCAGGATTAAGTACAGCTAAATAAACTCCTAAATTAGCATTTGCTCCAGAATGAGGTTGTACGTTTGCATGGTCTGCATTAAATAATTGTTTTAATCTATTTCTAGCAAGGTCTTCTGCAATATCTACCTCTTCGCAACCACCGTAATACCTTTTCCCCGGATAACCCTCAGCATATTTGTTAGTTAATTGGCTACCCATTGCCTCCATAACAGCTTCAGACACAAAATTTTCAGAGGCGATTAATTCAATTTTATTTCTTTGTCTATTTGTCTCTCTTTCAACTACCTGAAAGATTTCCGGATCTACCTTCATTAGTGATTTAAAATCCATATGTACTTCTCCCTTCGATTATCTATTTTTATAATATATATATTATATTGTCTTTAATTCATTTTTGCAACATTATGACATATTTTTTGATATTTCGTAAAATATTATCCTGATTTCGTATTAGTATTTTTATTTTAAGAAATGATATGTTAATATGAATTTATATACTTTTTATTGGGGGCGATAAATTGTGAATGAAATTGATAGTAAAAAACTTTTAAAAATGACTTTATATACAGCAGAAATTCTTCTTCAAAGCGGTGCTGAGACCTATAGAGTTGAGGATACTATAGTTAGAATGTGTACCTCCCGAGGCTTTGATTATGTAGAATCCTTCGTTACTCCAACAGGCATTTTTCTCTCATTAAATAATAAAGGAGACAAGCCTGAAGATATTATAACTCTTGTTAGGAGAATAAAATCAAGAAGCATTAATCTTAACAGAGTAGCAAAAGTTAATGATTTTTCTAGACAGTTTGTTTCTTCTGACATGTCAATAGAAGAAGCATTTAATATATTAAAGGATATTGATAAAATTAAACCTTATCCAGCTTTAATACATGCAATCTTTGGTGGAATAGCTAGTGCCTTTGTTACATTACTATTTGGAGCTAATATATTTGAATTTATGGCGGCATTTATAACAAGTATAATGGTTACTTTTTCAATAAAAAACCTAGATAAAATTAGCTTCCCACCCTTTCTTACGAATATTTCTGGTGGCTGTGTGGCTACAATATTTGCAATTATATTCGCAAGTCTTTATCCAGCAATACGTATTGATATGGTAGTAGTTGGTGCTATAATGGTTATGGTTCCCGGTGTAGCTATTACTAATGCTGTAAGAGATTCTATCTCTGGGGATTTAATTTCTGGGTTAGCCAAAGCCGCAGAAGCTGTAATCATTGCTACTTCTATTGCATTTGGTGTTGGTTTTATACTTCAACTATGGATATTAATCTCAGGAGGTAAATTATTATGATATATCTGTATGATTTTATTATTGCCTTAACCTGTACTATAGGGTTTGCTGTACTTTTTAATTTACCTCGGACTGCTATTTTAAATGCAGGTTTTGCCGGTGGATTTTCATGGGTAATATATAATCTTTTTCATAATATAACCCACTCCAGCGTATTATCTACTTTTGTTGCATCCTTAGCTATAGCAATACTTGCTGAAACATTTGCAGTTAAATTTAAATTTCCTGCTACAATATTTATAGTTCCTGCTATTGTTCCATTAGTTCCAGGACATGCCTTATACTATACAATGCTCTCAATAATTCAAAATAATTATAGTGCTGCTGTTAGATATGGTAGTGAAACAGTACTTGTTTCTATCGCAATAGCAGGTGCATTAACAGTCGTTTTATCAGTTAACTCATTTAGAAAGCTTAAAAGGAGCCCAAATTGATGGCTCCTTTTTTTACTATTCAGTCTCAATAATTTCAGTTATAACTGGAATATACTCTTCGTTATCTTTAAATTTATGCTCATTCTTTTTAATTACTAAAAATACAATAGCCATTGAAATAAAGCCAACTAGAGCGCTGATAAGTTCATTATCAAATATTGTTATTGTTATAGCTACAGTAAATATTAGAGTAACTAAAGGTATCAAATAAATAATAAATGCAGCCTTTAAAACATTTTGATGTTCAAGATCAACTGTGACATTTTGCCCTACTTGTGCCTGAGCTCGGTTTATTGCCTCTACCTCTAAAGTTTTCTCCTCTCTGCCCATTTTACAAGCATTACAGTTTTCACAGCTGGAATGTCTTTTAACCAATACCATTGCATTTTTATCATCTAAAACATTTGTTACTACACCCACTTGTTTCAAACTAAACACCCCCTATTTACTTATTAAGTCTCTAACTACAACTGACGCTAATATTAATCCTACTACAGAAGGAACGAAAGCAACACTTCCTGGTATTTGATGTTTTACTGTACATGTACGGTTTTTGTTAGTACATATGCAATCTGTTTTACAGTCACTATTTATTACAAATGGTGTCATAGGCTCTTCCTTAGAATAAACTACCTTTAAATCCTTGACCCCTCTTTTTCTTAATTCCTTACGAAGAACTTTTGCAAGAGGACATATAGATGTTTTAAATATATCTGTAACTTCAAACTTAGTAGGATCCAGTTTATTACCAGCTCCCATACTACTTATTATCGGTATATTTTTCTCCTTACACCTAACTATTAAATCAATTTTAGCCGTAACCATATCAATTGCATCTACAACATAATCATAGTCTTCAGAAAGAAGCCTTTCAGCACTCTCGCTATTATATAGCTCTCTGTAAGTTATAACTTCTGCATTTGGATTAATATCTAAAATACGCTCCTTCATTACTTCTACCTTTGGTTTACCAACTGTAGAACGAGTTGCGTGTAGTTGTCTATTTATATTAGTTAAGCATATATCATCATCATCTACAAGTACAAATTTACTTACACCTGTTCTTGCTAATGCCTCAACCGTAAAGGTACCTACCCCACCAATTCCAAAAACTGCAACTTTACTTTCTTTCAATTTATTTAAACCTTCTGTACCAATCAATAATTCTGATCTAGAAAAAGAATGTAATGCCATTATTTTCCTCCTATTGCTAAATTTTAATGTTTTTCTTCAAAATACAGTATAACATATTATTATTATTTTTTGTTTATTTCAAATAATTAAAACATACTTATATATAAATCAAAAAATTTCCTAATAAATTTTATTAGGAAATGATTATACTTATTATTATACCCGCCATGCCGTATTTCGGTGGTTTTGGAACCCTCTCTCGAAGGTGGGTATCCCGCTATCCAGTTCGTAAGTCCACATTACTAATCGAGGCATTTACTAGTTAGACAAACTCGGATTCCCGATGTAAATATGTTGGATCAAAACTGAGCCGAATTTACATACATGGCAGGTAAATTCATAACTTTATTATACTCAAATTATAGCATAAAATACTCTACTTTTCAAATTATCATTAAATATTTTTAGTAGAAATATTTAACTCATCTAATTGTTTTTTATCTGCAACAGATGGAGCATTTGTCATAGGACAAGATGCATTTTGAGTTTTTGGGAATGCTATAACTTGGCGAATATTATCTTCTCCAGCTAAAAGCATAACTAGTCTATCAAGCCCAAAGGCAATCCCACCATGGGGAGGAGTTCCATATTTAAATGCATCTAATAGGAAACCAAACTTATCCCAAGCCTCTTCCTCCGAGAATCCTAAAGCTTTAAACATTTTCTGTTGAAGCTCTGAAGAATAGATTCTTATACTTCCTCCTCCTATTTCATGTCCATTTAGAACTATGTCGTAGGCCTTAGCTCTAGCCTCAGCAGGGTTATTTTCTAACATTTCTATATCCTCATCCATTGGTGATGTAAAAGGATGGTGCTTTGCTACATAGCGATTTGCATCTTCATCATATTCAAATAATGGGAACTCAGTAACCCATAACAAATCATATTCATCAGTTTCTAGGAGGTTAAGTCTTTTAGCAATTTCTAGTCTTAAGTGTCCTAATGAATCATATACTATAGAAAGCTTATCCGCAGCAAATAACACTAAGTCACCCTTACTAGCTTCAGCAGTCTTTAAGATACTTTCTATTTCTTCCTCACTAAAGAATTTTGCAATAGGCGAAGTAACTCCTTCGTCAGTTATTTTAATCCATGCAAGACCCTTTGCACCATAGGTTTTGGCATATTCCTCTAAAGCAGTTATATCTTTTCTACTAAATTTATCTCCATAGCCTTTTATATTAATACATTGTACACTTCCACCATTTTCGATTGCAGATGTAAATACTTTAAATCCACAATTTTTAACTAACTCAGACACATCAACTAATTCAAACCCGAATCTTGTATCTGGTTTATCAGAACCATATCTACTCATAGCCTCATTATATGTTAATCTTTTTAAAGGTAAGTTGATTTCTATATTTAAAATATCTTTAAAAATCTTTTGTAGTAGTTTTTCATTCACAGCAATAACATCATCTACATTTACGAAAGACATCTCACAGTCTATTTGTGTAAACTCCGGCTGTCTATCTGCTCTTAAATCTTCATCCCTAAAACACTTTACTATTTGGAAATATCTATCCATTCCAGATACCATTAGAAGTTGTTTAAATAACTGAGGCGATTGAGGTAAGGCATAAAACTTACCAGGGTTAACTCTACTAGGTACTAAGTAATCTCTAGCCCCTTCAGGAGTTGTTTTGGTCAGCATTGGTGTTTCAACTTCAATAAAGCCTTCATCATTTAAAAAGTTTCTTACGCAGTTAGATACCTTATGTCTTAAGATTAAGTTTTTTTGCATTGAAGGCTTTCTTAAATCTAAATATCTATATTTTAATCTTAGATTTTCTGATACTTCATCATCATCTTTAATATATATTGGTGTTGTTTCTGCGGAATTCAGTACCTCTATAGATTCAGCGAAGATTTCGATTTGTCCTGTAGGTATATTCGGATTTACAGATTGTCTTTTAAATACTTTTCCTGAAACAGCTATTACATATTCAGAACCTAGTTTTTCTGCCTTTGAAAATGCCTCCTCAGATATATCCTTATCAAACACAACCTGTACAATTCCAGATCTATCTCTTAAATCCACGAAAATAAGTCCACCTAAATCTCTTCTTTTTTGGACCCATCCGCAGAGCTCCACAAACTCATTAATATTATTTTCATTTAGAGTTCCACACATATGTGTTCTTTTCATATTCTTATCTCTCCCCAAGTCTTTCTTTTAAAAACTGTACAACCACGTTAACATTAACAATTTCTTGCTCACCTTTTATCATGTCTTTAATTAAAACAGCATTATTTTTTACTTCATCTTCACCAATTACAATTGTAAAAGTAGCCTCTTTTTTATCAGCATACTTAAACTGAGCCTTTACTCCTCTTGTTATATGGTTTTGATCCGACTTAATATTTGCATTTCTTAGCTTGTTTAAAATATTAAAGCCTAATAATGAGGATTCTTCATCCATAGTTACAATAAATACATCGATATCCTTAGGTTTTGGTATTTCAATATTTTGAGTTTCTAAAGACAATATAGCTCTCTCTAAACCCATGCCGAAGCCAACACCAGGAGTCTGAGGACCACCACAATCCTCTACTAGCTTATCGTAACGTCCGCCCCCACATAAGGTTCCTTTTTTCCCTGCCTCATCTGTAATAATCTCAAAGGCAGTTTTTGTATAATAGTCTAATCCCCTTACTATTCTAGGGTCAATAATATACTTTATTTCTAAAGCCTCTAAATATTTCTTTAGACCACTAAAATGATCGTCACATTCTTCACAAATATAGTCAATCATAAGAGGTACATCTACTATTTGTTCCTGACAACTATCGACTTTACAATCGATTATTCTCATAGGGTTTCTATCAAAACGGCCTTGGCAAGTGCCACAAAGCTTGTCTAATTTTTGAGATAAATAGTCTCTTAAGGCCTTATTATAAACCTCTCTGCATTTTGGGCAACCAATATTGTTAATTCTAAGTTCAAGTTTCTCTACCCCTAGGGCCTTGTATATAGACATTGCAAGATTGATCACTTCAGCATCTATTGAGGGATTTGATGCTCCAAAAACCTCTACTCCAAATTGATGATGCTCTCTATATCTTCCGGCTTGAGGTTTTTCATATCTAAATACTGGTGTTATGTAATAAAGCTTAGTAGGTTGACTATCTGCATATAGCTTATGCTCAATAAAGGACCTAACTACTGGGGCAGTTCCCTCAGGCTTAAGGGTAATACTTCTTTTACCTCTGTCCTCAAAGGTATACATTTCTTTTTCAACTACGTCAGTTGTATCCCCAATGCCTCTTTCGAATAATTCTGTATGCTCAAATACAGGTGTTCTCACTTCTTTATATCCAAAATTTTCAGCTACTTTTTTTGCTATTTCCTCAATATACTGCCATTTATATGCATCATTAGGTAAAACATCATGTGTCCCCCTAGGTGCTTTAGTTAGCATACGATCCCCTCCAAGATTTTTCTTTTTCTTTCTACCATTTCATCCACTCTATCTAAATAATGTTCAAGACTTTTAACATTTGGAACTCTCTCTAACCTATTTTCCTCATTAAATACAATCTTGGTTACAGCCCCTGCTCCAAAAGCAATTATTGTTTGTTTTTCTTCCATTATTTGAATATTGTAAATCCCTTCATATCCCGGTTTGCAATAACCGATATTTTCTAAGTTACCTACCATATGCTTTTGTCTATATAGATAATATGGATTTAATCCCATAGAATTCGCATATTCCATTGTAAGCTGAATCATATCTAAAATTTCACTATCACTTGCACTATTACTATAGTTGTTTTCCTTTAAGTTCGATGCCCTTTTTATTGCCAAAGTATGTACTGTAATGTTCGTAGGACTTATATTTTTAATTTGCTCCATTGTATATTTTAACATATCTATGTTCTCATTTGGTAATCCAATAATAATATCCATATTAATATTATTAAAACCTGCTTCCTTTGCCATATTATAGGCTTTAACTATATCATCTGCCCTATGCTCACGATTTATATGCTCTAATGTACAGTCATTCATTGTTTGAGGATTAATACTTATTCTTGTAACTCCATATCCTTTAAAAACTTTGAGTTTTTCAAAAGTAATGGTTTCTGGCCTGCCAGCCTCGAATGTATATTCTCTAATATTAGTCAAATTAAAGTTGTTTTTCAGGCAATCTAGTATCTTCTCTATTTCAGTATGAGTTAAGGAGCTTGGAGTTCCACCACCAATATAAACAGTATCAATATCCTTGGTTCTTACAGAGTCAAGCTTTGCTGTTTTCTCTATTTCTTCACATAATCTATCGACATATGTTTCTGTTAAATGGCCTGCCTTTTTCATAGGGTTTGATGGAAATGAGCAATAGGTACATTTTGTAGGACAGAAAGGCACACTTACATATAGACTGATTTTATTATCATCTATAGGATATAGAACCTTATACTCTGTCTTTGCTACTTGTAACAATAGATTTGCTTTATGTTCTGCTATAAAGTATAGAGTCTTTAAATTCTCTATAATTTCTGAATCATCTAAATTATCCTTTAACATTTCATGTACTAGCTTAGTTGGTCTAATTCCAGTTAATATGCCCCAAGGTGTATCTTTTTTGACCAGTTTTTTAAGTAAAGCATAAATACCCCTTTTAACAAACAACTTACATAATTTAGTATCTCTAAGTATGTCATTAGTTCTGTCAGCTTCTTCTACAAATTTATCATATACTTCATTTAATCGACCTACAGTAGCAACTATAATTTTATTGTCCTTAAACTCTAATTTACTGATAATTTCATTAGAATTCTCAGGCTCTATATTTAAAAGTACTCCCTCTGAAGAATAGGTACATGGAATTACCTCTCCAGAAAGTTGAAATACCTTTAGAAGTTCTGTTATTTCATAACTATAGTTGTGATTATATGCCTTAATTTTTAACATTTCATTACCTCGTTTATGCTTATAAATGGTCTTTATGCTTCTTAATGTATATAATTAATGCCCAGGGGATTAAAATCCCCTAAGGCCTAATTAAAGCTTCTTAACTTAAAAATGGATTTGAAACTCTTTCTCTACCAATTGTAGACGTAGGCCCATGACCTGGTAGTACATTGATGCTATCATCTAATACCAATATTTTATCTTTAATTGCTTGAATTAGTTGAGCATAATTTCCACCTTCTAAATCTGTTCTACCAATAGAACCAGCAAATAAGGAGTCCCCACAAATTAAAACATTTTCAAATAAAATACATATTCCACCCTTAGAGTGTCCTGGTGTATGTATAATTTTAAGTTCCATATCTCCAATATTTAAAACATCACCATCATTAAGGAATTGATCTGCTCCCATCTCAATAGCCTTACCACCCATAAAAGATGTGAAATTTCTATTTTTATCTTGAAGCATTCCATCATCATTTTGATGTAAAAGAACTGGTGCTTTAGTTTCGGCCTTTACTACATCTAATGCCCCAATGTGATCTCCATGGGCATGAGTAAGTATTATATATTTAACTTTTAAGTTATGTTTATTTACAGCTGCTAAGATAGCCTTTCCATCAGCTCCAGGATCAACTACAATCGCTTCCCTAGTTTTTTCGTCACCAACAATATAACAATTTACTGCATATGATCCAACTACTACTCTTTCTAATATCATCCTTAAGTCCTCCTAAAATAATTTTTTACTATCTATAAGTACTGTAACTGGTCCATCATTAATCGAGTGAACCATCATATGAGCTTGAAAAACCCCGGTTTCAACTATTATGTTGTTTATCTTGCATTCTTCAATAAAAATATTGTAAAGCTCCTGAGCCTTTTCTGGTCTTGCAGCTTCACTAAAGTTTGGTCTTCTACCTTTTCTACAATCCCCCATAAGTGTGAATTGAGATACCAATAGAAGCCTACCATTTGTATCTATTAATGATAAATTCATTTTTTCTTCACTATCTTCAAATATTCTAAGGTTGATTACTTTCTCAACCATATATTTTATATCTTCTACAGTATCATCTGCAGATATTCCTAAATATACTAAAAGGCCCTTTTCGATTTCCCCAGTTAATTGATTATTTACCTCAACTTTACCTTGACTTATTCTTTGTACTACAGCCCTCATATGAACCCCCTAACTACGTTAAAACCCTAAATACATCTAGTACTCCCTTAACGTGTCTAAATTTAGTCATAAGCTTATCTAGATCCTCTGTATCTGTAATTTCTAATACTAGATTTAATAAGGCGATTTTTTCTTTATTAGTTCTAGCATTTAGTGAAGTTACAGTGACTCTTGCTTCTGATAGAATTTTTGTTAGTTCGGATAGCAGTCCTTTTCTATCACTAGCTCTAATTTGGATTTCCACATTAAAGCAAATAGGCTTTGTAGTATCCCAATCAACTTCAATATATCTCTCTGTAGTTTCAGCACTTTCTTTTAAACTTGGGCAGTCGCTTCTATGAACCGAAACCCCTCTGCCTCTAGTTATATATCCCACTATGTCATCACCTGGCACTGGATTACAACATCTTGCAAATCTAATCATTATGTTATCTATTCCCTTAACTGTAACACCTTGGCTCTTCTTATTCTTTCGATCATGATGTTGTTGTTTTTGGTTACTTACTTGTGGTAATTCTTCAATAGTTTCCTTAGGTGCATCTTTCTTAATATGGTCCCTTATTTTAGGTATTACTTGGTTTAATGTAATTCCACCATAACCTATTGCCGCATATAGGTCTTCTTCAGTTGGTAAGCTTAATTTTTTAGAAATGACATTTGATATTTTAGCTAAATTAGCTTCAGTCAAAATTATTCCTTTTCTTCTAAGCTCTTTATCTAGGAGCTCTTTACCCTTTACAATATTTTCTTCTCTTCGCTCTTTTTTAAACCATTGCTTAATTCTTGCAGCAGCCTGAGAGCTCTTAACAATTTTAAGCCAATCCCTACTTGGACCATTACTGCTTGAAGATGTTAAAATTTCGACTATATTACCATTTTTAAGCTTATAGTCTATTGGTACTATTCTTCCATCAACTTTAGCACCTACACATTTATTTCCAATATCAGAGTGAATCTTATATGCAAAATCTATTGGAGTAGAGCCGGTTGGTAAACTAATAACCTTACCCTTTGGAGTAAATACAAATACCTCATTAGTAAATAGGTCAATTTTTAATGACTCCATAAATTCTTTAGGATCTTTAGTTTCCTTTTCCCACTCAAGCATCTGTCTTAGCCATGCTAATTTATCATCTATATCTGCTTGCTCCGCATCAGTTTTATTTTCCTTATACTTCCAATGGGCAGCAATACCATATTCAGCAATTTGGTGCATTTCATATGTTCTAATCTGTATTTCAAATGGGTCGCCCTTTGGACCAATAACCGTTGTATGTAAAGATTGATACATATTAGGTTTTGGCATAGCAATATAATCCTTAAATCTGCCTGGTATTGGCTTCCATAGGGTGTGTACAACACCTAAAACCCCATAGCAATCTTTAATAGATCCAACTAAAACCCTAATAGCCAAAAAGTCAAATATTTCATCAAAGGACTTACCTTGATACTTCATTTTTCTATAGATGCTATAGAAATGCTTAGGTCTACCTGAAATTTCACTTTCTATTTCAAATTCCTCTAGCTTTTCATGTAGCTGACTTATTACCGTATTTATAAACATTTCTCTGTCTTTACGTTTTTGTGCTACTTTTTCTACTAATTCGTAATAGCCATCTGTATCAATATACCTTAAGCATAGATCTTCTAATTCCCACTTAATTCTAGATATACCTAACCTATTAGCTATAGGGGCAAAAATTTCTAGAGTCTCCATTGCTTTCTCTTTTTTCTTTTCATCACTCTGATACTTTAAAGTTCTCATATTATGTAGTCTATCTGCTAATTTTATAAGGATAACTCTTATATCCTTAGCCATTGCAATAAACATTTTTCTTAAATTTTCAGCCTGTCGTTCTTCCTTTGATTCAAAGGAAAGACGAGTCAATTTAGTTACGCCTTCCACTAGTTCAGCGATCTCTTCACCGAATTCAAGCCTTAATTCCTTATACCCATAATATGTGTCTTCAATGACATCGTGTAATAAACCTGCAGCAATTGTACTACTATCCATTTGTAGCTGGATTAGGATTTTTGCCACTTCAACTGGATGTGAAAAAAAGCGTTCTCCAGACTTTCTCATTTGGCCTTCGTGAGCAGCCTCTGCAAAGTTGTACGCCTTAACAATTAATTCCACATCACAGTTAGGATTATATTCTTCTATCATACTAATAAAATTTTCTAACATATCCTAATCACTCTTTTCAGTACATCTAAGATTTATATATATAATTCTATTCTAATATTGAACTAATGAGCTTGTCTTATAATTTTTAAGTACATTTTTTCCGTTTAAAAAGGTTAATTCTATTAAAAAATTCATTGAAACAACTTCTCCGCCTAATTGTTCAACTAATTTAGCAGTGGCTAAAACTGTCCCACCTGTTGCTAGTAGATCGTCAACAATTGCTACTCTTTGCCCTTTTGTAATAGCATCCTTATGTATTTCTAGAGTATCAGTTCCATATTCTAATGCATATTCATATTTAATAGTTTCAGCAGGAAGCTTACCAGGCTTTCTAATAGGAACAAAACCCGCCCCAATGTTATACGCCACTGGGCAACCAAATATAAAGCCTCTTGATTCTGGACCAACTACAATATCAACATTTAAATCCTTTAATTGCTCAGATAATTTATCAATTGAATATTTAAAGGCCTCTTTATCCTTTAAAAGAGTAGTTATATCCTTATAGTTAATACCCTCTTGTGGAAAATCCTGAATTTCTCTAATCTTACTTCTTAAGTCCATTTTCTTTCCTCCTCGATATGGTTAAGCAACCTTTTTTTATAATTTAGGAAGCTATTATAACAATCAATATATGATTTGTAGCTTAGTAAATCTTCAATATTTATTTTGCTTTTTTGTACCTCTATATTAATACTTACATACCCTTTCTGTCCAAGAATAAATGGATCTTTTATTAGATTACCCTCTGAGAAAATTACTAATGACCTATTTAAAAGAATAGTATTTATATCAAATTTTTGTCCTTTAATATATGAAATAATTTCACTTAACTCAACAGTAGAGTTATTAAAATTATCCCTTAATGCTTTATAAACTATTGTTAGTTTATCTCTAGTTGGAGTAATACTTTTTATAAATCTTTCATTTGATAATTCGTCATTTTTCTCATATAGAATTATTTTATTTACACTTTGTTCCTTAGTAATAAATGTAATTAAGTCCATTTGTGTAAAGAAGAAATCATATGCAATAATATTATTATATATTTTATACTGAATTTTATCAATATTTGGATT
This sequence comes from Serpentinicella alkaliphila, assembly GCF_018141405.1. Taxonomy (NCBI): domain Bacteria; kingdom Bacillati; phylum Bacillota; class Clostridia; order Peptostreptococcales; family Natronincolaceae; genus Serpentinicella; species Serpentinicella alkaliphila. Next base: position 2,753,661 of record NZ_CP058648.1, read on the forward strand.
AATTATAATATCAATTGTATTTTTGTGGCGGTTATTATCTATAGGGTTATTGAAGAAAATATTTACCCGACTACTACTCCCTTGCCTAATATCCATTAATTTAAATATTCTAGAAGCCTGTTCTAATGTATTTACGATTATTAGTAGTGGACCTTCAGCCCTATAAATATAGTTAACTAAAAAGTAATCCTTATCCTCGTAATAATGGATATAATTATTTAGAGTCGATAAGTCAACTTCTTTTATATCTTCAACCATTTTTTTTTCAATAAATGAGTTAAAGTATTGGGTCTTAATTTCCTCATTGGTATATGTATTAGAAAACAATTTTATATCCTTAAGCTTTAACTGTATAGTCTTTTTGTTATTAAAAAAATTAAACTCAGGTGTAAACACTGCCCCAATTTTATTATTATGTTCAATAGCAGCCGCATAACTTCCCATATTAAAGCCAATAGATTCTATTACTTTATTACCCTCTGAAAATTGAATCTTAATGTGCTTTCCATCACTGCCTAAAATATTTATCTTTTTAGTTTTTAGATTGATACAGTAAAATTGTGGTGTTGGATTTCCTATACCATAAGGCTCTAAATTTGAAAGTTCGTCAATAAATGATTCATTTATGTTATTTAGCATTAACTCCGTATCACAATGAATTTCAGGTATTAAGTCTTCCTCTGAAAGAATTTCATTTGCGAGCTCATTTATTTTTGTCCTAAATGCTTGTACATTTTCTTGTAGCAAGGTTAACCCTGCAGCCTGTTCATGTCCTCCAAATTTCAAGAAAAGATCGCCACAGCTTTCCAAGGCTTTAAACAGATTAAACTTTGAAATGCTTCGAGCTGACCCCTTAGCAATCCCGTGTTCAACAGCTAAAATTATTGTTGGCTTGTGAAATTTCTCTACAACTCTTGAGGCCACTATTCCTATAACCCCATGATGCCATCCATCGCCACTTATAACTAATACTTTTTCGTGTTCGTAATTTTTATCTGATTCTACAATTCTCAAGGCCTCTTCTACTATTTCCGCCTCCATATCTTGCCTTTTACTATTTTCATCACTTAAAAGCTTTGCCAAATTCCTAGCTTCATTTATATCATCAGTTATTAACAGCCTTACTGCATTCTGCGGAGAACTAATTCTACCCGCAGCATTTATTCTTGGTGCGATCATATATCCAATGTGTCCAGCAGTAATTTTCTTTCCTTCTAAACCACAGCTTTCCACTAACATTTTTATACCTAAATTATTGCTATTTTCTATAATTCCTAAACCATATTTAACAAATATTCTGTTTTCATCAGTTAAAGGTACCATATCCGCAATAGTTGCAATCGCAACTATATCAATGAATATATCTATATGGCTTATAAATATTTCCTTTGGTAATAGGGCTTGTATTAATTTAAATGCTATACCGCATCCACAAGGCATTTTAAATGGGTAGTTGCATCCATCCTGTTTAGGATTAATTATAGCTATAGCTCTAGGCAATTCCCTTTGACACTCATGATGATCCGTAATTATTACATCAATGCCAAGCTCTTTAGCCTTTTCTACTTCTTTTACAGCTGTAATACCACAGTCTACTGTAATAATCAAATTGCCGCCCTCTGAAGCAATTTTCTCAATCGCACTTAAATTTATTCCATAGCCTTCTTCTATTCTATCTGGAATATAATAATTAACAGGAAAATTAATTAAGTTGAAATATTTAATGAGTACTGCAGTACTAGATATACCATCTACGTCATAATCTCCATATATCCAGATAGCCTGCTTTTCATCGATAGCTTTCTTTATTTTTGAAACGGCCCTATCCATATCTTTTAACAAATATGGATCATTTAAATCATCTAATGATGAATTTAAAAAAACTGCAGCTTTACTACAATCGGTAAATCCTCGATTAATTAGAAGTCTAGCAGTTATTTCAGATATATTTAATTCCTTAACTAAGTTATCAATATGTACTTGCTCATGGTCCCTATATATCCAATATTTTCTATTAAGCATTTTATCACCTGCATATATTAATTAGAAATAGTCCTTTAGACTATTTAAAAAGGCAGCCTATGCTGCCTTTTTATTAGTTCGTTTCTGTATTTGCTTTATATGATTTTCCGCTTTGCTTTTCTTTAAGCATTACCCATACTGGACTGGCAATAAAAATTGATGAATATGTTCCAGCAATAACCCCAGCAATTAACGGTAGAGCGAAATCTCTAATTTGTTGTACCCCTAATACATAAAGAGCAACTATTGTAATTAATGTAGTTAATGAAGTATTAATTGAACGTCTTACAGTCTGGTTAATACTATCATTAGCAATTTGAGTATAGTTTGATTTTCTTAAAAATCTTAAATTTTCTCTTATTCTATCGAATACTACGATAGTATCATTTATTGAGTAACCTACTATAGTTAAAATCGCAGCAACAAAAGGTCCGTTAACTGGGACTCTGAATATAGCATATACCGAAAGAACTATTAAAACGTCATGAATAAGTGCTACAACCGCAGCAACACCAAATCTAAACTCAAATCTATATGAAATATAGATTAGCATTCCAATTGCAGCAACAATAATAGATAGTAATGCTCTATCCCTTATCTCCTTACCTATTGCAGGACCGAATTGTTGTGATCTTGCAGGCTCATTTTCTTCTAGATTATACTTTTCTTTGAACTGTTCAAATATATCTGATCTAACCTCACTATTAAAATCAGCAGTAGTTCTAATTTGAACTACTTGTCTATCTTCACCTAAGAAACTTATACTAGAAGTAGTATCGAATTGGTTAATGATTTCTCTTACCTCATCTACCTCTACTGCTTGATGTAAATCAATTTCTATTAATGTTCCACCAGTAAAGTCTATTCCGTAGTTTAATCCATTTATCATCGTCATAACTAAACCTATGGCTATAATTATAGTTGAGATGGCAAAGGATATTTTTTTATTCTCTACAAATTTCATGATTTTTCCCCCTTACGCACCGTATAATTTATTGTTAGTTACATTCATTCCAACAAGAAGCTTTAGTAAGAATCTTGTAACGAAAACTGCTGTAAATAAACTCACTGCAATACCTACAATTAACATTACAGCAAAACCTCTAATTGGACCTGTACCAAATTGATATAACACAACACCTGCAATAAGAGTTGTAATATTTGAATCTAATATAGCTCTAAATGCACTTTTAAATCCTGAATCAATTGCAGATCTCACAGTTTTACCAAGTTTAATCTCTTCTTTAATTCTTTCAAAGATAATTACATTAGCATCTACTGCCATACCCACTGAAAGTATTAAAGCTGCAATACCAGGCAAAGTTAATGTAGCATTTAAGCCTGCAAAGATCCCTAACACTAATAAAACATAAATTACTAAAGCTATATTTGCTACTAATCCAGGTATTCTATAGTATACTAGCATAAATAGTAGAATTAGAATAATACCGATTTGAGCAGCTTGTACACTTCGATTTAATGCATTAACACCTAGAGTAGCAGTAATAGAAGAAGATTCTACCTCTGCTAGGTTAACAGGAAGTGCTCCAGCTCTAATTAGAGAAGCAAGTCTTGCTGCATCCTCTACTGTAAATCCACCTTCAATATGACCAACACCATTTGAAATTACATTTCTTACAGTTGGTGCAGATATAACTTCTTCATCTAAAACAATATATATTCTATCTCCGATAAACTTTGTTGTAGCGTCTGCAAAGGCTTTAGTTCCTTCACTATCAAATTCTAATCCAACTACAGGTACGCTATTAGCAAAAGTTGCCTCGGCCTTTCTAACATTATTACCTGTTAGGATAACTTCACCATCTGGAGTAACAAACTGCAACTGAGCTGTCTTACCAATAAGCTCTAATGCATCCTGTGCATTGTCTACACCCGGAAGCTCAACACGAATTCTTCTTTCACCTTCTCTAACAATCACTGGCTCAAGAAGTCCCATAGAGTCAACTCTTCTTCTAAATACTTCAATAGTTTGTTGAATCATTTGGTCAAGTTCACTACCTGTAGCATCAGTTTCTGCCTCATATACTACATAAACTCCACCTTGTAAATCTAACCCTTGATTAATTGCCTCTTTTACAGGCCTAATTTCATACTCTCCTAACTGTAAACCATTCAATGCAGTGTACGTTGATAACCCTACAATTGCAATAATTATTAAAAATATTATTGCGCTTTTCATTTTCATTATGCCTTCCCCCTAACCTAATATCATAAGTTTAATTATATACTCAACATATAAAAGCGTCAATATTGAAGCTTTACATACAATATTGATTATACCAGTATTTTACTCATATTTGCGATGTAGTTTTATACACTATTACTAATTTTTTATAAATCTATCCATTATTTACATCTGTTCTTCGTTGGATAATTTCGCTTGAATCATAATAGCGCACTCAATTCTTTTCTTCTCCATCTCACAGCCTATACTATATGGCTTATATATGTCCTGGTTAAAGTTATATGCATTGGCATGGCACCCGCCGCTACAATAAAACTTTGCCCAACACTCATTGCATTTTTCCTTATTGTATACATGAGCTTCAGAAAAATGATTATATAAGGTGGTGTCTAAAGAAACATCTATAACATTACCGACCTTAAATTTTTCATTTCCAACAAATTGATGACATGGATAAAGCTCTCCTTCAGGAGTAACAGCTAGATATTCAGCACCTGCACCACATCCTAATAATCTTTTGATTACACATGGACCTTGGTTTAAATCAATATTAAAGTGGAAGAAATTGAATTTTTTATCTGTTTTGCTTCTTTTCAATAGTTGATCTGCTAAATAATCATATTGCATAAATATTTGTGGCAAGTCCTCTTCCCTAATAGCATAATCATGATGAGGTTCAGCAACAACAGGCTCTACGGATAGGTTTTCAAAACCTAAGTCAGCTAAGTGAAGTACATCCTCTGCAAAATCCTTATTATGTCTAGTAAAGGTTCCTCTTACATAGTAATGCTTGTCCTTCCTAAGCTCTGCCATTTTTTTAATCTTTGGAAGAATTAATTCATAGGTTCCATCACCATTGATTGTATATCTCATTTTATCATTAGTTTCAGGTCTTCCGTCTATACTTAAAACAATATTGTGTATCTCATCATTGATGTACTTCATATTTTCATCATTTAATAATACACCATTAGTAGTTAACGTAAATCGAATATTTTTATTATATTCCTTCTCCTTTAATCTACCATAGCTTACTATTTCCTTAATTGTATCCATATTCATTAAAGGCTCTCCACCAAAGAAGTCTACCTCTAAATTTCTTCTTGTACCCGACTTCTCTAATAAAAAATCGATTGCTTTTTTCCCTATATCTACAGACATCATAGACCTTTCACCCTTAAAGTTACCTTGTGAGGCGAAGCAGTATTGACATCGTATATTGCAATCATGGGCAATGTGTAAGCAAAGGGCCTTAACTACAGGCTTTTTATTAATAAAATTTTCATGGGTTATATATCTTTCTTCTCTATATAATAGCCCGTCTTTAATTAAAGTGTCAATTTCTTCTATAGCCTCTTTTATATCTTGACTATCGTATTTTTGACTTAATATACCTACAACCTCTAATTTATCTTTCTGAGGATAGTAATCTAGTACATTAAATGCAATTTCATCTACAACATGAACTGCCCCACTATTAACATCTAGTACTACATATGTACCCTCCGAATGAAACTTATGGATCATTACTAACTTACTCCTTCCTATAAACACACTTTATTACTCATGAAAAAAAACAGCAGTTACAAAACAATGCAAAACTGCTGTTTAGCTTTATGTATTTTTCTTAACGGTTTTCGCACTCTTGGTTTGCAACAGTACAAGAAGTTTTACAAGCAGATTGACAAGAAGTTTGACATTCTCCACATCCGCCTTTAGAAGCACTATTAGCTAAAGTCGCTCCACTAAGTGTTTTAATATGTTTCATGTTTCATGCCCCCTTATTAAGTTTTAAATACTATAGAATTATACCATAAATATTTAAAATGCAAAAGTATATTTATTTTATATTTATACCTATCATTCCACCTACTAAACCAGTAACTTTACAGATTATTATTCTATAATATACGGCTTTGTCTAGGGTAAACCCTGGAATAAATATTAAGCTTAAAGCAACTATAAGTACCATATAAATTACACCTATGATTGCACCATGAAGCCAGCCTTTACTTTTTCTATGGACAGAAACATAGATAGCTGAATAGGCAACGCTTATGATCATTACAAATGAAATTAATGCAGGAATTATACCTTCCGATAACTTCGTATAGGTAAATAATACGGCACTAATTAAAAATAGAACTAGAGAAAGCACGTAACCCCTAATTAAGCCCATACCATAGGTTTTTATAATATTATTATTTTTAACCTTTGTAGAAGTTTGTGTTTTAGGTTTTATTCTATTTCTAGCTTTAAATTTCAAATTTGACACCTCCACTTATTGAATATGTAACTTTTTCTCTATATTTATAAATATTCGTACAAGGTGCCTAATATTCAGATTATTACGTTGATATACAAAAATAATTCAACTGACTGTTTAATTTAGGTTAAAATCCTAACGCCTACCACAAAGTTTTAGGCTATTTTAAAAAACATTAGTGAAATAACAATATAATTTCAAGCTGTTTCCAATTATTCACTTATACTGATATAATTACACAAAAGCAATTATTGTTATGATTAATAGTAAAAAAACAGTAACATTTTATATTATGACATCATTAAAGCTATTAAAATGCAAGAAATAATAGGAGATGGGAGTGATAACATGCCAAGGTGTCCCGAGTGTCTAGAAGAATATAGAGAAGGGTTTGTAACATGTGGTGTATGTGATTCTGAATTAGTTTCTTCAATAGCCCCCACGAACAATGAACGTATTGAATTTGATAAAGAGATTTTCCTGTTATCTGTAGGTAGTGATTCGGAAGCATCAATAATAGAATCACAGCTACTGTTACATAAGATTCCTTTTCTAAAGAAATATAGAGGTGCAGGTGGATATTTGACGATTTCTATGGGTCGGTCAAATTTCGGAATTGACATGTATGTTCCGTCATCACTGTTAGAAAGTGCAAAAGAAATAATAGGTGCGTATAACAAAGAAGAATTAGATATTCAAAAGGAAGATGAAATTGAAAGTGATTGGGAAGTTGAGCATAATAAAAAAAGAAGAATCAAAATGTTGTTAATTATGTTTTTTATTTTTCCTGGATTCATATGGATAATTTTCTCAATAGTTTAGAGTATTCTTCAATGAATTACTATATAAAATAATTATAAGGTAGACTAAAAAGTACTAAAAAGGAGGGTTCCGACTAGGAACACTCCTTTAAGTACTATTACTATATAATATTAATTATTTAAAAATTCTGTAGCGCTTTTTCCAGCTATTCTACCGAATACAACTATGTCTGCTAATGCATTTCCACCTAATCTATTACCCCCATGTACTCCGCCAGTTACTTCACCTGCTGCAAATAAACCAACAATTGGGCTACCTTCTACATTTATTACTTCCGCTTTATTATTAATCTTTATACCACCCATTGTATGGTGAACTGCTGGACCTACTTCTATAGCATAAAACTTACTAACTTTTAGAGATCTTGGCATATCATTTCTTCCAAATTCTCCATCTACTCCTGAAGTAACAAAACCATTATAAGCTTGAACAGTAGCAACTAATGCTTCTGTATCTATTTCTAATTTTCCTGCCAACTCGTCTATAGTCTCACCATCTATAACAATTCCTTGGTAAATATAGTCTTGGATAGCTTTTAAAGAATCCGTTACGCTTTGATCAAAAAATAGGAAACCCGTTTGTCCTTCTTGTGCCAACATAGCAGCAGAAACAACATCTCTTGTTGCTAATTCATTTACAAATCTCTTTCCATCTCTATTTATTAATATAGCTCCATTACCTCTAACAGCCTCAGTAATCATATAACCATTACTTGGTACTGCAGTTGGATGAGTTTGAATCTCTTCCATATCTACTAGGGCAGCACCTATAGCCGTAGCCATTGCAATTCCATCTCCAGTAGCTCCAGGCTGATTAGTTGTACCAAATCCTTCTAATGCACTATCCCACTCAACTAGCATAGTAGCATTGGCGCCAAAACCACCAGTTGCTAAAATAACAGCTTTTGCCTCTATGTTAATAACTTTTCCGTCTTTATCTTCAGCAACGATCCCAGATACTACATTATTTTCTGCTACAATTTCGATTGCAGTAGTCTCTGTCATAATTTGAATCCCTAGTTGCTCTGTTGCTGTTTTTAAAGTTTTAACAACTTCTGGACCTACAGGAGCTCCACCGGATGGACGATGGGAACGGTTATTTGTAGAACCTGCTAATTTACCAACGTCATTAAAGTCTCCACCTAGAGATAATAACCATTCAATTGCATCAGCTGCATTATCAGTAAAGGCTTTAACTAATTCTGGATCATTTTTATCATATCCACCTTTCATAGTGTCAGCATAATGCACTTCAGCACTATCTTCAATTCCTAATGCTTCTTGTACAGAAGTACCCGCAGCATTTAAACCACCTGTTGCTCTTAATGTATTTCCACCTACAAATGCCATCTTTTCAACTACAATTACTTCTAATCCTGCATTTTTAGCTTCTATAGCAGCAGATAATCCCGCTCCACCAGAACCTATTACTACTACATCTGTACTAATTTTATCCCCATTCGTTGTACTAGGTGTAGCAGGTGAACTACAGCCTACTATTAGACTTCCAACTAACATAATTACCATGGTTAGTTTTAATAATTTACTCTTTAACATCATTAATCTCCTCCTTATTATTATTAATACTAACTTGATAATTGTATCACAAACTTTGATATATTCGCATCAATGTCAAAGTTTTTTTTATGTACTAAAATAGAAATGAATAATTTATACCATCTTTTTCTGTAGAAATTTTTATGATATGTTTATATTTGTATTTTCTGTCATTAGACCACTATATAAAAGGAAAATGAAACTTAGTTTTCTACTTATAATTACATATCTACAAAGCTAATAATATTTAAGGAGGTAAAAATATGAAAGCAAATAAATTTAAACTAAATACTGATGTAAAATCTAATGGAAAAAATATTCATAATTCTATATCTAAACTTGATGGTATTAATTCGGTTAGATTAGACTCCTTTGCTAATACAGTTACTGTTAATTATGATGATTCTAAAGTTTCTTCTTCTGAAATAGAATCAATCTTACGACAAAAAAACTATTTATAAAAAAATGAGCAAGCCTCAGTTGGCTTGTTTAATATAAATTATGTTTTATTGGATTAATTTAAGTTTATTAAAGGCACAGCTATTTTCACTTATAATTGTTCTATTTCAATGCGTGGATCTATACAATTATCACTTAGCTCACCTTTTAGTGCATCTATCAGCTTCTTCACATTAATCTCATTTCTAAAGGCAACTCTTCCAAAAAACATAAGTAAAGATTTTGAATTTCTTCATTTCCCTAGAATAAATCCTACATTTTTTTAAGATGTAAAAAGTTTCATTTATATAAATAAAAGTGATAAGCCTACTAAAAGGTTACCACTTTTATAAAAGTTAATTATTCTCAGGATTAACAACATCTCCTACTGCCCATTTAGCAATTGCAAGCTTAGTTTTATCCGAACCTACTTCAATAGTAATTATATCATCTTTGATTTTAATTACTTTTCCATATATCCCACCGATTGTAGTTACCTCGTCTCCAACCTTTAGGTTATTTCTCATATTTTTAATCTTCTTGTCCTTCTTTTGTTGTGGGCGAATCATAAGAAAATAAATACCTGCAGCAAACCCAAAAGGTAATACTAATTGACTCAGTGTTTCCATTTAATAACCCCTTTTCTAAATAAGTTTAAATACTTAAATTATATATTCAACGCGAACTATCAAATTTCCTTTTTATGCTATATATTAGCATTATTTAAGGCCATACTTTTCGTAAAAACTTTTCCTATAATCCAACAATCTATCTTCTCTAATGGCCTGTCTCATTTCTTCCATTAATTTCAATAAGAAATATAGGTTATGATATGTCAGTAATCTTAAACCTAATATTTCATCTGCCTTAAATAAATGTCTTAAATATGCTCTTGAATAATTTTTACATGTATAGCAGCCACATTCTACATCTAAGGGTTCAAAGGATTCAGTATGCTTTGCATTTTTAATAATTACTTTACCATGACTAGTCATAGCAGTACCGTTTCTACCGATTCTAGTCGGTAGTACGCAGTCAAACATATCTATCCCTCTAATTACACCTTCGATTAAGGCATCTGGACTTCCAACACCCATTAAATATCTTGGTTTATCCTTAGGCATTAATGGAGTTGTATGGTCTAATACTTCATACATTAAAGGCTTAGGCTCCCCAACACTTAATCCTCCTACTGCATAACCTGGAAAATCTAATTCGATTATTTGTTCAGCACTTATTTTTCTAAGGTCATTATACATTCCACCTTGTATAATCCCGAACAAACTCTGTTTTTCAGTATTCCAATGGGCCTCTTTGCATCTCTTTGCCCATCGAGTAGTTCTCTCTAATGAATTTTTTACATACTCTCTATCTGCAGGATAAGGGGCACACTCGTCAAATGCCATCATTATGTCTGAACCTAGAGCTGTTTGGATTTCAACAGCCTTTTCTGGGCTAATAAAATGCTTAGACCCATCAATGTGTGATCTAAATTCTACCCCTTCTTCAGTTATTTTTCTTAAATCCCCAAGACTAAACACTTGGAAACCGCCGCTATCCGTTAGTATTGGTTTATCCCAATTCATGAATTTATGTAATCCCCCAGCCTTTTTAATCAATTCATGACCAGGTCTAAGGTATAAATGGTATGTATTACTAAGAATTATTTGGGAGTGTATTTCCTCTAGCTCCTCTTTTGTCATTGTTTTAACAGTTGCCTGTGTTCCAACCGGCATAAATATCGGAGTTTCTATTACACCATGAGGTGTATAAATTTTGCCAAGTCTCGCTCCTGATTGCTTGCACTCTTTAATGAGTTCATATTTAATACCCATATGTTTCCTGCCTCTCTATTTTAATAACATTGCATCTCCAAAGCTAAAGAATCTATATTCTTCTTCAACTGCAACTTTATAAGCATTTAAAATATTTTCTCTGCCTGCCAAAGCACTTACTAGCATAATTAGCGTAGACTCCGGGAGATGGAAATTAGTAATTAGGCTATCAATTATTTTAAATTTATAGCCAGGAAAAATAAATATATCTGTCCATCCTGTTTTACTTTCTATTTTACCAGGAACTTCGCTAGCTGATTCAAGTGTTCTACAACTAGTTGTTCCTACTGCTATAACCTTATTTCCGTTACTTTTACATTCATTAATTGTTTTAGCTGCTTTTTCTGAAATACTATAAAACTCAGAATGCATTTTATGCTCGGAAATATCCTCAGCTTTAACGGGCCTAAATGTACCTAAGCCTACGTGTAATGTAATATATACTATATTAACGCCTTTGTTTTTGATTTTTTCTAATAGCTCCTCTGTAAAATGCAAACCAGCTGTTGGTGCTGCAGCAGAGCCAACCTCCTTAGAATATACAGTTTGATACCTTTCCTTATCTTCTAATTCAGCGGTTATATATGGAGGTAAAGGCATTTTACCTAATCGTTCTAATACTTCTTCAAATATTCCATCATATGAAAATTTAACAATACGTGAACCCTCTTCGCCAATGTCAACTACTTCGAGATTTAACATACCTTCACCAAAGGAAAACTTAGAGCCAATTTTAGCTTTTTTTCCTGGTTTAACTAAAGTTTCCCATGTATCTAGGCTAGTTCTTTTTAATAAAAGAAATTCAACCTTACCACCGGTTTCTTCCTTTTCACCGATTAGTCTCGCAGGTAAAACTCTTGTATCATTTAATACTAAGCAATCATTTTCATTTAAATAGTCAATTATGTTGTAAAAATGCTTATGATTAATATCTCCCGTATCTCTTTCTATAACCATTAACCTTGAATGGTCTCTTTTTTCTAAAGGATGTTGCGCAATTAAATGCTCCGGAAGAAAAAAATCAAAATCCTTTGTCTTCATTAAATTATTCCACCTTCACTCCTGTATAATAATGAGTTAATATATCTACATATGTTAAATTCAGTTCTGCCATTTTTTTGGCCCCATGCTGACTCATACCTAAGCCATGACCAAAGCCACGGCCATTAAACACAAAGTCACCTTGGGAATTTGTATTCACTACTATCTCCTTATATTGTTGCCCATTATATACTCTAGTATTATCTAAATTATTTAATTTTGTTACACCACTCCTAGAAATAACATGCTTTCCGTCTATGCTAGCAGATGATTGATTTGAATCATTTTTTAAAGTCATAGACGAAGCAGAAGAAGTTCCACTGTTAACATCAAACCAACTACTTCTAAGTCCAAAGATAGTTCTTGATCTTTGTTTTTGCATAACTTCTTTACCATTTGTTCCAATAACCTCCAAAGTCAATATTCTACCATTAATCGACCTAGAAGTCACTATAATATCTAAAACATCGCCGATAAAAATATTATTTTGTTCTAATATATTTCTAACTTCTGTCTTGCTAAGAGTTACTTGCCATGAAGAATTTGGAGCATCTAAAGAATAATCATCCTGAACTCCTCTAATATATGGTACAACAGCTGACCAAATATTTTCACTATTTTCTGTATGTCCACCACTATTTGAATGGAAATATGCATCAATAATTTTTCCATTAAAGGCAACAACCTTGCCTCTAGTTTCTTCTACTGCCGCATTACTATTTGGATTTTCTCCATCGAAGCCACCATATACCTGTGAATTAACAGTATTACAAACATTGAAGCCTAAATGTGAAAACTTGTTGTATGCTGTAGTTGCGAAACTTCTAGCTGCTACTGCTTGGGCCTTTAAAGCCTCTCTCGGCCAAGAAGCAGGCATCTCTCTAGGTATAACTCCATATAAATACTCTTCAAATGGTAATCTATTTATTACTGTCATATCACTACCTGTTTGTCTCAGAAAAGTTATACTACCCCTATAATTTCTACCATCTACACTAATTACAGTGGAAGTTCTAAAATGCAATTCTTCCTTGGAGTCAAACATAAACAATACTCTATCAGAAGAATTTAACACCTGTACTCTAGTCGAAGAAGGATTAATAACAGTTACACTTTGGCCGCAAGCTGATTGAATTAAGCCCGCAGCATTTTGTGCTTGATCTAAAGTAGTATATAGCCCTACGAATACCTTCCAGCCATTCTCATAAACTAAATATGGCTGCTCATTAATGGCTAAAGAGTTTATTAATCCTAAAGCCTGTTCCCTCGAACTAAAATTATCTCCTATTTGTACATGGAAAGGCCCCTTTATGTTTTGTCCACTGGCACTATTAATGTCTCCAGTAAATTCTACATAATTGCCGTTTGCACCCATGTAATATGCATCTTTTCTTACGAATATACTATTATCTTGCCCAAGATTTAGTAACTCTATGAATTGATTCCCTTCATATCTACCTACGGATATTTGTGAAGATCCCCGTAAGTTCACTACCGACTTTGAAGAATTACTAAAAAACAAACCTACTTTAATAAATTCTGGTGAAATATTGTTCCCGTAGGCTAATATACTACTTAAGTTTAACAAAATTAGATTAATAATTAATGCTAATACTAAATACCTTCTCATTTTCATTTAATTGCCCCCTATAAGAATAACCATTATATTACTAACTTCGACAAAGTTTGATATATTCCTTTAATTTAAGAAATCGTAACAAAATTGTAACATAAAAGTTACTAAAAAAACTAAGGCTATCCAAATCGGAAAGCCTTAGGGTCTTCGAAAAAATATATTTAATATTACCGTTAGTAGTACACTGAGTATTATGCTAGTTGCTACTGGAAAATAAAAACTTACGTTACCTTTCCTAAAAAACAGATCTCCTGGAAGTCTACCAAGACCAAGTCTTCCACCAAATCCGAGCAATAGTCCTACTACTATTAACCCTATTCCTAAGTAAATGAATATCCTACTAAATTGTTCCATAATACTACTCCTTATTATATGGTATATTAAAATGTTTGTAACCTTTCTCTAGCACTACTCTGCCCCTAGGGGTCCTATTAATAAACCCTATTTGAAGTAGATAAGGTTCATAGACATCCTCTATAGTTGATCTTTCTTCTCCAGTTGAGGCAGCTAAAGTATCTAATCCTACTGGTCCACCACCAAAGTTTTCAATCATTACTTCTATCATTCTTTTATCAACATTATCTAATCCGAGGGAATCTATTTCTAACAAATCCAGTGCATTTTTAGCTACGTCTTCAGTAATACTTCCATTTGCCCTTACTTGAGAATAATCCCTTACTCTTTTAAGCAACCTATTTGCAATTCTTGGGGTTCCTCTAGATCTAAGAGCTATTTCCTTTGCTCCGCCGTCATCTATATACACTTTTAGTATATCTGCTGACCTTTTAATTATTCTCTTTAACATATTTGTATCATATAATTCAAGCTTACATATAACTCCAAATCTATCTCTTAAGGGGGATGTTAATTGACCAGCCCTTGTCGTAGCACCTATTAAAGTAAATCTATTTAAGTCTAATCTTATTGACCTAGCACTTGGCCCTTTACCAATTATTATGTCAAGGGCGAAATCTTCCATTGCAGGATATAAAACTTCCTCTACAGATCTATTTAATCTATGTATTTCATCTATAAACAGAACATCATTATCAGATAAATTAGTAAGTATTGCCGCTAAATCTCCAGGTCTTTCTATGGCAGGACCTGAGGTAACTCTAATATTTACATTCATTTCATTTGCAATTATTGTTGATAAGGTTGTTTTTCCAAGACCCGGTGGCCCATATAGAAGAACATGGTCTAATGACTCATTTCTCTGTAGTGCTGCCTCAATGAATATCTTAAGCTTTTCTTTAACTTTATCTTGTCCGATATATTCATTAAGCATTTTAGGCCTTAGACCTACTTCTATATCCTTATCTTCATCTTTAGCGTCCTTTGTAACTATTCTTTCGTCAAACTCCCTTAGCACACTATCACCTCACTTTATTACATAAGTCGCTTCAACGCTAGCTTTATTGTTTCTTCAGTTGTAAAGTCGTCACCTACACCATCTAAAACTTTATTTATTTCGTATTTTGTATAGCCTAGTGTCATTAAAGCCTCAATAGCCTCTTCACTTTTACTGCTTGCAGTAACTACTTCAACAATATTATCATTAGCCAAGGAATCATTAGCATCTATTTTATCTTTAAGCTCTAATATTATTCTCTCAGCAGTTTTTTTACCAACCCCTGAAACCTTAGAGATAGCTCCAATATTGTTAGATAAAATAAATTGTCCTAGAGTTGAAGTGTTATACATGGACAGTATACTTGCGGCTACCTTTGGTCCAACCTTTGAAACAGAAAGTAACTTTTGAAACATATTTAATTCTTCTCTTGTTTTAAACCCATATAGATTTATTTCATCTTCTCTTACTACGAGATATGTAAATATTTTTTCTATGTCACCCTTTGTAACCTGCGAAGCACTTACTAACGAACTATTTATTCTATAACCAATTCCATTAACATCAACAATAATTTTATCTAATAATATATCCTCTATCCTACCTTTAATATACTCGTACAATATTATATCCCCCTAAATTTATTTAATTTGAAATAAACTTTTAAACTTACCGGAATGTGCATGACATATTGCAATTGCCAAAGCATCCGCAACATCATCAGGCTTTGGTACCTTATTTAAATTCAAAATAGTTTTTATCATTTGCTGTACTTGATTTTTGTCTGCTCTACCATACCCCACTACCCCTTGCTTAACTTGTAGAGGTGTATATTCAAATATTTCTTTATTGTTATTCGCAGCAACGAGTACAGCAACACCTCTAGCCTGTCCAACAACAATTGCAGTTTTAGCATTTGTATTAAAAAAAAGTTCTTCTACTACTACTGCTTCAGGGTTATAAACATCTATAATACTATCTAGCTCATCATAAATCTTCTTTAGTCTTAGTGGCATTGGCATCTTACTATCTGTTGTTACGGCACCATAATTGATAACTTCAAAACGGTTGCCGGAATATTTAATAAGTCCATATCCAGTTATAGCGATACCAGGGTCAATACCTAATATAATCATAGTTGCCTCCAAAATTATCAATTATCTATTTTATAGTTTAACACAAGATTTTAACCTGCCCAATACAAAAGCATTCACGCAAACTCAGAACGTACGTTTGAATATATTTTATACTATATAGAGGCTATTGTCCAGCATTTAACAAACAAAAGAAAAGAGTCTACTAAATATAGTAGACTCCGCATTAATTAGCTATAATCTTCTAAGAGAGAGGTTACTTCTTCCTCACTATTTTTAATTATTCCGTTTTTAAGCTTTTCTTGATCCACTGGTGGTAGTATTGAAACTGGTATCCTAGTTTCTTGGAAAATAACCCTTTGTCCTTCTTCATTAAATCTATAAACTATTATATATCCGTTATACTCTGTAATTAAATAATGTTTTGGGCAAATATCTTGCTTCTTCTCTAATAAAACTATTTCATCCTTTGAGAAGCTAAACAAATCAAATTGAGGCATCGTGTTTAATATCAACTCATTAAAACCCTCTTCATTTAATCCTATCATATTATCATTTAAAGTACTTTCTGTATCCACACTTTCTTTACATCTCTCATAATAGGTTCTAAAAATAATCTTAGTTTCATTATTTACAATTTCCTTTTGAGTCGCTACATTAACTATATTAGAATCACTTTTATTTTCACTATTTAAATTGTTTGTATTATCAATATTATTTTCGATTTCAGTCAGTCTAGGTGACCTATTGTATGTATAGTAACCAAAAATATATCCCATTGATGCAGAAAAAATTGCAACTACTAATAATGGTATTACAATCGAACGTCTTCTTCTTACCATAATAAAACCTCCTTTATTATCTGGAGGTTATTTTATCCAATTATCTATATTTTATACATCTGTATCGATTTCATTAGTAACAACAATATTGTTAATGAACGTCATGAAGTCTTCCTCTAAATTCTGTGCATACTGGTATATTACTGAACCTTCTACTACGATTTCTTTAGGTTTACTTAGCATACCTTTTGACTTAATATAATTAAGAAGATTTTGTAGCTCATTCATATCATTTTCATCGTAGTAACATATTATAAATTCATCAAAATCACTTATAAAATATATTGCTAGCAAATCTGCACCCAGATAATATTCTTCATTTTTAACATGGTCATTATTCTTTCTATACTCCACGAACATTAGTCCATTAATAAATTCATATTTTAATAATTTGGGCTTTATTATTAAAAGCTCCCTCTCAAGGGCTTCACAACTACCTATTCTATAAACTAAGATATGTTCTTGTTTTTTTATTTCTTTGTAAATTAACTCATAAGGTACTTGAAATTTATCAACTACTTTTACACTTTTTACTCTAAATTCATCTTCTGCTTTTTTAGTTTCAACTAATGTAACTACATTAATATATCCACTATCACTATCAATGATGGATTTCGCAGTGTATAAAGCCCTGTCACAATGTTCTTCAACTAATTTTACAGTGTTTTTAAGTAGAATTGATGCCTTATCTACTAGCTTAATATTTAAATCTTCTCCACAATATAAATATCTGCTTCCAGGCAAGTCATTAGCCACAACTTTCATTAGAAAAAAATTAACTAATTGAATCGGAGACTCGATTTTCTCATAGATTTTAGCTGTTAATGCTTCCTGACCTTGTATATCTAATTGATTCTTTCTTTTTATAATAAAATCATACTCAAAAGAAGGTGGAGGTAATGGTTGATTAAACTTTAAATTCAATCTCCCATAGTTTTTAATTAAATATATTACATCTTCTTCAGATATACTAACTTTACCTCCTCCTAAACTACCCATAAATCTATCAGTATACAGATCTAACTCATTTTCATTGAAAGTTAAAATGCTTGCATAATCATAGATTCCATGCTCCTCTGCATCCAATAAAAACCATTGAACGAAATTCTTATTTTCCGTCGTTATCCAATGAACCTTTAAGGCTATAACTCCCATCAATCTTGTCCTAGTTGCTATTGCTGAATAGAATGTTTGGGAGATTTTCGGATTTGTTTTGCCACCACGAATTATTTTAAATTTTGGTTTTATATTCTTCATAATATACCTCGATCATATTTTTTTACTTAGAAAATATAATGTACCTATTTTGTTAGTTAATTATAGTTTTTAATGTAAATTTAAATTTATGTATTAAATTTGCTTATCCGAAACATACTATTAAGGAATTAATAATTCTTTTATAGGAGTGATATATTTGGATAGATTAGCACTAGTCTTAGTTATAATAGGCGCCCTTAATTGGGGATTGATTGGACTATTCCAATGGGATTTAGTAGCATCGTTATTTGGTGGACAATCAGCCCTATTAAGTAGAGTTGTATATACCCTTGTAGGTATCGCAGGAGCTTATTGTATAAGCTTATTATTTAGAGAAAGATCTCAACAAAGAGAATAACACTAAGCGGAGTATTCAACTCCGCTTAAATTTTTTAAAGCTATTTGTTTTTACATTTTTTATGTAAACTGGTTTATATTTGCAATGTAGATTTACGTGTTGACAATACTAACTTTTGATTATATACTAATTAAGTGGTCCTACCACCGGACGAATTATATTGTACATTCTTAAAAAATGGTTCGTAATTTGAATGGGTTTTAATATAATTACACTAGTTTGTAATTGTTAATACAGGAAAACAAAAAAAATTAAACAGCCACAATCCGAGTATATCAAACTGTGGCCGCCTAATTTAAATTATATAATTAGTATTTATCTGTTAATTAACCAAGAATACCAGCTACGATAATACCCATGATACCAATCATTAATCCGTATACGATACATGGTCCAAGAGTTTTTCTAATAACGTCTCCCTCTTTACCAACAAGACCTACTACCGCTGTAGCAGCAACTACGTTGTGAACGCAGATCATATTTCCTGCAGCTCCACCCATAACTTGTTGCGCTAATACAACATAAGTTGGTAATCCCATTTGAGTAGCAACGTCGTATTGGATAGGTGAGAATGTTAATGTAGAAACAGTTGCAGAACCTGTAATAAATGCTCCAAGAATTCCTAGGTAAGGAGCAACGTTATGCCATACTCCACCTAAACCAGCAGCCATTGCGATTGCAATATATCTAGGCATAGCAACAAATTCATTTGCATTCATACCTGAGTTAGTGAATACTTGTACTAATGCTAATGTTGGAAGTAACGCAAGTGATGCACCTTGTACTGAACCAATAGATTCTTTAGAAGCTTTAATGAAACAATCAAATGATTTACCTTGAATTAATATTGCTGCTAATGCAGCTATAACTAGAATTGTTCCTGGTGAATAAAGTACTTGCCATCCAGAGTTGATTCCTTCGATTCCCATAATGTTTCTCCAAGTTAAGTCAACATTAGTTTGAGTAAATTTCTTTATAGCTGGTACAAGTCTTGTTACAAGTAATAAACCAACTACAACTAAATATGGGCTCCATGCTGCAAATAATCCCATATCAGATTTTTTAGCCTCAACTTTGAATCCATCAACTAAAGCTTCTGTCCAAATTTCTTTTGGTTGTAAGAAACCTTTTTTTGCTGTAACAGATGCATATGAAATAACTACTAGTGAACTTACTATAGAAACGAATTCTGGTCCGAAAGCATGAGCTACAGTGAAAGCTGTTGCCGCATATACTACCCCAACAGATAATGTCCATGGGAACATAGCAAATGCATTAGACATTTTTCTTTCTTTACTAAAGAAGAAAACTAAAACAAATACTAAAAGAGAAGGAACAACTGTTGCAATGAATAAATCCATTGAAGTAACTCTTTTTGCGATTTCATGGAAGAAAGTTGATCTTGCTGCTAAGTCTTCAGCTGCAATTCCCATAATTCCTGGAATATTAGATAATCCAACAAGGTGTGGAGTTCCTACCGCTCCAAATGAAACAGGAACAGAGTTTGCTATTAATGCGATTGTTGCAGCAGCCATTGGAGTAAATCCAAGTGCAACCATTAGCGGTCCAACTACCGCCGCTGGAGTACCGAAACCTGCAGCACCTTCAATTAACGCTCCAAATAGGAAACCAACAATAATCGCCTGAACACGCATATCTGGTGAAATGTTTCTGAATCCTTCATTGATCCTATCTACTGCGCCAGTATGTTTTAGTGTATTTAATAGAACGATAGCACCAAATAGAATTAACATAATTGTTAATGCTCTATGAGAACCTTGTAAAATAGATGCAACGATAACATTGTTGTGAACTCCCCACACTGTAGAAGCCAATAATAAAAGAATAATAGCACTGAATGTCATCCCTTTTTTAGCAGGCATTCTAAAAAGAACTAAGAAAATAAATGGTGCAACAATAGCACTAAATGCCGTTAACAATAACATACACTTGTCCCCCTTTGAATTTTAAATTCGATTTTTAACTCCCCCATCATTAACTTCGCTTTCACTCCCACCTCCAAATTGAATATTTAATGTACCATTGCATCAAATAATTATTTGTTCATTATTGATACAATGACCTTCATAAGATAACCCTTTTTTTAGAAATCTTATGCTAGTACCTTAATTATATTCAATAAATGGATTTTATTCAATACAAATCTTTAAAAAAAGGTTATAAAATTAACAATTTTTTTTATAATTATTACACAAACCTTGTAATTTAAAGACTTTTATTGTATAAATTTAGTATATTTTTCCTGGTTAAAAAAGTAATTTCTTTTGAAGTTGATCATTTTTCTGACAAAGTGACTATTTTTATGACAAAACCATAAGAGTTAATTTATAGGAGAATTGGATATCTGACTTAACCGTAAATACTCTTTATTTAAGAGTTATACAGGGTTTTGTCCGATGTAATCTTATACTACTGGATTTAAAGTTATATAGCAATGTTAAATTTAGTATAATTATCTTTATTGCTCCTATTTAGGAAACCACTTTTTTTACAACTAATTTATATACTTAATTTTACTAAGATCTTATATACAAGATATGGCATGCATGTATATTATTACACTTTTGTATTCTTATTTTATAATCACATTAAATCTATTTTGCAGTAATACTGCCCTTAATATCATTAAATTTCTTTTCACCTATACCATTGACATTCTTTAATTCTTCAATGCTATTAAATTTTCCCTTTTCATTTCTATAATTAATAATTCTATCTGCCAGAGCAGGCCCTATACCTACTAAGCTTTCTAGCTCCTGCTTACTCGCACTATTTATATTAATTGATCCCTTACTATTATTACTACTTACACTAGATTCTATATCTTCTAACTCTTCGCCTATGGCAAGTATATAAATAAAGTCTTCATCCACAAGTCTTTTAGCCAAGTTTATACGCTTTCTATCCGCATTATCCATAAGTCCCCCAGCTGCGTGTACAACATCATTCATTCTAGAATCCGCATCTAATTCATAAAGTCCTGGATTTTTTACAGAACCCTCTATATGCACAAAAATAGTTTGTTTAGCAATTGATTTACTTTCTAGATCGTTAACATCTTTTTTTATTTCCTGGTTAACAGCTGTACTTAAAATATAAATTTTTTTCTTTTCGTTTAAATATCCTTTTATAAATACAGATATAACAATAATTACCAAAAACATTATAATTACTTGCTTTTGCTTTAAACTTACTTTCATTTTCATCACCTCAAAATAAAGATATTTGTTCCAATTTCTATAAATGAGTAATTTTTTCCTCTAAACATTTTATTTTTCTATTAAAAACATAAGATTTTTTTGTTATACTATATAAGTCAGTATAAGTCAGTCGATATATATAGGAAGGTGATTATACAATGAAAAAACATATTTACTCTTTTATTCTAATAACTATTCTACTGCTAGTAAACATGTCTGGAGCCTATGCACAACCCCTAGATATATCCTCTCCTAATGCAGTATTAATGGATTATACTACTGGTAAAGTAATATTTGACCATAACGCACATGTCCCTGCATATCCTGCAAGTACTACTAAGGTTCTTACTGCTTTACTAGCTTTAGAAAATCTAGATTTAAATGAAGTTCTAACTGTCGATTACGATATATATGTTATTGGATCTAGTATGTATTTAATGAAAGGCGAATCTTTTACAGTAGAAGAGTTAATACAGGCTTTAATGATTCGTTCTGCTAACGATGCTGCAGAGCTCTTAGCAATTCGTATTTCTGGATCTGTTGAAGAGTTTACTAATCTAATGAATAAACGTGCTAAAGAACTGGGTGCATTGAATAGTAATTTTACTAATCCCCATGGATTACCTGATGATAACCATATAACTACAGCCTATGATTTAGCAATGATTACTAAGCAAGCCCTAAAGTTTGATAAATTTAGAGAAATTATGAGTACGGTGAATTTACAATTTGAGCCTACTGAACAAACACCTGAAACTAGGTACTTTAGAAACTCGAATAGATTTCTCTGGGCTACTGGAAGATCAAATCAAATTCTGTATAATGGACGTTACGTAGATATCAAGTACGATATTATAGATGGTGTAAAAACAGGATATACACCACAAGCCCGTAACTGTTTAATCTCCTCCTCACTAAAAGATGGTCATAGGCTTATTGCTGTTGTTCTTGGTTCAGGTGGCGGAGAGGTATACTCTGATTCACGAAAGCTAATTGATTATGGTTATGATAATTTCAAATTAGTTAATTTAATCAAGGGAAATAATGGTTACACTGATATATCTATAACTAACTCAAAGGCAAATACAACTACTTTATACACTGCATCTGATTTACACGCAATTCTTCCAAAGGATTTTAATGAAAGTTTGTTAACTACTAGAATCGAAACTAAAAAAGATATTAAAGCCCCAATAAATGAAGGTAGTGTACTTGGAAATTTAGATTTTATTTACAATTCAGAAGTTGTTGGTACAGTCAACTTAATAAATTTAGATGAAGTTCAGTCAAAATCATTTATAGTTAAATTGTTAAGCTTAAAAAGTATCTTCAGAATCCTATCCACTATATTTGTTTTATGGCAAGGATTAGTTATCTATCTTAGACTTTCGAAGCAAAAGATTAGAAAATTTGGTACGAAAAGATATGGCAACTCATATAAATTTAGTAGAAATTTATTTAAGTAACACTAGAATAAAGGGAAGATATATGATATATCTTCCCTTTGCTTTTTCTAATCATATATCACTTTATAGTTAGCTAAGTTCCTTCTCTAAAATTTCTTTCATTATTCTTTTGCCCGTAGGAGTTGCTGCTAAGCCTCCCATTGCTGTCTCTCTTAATTCCATAGGCATACACTTACCTACCCTATACATAGTATCTACTACTTCATCAAATGGTATAATACTCTTAACTCCAGCTAAAGCCATTTCAGCACTAATAAGTGCATTTGCAGAACCTATTGCATTCCTCATTTGACAAGGGGCTTCAACAAGTCCAGCAATTGGGTCACATACTAAACCTAATGTGTTTTTTATTGTAAAAGAAGCTGCATCTAATGCCTTCTCCGGTGTTCCACCCATTAACTCAACAATAGCTCCAGCTGCCATAGCTGCTGCAGAACCAGTTTCTGCCTGACATCCACCCTCAGCACCTGCAACTGTTGCATTTCTTGTAATAATAAACCCAATGGCACTGGCTGTTAGCAGTGCTTTTACTAACTCATCATCACTAAAGCCAAATTCTTCACTAACTGTTATAAACACCCCGGGTATAATGCCAGACGAGCCAGCAGTCGGCGCTGCCACAATTTTACCCATAGCAGAATTAACTTCAAGTACTGCCATTGACCTACTTATTGCCTTACTCATTAGTGGCCCACAAACAGACTTCTCCCTAATATTTCTTTCGTAAATCTTTTTAGCCTCACCACCAATTAGGCCGCTTAAAGATTTTACCTCTTGCTTTATTCCCACGGTTATGGAATCCTTCATAATCTTCAAGCTCTCTTGTAGCTTAATAATAATTAAGTCTTCAGAAACCCCTGTATATTTCATTTCCTTTTCTAACATTATTTCATGTATTTTTTTATTATGTAAAGAACAAAGCTCTAGAAGCTCTTTTCCGTTTGTAAAATTCATTTTTACCACCTCTTCTTTTATAAAGTAACTAAGTATGATCTTGAAATCCCATCAACTTCATTTATGCAGCCCAATACTGCTTTTTCTATAGAGTCATCGGTTTCTATTATCATAAATGCATTCTCTCCTCGACCATATCGATACACACGCATAAAGGCAATATTTATATTGTTTTGTGCAAGTATTGTAGTTACTTTTGCAATAACCCCTGGTTTATCCTTGTGGGATATAATTAATGTCGTATAAGCTCCTGTGAACTCTAAGCTTAACCCATTTATTTGACATACAACTATATTTCCTCCACCAATAGATGATCCTACTAATTCTACAATCTCATCATTTGGTTTAGTTATAGTTATTTTAACTGTATTGGGATGTACCTCTCCCAAATCCCCTTCTATAAATCTATAATCAATGTTTTTCTCCTTAGCTAAATTAAACGAGTCCTTAATTCTTTCATCATCTGGATTAAATCCTAAAATCCCCCCTAATAAAGCCTTATCAGTTCCATGGCCTCTATAAGTTTTAGCAAATGATCCATGTAGTAAAAACTCAACTGATTTTATTTCTTTACATGCTATTCTATATGCAACTTTACCTAATTTTGTTGCACCTGCCGTATGGGAACTAGATGGTCCTATCATACTGGGTCCTATAATGTCAAACAAGCTAAAATCCTTCACCAAAATCCCCCCACTTCTTAATTAAATCACTATTATTATACACTAATAAATAAAAAATAAAACAAAAAGTAGTCCGGTTGTATTTTTTTATAACCAAAAGTAATAAAGGACTTAAGATTAATATCCTAAGTCCCCTAATTTATTTGTTAAATTAATCTACTATAGCTATTGCTTCAATCTCCACTCTAACATCTTTAGGTAATCTAGATACCTCAACACATGATCTCGCTGGTTTGTTTTCTTTAAAAAAGTCAGCATAGATACCATTAATAGTGTTAAAGTCATTCATGTCTTTAATGAAAACAGTTGTTTTAATAACATTACTAATACTTGTGCCTGCCTCAATCAAAATAGCCTCTAAATTTTTTAATACTTGTAATGTTTGTTCTTCTATATTTTGAGAAACAATTTCCATAGTATTTGGGTCTAGCGGTATTTGACCAGAAGTGTAAACAATATTACCTACTTTTATGGCTTGTGAGTATGGGCCAATAGCCTTTGGAGATTTGTCAGTACTAATAATTGTTTTCATAAAAATACCCTCCTTAAATAATGGATTAAAAGTTTTGATGATATTAATTTATAAATACTTATAGTGCGATAAAACATTCATGTTTTTTAATCACAGTTTGGATACTGCTTAGTTAATTTTCATTTTCATTTATAGACTTTTTTTGAGGCTCACCCATTTTTTTAATAAAATGAACAATCCATCTGGAGACCCTCTGCAACTTCCTTTATTTCATTTAAAGTTCTTTCATTTACAAGAATACCCTTTGCCAACCTATCTTCCATAGCTTCAATTTCTTTTTCCCCGTGGGTGTAAATACGCTCTTTTCCCGCTGCTCTAAGGGTTTTTCTTATAAGCTCAAGGTATTCTGAGAGATGATTTTTTATTTCCTCCCTATCGCCGAATATATCTGGGTCTATTGCGATAAATCCATGACAACACCCGTCGATTCCGCCCTTCAAGCAGTTGTTACTTGTCATTCCCATGGAAAGGATAGAACTAAAGATTTCAACAATCATTCCATAGCCATAGCCCTTGTGTCCTCCATGAACTTCATCTGCTCCTCCAAGAGGAAGTATTCCCCCGCCTTTACCAGCATTGAAATTATCCAAAACTCTACCCGCATCCGTTGATTCTTCTCCCTTATCATCGAGAGCCCAGCCTTTTGGAAGTTCCTTTCCAAGCTTTCTGTATACTTCAAGCTTTCCGTGGGTTACTACTGTCGTGGAGGCATCAAAAAGAAAATCCACGGGTTCTGCAGGCATTGCACAGGCTATGGGGTTTGAGCCTAACATTGGAAGTCTACCATTTGTAGGTACCATTATGGCACCACTATTGGTAAAACTAAGTCCCAGGAGTCCTTCCTCGCAGGCCATCTTTGCATAATAACCCGCAATTCCATAGTGGTTTGAATTTCTGACAGTTACAATTCCTACCCCTGTCTTATTAGCTTTTTCTATAGCCATTTTCATGCTCCTATATGCGGCTAACTGCCCCATACCGAAGTGAGCATCCAAGGTTGCAGATACTGGTGTTTCCTTAAGAATCTCAGTTTTATTGTATTTTTTTACCATTCCACTTTTTAGATTGTCATGATACATTTTAAATCTTTGGACACCATGACTTTCAATGCCGTAGAGGTCCGAAAGCAATATTACATCAGAAATTATCCTTGCTTCTTCCTCTGAAAATCCTGCCTTCTGAAATGATTCCTCAGAGAAAGCCCTCAGTGCCTTTTCTTCTATTCTATAGTAGCTCATATTTATCCTTCCCATTTAGTCAGCTTAGAACTTATATTATTTAGCTATTGTTATTGGATCCTTTGAGTATTTACATATTACATACTCAAGCAAAATAAGTAGCTACTAATGTCTTCTGTGGCTCATTTAAATTTATTTTGGAGTCATATTTTTGATTTTTTGACACTACCTAAATTAAGAATCCATTCTAATTTCATCAAGATAATTATATACTGTATATCTAGATACACATAATATTTTTGCTACATGGTCTATTGCACCTTTAATTAAGAATGCTCCCTGTTCATCTAGTTTTCTAACTATAACTACCTTTTCATCTTTGTTCATATATGCTACAGGTTTACCATAAGAATTTAAAGTATCTTCAACAACATTATTTAAGACGTCGTTAATATTATTAGATAAACTATCAAAACTAATTTCCCTCTTAATATCAGGTTGTATAAATTCATCTAGCACTTTGTGAGCAACGACAAATTCAGAAATATCAATATTTATGCATAATGCTCCAATAATTTTATTGTCCTCGTCTTTTATAAACATTGTTGAAGACTTTAATATTTTTCCGTTCACAGTCTTATTACTGTAGTTTATTATGTTTTCTGCAACTTCCTCTTCTCCTAAAGCCTGTATGCCCACGTCTAGCATTGGGCTATCAACAGTTCTTCCAGATACATGCCCGTTACTTATAGCAACAATTGACTTCTTCGATTTAGCTATTTGATGTAACACTACTTCACAATTTTTACCCATAGTATTAGCTATACCATCTAGCAAAGGTATTAGGCCTCTTAATATTGGGTGTAAGTTTTCCCCCATGTTTACCTCCTTATTTAACAACAATATTAACTAACTTTTTAGGTACAACTATTATTTTAACAATACTCTTTCCTTCCGTTACCTGTACTACCTTTTCATTTTCAAGTGCAAGCTTTTTCATATCCTCTTCACTTATATCCGATGGCACAAGAACTTTATTTCTCATCTTTCCATTAACTTGGAAAATAACTTCTTCCTCATCTTTAACTAAAGCTTTTTCATCATACTTAGGCCAATCTAAAGTAGTTACACTTACGTTGTACCCTATAGTTTCCCAAAGCTCTTCTGCCATATGTGGAGCAAATGGTGAAAGAAGTAAAACGACTGTTTCAACACCAAATTTAAACAATGATCCGTCAATAATATTATTATCTGCATCCTTATACTTATATAAATCATTAACTAATTCCATAATACCACTTATTGCTGTATTAAAGTTAAAACGGGTATCAAGATCATCTGTTACTCTTTTTATAGTACTATGGATTTTAAATTTAAGATCCTTATCAAGTTTCTGTTCACTATCCTTAGCTGAACTAAAGTATCCGTTATTTATAGATTCTATAACTAATCGCCATACACGATTAATAAATCTGTAGCAGCCCTCTACTCCTTGATCACTCCACTCTAAGTCTCTTTCAGGTGGTGCAGCAAATAATACAAAAAGTCTTGCGGTGTCAGTACCATATTTTTCAATTATTTCCTCTGGACTAACAGTATTTCCTTTAGACTTAGACATTTTAGCCCCATCTTTTAAAACCATACCTTGAGTTAACAAGTTTTTAAATGGTTCATCAAAAGTCACTAACCCTAAGACCTTAAGTACTTTATTAAAAAATCTAGAGTATAGTAAGTGTAGTATTGCATGCTCTACTCCACCAATATATTGGTCTACTGGCATCCAATATTTTGCCTTATCCTTGCCAAACACTTCTTCGCTATTTTTTGGATCAGTATATCTTAAAAAATACCAAGAAGAATCAACAAAAGTATCCATTGTGTCAGTTTCTCTCTTAGCTTTTTCTCCACACTTAGGACAAGCAGTATACATAAATGTTTCACTTGTAGTTAATGGTGATAGACCCTTCCCTGTAAATTTAACGTCTATTGGAAGTTCCACTGGTAAATCCTCTTCTTTTATTGGTACAGTACCACATTTTTCGCAATACACCATCGGTATTGGTGTTCCCCAATATCTTTGTCTAGAAAGTAGCCAATCTCTTAGTCTAAAGCTACTAGTTCTTTTACCAGCACCTAATTTTTCGATTTTTTCTGCAATTTTACTGAAGGCCTCATCTGAATTTACTCCATTAAACTCCTCTGAATTAATCATTATACCTGAGTTTGTATATGCTTCATTTGTAATCTTGAAACTATCATCTGCATCCTCTGGTTTGATTACTGGAATAACCTCTAGGTTATACTTATTCGCAAAATCCAAGTCCCTTTGATCGTGAGCAGGCACTGCCATAATTGCTCCAGTACCGTAATCTACTAATACGTAATTTGCTACATATATTGGTATTCTTTTATTTGTTATTGGGTTAATACAGTATCTACCTGTAAATAATCCTTCTTTTTCAGCTTCTGCTGATGTTCTGTCAATATCAGAAATATGCTGAAGTTTATGGGCAAAGCCTTTAATAGATGTTTCATATTCAGTTCCATTAATTAATTCATCAATATATGGATGCTCTGGTGCTAATACCATATATGTTGCTCCATAGATTGTATCCGGTCTAGTTGTAAATACTTTAAGCTTTTTATCAAATCCATCTATAGCAAAATCAATTTCTGCCCCTTCACTTTTTCCTATCCAATTTTCTTGCATTATTTTAACTTTATCTGGCCATCCATCAAGTTGGTCTATATCCTCTAATAACTTGTCCGCATAGTCTGTTATTTTGAAATACCATTGGCTCAATAATTTCTTATTTACAACATTATCGCAACGCTCACATTTTCCGCTAACTACCTGTTCATTAGCTAGTACTGTTTCGCATGATGGACACCAATTTACTCTAGATTCCTTCTTATATACTAAATCATGCTTATAGAACTGTAAAAACAGCCATTGAGTCCATTTATAGTAGTCAGTATTACATGTTGCTATTTCCCTATTCCAATCATAGCTCAAGCCTAGCAAACTAAGTTGATCTTTCATATCCTGTATATTTTGCTTTGTCCAAATATCAGGGTGAATTCCGTGTTTAATGGCTGCATTTTCTGCTGGAAGTCCAAAAGCATCCCATCCCATCGGATGAAGTACATTGAATCCTTTCATTGTTTTATATCTTGCGATTACATCCCCAATAGAATAGTTTCTAACGTGTCCCATATGTATCTTTCCTGAAGGATATGGGAACATTTCTAAAACATAATATTTAGGTTTATGGTCCTCTGTAGTCACAAATGAATTATTTTTTTTCCAATAATCTTGCCATTTCAGTTCTATCTTTTTTGATTCATATACCTTATCCATTATTTGCCTCCTTAGATTATTTATAAAATAAAAAAACCTTCTAATCATTTAGGGACGGAAAAATCCGCGGTACCACCCTAATTGACAGAAAGTCCACTTTCACAGTTTATAAAGTAACTACACTTAATAGTATATTAAAGGCAAGTTCAACAAGTTGCTCTATCAGTTTCCACCAACCACTGACTCTCTAGTAAAAGCTTATTGTTTACTACTCCTTGACTATTATTTAAATATTGTATTTATTCAAAAATTATATATTATTCTCCAGTATTTTGTCAATATTTATTGTCTTTGCATCCTTCCATATGCCTTCTATATTGTAGAATTCTCTATCTTTCTCATGAAATACATGAACAACTATATCTCCGTAATCAAGCAAAACCCATCTGCCAACATTGTAGCCTTCCTTATGTGCTGGATGAATGTCAAACTCTGAAAGTTCATGTTTTATTTCGTCAGCTATAGCCTTAGTTTGTCTGTCCGATTGCGCGCTAGTAATAATAAAATAATCACCAATAGATGACACACTGCTTATATCAAGCATTACAATATTATCACCAAGCTTATTATCAATTATTTTAACAATTTTATAGGCCATTTCCTCTGTATTTTGAAGCATTTAACTCCTCCTTAAGCTATAAAAATAATTTTGCTAATGATCCTAAATAAACTATATAAATAGATAAAATACTAAATGCAACTAACCTATTAATTTTATTAAATACAATACCACCAACAACTAGTATTGTAATTAAAAGCATAGCAACAGGCAAATCAAAATATAGGGTTTGAGGAATATTATATATCTTTGCCCCAAGCATAATATTTTGATAGCTTACTATTACTCCCTGCTTTGCGATTTGGGCTGATAAGCCTAATACCATTGCCATATTCAAAATATTTGCTCCTATTATATTCCCTATAGATATACCGGCCTCTTTTTTAACTATTGAAGTTATTGCAGTAGTTAATTCTGGTAAAGAGGTACCTAGGGCAATTAAAGTTAAACTGACAATTTGCTCTGGAACTCCTACTATCTTGGCTAATTCTACACCATTATCTACTAATAATTTAGCGCCCACTGTAATTAAGACAGCACCAACACTAAACTTCAAAACATTTTTTACAATAGTTTTTGGTCCAAAACTATGCTCACTGCTATGGCTTATCTGTCTTTTTCCACTCTTTTTAAACTCTGTAACATTTAAAATAATATATGTAATGAAAATCAGTAAAAGTATTAGTCCTTCTCGTGATGTTATTATTGTATCCCTTAAAAGAAATAATACTACTGCTGAGCATGCTAGCATAAATAAGCCCTTTACTTTAAAGTTTGATCCTTTAATATCTATTGGTGATATTAATGCAGTTAAACCAAGAATTAATCCTATATTACATACCACAGATCCAACTACATTTCCTACAGCTACATCATATTGTTCCTGGTAGGTAGCAATTGATGAAACAAATAATTCTGGAAGTGTAGTAGCTACACTTACAATCGTTGAACCAATAAAAACATTTGGTACACCAGTTACCTTAGCGAGCCAAATGGCTGCATCTACAAACATATCTCCGCCTTTAATAATGATTAGCAACCCTAATACAAACAGCGCAAGAATTAATATATTTTCCATAACTGCCTCCTAGTACATTTCATTTTTGTCCATACTTTATCGTTAAAATATATTTATTTATATGAGATATATGTCTACTTTTTAATGGAAATTATATTATATTTTAAACTTTATGAAGTTTTACTAGTAGTTCATTTCTTGCAAAAAATGTATTTGGGTGTAATGGCTTTTCAATATCTATAACATATTTAATTGTATTATCAAGAGTCTTTAAAACAGCCCTATCTAAATCTTCTTTTGCTAAAACACGTAAACCTTCTACTACCTTGTAATCTCTACCTGGTTCAATAAAATCAGCTAAATAAATAATTTTTTCTAATTTACTCATATTTTCTCTTCCGGTCGTATGAAATTCAATGGCATTTAAAATATCTTCATCTTCAATGTTATATTTTCTCTTAGCTATAAGTGCAGCTACTTTTCCGTGTAATAGCTCTTTAGCCTTAATAAAAACCTCATCTAGTTCTATGTTCGCCTGATTTATAAATTCCATTAAACGCTCTTTTTTAAAATCTTTTGCATAGTCATGCATTAGTGCCGCAATAGTAGCCTTTTCTACATCTTCATCATATCTTATGGCCAACTCCTTAGAAGACTCTACGACACCCATTGTATGTATATACCTTTTAGTTGATACTACATTCTCTAAATCCATCTTTATTTGTTTTATTAATTGCTCCGACATAAACTCCTCCATTATGAAATAATTAAATAGTATAGTTATTATTATGTAGATATAATTGGTTTTTATTTATATACTTTTCTACATCCTCATGAACTAAATATTTAATTGTTTTTCCATTTATAACCCTTTCTCTTATATCTGTAGATGATATTTCTAAAGAAGGAACAAGGACTTTTATAACTTTCGCATCGTATTTAGTTAAAAAATACTCAATTTTACTATCTAGCTCCTGATTTGTAAAACCAGGTCTAGTAACTACAACAAAGGTTATTTTCTTAAAAAGCTCATCGTATTCCTTCCAGGTTTCGATACTTAAAAAGCTGTCAGTTCCAGTTATAAAATAAAATTCTACATCTTTCTTAAGCTCTAATAATTCTTTCACTGTATCTATTGTATAGCTTGGCTCAGTTTTTGAGACCTCAATAGAAGATACGCAAAAATCATCATTACTATTTACTGCTAATGTTGTCATTATATATCTATCCAAAGAAGAAGTAATATTTTTATCTTTTTTGTGTGGTGGAGTTCCCGTGGGTATAAACATCACCTTATCCAGCATTAATTCTTTTAAAGCTGACTGGGCAATAAACAAATGACCCATATGAATAGGGTCAAATGTTCCTCCCATAATACCGTATTTCTTTTTATTATCCATCCGTATACACCTCATTAAAGTGCTAACTCTGCTTCACTAACTAACTCATTCATTAATTCTTTAACAGTGACTATTTTATCAAGTTTATATGCATTACTTCCAACAAAGATTAGTCCCTCATCTATATTTCCTTTAACTGCCTCAATTAATGCATCAGTTATACAGTATGGAGTATTTGACGGATTACAGGTTTTTAAACATCCAAGACATCTATTAATCGGAATATTTTGTTCCTTTAAAATACTAGCAAACTTGTTAAATAGACCTCTACCTGGTAAGCCTGCTGGGCTCTTAACTAATCTTATATCTTCCTTTGTAGCGTTGATATAAGCCATTTTGTAGTCAATATGAGCATCGCACTCATCAGTTGCAACAAATCTCGTTGCCATTTGTACACCTGCTGCGCCAATTTTAATAAACTTTGCTATATCTTCCCCTGTATATACACCACCTGCAGCAATAACAGGTATCTTTTTACTATACTTTTCTTCATAGGGCTTAATAGACTCAATAACATCCTTTACTAAAGTTTCAAGATCTGTTTCTTCTTTTTTATGGTTTAGTTGTTCTAAGCTAAAGCCTAGATGTCCACCAGCTTCTGGCCCTTCTACAACTATAAAATCCGGTAAATAGTCATACTTTCTATCCCACATTTTACAAATTAGTGCAGCTGCCTTACCAGTAGATACAATCGGAGCTATTTTTGTTTTAGTTTCTTTAACTAAATCAGGTAACTCCGCTGGTAATCCTGCACCGGATATAATAACATCAATTTTTTCTTCTACCGCTGCCTTTACTATTTCTTTATAGTTATTAATTGCAACCATAATATTTACACCGATTATACCACTTGGACTTAACTCTCTAGCTTTTTTAATTTGTTTCTTTAATCCCCTTATATTTGCTGCTAAAGTATTAGATTCAAAGTCATCTTCCATAAATCCATTCTGTACTCCAGATATAATACCTATACCACCTTCATTAGCTACAGCTGCTGCTAGATTAGATAAAGAAACACCAATACCCATACCACCTTGTATTATTGGGATTTTAGCGACAAGATCCCCTATTTTTAATTCAGGTAACTTACTCATTTGATCGACTCCTTTATAATGATATAAATAAGTATATTAATTATTTTTATTTTGGTCAATGCAATACTAGTAAAAAAGCTAATGCAATTGCACTAGCTTTTAGGTAACTCGATTTTTGGGTTTTTACTCGATTTTCTATATATAGTAAATTTGTTCCCAATCGCTTGAACAAATTCTGCATTTAATAATTTAGAAGTTTCCTCTGCAGCTTCTTGTGCAGTAAGTAAGCTAGTTTCTAGTAAGCTAATCTTAATTAACTCCCGGGCTTCTAGCGCCAAATTCAGTTCCTCAACTAGGCTTTCAGATATTCCATTTTTTCCTATTTGAGTAATAGGTTTAATACTATGTGCAATACTTTTTAAATAACTTCTTTGCTTACCTGTTAACATTTTTATTTATGCTCCTTATGCTTTTAAATTTCAACTTCTTTTCTTAGTTTTCTTCTATGAATTTCGTATTCCTTTAGGCCTTTTTTCCAACCACTTCTAATTTTTTCAGTAGTAGAGCTAATGCTAGTATTAATTACAAAATCATTTTTTGATACGCAAAAATAGGATTTCAGATTCTCTTTACAGTTTTCACAGTTAACACAATTCATAAAAATAATGAACCCCCGTCTCTTTAATCATAGTAATCAAATTCAACATCATATATTTTAACTGTATCTCCGTCTTGTACACCCATCTCCTTTAACTTATCAATAACACCTCTCCTACGTAAGGTTTTTTGAAAATAACTAAGGGATTCCATATCATCAAAATTTACAGAATCAATTAGTTTTAAAAGGAATTTACCCTCTATAATAAATGTATCATTTTCTTTAGTAACTGTAAATTGATATCTATCTTCTTTCTCCAAAGTATATAGTTTTTCCTCTTCAACAATAGGTGGGTTTGCTTTTTCATATTCCTCAACTTCTTTTAGTTTTCCGGAAACTCTAGCAAAAAGATCATCCATACCTTTATTTGTAACTGCTGAAATTGGGAAAACTTCAATACCTTTATTTTTCATATATTCCTGTAGAAGACTGTAATTTTCTTCAGAACCGGGTATATCAATTTTATTTGCTGCTACTATTTGAGGCTTGTGTGTAAGTTTTTCACTATATAATTCTAACTCACTATTGATCTTCTCAAAATCCTCTATTGGATCTCTTCCTTCTAGACCTGCAACATCTAGAACATGTATAAGTACCTTTGTTCTTTCAACATGCCTTAAAAATTCGTGTCCTAAACCTACTCCAGTATGAGCGCCCTCTATTAATCCAGGAATATCAGCTAACACAAAGCTATCACCAAATTTCGTAGACACAACCCCTAAATTAGGTGTAAGCGTTGTAAAATGATAGTCTGCAACCTTTGGTTTAGCACTAGTAACTATAGATAAAATAGTGGATTTACCTACATTAGGAAAACCTACTAAACCTACATCAGCAATTAGCTTAAGCTCTAGTGTTACTGTTAATTCGTCCCCAAGCTCTCCGGCTGTGGCAAATTTAGGGGCTTGTCTAGTGGCAGACTTAAAGTTTGTATTCCCTCTACCACCTCTACCACCTTTAGCAATTACTTTACTAGTTACTTCGTCAGTTAAGTCAGCTAATATACGTCCTGTTTTTTCATCTTTTATAACCGTTCCTGGTGGAACCTTTAATACTAAATCTTCTCCATCTTTACCAAACATATTCTTACTTTTACCATCTTCTCCATTCGGAGCTTGATAATGTCTTTTATATCTAAAATCCATTAAGGTTCTCATACCTTTGTCTACTATAAAAATGATGTCTCCACCCTTTCCACCATCTCCGCCAGAAGGACCACCTGCAGGAACGTATATTTCTCTTCTAAATGCTACAGCACCATTTCCACCTTTTCCTGCCTTTAATTGTATACTTGCTTTGTCAATAAACATTTAATCACCTTTTATTTCCTATTTTTTTAACACCTTTAATTATAGCAACAAGTTAACGTCTGTCAACTATATTTAGTATAACCATTTAAATATAATTAAAACTTTATATGTATATTTTAAAAAAAGTCTAAGCATTATAAATGGCGACTTAAGTCGCCATT
Source organism: Serpentinicella alkaliphila (assembly GCF_018141405.1). Lineage (NCBI taxonomy): Bacteria > Bacillati > Bacillota > Clostridia > Peptostreptococcales > Natronincolaceae > Serpentinicella > Serpentinicella alkaliphila. Next base: position 2,789,920 of record NZ_CP058648.1, read on the forward strand.
ACTAATTTTTATATAATTACTTTCTTCTTCTACGTAAAAACTCAGGTATATCTAGATAGTTACTCTTATCTTCGTCTTTAATATTTTCACTTCCTGCAGCAACCTCTTGGCTAGCTGCAATAATCTCAACTTTTTTCGTGTCTCCACCAAATTTAATTCCTTCATGTTCAAAACCAGTTGCAATAACTGTAATTATAATTTCATCCTTTAAATCCTCATTGATCACTGCACCGAAAATAATATTTGCATCTTGATCCGCAGCCTGCGTAACTAGTTCTGCTGCTTCATTGACTTCGAATAGACTTAAGTTCACCCCACCGGTTATATTAAGTAAAACTCCCTTTGCTCCCTCAATTGAAGTTTCAAGTAATGGACTATGTATTGCTTGCTTCGCAGCATCTATTGCGCGATTTTCCCCACTAGCCTTACCTATTCCCATATGAGCTAAACCTTGCTCTAACATAATAGTTTTAACATCAGCGAAATCTAGGTTAACTAATCCTGGAACTGCGATTAAATCTGAAATGCCTTGTACCCCTTGTTTAAGGACGTCATCAGCTATTTTAAATGCTTCAAGCATCGATGTTTTCTTTTCGATTACTTGTAATAATCTATCATTTGGTATTGTAACTAAAGTATCAACTTTACTCTTAAGCTCTTGTATACCTAGTTCAGCATTTTGCATTCTTCTTTTACCTTCAAACATAAAGGGCTTAGTAACAACACCAACAGTCAATATACCTAATTCTTTAGCAATTTCTGCAACAATAGGAGCAGCCCCAGTTCCAGTTCCACCACCCATTCCAGCAGTAACAAAAACCATATCTGAACCTTGTAGTAGTTTTAGAATATCTTCTCTGCTTTCTTCAGCAGCTTTTTTACCAACCTCTGGATTAGCACCTGCACCTAACCCTTTTGTTAATTTATCGCCAATTTGTACTTTATGCTCTGCCTTTGATGTAAATAGAGCCTGCTTATCTGTATTAACAGCAATAAACTCCACACCCTTCAAACCGGATTCAATCATCCGATTTACTGCGTTATTTCCACCACCGCCAACACCTATTACTTTAATTTGCGCAACTTGTTCCATATTTAGATCAAACTCTAACACAGTATAAACCCCCTCATATGTGAAAACTATATGGTTATTTCATTCAAGTATAATTAATTATAAAAACTAGAATATAAATTAATTCAACAAGAAAGGCCATTTTCCTTTTTAATTTAAAAAATTAAATATAAAAAATTTTCCAATTTTATTATCTCTTTCTATTTTTTAATAAATGTCTTCTTATTATTGCAAAATTCTCGAATAATCTCACACCAAATGCGAAAATTGCAGCATAGTACAAGGGCACTCCTAACTTATCCCCAATATAAGCTAAAAACCCTGCTAAAATTGCGTTAGCAAAAAATCCTGTAATAAAAATTTCAGAGTCAAATTTTTCTTCTAAAATTGCTCTTAAGGCCCCAAAAACTGAGTCTAAAGAGGCCAAAATCGCAACAGAAATATATAAGGAATAGGCTGCTGGATAAGTAATAGGTAAATATAAACCTAATAATACCCCAGCAATCAAACCAATTATTGCCATTATCATTCTATAATCCCTCCCTCGGTGTTGCATAACTCATACTAATATCTCCTAAAAATCTAGAGATTCTTACTCTCTCGCTAACCTGTGATTCTACGACTAGTCCATAAACCTCTCTCAAGTTACGAGCATAGGCATTAGGAGCCTTTAAAGCCGCATCAAGAGTAGCCGGATCACCTATTGCCTTTATTATAAATGGTTGAGCATAGGTATAGTTATTAATAGTTATAGTAGGACCAGTACATTTTATTTCCGAGGTATTTAAAATCCTTTGACCATTTATTGAAAGGGCCTCTGCCCCTGCAACCTTTAAATCATTTAAAATAGTCAATACATCCCCATCATGTACGATTACGTCATTAGGATTTTCACCTTCGTATAAATCTCTTTCACTATCACTTAGTTTAAGAATAATTCCGGGACCTTCTAAATCTGTCATGCCCAATAAAACCTTTACATTTCTTAATTCATTTTCTACTACATCCCTGATACTACCATCTTCTTCTAATGCTTTTCTATATTCTGCTAACTTTAATTCATTTTGTCTTATTAACCTTTTAACATCTGAAATTTCCTGCCTTTCAGCAGCAACAGATTTTTGTAGATCTGTTATTGTTTTTAAAGTTACATGACCAAAATCATCCTCTACACTTCTTAGCTGCATTACTATTAAGAAGGTTAAAATAAAACATATTGCTAAGATTATTAAGTTGTTTTTCATCATTGGTTTCATAAGCATGTCCTCCTAAACATTATTGAACTGTCTCTATAGGTTTGGCATACTTATATTCTATAACCTTATTGTATCTTGGTACTTCTATCATATTCTCTTTCTTTATATTTACCTGTAATCCATATTGTCTCATCTCCCAAACTACATCAAAGCGCATATTCAGTGCAGCTTCTAATGTATCTGGATTACCAATTGCTTTAATAACAAAAGGTGGGTTCGTAGGCACTTGATTAATTAAAATATTATTTGACGTATAATATACTTCCGTTGTAGCAATATATCTTTGGTCGTTAATTGAAATTGCTTCAGCACCTGAAGCATTTAATTTATTTATAAGTGATAATATAATGTCATAATTGTACATAATAAAACTTCCCTCAGTACTTGGACTCTCGGTTGCAGGGTCTTCAACAGTTATTGTTACACCAGGTCCAACCGCAGGTTTTAATCCTGTATACAATTGATACCTCTCTAAATCATTTTTAAGGTTTTTTATGATAAGGTTTTCATCAGACTCTGATAACTCATATTCCTTAAGTCTTCTCTCTAGATTAGTAAGTTCTTCATTTAAAAGCTCCTTTTCATTTCTTAAATTATTTAACTCTATAGCTAGCTGATGTGCTTTTTGAGTAGAAATAGTTCCTCCACCAGGGGTATTACGAACGGTTTTAAATTGCATTGATATTACTAAGCCAAGTATTCCACAAAGAATAGCTAATGCCGCTTTACCCTTAAACTCCTTCATTTGCTTGTCCTCCTAATTTAATTTCTCCTTTACAGAGAATGCACCTTCAAATCTCATGTCCACCACAATGTTTTTATTATTACTTGTTAATTTTGCTAATATCTCTTTTAATGAGACAACAATATATGCAGCATCACTCTCTAAGTCTATCAAGGCTTCTATTCCATTTACAATAACTAAACGAACTGTATTGTTATCTTCAATATTAATTTCGGAAATCATATTGTTAATAGAAGCAACCTTTGCTGCCTCCAGTATCTTTATAACCGACTCTAGTTTTTCATTATTTTGTGATACTATTCTTTGACCTACAGATATATTTAATATTTCAGACCCATTGATTAAAACTAGGTCCTTATGAATGTATTCATCAAAGACATCTATAACATTTAACTTATAATCTATATAGATGTATCTACCCATATAGGGTATTATAGCATACTTTTCCCGTTCTTTAATACTTATATTAATGCTGCCGGGGAGCTTCTTAGTAACTTCAGCACTTTCTATATATGAATGCTTTTCTATGTTAAATTTTATTTCCTCTAAATTATACTGAAATATATTTCTATTATAAATAAGGCCAGATACATCAATTACTGCATCATAGGCTACATCACTGTTACCAGTTACATTAATTTTCTTTAAGGTAAATAAATCAGAATTTATAATATAGTAGATAGATAATAAAAAAAACACAAGTAATAATAGTGCTAAAGTAACAATTTTACGAGCCTTCATTAATCTGTTTCTTTTTTCTCTTATGTTTTGTTTCATATTGTTCCTACCTTTACTATAGCTTGTCTATTTCTCGTATAATTAAGCGCAGCTTTTCAGCTGCATTAATTATATTATATAGTAATGTTATACGGAAAAAAAGTTATTGTTTCTTTATGTCCGCCCCTAATTTTACTAAAAGTCCGTCTATGTTATCGTACCCTCTATCAATATGATGGGTATTCTCAATTAATGTAGTTCCTTCCGCCGCTAGACCTGCGATTATTAGGGCTGCACCACCTCGTAAATCATGGGCAGCTACTGTTGCTCCACTTAGTTTATCAACACCCTTAACTATTGCAACCCTACCATCTATTTTTATATTAGCTCCCATTCTTGTCAGCTCATAAGCATGCTTATACCTATTTTCAAAGATATTCTCAGTAAATATGGTAATACCGTCACTTAAGGCCATTAATGATAATATTTGGGATTGCATATCCGTAGGAAAACCTGGATAGGGCATAGTTTTAATTGATTCAATAGCCTTAATTTTATTCGGAGCATTTAACCTTATACTATTTTTATAAATGGATATAGTACATCCAGCCTCTTTGAGCTTAAACAATATAGACTGTAAATGCTCAGGAATAACATTGTTTAGAACTATTTCCCCTTTAGTTATTGCTGCTGCTGCTAAAAAAGTCCCAGCAACTATTCTATCAGGTATTATTTGGTGTTCTACATCTTTTAATTTTTTTACACCTTCAATTCTAATAGTGGCGCTACCTGCCCCTGTGACTTTTCCGCCTACCCTATTGATAAAATTCTGCAAATCTCTTATTTCTGGTTCCCTTGCTGCATTTCTAATTGTTGTAGTCCCTTCTGCAAAAACTGCAGCCAGCATTATATTTTCTGTTGCACCAACACTAGGGAAGTCTAATTGTATTTCAGTACCCTTCATTTTTTTTGCATCACAAATTAGGAAGCCGTGCTCTTCCTTTATGACTGCTCCCATTTCCCTAAGGGCTTTAAGGTGGAGATCAATTGGTCTTGGTCCTAATTCACAGCCTCCAGGATAACTTATTCTTACCTGACCACATCTTGCTAGCATTGAACCAAGTACTATTATTGAAGATCTCATTTCCCTTACTAAATATTCTGGGATCTCATAGTTATTTAGTCCAGATGAGTCCACAATTACTGTACTACCTTCCTTTTTAACCGAACACCCTACTGCAACTAAAATTTTTATCATTATTGATACATCTGATAAATTTGGAATATTATGAATGACATTCATTCCACCATTTAAAACAGTTGCAGCTAAAATAGGTAAAACTGAGTTTTTTGCTCCGCTTACATCAACTTCCCCTGCTAACTTATTACCACCTCTAACTATAAGTTTACCCACTTATTAGTCACCTCCAGAACTATACCTATTATGATAATTATATATTAAAGAATAAAATAATTATTAATTTTGGGTTGCAAACATATGTATATGAAAAAGGTATATAATCATACTATGCAGAAGTTCTAGAGGTGTTCCTGTTTAGTTTTAACCCTTTATTAACCTTGTCATTTCGGAGTAAATAATCTCTAAAGCATTGACTTTCGCAGCATTACTACTCTTAATTTCCATTTCCTTAAGCTTCGTCTTGTTGGTTAATAGGCTTTCAACTTTTTCGGATAATAATTTAGGATTTAAATCCTTCTCCTTTATGGTAATAGCAGCCCCTTGGGCTTCAAGAGCTTTTGCATTGTACTCCTGATGATTCTCTGCAGTATACGCCTTAGGAATTAATATTGACGGCTTCCCTAGGGCTGTAATTTCTGAAATTGATATAGCCCCGGCACTACAAACTATAATATCACAGGCCTTTAGAGCTAAAGGCATATCATCTAAATATGGTTTAATTGAAACTAAATCCGAAGTTTTATTACCTATTCTATTTATCACATCATTATAATGACCCTTACCTGTAACTAAAAGTATTTGATAGCTATTTTTGTTATTTTTAATTAATTCGATTGCTGCATTATTTATGGATAAAGAGCCCCCACTGCCCCCAACAATTAAAATTAAAGGCAAATCACTCTTCTTATATTTTAAATTTGCTTTAGCTAAATCAACCTTTAGAAAGTCTTCTCTTATAGGATTACCTGATACAAATATTTTTCCTTTTTCTTTAAAATATTTTTTAGCCTCGTCAAAGCTAATTGCGATTCTATCAACATATTTTCCTAGAATTTTATTTGTTAAGCCTGGGTATACATTCTGTTCATGTATAAGAGTTCTAATGCCCATCTTACTTGCAATAAATAATACGGGACCGCAAACAAACCCACCGGTTCCTATAACTATATCCGGGTTAAATTTCTTAATTATTCCCCTTGCTTCAAATAGGCCTTTCATTAGCATTGCGGCACTCTTTATATTATGAATAGAAATTTTTCGTTTTAAGTAACTTACTGTAATAGTTTCAAGCTTATATCCGGCCTTTGGTACAACATCAGCCTCCAGTCCCTTCTCAGTTCCAATGAAGAGTATTTCAGCCTTTGGATTTTCTTTTTTTATTTTGTCTGCAATAGCAATAGCAGGGTATATATGGCCACCGGTTCCCCCGCCACTAATAATAACCTTCATTTATTTCAACTCCTATCAAGTTTTGAATGCCTCGAAATGTTTAACAAAATCCCCATACATGCCATAGTTATCACTAAAGATGTTCCCCCATAGCTTATAAAAGGCAATGGCATTCCGGTAACAGGCATTGATGATGTTGCAACTGCTATATTAATCATAACTTGAACCGTTATCATAGAAATAATTCCTGAAGCCATTAAACAGCCCAGCAAATCCGGTGCATTAATAGCTACTCTTATTCCTCTCCATATTAGAATTACAAATAGCAGAATAATAAATACCCCCCCAATGAACCCTAACTCCTCACTAATGATAGCAAAAATAAAGTCATTTTGGGGCTCTGGTAAATAGAAATGCTTTTGTATGCTTTTTCCAAGTCCTTTTCCAAAAAGTCCACCTGAGCCTATAGCAAGTAAAGATTGTACCGCTTGGAATCCACTATCTGATGGATCAGCCCATGGGTCTAGGAAGGCAGTTATCCTTCTAGCCTTATATCCTTTTCCTGAAATAAATATATATGTTATCATACTGGCTAATCCACTAGCTCCCATAGCTATTAATGCTATAAAGTGAGATAGCTTTATACCACCAACAAAAACCATTGAAATAATTACAACACAGACAACAAAAGCGGTACTAAAATCTGGCTGCAAATAAATTAAACCAAATATTATCCCGCATAAAGTTAAATAAGGTAACAATCCATAAGTAAAAGTCTGTATCTTTTCTTTTTTTCGTACAATACTTGTCGGAACAAATATTATTACAGCAAACTTTGCAATTTCCGAGGGCATAACTGTAAGGGAGCCAACACCAAGCCATCTAGAAGCGCCATTTATGTTTATTCCTAATGGAGTTAAAACTAAAATAAGTGTAGTAAGAGCCCCTAAAAGTAAGATATTTGCATATCTCTGTAGAGTCCAGTACTTTATTCTCGCAAATACCCACATTGCTATGCTACCTACAACAGCCCAAACCAAAAGCCTTTTCAGAAAAAAAAACGGGTCACCTTTAGTACCTAAGGAATAGGAATAGCTTGAGCTAAAAACCATTATAATTCCAATAACTACCAAAAGAGCTACAGTTATTATTATAGTTATATCATATGAATTTTTTCCTTTCAAAATCTTTACCCCCTTAAATTTGCAACAAGGTTGATAAATTCCTTACCTCTTTCTTCAAAATTCTTATACATATCCCAACTTGCACAGGCAGGTGATAATAAAATTGAGTCACCATCATTTGAGATTTTATATGCACCCATTACTGCTTCTTTTAAATTAGTCACTTTGAATATAGAATTAAATCCATATTTACGTCCAGAGTCTAATATTTTAGATGCAGTCTCACCATACACAAACATACTCTTAACTTTATTATGTAAGCCTTCAAATAATAGGTCAAACTCATCACCCTTATCCATTCCACCTGCTAAAAGAATAATTGGTGCTTCAACTGATTCTATTGCTTTTATAGTTGAGTTTATATTAGTTGCCTTAGAGTCGTTATAAAAACTTACTCCATTTATTGAATCAACATACTGAATTCTATGCTCAACGCCTTTAAAGGCCTTTAATGTTTCTCTTATAGTCTCAACTGATATTCCACTATAGTAGCTCATAGTTGTAGCTGCAAGGGCATTTTCTACATTATGCATACCTGGAATTCTTATATCTTTAATATGTATTACTTCAATTTCATTTTCATTTTCTTTAATAATAATATTATTATCCTTAACAAATACCCCTCTTTGCAACTCAGAGATTCGGCTAAAATAAATAACATTATTCAAATCCTTACTTTTATCATAAGTAATATCGTTATCATAATTTATAATTGCATAATCCCTTTGGTTTTGGTTTTTAAATATACTAAACTTTATATCAGCATAGTTTTCCATATTGCCATGTCGATTCAAATGGTCCGGTGTTATATTCAAAACCGTAGCTATATGAGGATGAAAATAAACACAGCTCTCTAACTGAAAGGAACTGATTTCCATAATAATATAATCATCTTCTTTAGTTTCTAAGGCTTTAGAAATAGCCGCCACACCAATATTACCAACTACATGAGTGTTTCTATTGGCATTTTTAAATATTTCTCCCATTAATGCTGTTGTAGTTGTTTTTCCATTTGTTCCTGTTATGGCAATAATTGTACCTCTTGATAACCTATATGCCAACTCTATTTCCCCAATAAGCTCAATTCCAGCCTTTTGAATTTCTTTAACAAAGGGTATTGTTAAAGGGATTCCCGGGGAAATTATTGCTAGATCGATTTTACCAAGTTCCTCTATATTATCTGGGTGTTTTCCCAGGTAATAATTAACATCTATACCATGAAGCTCTGCTATACTATCCTTTAAATCCTCTTCAGTACGCAAATCGTTAACAATAATACTTGCACCTAAAGTATTAAGTACTTTAACTAATGGTATCCCTGTAACAGCAAATCCTATTACTAAAACTTTTTTATTTTTTAGTTCCAATGTTAACACCTACTTTCTAAAATACTCCTATAGCACCTATAAGACATAAAATCACAGTTGATATCCAAAATACAGTTACTACCTTTGTTTCTTTCCAACCAGATAGTTCAAAATGGTGATGTAATGGAGTCATTTTAAAAACCCTTTTACCCGTTGATTTAAAGGATATTACCTGAATAATAACAGATAGAGTTTCTATAAAAAATATTCCTGCTACAACTGGTATAATTAATGCAACATTCATAAGGACTGCAATCGTTGCAATAGCACCTCCAAGGGCTAAAGAGCCCGTGTCTCCCATAAATACCTTAGCAGGATGGCTATTAAACCTTAAAAATCCTAGACAAGCCCCTACAATAGCACTTGAAAATATTGCAAGACTATTACTTCCGTAATTCATAGCAAGTAGACTAAAAAACGCGGCTACTATTAAAGTTACACCTGCTGCTAAACCATCTAGTCCATCAGTTAAATTCGCACTGTTAACTGTTGCTACAACAACAAAAATTATAAATGGTACATAAAATCTACCTATATCTAAGTATTCTGGTATAACAAAATTACCTATTTGTAAACTACCATTAATAAATGGAACAATTATTTTTGTGCCTAAGGCCGTATGTGACTGTGACATATGGTACCATGCTATTAAAACTGCTACAGTTGTTTGTAAAATTAACTTCTGATATGCCCTTAACCCTAAGTTTCTCTTCATTACAACTTTTATAAAATCATCTATAAATCCAATTAACCCAAAGGCTAAAGTTGCTATTAGTGCTACCCACAAATCATTATCTATAATTCCTGAAGATAGAGAGGTTATAAATATAGATGTTATTATTATTATTCCACCAATCGTAGGAGTTCCGCTTTTTGTTTTATGACTTTCAGGCCCTTCCTCTCTAATAGTTTGGCCTGCTTTTAATCTTTTTAAAAAAGGTATTATTAATGGGCCTAATATAAGTGTAATTACAAACCCTATAATAATTGTATATATAATCTGTTTCTGGTGAATCATATTCTAGCTCCTCTCTTGTATCTCCGTAGCAATTTCGTCCATTTTCATACCTCTAGAACCTTTTAACAGAACTATATCACCTTTGGAGACTATTTGTAAAACTGTTTTTAAAGCCTCCTCGTTATTTTGAGCTTTATAAACATTGTTATGTAGCATACCCTTGTCTAAAGCTTCCTCAGCAATCCATTCTGCAAAATTGCCAACCGTAATTAAATAGTCTATATTATTTGTTACAGCTGCCTCTCCGACTAGTCGATGGCCGTACTCTGAATGTTCTCCCATTTCAAACATATTTCCTAATATAGCAATTTTTTTATTTCCATCCATATTAGATAACACCTTCAATGCTGCAGTCATAGAATCAGGACTTGCATTATATGCATCATTAATCAATGTAAAATCCTTTAGTTTAACAATCTCTAAGCGCATTTTAGAAGGTTTAAACTGCCTAAAGGACTCGTCTATTTCTTCTGGGGTCATATTGAAATGTGTACCTACCCAAATAGCAAATAAAGCATTGTATACATTATGTAGTCCTGGTTGATCTAAATTAAAAGTATAAAGTTTATTATTTATTTTCACATCAAAAACATAACCCTTATCCTTTAAATCTTTAATATTTTCTGCATAAAGGTCATTATCTTCAGATAAGCCTATAGAGACTTTATTAAAAGTATGTTCTGATTCCTTTGCTTTTTTTAGAAATTTGTCATCACCATTTAGCAATAGAAAATTATCCTCATTTAGAAAGTTTGAGATTTCCATCTTTGCCTTGAAAATATTCTCTTGACTACCTAGATGTTCTATATGTGATAAACCAATATTAGTAATAATTGCAATTTCAGGTCTTGCGATTTCCGCTAAATCTGATATTTCCCCTAAACCAGACATACCCATTTCAACTACACAGGCTTCATGATTCTCCTCTAAGTTAAAGATAGTTAAAGGTAACCCTATTTGGTTATTTAGATTTCCTATATTTTTTAATGTATTATATTTATAAGAAAGTACGTGACTGACCATATCTTTTGTAGTTGTTTTTCCAGTACTTCCTGTTATTCCAATGAATGGTATTGTAAATAAATTTCTATAATACTTACTTAAATTTTGAAGCGCTTCTAAGGTATTATCAACCTCAATAAAAGAAACTTTATCATTTGTATTTTTGTTGATAGAAAAATTAGAACCTTGAAATAGAACTGCACTGGCACCTTTTTCTATTGCTGTTTCAATATAGTTATGACCATCAAAGTTTTCTCCTATTAAAGGTATAAATAAGTCTCCATTTTTAGTAGTCCTAGAATCTGTTGATACTCCAAAAACTCCATCTATTAAACCCTTTTGTACAATCTTTCCTCCGCAGGCCTTTGCAACTATTTCTAGTGCCTGTTTTATCATAGTAATCCTTCCTCTCTTGCAACCTCTAAGGCTACTTTTTTATCATCGAAGGGGTAAACATTTTTCCCAATTATTTGTACCTTTTCATGTCCTTTACCCACTATTATTACTATATCCCTTTTTTTAGCATTATTTAAAGCGGCTTTTATTGCTTCTTTTCTATCTTCTACTATTAAGTATTCACCTTCTGTCTTTTCGATACCTTCTTTAATTTCTTTAATAATAACTTTGGGGTCTTCAGATCTGGGATTATCAGAAGTTATTATAGTTAAATCACTAAGGCTACCTGATATTTCACCCATTATTGGCCTTTTTGTTTTATCTCTGTCCCCACCACATCCCATTACTGTTATTATTCTATTTTCTTTAAATTTAATTGCAGAATTTAGAACATTTTCTAATGCGTCTGGTGTGTGAGCGTAATCTACAATCACTGTAAAATCTTCTATTTCTTTAATAATTTCAAAACGACCCGGAACACTACGTAGACTATGTAACCCCTTTTTAATCGCTTCCTTATCAATATCTAGGGCATAGGCGGCGCTACAGGCTGCCAGAGTATTGTAAACTGTAAAAAGACCAGGAGTTCCAATATTTAAAGTGACAGTGTACTTAGGAGTAACTAAATCAAAAGTCACATCTTTTATTGTCATGCCAATATTTTGTGCTTTAATGGTTGAGTGATTATTTATTCCATAAGTAATTATTGGAGTATTTAATTCCCCTATTTCTGTTATAATCCTCTGGCCATGACAATCATCCGCATTAATAATATTACATAATGAAGTTTTATAAAACAACTCTTTTTTTGCATTAAAGTAATTTTCCATAGTTTCGTGAAAGTCTAAATGATCTCTTGTTAAATTAGTAAAGATACCTATCTTAAAATCAGACCCATCTACTCTATGAAGAACTAAAGAATGGGATGAAACTTCCATCACGCAGCTATCTATTCCAGCATCTAGCATTTCACAAAATAAATATTGCAAATCATTGGATTCAGGGGTTGTTCTTGTAGTGTCAATTTCTCTGCTACCAATCCAATTTGAAATAGTTCCAACTAAACCTACTTTTCTATTAGCCTGCAATAATATATTCCTAATCATATAAGTGGTTGATGTTTTACCATTTGTGCCAGTAACACCTATTAGATCTAATTTTTTAGTAGGGAAATCATAAAAAACATTTGCTATTTCTGCTAGCACCTTTCTCGTATTTTTAACTTTTATAATAGTAACCTTTTCATTTGCTATATCTATTTCCTTACTCACTACAATTGCAATAGCACCTTTACTGATTGCATTCTCTATATATTTATGTCCATCTGTATTAAAACCCTCTATGCAGATAAACAGACTATTCTCCTTAGCTCTACTTGAATCATATGTAATGCTATCAATCTGTATTTGTGTTTCTCCATTAACCCTTTCTTTCTCAATGCTTTGGAGTATTTTTTCTAAAAGCATTGGACCGCCTCCCCGTCTTAATTGCTATTATACTCACTTAATATAAAAATATTAACTTTATCGACGGTTAAAGAGAAAACATAAAAATTTGTATTAACTTTTCAAATGGCAACACGAAAAATTAATTTCGGTTGCCATTAGTATCATTATTGAACTCAACATTTATAATTGTACCTGGTTCTACTGCTACTCCCGAATTTGGAACTTGATTAGTTGCAAATCCATTACCAGTTATATTTAATTTTAATCCTAAGCTTTCCACAATAATATTTGCCTCACGTATAGTTTTACCAATTAAATTTGGAACTAATACGGAACTTGGTATTTCATTATTTGTTTTTGTGTACAGTATTATAGTCGACTTTTCAAAAACCTTAGCCCCTGGTTTAGGGAACATATCTACAACAATTGCATTTTCATTCCCAGTAAATTCAGGTCCATATCTTGAGTCTAACTTACTATTAGATATAATCTTAGATGCCTCTCTAATAGAGAGATTTCTTACATCAGGGACAGTAACCTCTTGCCTAGTATATATGGCCTCGTCTTTTTCAGTATACTTAGGTTTTATATCAAGATACTTTAATGTCTCTTCAAATATTTCTTTAGCTACTGGAGCTGCTACTACTCCCCCAAAGTGGCTAAAACCATTAGGTTCATCAATAATTACTAATACGGCAATTTCAGGATTTGTCGCTGGAGCAAAACCTACAAAGGATGAAATATACTTACTTTGGGCATACCTACCATCAATAACCTTTTGAGCTGTACCAGTTTTACCAGCCACATGATATCCTGGAATATAAGCAAGGGATGTCTCAGAAACTACGGATTCTAAAATATCTATCATCTGCATAGCTGTCTTTTCTGATATTATCTGTCTAACTAAATTGTCATCGAATCTATGAACTACATTACCCCCACTATCAACTAATTCCTTAACTAGCTTAGGTCTCATTAATTTACCATTGTTGGCAACTGCCGATACGGCAGTAATTAACTGTATAGGTGTTATAGAAATACTTTGGCCAAAGGACATCGTAGCTAGTTCAACAGGTCCTGCAGCGTTAATATTGTACATTATGGAGTTTCTCTCTCCTGGCAGGTCTATTCCTGTCGGTTCAGCGAACCCAAATGTTTCAATGTATTTATAAAATGTAGGTGCACCTAACTTCTGAACTAATTCAACAAACACAGGGTTATCAGAGTTTGCTACCGCTTCTGCCAAGGTTTGATGACCAAATGGATTATACCATCTCCAACTTTTAATTTGTCTACCACCAACCATTATAAAACCTTTAGAGTAATATGTGCTTTGAGGTGTTGCGATTCCTTCCTCTAATGCTGCGGAAGTAGTTACAATCTTAAAGGTTGAACCAGGCTCATAGGTGTCATTTATTATTGGATTTCTCCACATCTTAAACCATGCTTCAAGTTTTTTATCATTTTCCATTGCGTCTATTTGCATTTTTAACTCTTCATCAAGGGGTACCCTAGGATTATTTGGATCATAGTCTGGTTTAATAGCCATGGCCAAAATATCTCCAGTTTTTACGTCCATAACTAGTGACATAACTCTCTGGGCTTTATTCGCTTCCAATGCATTTTCTATTGCTTTTTCTGCGAAATGCTGTATTACTTCATCAATAGTTAATACTACATTAAGTCCATTCTCAGCTGCAAAATACTTTTCTGAACTAAAGGATAATTGTCTTCCCTTTCCATCTGTATTTTTAATCCATCTTCCAGGAAGACCACTTAAATATTTATCATATTCTAACTCTATACCTGCCATACCCCTGTTATCATCAGTTGTATGACCTAATATATATGATGCAAAGTTTCCGTAGGGGTAGAATCTTTTATTATCTTCTGCTATCCAAACCCCTCTAAGTTTTTCTTTCCGTATTAACTCCGCTAAGTCATCATCAACCCACCTAGCAATTCTGACTAATCCGTATCTTTTATTACTTATTTTTTCATAAGTCTCCTGCTCATCTAAGTCTAATATACTAGATAAGGCCTTAGAGGCCTCTTCTGGCTTTTGTACTTCGCTAGGCCTAACCCAAACTGTATTTGAACTAGCACTAATTGCCATTTTTTTACCGTTTCTATCATATATAATTCCTCTTTTGGCTGGGATTGGTATATCTCTAGTCTGCTGACTATTTGCTAATTCCTTATACTTCTCACCATTTACTAACTGTATCCACCCTAGTCTAATAATCAAGCAAAACATCACAAAAGAAACAACTGTGAAAATAAACAGAAGTCGTTTCTTTGATGACACACTTGGGACTGACATAGTCATTTCCCCCTTCAGGCCCTAATATTGTTATAATTGAAGTTTACTTAAAAATTGCGTAAATAGTTTCTTATCCGTTTTTTCGATTTGTACATTATTGAATCTATTTTCTAAGTGACTAGATATTTCAGCGACTTCCATTTGATTAACATTAATATATATAGTTTGTTCTGACTTTGGATATGTCATATTTAATCTAGTTTTTGCTTGACTCTCAACAAATCTTGACTTGGTAACCTTTTCAACCTCAATTCTAGTCTTTTGTGTTTGCACATCCAACTGCTCTAGCTGATTATTTAGACTATGTATTGCATACCTAGCTTCAATAATCTTCGTATATCTGAGTAGTAATAAAAGAGAAGCGCTTAAGAAAATAAAAATGGCAGAAAAAACCAACAGTTTTTCTAATCGGTAGCTTTTAGGTTTCTTACTTTTTTTAGTGTTTTTTTGTTCTGCTTGTTTATGATCAATATCAGGCATACCATAATAATACTTTTTTTCTGCTACTACCAAATTTATTCACCCCTTCTTATGTTTAGAACCCCCTATATTCTCTCAGCTACACGCAATTTAGAACTCTTTGACCTAGAATTTGATTCATACTCTTCATCAGTAGGCACTATTGGTTTCTTAGTTATAACCTTTAGTTTGCTTATTCTATTACAGGTGCAGATTGGAAACTGAGGTGGGCATATACATGGATCACTTAGTTCTTTAAAGGTATTTTTTACAATTCTATCCTCTAGGGAATGAAAAGTAATAATGCATATGCGTCCTCCAACATTCAGTTTTTCTGTTGCTGAAACAATTGTATTCTCTATAATTCCTAGTTCATTATTAACCTCAATCCTTATGGCCTGAAAAACTTTCTTAGCTGGATGAGAACCTTCCATTCTAGCCTTTTTAGGTATTGCCTTTTTTATAACATCAACTAGTTCAAAGGTTGTAGTAATTTCTTTTTCTTGTCTTTCTTGAATTATAAATTCGGCTATTCTTTTAGCCCATTTTTCTTCACCGTATTTCCAGAAGATATCCGTCAACTGTTGCTCTGTATAGTTATTTACTATATCTTTAGCAGTAATTGGCCCCCGCTCATCCATCCTCATGTCTAGTATGCCATTTTGCATATACGCAAAACCCCGTTCAGCCTCGTCGAGTTGTGGAGACGAAACCCCTAGATCTAAAAGTATTCCATCTATTTTATCTACATTAATATTCTGTAAGATATTTTCTAAGTTGCTAAAGTTGTCATGGACTAACTTGATTTTACACTTTAATTCCTCTAATCTTTTTTCTGCTGCCCTAATTGCATTAATATCTTGATCTATTCCAATCAACATGCCATTTTCATTCAGTCTTTTTGCAATATCCTTGGAATGGCCAGCTCCCCCAAGAGTACCGTCTACATAGATTCCATCTTCTTTTATCTTTAAATTTTCAATACATTCTTCTAGCATTATCGATACGTGTTTAAACTCCACAAAATCACCTTCATATTCTATATTCCTAATTCCTGCATTTTTGAAGCTATTTCATTAAAACTAAGATTTTCTCCCGAATTATATTTTTCCCAGTTTTCTAAGCTCCAAATTTCAATTCTCGTGCCAACACCTATTATTACAGTTTCCTTGTCAAGAAATGCGTGATCACGTAGATTATTAGGTAGTCTTATTCTTCCCTGATTATCTAACTCACATTCCGACGCGCCAGAAAAGAAAAATCTTACAAAGGCCCTTGCATCAACATTTGTCATTGGCAAAGATTTTAATTTCCCTTCAACTATTTTCCACTCATCCATTGGATATACAAATAAACAATTATCCAGGCCTTTTGTCGCAATAAAATTATCCCCTAGCAAATCTCTAAACTTTGCGGGCATGCTTATTCTTCCCTTATTATCAATGTTATGATTATATTCACCAATAAACATTTTTAACACCTGCCCTTGGGAAATGTCCCCACTTCATACCACTTTCCACCACTTATTATGTTAAATTCGATGATTTTGGTTAAAATCCTTCTTATCTTTTAATTTTTTTTCTATTTTTTCAATATGGGTCAACAGTACTATTTAATTCCGGGCAAAAACTGAAAAAAGCTATCTGCATATTGCAGATAGCTTATTAAATATTCTTATTAAATTTATATTTATATAACTAGTTTATAGCTTTTTTTCCTTCTGCTGACTTATAATAAGCTGAGATAAGTTGGTCCAACTGTACACTTAAGTCATAAATAATTGAGTAATCCATTTCCTTATTAATGCAATCATTTAACTGTTTTCTCAATTTAATTATCTCATTTTTAATCATTCGATATCACCCCGTATTTTTCTTTTGTGGTGTTTTATCTGTGGTATTAATTAAAGTGGTAATTTATATAATATCCACTTTTCTTTTGCTTGTCAAAGTAAAAACGGTCGATATTTGATATAATTCCAGATATTTTCTATAATTATCTTCTATTTGCTAGCTAAATTGAGCTAATTTGTCAAATTATACAAAATATGTTGAAGAACTGTAAATCTTGTTGAAAATCCAACAAACAAACATTAATAAGTATTTTTTCTGCTATTTAAAACCTTCATTCCAATTACAGCTATTAAAATAAGGCTTATACTTATTAACTGAGCAACCCTTAATGGGCCTATCATTAAGCTATCAGTACGTAATCCTTCAATAAAGAAGCGTCCTAAGGAATATAAAGCTAAATATAATAAAAATATTTGTCCATTATATTTTTTCTTTTTTGTATAGTATATTAGAAAAATAAAAACGACAAAATTCCACATAGACTCATAAAAGAATGTCGGATGAACCATCTCTCCATTTATTTCTATAGCCCATGGTAAATCCGTTGGCCTTCCGTATGCTTCTTGATTAAAATAATTGCCCCATCTACCGATAGCTTGACCTAGAATTATACTAGGTGCACAAACATCTGCTAAAGTTAAAAAGTCAATTTTTCTATATTTACAAAATAAATATCCACCTAAAACTCCAGCTAATACAGCCCCATGTATTGCTAGACCACCTTCTCTTATTTTGAAAATTTGAAAAATATTTTGACTATAATAATCCCACTTAAATATAACGTAATAGGCTCTAGCTCCAATTATAGCAAGTGGAATTGCAATTAAGCACATGTCAATTATAGTTTCTTCATGTAATCCCACTTTTACAGCCCTTTTTGTAGCTACAATTACGCCCAATATAATACCTATAGATATAATAATCCCATACCACGCGACCTGTATTCCGAAAAACTCAAATGCTATTGGATCCACATTTTTCACCCCATTATTACTTTTTTTAGAAATCAGTATTAAATTATTATATCCTTATAACATTTTTTTTACAATATTACTATAAAAAAAGCCATAAAGAAGTTAATTATAATATAATAAAAAATAAAGCTGAAGCAAATGCTCCAACTTTATTTTTTATTATGCATTAGGAATAATTCTTCTTAAAATTTCTTCAACTTCTCTTCCAAATCCACTTAGAGGTCTTCCTCTTCCTGTTTCGTCAGCTACGTTTCTTATTCTAGTTATAAGGTCTGGATCCGCAGTAACTGCTACTCTATCAATTTCTCTATCAGTCTTAGTTACTACATCTTCAATCCTTCTTTTTAAATCTGTTGCAACATCATTAGTATTTCCTGCTAATGCTACACCTACTAAAGCAGTAGTATCAGTAATTACAACATAAGCACTTCTTACTTCTTCCATTTTAGCTACTGCATCTGCAATTCTTTCTGCCCTAGCTGTTAAATTTCCATCTCCACCTCTAGCGTCCATTCTGGGAGTAGTTTCCTTTATTTCTTCATCAGTGTGTGGATCTCTTGGAACAGGTCTTTCTAATGGTCTACAACCAGTTGCAAATACAGCAAATACCATGACTAAACATAAGGCTATTATTAATTTTCTGTTTGACATATTTGCTCACCTCCTAATTATATTTTCTCTATATCCTCATTTTTTATTTTAGTTATTTTTTCAAGTACTCTCAGTTTCTTCTTTTAAAACAATGAACAATAAATTAAAACCAAGCAAATAATATACTATACTCGCTTGGCTTTAATAATCTAACTTAATCAGCCACCCGCTCCAGGAACTGGAGTGTTTTGAGGTTGTGGTTGAGTTGGTTGTAGTTGCCTTTGAGGAACCGTTTGTTGTGGTTCTTGAGGTAATGGTGTTTGCCATTGTTGCTGTTGATCCTGCGGAACTGTTCTTTCTTGTGGAACAGGACGTTCTTGTGGTCTACATCCAGTTGTAAATACAACAAATAGCAATACTAAGCAAAATGTTATCATGATTTTT
Organism: Serpentinicella alkaliphila; assembly: GCF_018141405.1. Taxonomy (NCBI): domain Bacteria; kingdom Bacillati; phylum Bacillota; class Clostridia; order Peptostreptococcales; family Natronincolaceae; genus Serpentinicella; species Serpentinicella alkaliphila. The sequence goes on from NZ_CP058648.1 coordinate 2,809,359, forward strand.
TTAAATGTCATTTTATCACCTCCTTTTATAGTTTGCCTTTATAGAGACTTAATATTTTGACAAATTTTTTCTTGAAAATGAAACTATTTTCTTTTTTACAAGTACTTATTTTAGTTATACAATTAGGTTATTATAATTAATAAGTTGATAACCAAATTTTTATAATATATAATATTTTTTATGTTGTATTATTTAATTAAGGGAAGGAAGATAAAAAAATGAAATTAGGCATTGTTGGATTGCCAAATGTAGGTAAGAGCACACTATTTAATGCTATTACTCAGGCTGGTGCAGAGTCTGCGAACTACCCGTTTTGTACTATAGAACCAAATGTAGGGGTTGTTTCAGTTCCTGACTATCGTTTAAATATATTAAGGGATATGTACAATCCAGAAAAACTAATACCGGCTATTGTTGAATTTTATGATATTGCTGGATTAGTTAGGGGAGCTAGTAAGGGCGAAGGTTTAGGTAATAAATTTTTATCTCATATTAGAGAGGTTTCTGCTATTATCCACGTTGTGAGATGTTTCGAGGATTCAAATATAACTCATGTAGATGGTGATGTTAATCCTATAAGAGATATTGAAACAATTAATCTTGAATTAATTCTTTCTGATTTAGAGTCAATCGAAAAAAGAATTCAAAAAACAGAAAAACTAGCAAAATCAGATAAAAGTCTAGTACAAGAGCTTGATCTATTACATAAAATTAAAAATGTACTAGAAGAAGGTAAATCAATTAGATTTTTAGACTTATCAGAGGAAGAAGTAAAGCTAGTTAGTAGTTTTAATCTACTGTCAAACAAACCGGTTATTTATGTAGGAAATGTTTCTGAAGAAGATATTCAAGATTTAGGTGCTAGCAATGCTTATGTGAGAAAACTTAAGGATTTTGCAGAAGAAGAAAATTCTGAGGTAGTAGTTATATGTGCTAAAATCGAAGCTGAAATTTCAGAACTTGATGATGAGGAAAAAGGTTTGTTCTTAGAGGAGCTGGGATTAAAAGAATCTGGATTAGATAGATTAATTAAAGCTTCCTACTCATTACTAGGTTTAATAAGTTATATTACTGCTGGACCAAAAGAAGTTAGGGCATGGACTATAAGAAAAGGTACTAAAGCTCCTCAAGCCGCAGGAAAAATCCATACTGATTTTGAAAAAGGTTTTATTAGAGCGGAAACTGTATCATTTGATGATCTAAACAATCTTGGTTCTGTTGTTGCAGCTAAAGAAAAAGGACTTGTTAGATTAGAAGGTAAAGAGTATATTGTAAAAGATGGGGATGTAATCTTATTTAGATTCAATGTTTAGTAAAATTAATGCAATATAATTAACTATTAATGGCTTAATATAAAAATCTTAAGCCATTTTATATTTATAAATAAATATTATGTTTTGGTTTTTTAGTTTCTTTTGATTATATAAATCATATAGATTATATAAGTTAATGTTAGTATTATTCCCTCATATCTATTAAATGCCTTTTTTGTTATAGCAAAATAATATGTTATTATAGTTATTACTAGCAGAAAAAGTATATCTAATAGTATTTTAGCCTCCACAAATACCGTACCAATAACCGATGATACCCCTAAAATGAATAGAATGTTAAATAGATTTGATCCAATGACATTACCAATGGCTATATCCCCTTCACCTTTTCTCGCAGCAACTATAGATGTAATTAGTTCGGGGAGTGAGGTTCCAATAGCAACTATAGTAAGTCCTACCAAAGTTTCACTCATTCCAAACCGCAAGGCTATAACTGTACTGTTTTTTACTACTAAATCGGAACCGAAAAGAATTCCTCCTAACCCAAGTACACCCCATAATAAGCTTGTATATATATTTAAAACCTTTCCGTCACCATCAGAGCTTTCAATCTGTGCTTCTTTCGATAAAAAAGCCATCTCAATTAAATAGTAAAGAAATACAGCAAATACAGAAAGAATAATTAGTCCATCACCCACGGATAGTCTATTAACCATACTATCTTGAAAAATTATATCATTTCCTAATATATATAAAACTATTGTGGCAAGTAGCATGAATGGAAACTCTTTAACTATAGTATTAAGCTTAATATCTATTGGATGAATAATTGATGCTATTCCTATAACTATTAATAAATTAAATATATTTGATCCAACTATATTACCCACTACTATTCCACTAGAATTTTTGAGAGCTGCATTTATACTTACAGCAGCTTCAGGAGCACTAGTTCCAAAAGCAACTATTGTTAGTCCAATTAATATTGAAGGAACTTTTAATTTTTTTGCTATTGAGGATGCACCGTCAACAAAAAGGTCCGCACCCTTTATAAGTAAATAAAATCCGATTATTAATAACATGTAGTTTATTTTAATCACTCCTCTAAAGTATTATCTGTAGTTAAACCATCTAATTATACTAGCTTTACTAAATAACATAAAATTTAGTAGAATAATAAAAAAAGACCTTTAGTTAATGCAATTTAGCATTAACCAAAAGTCTCGCTCCTTTAATACAGAATATTAAAAGTAATAGATCCAGAGTTACACCCGGGTATGTTGAATCTATTAATCATGCTACTCCCTTTTAGTTTATATATACTATTATAATAAGTTGTCTTAATAGTTACAATATGTTTTTGTTAGTTTGTTTATTTTTTTAATTATTTTATTAATTAACATCTTTAAACCATGTCTTTCTTAGTATTTCTAAAGCGTCACTTATTTGTTCCTCGGTCATTGTTGCGTAACCTAGTAATATTTTAGGTATTTTTTCTACATGGTGTTTATTATAAAAATATTTCGATAATCCATATACCTTTACCCCATCCTCTAAAGCAGATGCTACTAATTGTTCTTCAGTCATTCCATTATCAAAAGATATTAATAAATGTAGCCCAGCATCAGCTCCAAATATTTTTATGCCACAGTTTAAGTCTAGTAGTTTTTTTACTAGAGTTTCTCTTTTCTTCTTATATATGTTTCTCATTTTATTAAGGTGTCTTTCAAAATAACCTTCGTGAATAAATTTATAAAGTACTTTTTGATTTATTATTGGCACTGGACATATTATATATGAAAGTTTTTCCCTATATCGCTTAACTAGATGAGGGGGTAGAACCATATAACTGACCCTTACAGAAGGCGATAGGGATTTTGAAAAAGCACCAATATATATAACTTTTTCATTAGCATCAAGTCCTTGTAATGCTGGTATGGGCTTACCGCTATATTTAAATTCACCATCATAGTCATCTTCAATAATATATCGTCCATTTTTTTCATTTGCCCAGTTTAATATTTGTACCCTTCTATTTATAGGCATTATCTCCCCTGAAGGAAATTGATGGGCAGGTGTAATACATAGGACATCAGCCTTATTCTTAATTATATCTTTAATTATCATTCCGCCTTCATCAATATTTATTCCTTTGAATTTAATGTGATTGCTTGAAAATAATAGATTAAGCTTTTCATAACCCGGGTTCTCAATCCCATAAACACTATCCCTATGGAGTAACTGTATAATTATTTGCATAAGAGACTCTGTACCGGCACTTACTATAATTTGATTAGGGCTACAATTTACCCCCCTAGACTGGTGAAGATATTCAGCTATACTAGTTCTTAAATTTTCATTACCCTGAGAATCCCCTAATTGTAAAAGATCTAAATCGTATTCACTAATTATATCCTTGGTAAATTTTCTCCAAGTTGAAAATGGAAAGGTTTGCATATCAACCCCATTATAGGAAAAATCGTATTTAACAATATATTTATTTATTTTCTGATTAGTTTCCGGGTATTCTATATTAAGGTCAATCTTAGTAATGTTATCTATTTTACAAACATAATAGCCTTTTCTTTCTCTAGATATGACATAGCCCTCTTCGATTAACTGGTCATATGCATTTTGTATTGTATTTTGACTAATACTTAAATATGAGGCTAATTTTCTTTTAGATGGGAGCTTCGAATTATATGCAATTCTCCCTAGCTGTATTTCTGACTTAATATAGGAATACAATTGATGATATATTGGGACTTTACTATCTAAATCTCCAGAAAACATTAGCATGTGCATTTTATTCACCCCCAACTGATACCTTCATCTTTATATAAACTGATACTTATTACTATACCAGTACTGTATTATAATAAATCAAAACAAAATAAACTGTCAAGTAATGGAGGATGAACAGCAATGAATAATCGCTATGAACTTAATAAAAATTTAGCACAAATGCTTAAGGGTGGAGTAATTATGGACGTAACTACACCTGAACAGGCTCGTATCGCTGAAGAAGCTGGGGCTTGTGCTGTTATGGCTTTAGAAAGAATTCCAGCTGATATTAGGGCTGCAGGTGGAGTTTCAAGAATGAGTGATCCTAAGATGATTAAAAGTATTCAGGAGGCAGTAACTATACCAGTTATGGCAAAAGTACGTATTGGCCATTTTGCTGAGGCCCAAATACTTCAGGCTATAGAAATAGATTATATCGATGAAAGTGAAGTCTTATCACCAGCAGATGACCTCTTTCATATCGATAAAAGCAAATTTAATGTTCCATTTGTTTGCGGTGCTAAGGACTTAGGGGAAGCACTTAGAAGAATTAACGAAGGGGCCTCTATGATCCGTACTAAAGGGGAACCAGGAACGGGGGATATAATTCAGGCAGTACGTCACATTAGACTAATTAATCAACAAATCAGACGTTTACAAAATTTAAGGGAAGATGAATTATATCATGCAGCAAAAGAATTACAAGTACCTTATGATCTAGCTAAATATGTACACATTAATGGTAAACTTCCAGTTGTAAACTTCGCTGCAGGCGGAGTTGCAACTCCAGCAGATGCAGCTTTGATGATGCAACTAGGTGCAGAGGGAGTATTCGTTGGATCAGGTATTTTTAAATCAGGTAATCCAGCTAAACGAGCTCAAGCAATTGTTAAGGCAGTTACTAATTTTAATAATCCTCAAATACTAGCTGAACTTTCGGAGGACTTGGGTGAAGCAATGGTTGGTATTAACGAACAGGAAATTGAATTATTAATGGCTCAGAGAGGTATATAATGAAAACAATTGGAGTCTTAGCAGTTCAAGGTGCTTTTATAGAGCATATACACACACTTAATAAATTAAATGTAAACTGTGTTGAAATAAGGGAAAAGTCAGATTTAACTAATAATAAACTCGATGGAATCATACTACCCGGTGGAGAAAGTACCGTAATCGGAAAATTAATTAGGGAACTGGATATATTTAATCCTTTAAGACAATCTATATTAGATGGTTTGCCGGTTTTAGGAACTTGTGCTGGGTTAATACTACTTGCTAAAGATATCGTTAATGATGAAAATACTTATTTAGGTACTATGGATATCAAAGTCAGGAGAAATGCCTATGGTCGACAGCTTGGAAGCTTTAATACCTCCGGAAAATTTGGTAGTTTAAATGACGTACCAATGACATTTATTAGGGCCCCTTTAATAGAATCTGTTTCAGAGAACATTGAAATACTATCTCAAGTTAATAATCATATTGTTGCTGCAAAACAAGACAATATGGTAGTTACATCCTTTCATCCTGAACTAACTGACGATATTAGAATTCATAATTTCTTCTTAGATTTAATAGATAAAAAGCATAATATATAATAATTTTTGAGATAATGTTTTTAAACAGAGAAAGCACCACATGGTGCTTTCTCTTATTAAATGTATATTAATCATAATCATATGTATATAATTGTTTAATGTTCTACATGTATTCCCCACAATATGGGCAACGTTCAACACTATCGTCTATATATTCTCCGCAGTATGGACAACTAATTTCCCTCTTTGAACTGATGTTTAGCAGTTTAAGCAAGATTTTCATATTGTAAATCCTCCTTCCTACTTAAATATGTGTCTATTAGTTTTACTTGTTGTAATACTATTATATGCATGCACCTCTGGTCTGAACACCTTTCCGTGTAAATTTGTAAAATTTTTTTCTTATTTAGCTCTTACTTGAGCACCACAAAAAGGGCATTTTTTGACTTCATTGCTTATATATTCTCCACATACTGGACAGCTAATAATACTCATTGATCGGATTTTCAATAGTGTTAGTAAGGATTTCATTTAAATTCTCCTTTCCTACTTAAACGGTTGACACATCTAATGTGTGAATACCTCCGTTAAAAAGGAAAGCACCTATTGGCGCTTTTCCTTTTACCTATATAGTTATTTCTAATGACTAATCATAAGTATTACTGCTATAACTAAATAAATTCACCACAGTGAGGACAATAAGTTACATCTGCACCTATATACTCACCACATACTGGACAATTACCCACCTTCACAGAACGAATATTCAGCAGTCTAAGCAAGATTTTCATACTTAAATCCTCCCTCCTACTTAAAATTAGTGTCCGTAATTATATATATTTTACTTACTTCTATAATATGCTTGAGTAGTACATAAGTTGTGTAAATTTTCAAAAAATTTAAAAAGCCTACCGATAAAGGTAGACTTTTTAAATATTATTTTAATATTAATTTTAATAGCCATCATTTGTGCTTTGAATTCCTTTAACTATATCAACAGATGAGCTAGCTCCAAGTCTTGTAGCACCCGCAGCAATTAGCTCCCGAGCTGTTTTAATATCTCTCACACCACCAGAAGCTTTAACTCCTAGTTCAGGACCTACTGTTTCTCTCATCAGTTTTATATCCTCAACAGTTGCCCCACCAGTACTGAAACCTGTAGAGGTTTTTACAAAATGTGCACCTGCCTGTTTTGATAATTGACAAGCTAAAATCTTCTCTTGTTTATTAAGTAAAGATGTTTCAATTATTACTTTAACTATGGCCTTTTCATTAGCAGCATTAACTACTGACTGAATATCTCTTAATACTAATTCATTATTTCCTTCTCTAAGAGCACCTATATTAATAACCATATCTATTTCGTTTGCACCATTATCTATAGCATTAGTAGTTTCGAACACTTTCGTTTCTGTTGTCATGGCCCCCAGCGGAAAACCAACAACAGCTGTTACTTTTACATCAGTTTCACTCAACTGTTCTGCAACAAATGGTACATTCGAACCATTTACACATACGGAATAAAATCCAAATTCTATAGCCTCATCACAAATTTTTTTAATATCATTTTTAGTGACCTCAGGCTTTAATAGTGTATGATCAATATATTTCGCTATATTCATAAGCGCACCTCAATTAGTATTTTATCAATTCAACCATATCTCCATTTTTAACATTAGCTGCATTTCCTTCATCTACATCAACATGCATTTCTAAATCATAAGCTTCATTAACCCTCACTAGAACATTTTCAAAGATTAAAGATCTTTCCCCAGGAGTTTTTATTTTCACTTTTTCTTTATCCACTACATCAAATTTCTTAGCATCATCTAATCCCATATGTATATGTCTAGCTGCTGCAATAATTCCTTCAGATAATTCTACTTCTCCATTTGGACCAACTAACTTAGCCCCTGGACTACCAACTATATCACCAGAATCCTTAATTGGCGGATTAACACCTAGAATAAAACCATCTGCTAAAGAAATTTCTAATTGAGTGTTTGGTCTAGTTGGTCCTAGGACACGTACACCTTTAATAGTACCTTTTGGTCCAACAACATCAACCTTTTCGTTTGAAGCGAACTGCCCCGGTTGAGATAAATCTTTCATTTTAGTTAATTCATAGTCCTTACCAAACAATATATCTACATGCTCTTTACTTAAATGAATGTGTCTGTTTGATAATGCAATTGGTAACATTTTTTCTGCCATGTAATTTCCTCCTTCTATTATTAAGAATTGCTTTAAAATAAATTATAATTCTTTTAGGTTAAAAAATCAAATAATATACTAGAAATTTTTAAATAAATAATCCATATTAACTGTTTCATCATGTTCATTTTTACGTTTAATAGTTGTTAAAGTCATACTAACCAATCCCATTATCAAAGCAAATACAGCAACCCCCATGTAATACGTTCTGAAAGGAACATAAAATGAAGCTAAAAACAAATAGCCAAAAAGAAAGAGATAAGACTTTATTTTATTTGGAGAAAGGGCAATGTCTTTGTATTCCTTAAGCTTCCTTTCCTTTTTACTAATTTTATTTTCTATTAGCTCATCAATTTCTTCATCCTTTGGGAACATTCCGTTTTTCTCAATTAATTTTAAAAATGTATCTTTATTAACTAGCATTAATTTGTATTTACCTGTTAATTGTTCAATAAATGTATAACAGTCTTTTGTAAAATCTGATGTCGTTATTACTATACCCTTTTTTACTTCATTTTTAACTAAACTTTGTATCATTTCTTTAATATCTTTTACTTCTACATCTAAGTCATTTTTATATGAAAGAAATAAAATATTTAATTTTTCATTATTTAGATTGGCACTGTATAATATAGCTTTATTTTGAATATAGCTAAAACTTAAATTTGAAAAATTCATTTTTACTAGTAGCTCTGTGACATAGTTCTTTAGCTCTTCTTGAGTTTTATTCATTATTTCCTTATATACCTTTTGACTAGCTATGTATCTTCTTTTTTTTACTCTTCCCTTTTCTATCTTCTTATTTCTTATTTCAATTGACATAATATGCATTAAAGTGAGAATAATTATAGAAGCCATTAGAGCAATATATATGTTTCTAAATTCAATAAACAATACACTAAATATTCCAACAAAAATTAACATTCTACCTAAAAAATAATCAATAATCTTAGCACCTACCCCTTTAGTATCATTTTTAGTATCTAAGTAGTATGCTTTAAACCTTCTACTGGAGCTTCTACTTTTGCTATAACCTCTAACCTGCCCAGTTAAAAATTGAAAGAAAGCATTTATGTTTTTCATGTTAACAACCTCCTATTCTTTGGAGTATTGCCAATTTTACAAATGAAAAACCTCCAAATTTAAAATTTAGAGGTTTTTTGTATTATACTAAGCCATAGCCTGTTCTAATTTATCTAAATGTTGTAATGGAAAATGCTTTAATAACTCTTTAAACTGCTCTACTGTTAGACCTTGTGTAGTAGTATAAATTTCTATCTTACCATTTAAATCAGAGTTTATAAATCTTTGTTTAATTATTTCAAAATCTGCAGACATTAAATAACCTCCCAATATATTTTTAATAATAGTATGGTAAAATATATTGAGATTATGCAAATTTTAGCTTCCTTATTCAACAGAAGCAATATATGGTAAGTTTCTATATTTTTCAGCATAGTCAATACCATAACCGACTATAAACTTATCTGGTATTATAAAACCAGAATAATCTATATTTAGCTCACATTTTCTTCTTGAAGGCTTGTCCAGTAACGTACATATTTTCAAGCTTTTAATGTTTCTCGTTTGTAAGTTTTTGGTTAAATATTGCAAAGTAAGGCCAGTGTCTATAATATCTTCCACAATTAACACATGTTTTCCCTCAATTTCTAAATCTAAGTCTTTCAAGATCCTAACTACACCTGAACTCTCTGTAGACATACCATAACTTGAAACTGACATAAAGTCTATATATACATTATCTATCTTCATTTGTCTAATCAAATCCGATAAAAATACACATGCGCCTTTTAAGACTCCTATAACTACTACTTCGTTATCCTTAGAATAATCATTAGTTATAGCTTTACCTAATTCCTTAATTTTTTCTTGTATTTCTTGCTCTGAAATCATTACCTCTAAAGTCTTTTGTTTCATTATTCATCTTCCCCTCATTAATATTTAAGAATTATTTTATTATGTAGCTTCTAATAAGCTAAAATGACATTATAAAACCTTAACTATTTAATTATAAACATCACTAAACAAACCATAAAGAAATTAAACTATTCATTTTGCATACAGCCATGTTTTAATGATACAATAGTTAGTAGCAAAATAAAATAGAAGAAATAAAGAAAGTAGGCTTGGTTAATGGAACGAAATCATATTTTAAATGCTTTTAAGTCAGTTATGTCAAAAAGTAATTCAAATAACTTCTCAGTCTTCGCTCCGATAATCGAAGTGGACAACGAACTTCATTTGTTGTTCGAAGTCCGTTCATTAGAACTAAATCATCAACCTGGAGAAATATGTTTTCCAGGTGGAAAGATAGAAGACAATGAAAGCCCATTACAATCTGCTATTCGTGAAACAATTGAAGAACTAAACATATCGAAAGAAAATATAGAAATAATAGCAGAATTAAGTCCCATAACAACTTTATTTAATGTTGTTATATATCCTTTTTGTGGCTTTATTAACAATACTCTACTAGAGAATATTAAATACAGTACCGACGAAGTAGGCTCAATCTTTACAGTTCCCTTAAGATTACTCTTAGAACAAAACCCTTTGATTCATACTTTGGGTGTACAGTTAAATATTAGTGAAGACTTTCCCCATGAACTAATTGGTAACGACTACAAATGGAAAACTAGCAATTACCCCATTTACTTTTATCAGTATAACAATTATATAATATGGGGGCTAACTGCTAGAATTGTTAAAGAGTTATTGGACATTATTAGAAAATAATAATGTCTTTTTTATTGGGATGTAAAAATTTCTTGTATATTGTTACCAAAGTAACTTACAATGTAATTTCGTTCATTTCTATTTACTAAAAAATAGTATCCGTCAATATACATATAATTTTCTTTCATCAGTCCATATATTGCTGTTCCATCATTAAAGTATATATTTATTGGACCAATAACATTTTGTGACGTTCTCTCTGTATAATCATCTTTAATTTCATATTCAGAGATTCTGTTAACAAATTGAGTAATTTTGTTACGATCATTGATGACTCCTAAAGTTTCATTGTTTATATTCTTTAATTCTATAGCGTTAGCTTCTAATAGCAATGCTAAAAGCCCTTCTAATGAAATGCTCTCCTTTTCATTGGCGATACTATCAAAAACATTTTCATTTATGTTTTTATCGTTAGTTTCATCTAAAGAATTAATATTATTGTTATTACCACAACCGCTTATTATAAATATAGAAATAAAGCATATTAAAACAATACATGTTTTTTTAATCATATTTTACACCTCGATGTAATCTTTTGAAATAATTATATCATATTAGTAGAATTGTTGCATATGAGTGGTAACCGGAAAGCAGAGTGTTAACACCAATATAGGTAAATAATATAGCAATGAATCCTAAAACCGCAAAAATTGCAGCTTTTTTATTTTTCCAACCCCTAGATAATCGTACATGTAAGTATATTGCATATATCACCCAAGTTATAAAAGACCAGGTTTCCTTAGGGTCCCACTGCCAATACCTTCCCCAAGCCTTCTCAGCCCAAATAGCACCACTAACTATAACTACCGTTAACATAACAAGTCCCAAAGCAATAGCTCTATAGCTAATATTGTCTAGTACTTTAAAATCCGGTATATACTTCATTATAAATGGGTCATTCTTAAAATAATCCCTAATTAAATACATAAATGAAACTGCACATGCAACAGCAAATGCTCCATAGCTAAATATAGCTGTTGAAACATGAAGCACAATCCACCTGCTTTGTAAAGCTGGCATCAAAGGTCTTATTTCCCTGGATTGCATCGCTGCATAAAATGCCACAAGAAGTATTAGAGGTGTTACAAAGGTCCCCAAAGCCTTAAACTTGTACTTTTTTTCAAAAGCAATAAAAGATACTGAAATCCCCCATGCAAAACTAGTGGCAAATTCATATTGATTAGACAAGGGTAATCTACTAGCCTGTACTGATCTTGAAAACAATGAAATTGTATGAAAAGCTACACCTGCCATAATTAACATAATACCATAGTTTGCATACTTTTCCTTTCTATACATAAAAAATATGAAATAGGCTACCATTGAAAGTGAATATAAAATCAAAGTAGCAATAAAACTATAATTTTCCATCTAAATCCTCCTCTAAATATCTACGATCATATTTTTACCATAAACTTGTAATTTATTCTGCTCCCTTCTAATTACAAGTTCTTTAGGTTTAAAATAAAAACAAATTATTAAACCAATTAAAATCAGCGCTGAACCAAACATAGCTCCCACTTTACCTTTCATTTTATTAACTTGTAAATATGTATACCTTTGTGGATTTGAAAACTTAAATGTATATTGATGCCACTCAATTGACTCCCCAGCCTCTGCTACATTCATAGCAACTCTATGTCCATTATAAAAAACAGTATACAATATAAAAGGATTATTTAAGTCATTTGATAATGATACAAATCGGCCCCTCATATCAAAATCTGGGTAAAATTTAGCAAATTGTATGACTATCCCTTCTTTTTCTTCGATAATTGCTGTACCTTCATAGAAAATATCCTTTTTTAATAATTCATCACCTTTGTGAATTTCAAAATCTGTTGCCCAACCGGTGGATGTTTGGTAAAATGCATAGCCGTTATACCTTAATGGATTGTTAACAAAAACATCTTTCCAAAGAACAGTTTCCTCATCTTTAACTAGTTCTATATTAGAAATATACTGACTTATACTTCCATCGTCTCTATATTCGATTTTAAAATCATGAATCTTTACATCTATATCTGTTCCCTCTAAAACCTGAGATGATGCTGGAACTCCATATACTGCTGTTGAAAAATATGTATACTGGCCATATGTATAGAATGCAATTACTAAAAATACTCCTAAATGTATTACCCATGAACCTAAATATCCAATTCTATTTCTTCTTCCATAGTATAATTTCTCACCTTTGGCTTCGTGTATATTATAGTTTTTAAATCCTATTTCAGTCATAAAATCCTTAATTTTTTTATCATCCTTTAGTGCAGTAAATTCCTTCGACTTATATTTTGTCAATACCTTATAATCTGGTATAGAATAAATTGTCTTTACTATAGAATTTATTCTGAATATACTACAAAGAAAAAGATTTACTGATAGAGCTACAGCCCCTATAAGAAAATAGAAGGAATGATAGATATCATCGGCTTTACTTAACATAATCATATTTACTACTCTTTCTGAATATAATCTAGAATAAAATATTTCATCTCTACCTTGTGGAACCATTGAACCTATAAAGGATAAAATAACTAAGTAGAATAATAGCATTAGTCCGAACTTCATTGACTTCAAGTAATTTATTATTTTTTTCATCAATTCACTTCCATTTCTTTTAATTTATTTAAAAACCACCACTTTAAGTGGTGGTTCTATATTAATTGGCATTCCTAGCATTAGCGAGGATTTCTAAAGCTTCCTCAGCATAATTTTTTGCATCTTCTAAAACTCTACGTGCTAAAGATGGGTTATGAAAACCTGTAGAATTCTCTACAAAAACGAAATCCCAGCGATATTGTGCCTTACGATGTAAGTTCCACAATTGCTCAACAGTTTCCTCATCTAATGCCCTTTGTTCAACTAAATCTGAAAACTCATTTATTAGTTGTACAATCAAATCACTTACCTCTGCTTGCTTAGCATCTATCTCTTTTTGTATTTCTTCAACCCATGCTATCACTGCTTCTCCATCATCCCCATGGCACCGTCCACAGGACTCATTCACTGTCTTTAATGGACTCTTAGCCCAATGGGACCTATAGCTTTCGCCATTTTCCTCAACTACTGGCATATGACAGTCTGTACATCCTAAGCCTAAATTATCATGTAAACTGCCTAAATACATTTCAAACTCCGGATGTTGTACTTTTATTAGAGGAGTACCCGTTCTTGGATGCTTCCAGTCAAAATGGTTTATATCGTCAAAATATACTTCAATTTCATCAACCCCTAAACCATTATCCCAGGGTAGAATTACTTCCCTAGTTTCAGGATGTAAATAATACTCAACATGACATTGGGCACATGATAAAGATCCTGATTTAGGTTCAAAATCTAATTTTTCTAATGCAACTTGCAATTGTGGTTTTGTCACTTGAACATTTTTCCCCGGATCATTTCTATGACAGCTATAACAACTAATTGGATTATTTACCTCTTGAACTGTAGTAACAAAGTCCATATTAAATAACTCATCACCATACTTTGTATGAAGATATTCATAATCTCCTGTCTTACATGCCAAACATGATGCACCGGGCTTTGGCCTTGCTGTATTGATTACATCATCTAATGAATAGTAGTGTCCCCTTGCTGCGAAGTACTCTTTAGAAAATCCTATTCCATCATATAAAACAGAGATATTAGGATATTTCTTTAGGTAGTCAATTGGATGTAATCCCCCTAAACTTGAATCCTCTACTGTATCGTCTTTTAATCGTGAAGTCATTAAGAAGGATTGATAAATTAAAGGATATTCGTCTTTCCAATGCTCTGATGATAGTATCATATCTTCTAAGGCCGGAATTTCACCTCTTCTATCCTCTTCAGGAGGCTCTTCTTGTGGAGCTACTCTACAGGCCGTAACTAACATGCATACTATTAAAAAACATATAAGTAATTTGAAATTTTTCATCTTACACGCCTCCTTTTATAAACTAGGTATTACTATTCTTATCAAATTCAGACTTTTTATTATAGAAATTTAACTTTATAAAAATAAAAAAGTAATTACGTTGCCGTAATTACTTTTTTGTTTACATATAAACTATTTCTTAGTAGCCTCACTTAATACTTTCCCAATACTATCATTAATAATTAAATTTGCAGATCTGTCATAAGGAGTCGTTTCTTTATTTATTAAAACCAGTTTATTTCCTCTATAGTATTCTATTAAACCTGCTGCAGGATAAACAACCAACGAAGTCCCTCCTACTATTAACACCTCTGCTTCACTTATATATCTTATAGCATTATGTATATTGTCCATATTAAGGCCCTCTTCGTATAGCACAACATCAGGCCTAACAATTCCGCCACAACTGCATCTTGGAATATTTTCCGTTGATTCTAGCACGTAATCTAAACCAAACCCAGTCATACAGTCCATACAGTAATTTTCCAGTACTGTTCCATGTAACTCAATAACATTTTTACTTCCAGCCAGTTGATGTAGTCCATCAATATTCTGTGTAATTACAGCCTTTAGCTTTCCCTGAGCTTCTAGTTCAGCCAATATCTTGTGCGCTGCATTAGGTCTTGCATCCTTATATATCATTTTTGTTTTGTAAAATTGGAAAAAGTCATCAGGTCTTTTCGTAAAAAAGGTTCTACTCAAAATTACCTCTGGAGGATATAAACTTTCTGTTGATTGATTGAAAATACCTTTATCCGTCCTAAAATCTGGTATATTACTTTCTGTAGAAACTCCAGCTCCACCAAAGAAAACTATATTGTTACTTCTATCTATTATTTCCTTTAGTTCCTCTATCTTTCTATCCATCCCTATACCACCTCTCAATTATTTATTAATTAAATAATACTACAACCTTTATATTTATCCTTTTTTATGAAATTCTTATTTTTTTTAATTGCTGTCTTTGATTTTTATAGTCAGGCATAATTAATTCTACTAGATTCCAAAATCCTTTTCCATGGTTTTTTTCAATCATATGGCACAATTCATGTACCACAACATAATCAAGTTGTTTCGGAGAAAGCATTATACACCTAAAATTAAATAACAAATCATTGTTATATGTACAACTTCCCCAACGACTCTTCTGGTCTTTTATTTTAATGGTTCTAGGCCTAATATCAATCTTAACATTATAAAATAATACCCTGCTTTCAATTATTTCAAAAGCCTTTTTTATATACCAATTTTTAATAACCTCATATGCCCTGTCATTATGCCGGATTTCCACAATAATACTTTTTTCACTTATATAAACTTGATTTCTTTTTATGTCATTATTGTCTATTATTTTTAACCTATACAAATTCCCCAAATATAGTATATTATCTCCATCACAAATATCCTTGTCAATCCCAGCGATTTGAGCATTTTTGACTTCTGAAAGTTTCTTAATTATCCATGCCCCTTTTTTTCTAACAATTTCCTCTACCCTATCATTTGAAATTCCATAAGGAACTACTACTACAACCTTATCTGACTGTTCAATTCTTATTTCAGCTGTCTTTCGTTTACGTTTTATAACAGTGTAATCGATAAATTGATTACTGTATTCGATTCGGAAAGTCATTTTTTTCCTCCATTTGTTAGTTAATATAATAATTAAGCTCTAAAGATAAAAAAATTGCTTTAGTAATGCTTTATTATACTTAACTTAACAAAATTTATCAATAAATATTACCAAAGTAAAATACCACTGCTAAAATTAATATTAAATGGATAGATTATATATATAAACTTATTGGAGGGGATAACGTGGAAATGAGATGGAGCCTAGATAGCCTTTATACTTCATTTGATAGTGAAGAATTTGGTGAGGACTTAAAAAGAATTGATCAAATGATAGGCGGAATTAAAAATTGGACTGAAAAAAATTTAATAAGTGAAGAGGAGCCTGGTAGAAAGATTGAAGATCATTTAAAAATGATGATAGATTTTAATGACACTTATACAAAAGTTATGGCATACGCAAGTTTAACCTCAAGCGTTGATGTTAGAAACGATAAAGCTAAAAAAATAATTGATAACCTTCAGGAAAAATATGCAGAATTAACATATCCAATAGTCAAATTTCAAAAATGGTTAGCTTCTTTAGGAGACATAAGTAAATACCTTGAATACTCAGAGCCCCTTAGATTACATAGATTCTATTTGTATGAATTGATAGAAAACCATAAGTATACTTTAAGTGATGACACTGAGCTATTAATTGCAAAAATGTCAAATACAGGCTCAAGAGCATGGTCAAAACTACAGGAGCATACAACCTCTACTCTTCTAGTTGACATAGAAATTAATGGAGAAAATAAGCGACTACCCCTACCTATTGTTAGGAATATGGCATATGAAAGAGAAGAAGAAATTAGAAGAGCTGGGTATGAAGCTGAACTTAAGGCCTATGAAAAGATAGATGAATATTCCGCAGCTTCGCTTAATTCGATTAAAGGTGAAGTATTAACAGTTTCAAAAATGAGAGGGTATAAATCTCCCCTACACCAAACTATTATCGATTCAAGAATTGATGAACAAACTTTAAATTCTATGCTCGAGGCAATGAAAGAATCTATTCCTTCTTTTCAGAAATATTATAGAAGAAAAGGAGAAATACTAGGTTATGAAAATGGTCTTCCTTTTTACAACCTATTTGCACCCATAGGAAATGTTGATATTAAATTTACATACGAGGAAGCTAAAAATTATATAGTTAAAAACTTTAGAACTTTTAGTGACAGGTTGGCTGATTATGCTCTACATGCCTTTGAAAAAAAATGGATCGATGCTGAACCTAGAGATGGCAAAAGAGGTGGGGCTTTTTGTTCTAATATTCACCCAATTGGAGAAAGTAGAATACTTTCAAATTTTAGTGGTAGTCTAAGCAGTGTTGTTACTTTAGCCCATGAGCTTGGTCATGGATATCACGGACTATGTTTAAAGGATGAAACAATACTTAATAGCAACTATACAATGCCAATAGCAGAAACTGCCTCAATATTCTGCGAAACAATTATTATGAAAGCAGCCTTAAAAGAATCAACAAACGACCAAGCACTTTCTATACTAGAAACTTCTATTTCTGATGCAGGCCAAGTAATTGTTGATATATATAGCAGATTTTTATTTGAAAGTGAGCTTTTTGAAAAAAGAAAAGAACATTCAGTATCTGTTAATGAATTAAAAGAATTGATGATAAAATGTCAAAAAGAAGCTTATGGTAATGGTTTAGATAGTAAGTTCTTACATCCATATATGTGGGTCAATAAACCACATTACTACTATGCTGGTTTGAACTTCTATAACTTCCCTTATGCATTTGGTCTTCTATTTGCGAAGGGTGTATACGCAGAATATTTAAAACGCGGTGAGGCGTTTGTAGAGGAATATGACAAACTACTTGCTTCTTCAGGTAAAAACTACATTGCTGATGTTGCAGATATGGTTGATATTGATATTAAGTCTAAAGACTTTTGGAGAAGCTCCCTAAAGCTAATTGAGCAAGATATAGAAAAGTTTATGGATTTATCATATAAAAACTAAAATAGAAGCTGGTAAAACCCCAGCTTTTCCTTTTGGTAATACAGAATATTTTTAATTACTTTATCCATAATAAAAGAGTATGTAAATATAAAATAGAGAGGAGAACGGCATAATGAATCAATTAAATCAAAATGAATTACAAAATCTTAGACACCTTATTAGCAATCATCAAATGGTAGCAAACAAACTTAACGACTATGCTCAACAATGCCAGGACACAACTATTAAACAAATGTTTCAACAGGCTTCTCAATCAGCACAAAAAAACGCTCAACAGTTAATGACATTCCTATAAAAATTTAAGGAGGATTTCTTTATGCAAGAAAAAGATATGGTAAATGATATTTTATCTATGACTAAAGCAGGCATGAATGAATACACAAAAGCAATTGGAGAAGCTTCTAATCAAAATTTAAGACAAACTCTACAACAAATGAGAAGTGGAGACGAGCAATTTCAATATGACTTATATAAAATTGCTGAACAAAAAGGATACTATCAATCTGCCCCTACTGCAAATTCCCAGGATTTACAACAAATTAAAAACCAATTAAACCAAGACATGAGTAGTGTTGGAATGATGAATAACATGAATAATATGAACAACAATAATATGACGAATAAAATGCAGTAAAATTTTTAATTTTCCGAGGCCCTCCGGGTCTCTTTTTTATGTATTTCTACTGTTATTACTAGTATACTTTTCCTTATATGTAATAAATGGTAATATTTAATTATAAAAATTATTTCACACTTTATGAAACAAAATAAAATTTTCCGTGTATTAATATATGTACGTGGTTTTAGGGGGGGAAGAATTTTGGAATTATCTGATGAGAAAATTATAAATCTATGCCTACAAAATGATATTGATGGTTTTAATTCATTATACTCTAAATATGAAAAATACATATATAGGCTATGCTACTATTACACTAATTCCAAGGAAGACTCCTTAGATTTGTTACAAGATATCTACATTAAAATATATAAAGCTATATCTACCTTTGATAACAAAAGACCCCTTATCCCGTGGATCAAGAAAATAAGTATAAATACTTGTCAAAATTATATAAGAGACAATAAAAATAACTTAGGTAATAAGGCTTTATCTAATAATATTGATATTATTAATTTGCAATCAAACTCAGATATAGAAGATATCGTTGAATTTATCGATACTAAGAAAGCATTAGTCGATGCAATAAGACTACTTCCAGAGGATATTAAATCTGTCGTTATTCTTAGACATGTAGAAAATCTTAGTTATAAAGAAATAAGTGAGTATATGTCAATTCCCATTGGAACAGTAAAGACATATTTATTTAGAGGCAGAAAGCAAATAAAAGATTATTTAAAAAAAGAAGGCATTTGGGAGGTATAAATATGGGATGCTCTTTTGACCAAAATCTATTACATGACTATTTAGAAAATACAATTGAACCTCTTGAAAAAATAATTTTATTAGAACACCTTAAGGTCTGCAAAGAATGTAGACAGGAACTAACAGAACTTAAATTATTATACTGGGAGTTTAATAGTTTACCAGATATAGATTTACCTATAGAGACGATGAGTGTAAAAGAATCAGTTATTAATAAAATAAAAAAGGATCAAATTAAAGATAATGATAAATACAGTTTTAAAAACTATATTTCCACCCAAAGTAGTGCCTTAGAAAGTGCATCTATTTTCTTAAGGTTTATACCAGGCACCACAATAGCTTCTAATCTTCTTGATAGTGTTTCTACTACTTTTGTTAAAAAGAGAAAGATTTTTACTATGAGAGGTATTTTATGATAATTTTACGA
Source organism: Serpentinicella alkaliphila (assembly GCF_018141405.1). NCBI lineage: Bacteria > Bacillati > Bacillota > Clostridia > Peptostreptococcales > Natronincolaceae > Serpentinicella > Serpentinicella alkaliphila. The sequence goes on from NZ_CP058648.1 coordinate 2,829,250, forward strand.
ATTATAGGGTATTTATTGTTATTCATATTTACTATTATTGCCTTACTAGTAATTACTCCAATCAATTATAGCCTAGAATGTTCAAAATACGAGAAACTTAATATATCTTCAAAAACAATTCTTTTTGGTAGGCTTTTTAAAGTAATTATATCTGTGAACAGTCAAAATAAAATGTATGGTATTTTAACTTTTATTGGCATACCATTTAGTTTTGAAACTTCCTTAGATTCAGTCAAAGTAGATAAGAAGTTAAATATTAAGAACAAAACTGTTCACAAAACCGATGAACTTTCAGAAACTAAAACCAAGAAAAATACAAAAAATAAAAAAATGACTGATGAATTTGTTAATAATTTGAATATAGATTTTATAGTTCACTGTTTAAAATATATAAATAAAATTTGGACCAGTATAAAACCTAAACAGCTAACTTTATACGCTATTTATGGATTTGAAGACCCCTATTATACTGGGCTAGTATGTTCTTTTACAAACGCACTTTCACCAATCTTAAAGGAATATGATGTTAATTTATCTCCATCCTTTGGTGAATCTATATTGTCAGGAGAATTAAAAATTAAGGGAAGAATTACCATAATAGTTTTAATTTACGTAATTGTAAGATTTATGGTTACTAACCCTATTAAAAATATATTAAAAAATATAATAAGAATTAAAAAGGAGGAAAAAATTTATGCAAACTAACTTTACTGAGAACACCAGTGCTCTATTTGAAAAGCTAGAAAAATTCTTTACATCTAAAACTGTAGTAGGTGAAACTATAGTTGTAGGTGATGTAACTCTTATCCCTATGATTAATATATCTTTCGGACTTGGTACTGGTTCAGGAGATGGAACTGACGAAAAAGGAAACAAAGGTGTAGGTGGTGGCGGAGGTGTTGGAGCCAAAGCAACTCCAACAGCTATTATTGCAATAACTAATGGTAAAGTAGAAGTATTACCTATCAATCAGAGAGGTGGACTTGAGAAGCTTTTAGATATGGTACCTGATATAGTATCTAAAATAAACATCCCAAATAGCGAATGTACTAAAACTGAAGAGTAATATTATTTTTAAAGGATAGACCAATATAATTAGTCTATCCTTTTATTATTACTTTATATTTTTTTGTTTGTTTAAGTATAATTAACGTTAGCTCCCACTTCGTTATTCTCTTTAATAAATAACTGCATTATATGAACTAAGGTTCTAATGTATACGGTTATAAATATAATGTTAGTCCTTGGATTAATAAAGCTTAGTAACGGGACTAAATATAATCTTAATAAGCAAACTATTGCAATTAAAATCAAACTCAACATAGAGCTAAAAACAAATTCGTTTCTATTATTGAAACCAACTATACGATATTTTCCGTTACGAAGTTTTATGCTCGTATTAAAAATAGAATTTATAGAAGAGAGTAATAAAATACATCCCAAAGAATATAAAATAGAATTTGCCCTATGCTGTATTTTATCAAACCCTCGATTTTTATTAAAAACTGTAAAATGCCATGAATTTAGAACCTCATTCAAAAGATATGATCCATTATTTCCATTTGTTAAAATAATTATTGCATCCCCTTCTTTTGGTGCTAAAGCAAATGAAGCCCTCCAACCCTTGTTAGCACCATCATGAGAAATATAATACTTACTATCCTCTAATTCATTTACAAAATGACCCAATGCCATATAATCATAAAATAAACCAGTTAACCCATTAACCTTTATTACAGGTTCAAGCATAGTTTCCATTATATCTTCCTTCAGAAATCCATTTCCTTTAGTGCTTTTAATATTAGTTATTGCAAATCTGCTCATATCTTCTATAGTAGTATACAGTCCCGCTGCAGCCATTTCTATAAATAGATAGTTAGGCAATAATTTTAAATCTTCATCATATGCCTTGGCAGTCTTACCATGTAAATCTTCATTCCAGCTAAAACTACTACTAGTCATACCCATAGGAATAAGAACTTCTTTACTCATATAATCTATAAAATCTTTCTCAGTAATCTCTTCAATTAACAACTGCATTAAATTATAACCGCCACCAGAATAACTATACTTACCCCCAGGTTCATATACTAATTCTACTGGTTTTGAACCCCCACCTAAACCACTTAATGACTCTTCTAAAGTTGGTAGTTTCCTCTCTGGTTCATAACCTGGATACCCCCCGCCCATACTTAACCCAGAGCTATGACTCAATACACTTCTTGTTGTAACTTTATTTTTATCATATGTAGATTCTGGTAACTCCCATCTTGTTATATACTTCTCCAAAGGTTCGTCTAAATCTAATTTTCCTAAATCATATAGTTTCATTATGCCTAAGGTAGTGACAGGTTTTGATATTGATGCCACTTGAAATATTGTGTCCTCTTGAATAGGTTTTTTGGCTTCTATATCTGCATATCCAAAGGTACCTACCCACGCTATCTCATCTCCTCTTATTATAGCGATAGCTGCCCCAGGTATTTTATATTTATTAAGGATATTAGGTGTTTCCTCTTTAATATTACTTATTAACCTTTCATAATCATTTGTCCTAATAAATTCATTATAGTTAAAAAAGAAAGGTGTTATTACAATAAAAAATAATAAAACTAAAATAATTGATTTTTTCATATCAGTGCCTCCGAAAGCAATCACAATAATAACTTTAATTAAAAATGTTCACCATTTTCATAATAGTTTCTTTCTTGAAAGTATGTAAAAGCAATATCTAAGTTTTCTACATTAATTTTTCTTGCATAATCATATATGGTTTTAGCAACTAAATTCTGTATATCTTGTCCCCTGTCAAACCAAGATACTTCTATAAACGGGTAAACTTTATCTATTTTACCATTTCTTATGGCAACAGATTGAATACATTCTATTTCGAAGTAATCCTTTGGGCACCCAACAATTTCAGCTAACGTATTTATTAGATCTATATCTATCTTGCAAATTTCTTGAGGTTCAATTCCTCTAACTTTAATTTGTGGCATATATTCCCTCCATCACTTTTAATATTTGTATACACTTACTTAATTTTAAAAATACTATAAGCTTTTTTCAGTCAATATTTTATAGTTTATTTTATCCTTATACATTTCTTTATCTATAGTATTAATAATTTCTTCTAGTTCTATATCCTCAATTGGATTTTTTTCATATAACCCAACACTTATACTAATATCATAGGATAATTCAGAAGAAATTTTACCTAATTCTAATCTTATTCTATTTACCACATCTTCCGCTTTTATGTATTCACATCCGGGTAATGCGAAAACAAATTCGTCACCACCAAGTCTACATATATAATCACTCTTCCTTAGAATACTATTAATTGCTCCACTAACTCTAACAATACATTTATCTCCTTCTAGATGTCCATAACTATCATTTATATGCTTTAGATTATTTATATCAATAAATCCGAAGGAAATAGGCTTTTTATCCTTCTTGCATACATCTATGGCCTCTCTCATATAATTCAACCCTGATTCACGTACGTATGTATTAGTCATGCTATCAATTTCTATTCTCTTTTTCATTAATTCATATTCGCTTGATTTAATTAGATAATCCCTTGTTAGAATAAAGAAAGAAACTAATAGACCCATAATAGTAATTATTATTACTAGCATCAATAGTTGAGCTATATGAAAATTCGCATAAGATATATTTTGGATTATTCTTAGGGAACTAATAACAAATAGGATGAGAATAAAAACTAATGGCATTACAGTTTCATATTTATTTAATGTATTTTTATTGATATAGAATTCTCTACATGTTAAATTAACAAAGCTAATCAATAAAACTGAAATTGCTAGCATAGTCAAGTACAAGAATGTATTTAATTCTATACTACTTGTAATATCTTCCTTTAGCAAACTACTAGTTGTATGCAATAATAAACCAGATCCAATATCAGCTAAATTTATTATAATGCTTGTGAAAAAACTAACGACTGAGGATATAAAAATATTTTGTTTATAAATATTAAATACTATTGCAGTAAAAAAACCGTAGTGAAGTTGTATTCTTGCGATTAAAGGGATACGTTTCAATATAAGCGCCATAAGTAAAATAATGAGCATACATTGAAAAAACTTTTTACCACTCTCTTTATCCCATTCAAATACTAAATTCTGTATAATAAAAGAGATAATTGAGCTAAACAAAACCGCAAGAACTATCAAACTTAACTCAGATGCCATAAAAATCCCCTCCATAAGAATCAACTTAATTGTATAGTACTATAGTACCATTTTATTATTTTTAATTATGTCGAATATTGCAATAATTTAATATCTTTTATTATTAAAGAAGCATAATACCATGCAAAAAAATATTAAAGGCGTTGCTTATAACAACGCCTTTAGTATGTCTTTAGTATCGAATTTATTATTTATTTTTCTTCAACACTCGCTTTTAATGCTCCTAACACCACAGTACTATCACTCTCTTTAACATCGAATGAGAATTTGTACCCAACAAAGAATATAGCCATAACTATATATCCAACAAAGTATTGATAATCAAAGAATAATCCTAATTTTGGGGCGTGCATAAATCCTACAGCAGATAAGAATGCCCCTGCGACTGCTGCAATTGCCGCACTATAGTACTTATTATCAATGATAAATACTAAAATTGCTCCCCATATTAATCCTGTAAACATAGCACCTTGTCCTAATGGAACAATACCACTAGAAAGATTTTTAACTACATCTCCAGCTGGTCCATTAAATCTTGTCATAATATAATTTGCAAAATATGGGAACATTGCAAGTACTACAGCTGGAAAGTGTTTCTTCTCAACAGAAGCAAAGGTTTGAGATACCATTGAAATACCTACAAATACAAGTATCGGTGATATAACAGCAATTGGTATAATTTTAGACATAGCTGCAATAATTCCAAAGGTAGATGCTACAAGAAATACTACCCCGTTAAGAATTGAATACCCTCTACCAGCATTCATCCACTTAGAACCAATTGATGCTATATAAACTGTCGTTGGAAAAACCCCACCAAATAAAGAGCCTACAATTGTTCCTACGCCGTCGAATAATTGTGCTTCTTGTACATCATAACTATCCCCTGCAGCGGCCATTGCTTCAACGTTATTCATTGTTTCAATAAAGTTATAAATTGATATTGGTAATAAAATTGCAAATAGTCCTGCCATTGTACTAGTTAAATAAGAAAAACCTTCAATAAATCCTAGTGTAGGGAGTGGTAAATAGAAACCTACTGTTGATAATCCTTCAGTAATTTTACTAACATCAGATTGCCCAATAGCATAAGATAATGTTGTACCAATAATTATAGCAAATAATGATGCTGGTATTTTAAAAGGCATAGGTCTTTTTGTAACAAGTCCAATTAGTATAATTGCTAAAACAAGCATTCCCACTATAGGCATTTCAAACGTTTTAAAGAACAATTCCCCTCCAATAAAAGCAAAAGCAACTCCAGCTAAAGCTCCTAACATTGATGCTCTTGGTAAATGCTTGTGAACCCATTTCCCTAGAACACTTCCTAAAGCTTCTACTACACCACCAAGCAAACAGGCTGCCATTGCAATTTTCCATGCTGTTTCTGGATTTCCTGTTAATTCCAAGGCTGGTCTTAAAACACCAAATAAATAAATAAACATAACAGGTGTACTTATTCCATAAGATAAAGCAGTTACATCTGTTCTATTTTCTTTTTTTGCAAGCTTTCCAGCCATATGCGCATAGTATAGGTTACCAAACATTACAGAAATTGCTGCTCCAGGTATTACTCTTCCATATACAATACTGCTTGGGAAACCCATTGAAATCATTGACACAGCAATTAATACGAAATTTGCTAAGTTATTTTGAAATAAAGCAAAAAACCCATCTATATCCTCTCTTTTAAACCAAGGGTAAATTTTATTTGTCATTTTTATCCTCTCCTTTATAGAAATTTTAATATTTAAAAACTACTGCTCCATCTTGAAATTTCTCTACAATTGCTAACGATTGAATATTTATTCCTATTTTTCTTAACAGATTACCACCATCTTGAAATCCTTTTTCTATAACTATACCAACTCCAACTAAACTTGCATTTGCAGAGTCAACTATTTCTTTCAAACCTAAAATCGCTTGACCATTCGCTAAAAAATCATCAATAACTAAAATCTTATCAGATTCACTAATATATCTTTTTGCTACCCTTACCCTGTACTGTTTTCCCTTTGTATAAGAATAAACATTACCTTCATAAGTTTCATTATCTAGGGTCTTGGATTCTGACTTTTTAGCAAAAACTACCGGAACATTAAAATATTGTGCTGCTATAGCTGCAATTGCTATACCAGAAACCTCTGCAGTAAGAATTTTAGTAATTTCTTTACCTTCAAACCTCTTTTTAAATTCCTTACCAATTTCATTTAGTAGTTCTATATCAAGTTGATGGTTTAAAAAACTATCCACCTTCAATATATTACCTTCTAAAACTCTTCCATCTTGAATTATTTTTTTCCTTAATAATTCCATAACTAGCCTCCCATCTAATTTGTCAAAAAATAAAAAACCTGTAGTAATTACACCACAGGTTTGTAGATTTATAAATATAAGTATAACCATGCATAAATATATGCATAGCTAAACATATTGACAAATCACCCGTAGTCAGACCATTTACGGCAGTCTGGTAGAAACTTATGGACCATATCTCCATTATTATACGAGATTCAATTTTTTAAGTTATAGCTATTCTAACCTAAAACTAAATAAAAAGCAATAATCTTATAAAAAAAATCCTTAAGAAACATTATTTCCTTAAGGATCTCGTAATATTTAATTATTTACCTTTAAATTCTGCTTTTCTTTTTTGAACAAAAGCTCCCATACCTTCTTTTTGATCTTCCGTTGCAAAACAAAGAGCAAATAAATCTTTTTCGATTTCTAAACCTGTATCTAAATCTACTTCAATTCCTCTATTAATAGCAGTTTTACAGTAACTCATTGCTACACTTGGAAGCTCTGACATTCTTGTTGCCATTGATAAAGCCACATCCATAAGCTCTTCTGGTTTAACAACCTTATTAAGCAGACCAACTTTTTCAGCCTCTTCTGCCGTATACATTCCACCAGTAAAGATAAACTCTTTAGCTTTAGCAGCACCGATTACTCTTGGTAATCTTTGAGTACCTCCAAAACCTGGTGTAATCCCTAAGGTTATTTCAGGTTGTCCTAACTTAGCATTATCAGATGCTATTCTAATATCACAAGCTAATGCTAATTCACAGCCACCGCCTAATGCAAAGCCATTGATTGCAGCTATTACTGGTTTTTCTAGAAGCTCTATTTTTCTAAAGGTTCTCATAGCTTCTTCAGCCCATTTTCTTGCTTCTGTTGGGTACATAGTACTCATAGTAACTATATCTGCTCCAGCAACAAAGGCTTTACCCGCACCTGTAATAATAACAACTGATATTTCATCAGTTTTACTAATTTGATCAAATGCACTTTCAATATCTGCAACCACTCTTGGATTTAGAGCATTTAATGATTTTGGGTTGTTTATAGTAATAATTCCAACTTTACCCTTTTGTTCAAATAATAAGTTTTCAAAATTCATAACGATTCCTCCTAAATTGTTTTTTAATGTTATATCTAAAACCTTAAGTTTTAGAAAACCTATTTTAAAAGTTAATCTTATAAAAATAAACACTCAATATATATATTAGATATTTATCAAAAATATCCTTTTAAAATAACTAATATTATTTATAAAATTTAGTTAAACTTATAAATATTACCAAATATCAACATTCGTTAATCTAATTTAACCTAAAAAAATAAGCATATACCTATTAAGTATATGCTTTATTATTGCTCAATCTAAATTGTTTCTCATAATAATAATCTTTATTCGTAAAGATATCACTTTCATAAACATCTTTAAATTTTTGTAACGCATTATTAAATACACGAACTAGTTGAGGGTCAAATTGTGTACCAGAACCTTCATTTATTATTTTAACTGATTCCTCAAAACCAATGCTATCTTTATATACCCTTCTCGACGTCAAAGCATCGAAAACATCTGCAATACTTACGATTCTAGCTGCTAATGGAATATGTAGTCCTGATAGGCCTTCTGGGTATCCCTTCCCATCCCATCTTTCATGATGAAAATGAGCAATATCAATTGCTGTTCTATAAAAATCTCTGTTAAATATTTTTAAGCTCTGTTCAAGATCTGTTAGTATACTAGCACCTATCGTGGAATGAGTCTGCATTATAGTTCTCTCTTCGTTTGTTAGCCTACCAGGCTTTTTTAGTACTTCATCTGGTATACCAATTTTCCCAATATCATGTATTGATGCATAGTTAATGATATCACTTACAAAGCTCTCATTAACTCTATAATTACTATCTAGATGATTGATTAGTTCCTCAGCTATTATTCTAGAATATTGGGTCATTCTTAGAATATGGTTACCTGTTTCATTATCTCGCTTTTCAACTAGATTTGCAAAAGTTCTAGTAGCTGTGGAAAACATTTTTTTAGTTAAATATGTTTTATCCAAAATGTTAGAAATTTCGGTGGATATTTTCACACCAAATTGCACTGATTTACTATTATAGTTATTTTCTTCTACGGAACTGAAGAAGAGAAACCCTAAAACTACGTTATTAATTATTAAGGGTATTATCATATTTGACTTAATGCCCTCTTGATTTAATAATTTTAGAGATTCACTTTCTGGTCTTTTGGCTAATTCATTCTGAATACTCATAGTAATAATAGGTTTCTTAGTGTCAATTAACTTAGTTAGCCCAGTTTTATGAAACTCAACTTCAAAACCTGGGCCTAGAAGAACTTTACCATAATTAAAAGCACCATGCTCTGCTATTATTGATTGTTTTTTATAATCTACAAAAGCTACTCCGATTCTATCAGTATTTAAAATATCCTTAACTAATACTAAAAGCTTCTCTATTATATTGTCTATTATATATTCTGTACTTACTATTTCCTTAATTTTATTTATGAATAATCTTTCGTTAAAAATATCATCTACAAATTCACCAATTAATTTTTCTTCTTCAAAAGTTGATTTTAATCTTGGTATGTTATTTACATTATAATTATTACTATTTAAAATTTTAAAACTATCAAAAATATATCTTAAAACGCGTCCAGCTACTTTATTAAGCAAAGAAGCAAGTACTGTCACTATTACAAATAGAACTATTAATGTAATATTAAGAATATTAATAAACTTAGGTATAACCTGGCCTGTTAATTCTCCGTATTTTAATCTTACATCAGATAGAGGAGCCCTTAACTCTTTGTATTCCTTATGAAGTTCTACTATTGATAATTTTTGATCTGTGATAGATATATCAGATAAGTCTAATATCGAGTTATTTATTGCTTCAGTCTTTTCAGCCAAGTTTTTAAATAAATTTACAAAATTATCATAGTTTATAAAAAAGCTTAGTAATGAGTATCCCTCTAAACTAGTCAAAGTGCCATTTATGCTTTGATTAATAGAGATTAACTGATCAAATTTTAAAACTAAATTTTGATAATTTTCATTATGAGCATCTTTTATTCTAATAAGTCTTCCTGGTTCAATTATTTGTGTTGATGTTACTTGTGATACGACGTTATCCATAACTCTGATATTTAAATCTGCCTCAATATATGTCTCACTAAATCCCAAAAGTTCCTTATTCATATCTACCCATTGAATGAGAATCGGCCTAAGGTAATAATTATTAATTAGTAATGCAATAGTAAGTACACATATAATTGCTGTTACTATTAGTGCAACTAAACGTCTTATGCTTTTCATATACTTGGTCCCTCTTTTCACATACCACAAATCGTCATTTTTTGATAATTTATTACATCTATAGTATTTATTATATATAACGATATAGTAAATACAAGTAATTTATTTCCATATTGCTTAAGTATTAATGAATTTATATTTTTATTAGTTCGACTAATGGCACATCCGCTGGAGCTAGTTTATATAATTTTAATTCCTTATATTTTACCCATCTATATTCATCATGGTCTAAAAGCGTGATTTCACCACGTATAATATTGCCTTTATATGCTAGTAATTTGATAGTTCCTCTTTCATATTTATAAATACTCTCCCCTACAAAGCTTCCAACACGTATATCTATATTCATTTCCTCTTTAATTTCTCGCTTGAGACTATTTTCCGGAGTCTCATTCTTCTCTACCTTACCACCTGGAAACTCCCAATACCCTTCTAACTCCTTCCCCTTTTTCCTTTTAGCGATTAATATGTCTCCAAACTCATTTTCAAGTATTACCGCAACAACATCTAACATTATTTACCACCTCTCATTTTCACTAGTATACTATAGCTTTATTGTTTCCCAAAAAAATAAAAACACTAGTTATGTACTAGTGCTTACGTTTAATCTTGATCTACTAATAATTCTGTTGAATCTGATAAGATATCCTCCACATCTTTTTCAGTTAAACCTAATAATGAAATAGCATCCGGAGAAAAGTTATATGCTAATCCATCCATCCCCATCCCAATTCCTGTCATCATAACAATTGCATCTGCAACATGTACAATTGCTGTAATCTCTTTATTTACTTTAGCCAATTCTGGAGTGTGATGACATGCTATAGCCTCAACTAATTCCGCAGGAAGATTCCACTTTTCTGCAATAATTGAGCCCACTTCAGCATGATTAAAACCTAGTATTGCTTCCTCTGCATCTAGAAATGTAATATTTTCTTTATCTACTTTGTTAATCACATTAACATATTGTTCATTCATATAGTGATTCAAAACTAATTTGCCAATATCCCTTAACAAACCAGCAATGTATGCATTCTCAACCTTTTTATACTTTATTCTTTTAGCTATCATACTTGACACCATTGCGCATAACTGTGATTGCTTTAATAAGGTTTGCTCTCCTAAAGCATATCCTTTAAGCTCTTTACTTAATATATTACCAACAGAAGCTGTTAAGGTTATACTTTTAATAGTTTGAAAACCTAACAACACTGTAGCTTGAGAAATACTACTTATTCTTCTTGGGTAACTGTAAAATGCTGAGTTTGCCAATTTCAAAACCTTTGCTGTTAAAGCCTGGTCCTTAAGAATTTCTTCTTCTATATCTTTTGCAGTTGAATTTGCATCCTGGGTCAATTCCATTATTCTAATAACGACATTAGGTAGTGTTGGTATATCCACAGCCTGTTCAATAATTTGTTCTAAGTTAATCATACTACTATTCATCAATACCAATCCCCCAAACCATATTGAAAGTATTGTTTTAATTATAAATTAAAATAATATACAGTTATATAGCTATAAAGACCTATAATGTCAAACTTATTAATTAAGAAGTTTAATCTAGTATTTTTAATAATTGATACTAATTATATAATAATACATTTACTCATAAAAATCTATTAATTTAACATCTAAATTTTCAACATTTTCCAGTAACCCTCTATCTACTTCAATAAGTATTAACCACCAAGCTAAATCATCTGTGCCTACTTTAGATATATATCTATTAATATTAACCATAAGATTTTTGTTTAAATATTCAATATTGCTTAATTCATGATACACAGAACCACTTGGCTCTTGAAGTACTACTCCAACTATACTATCTGTTAAAAAGTATTCCTTATTATACTGTTTCAAAATTTTACCTTTTATTTCATCACTAATTTCTAATGCATTAATAAGATCTGTTAGGTTATTAATTGATATTATTTTTCTTATTTCTGGGTACCCACTCTCATTAAATGAGCTAACTCTAAATAACTGTGAAGGTACATTGAAATAGGTACCCTCAAAAGAATTATTATCCGGAAATGTTAGATTGTTTATATTTAACTTCCACGTCCCTATAACTGCATCCTTCCTGCCATCTAATGTATTAAATTTAATTACTTTATACCCTAAACCCATATACTCCTTCGTTCCACCATCTTTATATATTCCTGTTCTAACTACGAAAATTGGCCTTAAATTATTTTTAGTTAACACATAATCAATTGAAAAAACTGAACACCAAATAATTAAAATTAAGAAAAGCGATCTCCTTACTCTACTAATTTTTCTTTTTTTATTCACGTCTCACACCCCCACCACATAATATAGACGATAAAAAAATAATTTTAGTTTCAAATTATTCTATTACACTTAAATATTGAATTCCTTACATCATCTCAGAAACTACTACACTGGGTTGAAATTCCTCGATTTATTTAATAATAGTTTTATATAAAACTAAGTTTTAGTTTTTTTGAAAAATTAGTTTGACATCAAACTAAACCGAATATATAATAGTTTTATATAAAACTAATTTGATAATTATTTAATAACAAACTACTAATTTCAATTTTTTAACCAATGGATTAAATATTAAGTTATATGTATTTTATTTACGATAAGATATTATTCTTAAATCTTATATATACTTTATTTTAGAGTTTGATATTAAGCAAATAGTTTTATATTAAATTATTTAAATATCAGGAGTGAATTAGAACAATGACTAGTAGTCTTTTAACTGTATTAATTGTGTCATTAGTAGCAACTTTTTTTCAAACATTTTTAATTTATAAAGGTTTTTCAGCAATATTTAACAAGTTTCGTACTTTACAATAAATTATACTAGAATTATTTTTGTATTGTATACTTTTGGTAATAGTTTTAATCTAATAAACTATTTTCACAATTTTTTTCTACTGAATAATTTAATAACTACATTTTTTATGCGAGGTGTGTATTTTTATGAACCATACACTTTTATCAATTTTGATGATTGCTTTCGTTGTAACATTTATAACACAGTATGAAAACTAATGTGATTTGTTTTGATTGTTAAGAAATAATTTTACTTCCCCAATCTAATTTGGTAGTAGATTACTGGACTTTGTTTTCCAGGACTACTGCCAACCCTGCGTTCTTATATACTTTCTTTATTAGACCAATACAAAATTGGTCTTTTTTTATTTTTATTTTGTCTCAAACCTCTTCTATATGTGACTTATGATCTCATAATTCAGAATCACACACTATTGAATACAAGAAACTAAAAAATCTAGGCATAAAGCCTAGAAATTTCATTTATTATAATACGAGTAAGTCTATAAGCCGAGTTCTGTCATAGATGATCATCTATCTAGGCCTACTGTTACCAATAGGCTCAAGCAATCTACCACGGGACACGACGGGCCGCCGCTTTTTAGTCCCTACTTGATCTTGCTCCAGATGGGGTTTACATAGCCAACTAGTCACCTAGTTGCTGGTAAGCTCTTACCTCACCTTTCCACCCTTACCCCTTCTAATTATATGGAAGGGGCGGTATCTCTCTGTTGCACTTTCCTTGGAGTCACCTCCACTGGGTATTACCCAGCACCCTGCCCTTTGGAGCTCGGACTTTCCTCGTTCACAGCTTATGCTATGCCCGCGATCATCCAACTTACTCGTTTAGATATTAAATTGTTTTACCAAGATAATTATTATATCATAAAAATTATTTATTGTATAATTGTATTTTTTGGTACATTAATTATTACTTTTCAGTACGCTTTAAGTTTTACCTTATTCCTAATAGCAACATATTTTTACAATCGTTTTTTTAAGAAACGTCATTTACCTAATGTAACATTATACTAAAAAAATCCTTTAATCTGTTGTGGTATAAAATAAAGAAGTTACATGCTTTTTATTTCTTCCCATATGGAATCTATTACGGGAATCCCCTTCTCTAAATTTTCTCTTCTAGTAGATATTACTCTTTCTCCAGGATAAGATATTTTAACTCCTTCATTAGCAGGTTGTGATGCTTTTATATCATCTATAACATTGTTTATCATAATATCTGTAATCTCCGGTGTATTAAATTTACCAGGATCTATAGCTATCATAACCTGTGAACAACCAAATTCATCTTCAGTCATTCGACCTATATCAGTTGTAGAATTTCCTCCTGATAATATCGTTGCAACTAAGTCAAGAGCTATGGATAAACCCGACCCTTTCCAAAATCCTATTGGTAGTACCCTCGATGTTTTTTCTATTTCTGCTGGGTCAGTTGAAATATTTCCAGTTGAATCATAGCCCCCCGGAAAAGGTAATTGTATACCCTTTATTTTATATTCATTAATTTTTCCATAAGAAAATTGTGACATGGCTCCATCAAAAACAACATGCTCTCCATTACTTCTTGGTATAGATATAACAAATGGATTATTTCCAATTTTACTATCCTTTGCACCCCATGCTGGCATATTAGGCATAGTATTAGTCCAGCATATTCCTACACATCCAGCATCAGCAGCTTGCCAACCATAAGCACCACCCCTCAACCAATGATTTGTGTTTCTTATAGCAACTACACCTACGCCATATTCCTTTGCTAATTCTATTGCCTTATCCATGCAAATTTTAGCATTAATATTTCCAATGCCTAAATTTCCATCCCATCTCTCAAAACACCCATCTCCACCTATTTTTTTAGCTTTTGCATTAATATCAATGTAGCCTTTTTCGATGTAATCAATGACTCTTGAAAATCTATTAACTCCATGAGAGTAAACTCCATCTAAACTATTTTCAGCAAATAATTTAGCAGAAACCTGGGCATCCTCTTCCCTCATGCCTTTTTTAACCAAAACTCTTTTAAATTCCTTAAGCATATCATCAAATTTGATTCTCATAATAACTTACATTCCTTTCGCTTCGCTCAGGCACAAATCGTAATGAAAGTGTCTAGCGAATCAGATTTTTGTCTATACTTAATGTGAAAATATATAGATATACTACAGAGCACGGAGGGGGGAGTAGAATTGATTCCTCCACTTTAGGATTCAAGTCCGTATAATAACATGTGTCGAGTATCTTCTCAAGCACAAATGAGTGTGCCTATGAGCACGTAACCTAATAATTGTATAAGCAATTCCTTGGTATTCTTTGCTGGATACTCAGTCAATTTCTATATATTTTCAATTTTTATTTTGGAGGGTTGCTAATGTCGAAGATTGTCCACCCTATTTGTTGTGGCATTGACGTTCATAAAAAGTTTCTTGTAGCTGCAATAGCTATAACTGATAAGCAAAATGTCACTACATATATCAAACGTCGTTTTTCTACTTTCAATTCTGACCTCAAAAATCTTGAAAAATGGCTACATAATCATAACTGCACTGAAGTCTGTATGGAATCCACCGGTAAGTATTGGATTCCTATTTTTAATGTGCTAGAGAATTCTTGTCATGTTGTTATTGCTAATCCTAAATATGTTCGTGCTATTAAAGGCAAGAAAACCGATGACAAAGATGCCACTTGGATTGCTGACTTATTTAAATTCGGTTTAGTTCCTTCTAGCTTTATTCCTCCCAAAGAAATTCGTAGGCTTAGGGAGCTTTTTCGCTATCGCTTTAAATTAACTGGACATAGAGCAAGTGAAAAAAACAGACTACAAAATGCTCTTACTGTATCCAACATCGCTCTAGCTTCTGTTGTTAGTGACTCTTTTGGCAAATCTGCTTCTGCAATTGTGGACTATATTCTATCCTGTGATACCTTTGATCCTGAGCACTGTAAGTCTCTTTTGCAGAAAAAGTTAAAGGAAAAGGCCGATGAGATTATACAGTCAATTATCGGATATGAGCTTAGTAATGATCAATCAGTTAAAATGAAGGTTTGCACAAAGCATTATGATTACATTAACGAATGTGTTGATGATTTAGATAAAACTATTTCATCTATGGCAGAACCTTACACTGATTTCATTAATTATGCTGTCACTATCCCAGGTATTAGCAAAAATTCAGCAACTTATATTATTGCAGAAATCGACACTGATATGTCTGTTTTTAAGTCTTCCAAGCATTTATGCTCTTGGGCAGGTTTAACTCCCCAGAATAACGAAAGTGCTGGCAAGAAAAAATCAGTACGCATATCAAGAGCTGGAGTTTATCTCAAACCCCTTCTTGTTCAATGTGCAAATGCTGCGATAAAAGATAAAAAGAATCCCTATTTTAAAATTAAGTATGACCATATAAAGAAACGTCGTGGTCATAAACGAGCTATCATTGCCATTGCACGTATGATTCTTACTTGCATCTACCACATGTTTTTGAATAAAGAAGCTTTTAATCCATCAGATACAAATTACTCTGATATTCCAGAAGGCCTATATAAAAAACTTAAGATGCAGTTTATTAAAAATGCTATTAAATTATTAGAAAAAGAAGGCTGTGTAATTACCCCTCCAGCTGCATCGGCCTGATAACATATAAATAAATACTTATGCCTTTGAGTGGCAGATTGCTGGTACTCTTTTGGGTTTGCACAATTCGCTAGGCTTTTCTTTCAACCTATACCCCTTTATATTTTTTTACTCAGACAGTTATATGAATTTTATACCTCAATTCCTAAGTAATCCAATGCATTACCATAACATATATCCTGAACAATTTTCCCTAGTATTTTCAGGTCATATGGATATTCACCTTCTTCTACCCAAGTACCAATTAAATTACATAATATTCTTCTAAAGTATTCATGCCTTGGATACGAGATAAAACTCCTAGAATCTGTAACCATACCTACAAATCTACTTAATAATCCATTGTTTGCTAGGGAAATCATCTGCTTTGTCATACCATCCTTTTGGTCTAGAAACCACCAACCTGAGCCAAATTGCATCTTTCCTGGAATTCCACCACCTTGGAAAGAGGCCATCAAAGTAACCAATACGTCATTATCCTTAGGGCTTAGATTGTATAGAATGGTTTTAGGCAAATCGTATTTGTAATCTATTTCATTTAATAGTTTTGCTAATGGTTCCGCTATATTATCATCTGCAATGGAATCATATCCCGTATCCGGACCAAGCTTATTAAACATGTTGCTATTCACATTTCTCATAGCACCTATATGTAACTGCATAGTCCATCCCCTTGTGCTATACATTTTGGCTAATTCAATCAGTGTTCTAGTTTTGTATTTATTTATTTCAGCTATTGTTAATTCTTCTCCCTTTAATGCCTTCTTAAAAATACTGTTAATCTCTTCATCCCTTGCTTGTTCAAAGGTTACTTTGTCTATACCATGGTCTGAAATTCTGCATCCTTCTTCATGAAAAAATTGAACTCTACTTTCTAAAGCCTTTAGAAAATCTTCATAAGATTCAATTTTAATGTTACTTATATTGGATAAAGACTGTACCCATGGCACAAAAGTATCATTTTGAATATTTATACCTTTATCTGGTCTTAAAGTGGGTAGTACATTAACATCAAATTCCCTATCTTCCCGAATTCTTCTATGATGCTCTAGTGTATCAATAGGATCATCTGTAGTACATAGGGCCTTTACATTTGAATTTATAATTAAATTTTTCGCAGAAAAATCATCAGATTTTATCAATTCATTCGCCTTATTCCATATCTCTTCAGCAGTAGCTTCACTTATTATAGTATCTATATTGAAAAACCTTCTTAATTCTAGATGAGACCAGTGATATAGAGGGTTTCCGATGCAGTATGGAACTGTTTTAGCCCATAGCTTAAATTTTTCATATTCATCACCACTGCCTGTTATTAACTCTTCTTCCACACCATTTGCACGTAATGCTCTCCATTTATAGTGGTCTCCCCCTAACCATAATTCAGTTATATTTCTGAATTTTTTATTGTCAGCTATTTCCTTGGGGCTTAAATGACAGTGAAAATCAAATATAGGCATTTTCTTAGCATAATTATGATACAGCTCAATAGCTACATCATTACTAAGTAAAAAATTTTCATCCATAAACTTTTTCATCTTAGACTCATTCCTTTCGTTGTGCTCAAACACACATAATTTTTCAGAAATTAATCTTTAATTCATCCCCTAACTAGTTACACAAAATATTTTTTTAAAGTGTAACTCCTGTTTTATAAATTGCGATTTCCTTAATTCCGTTTTTCTCGTTATTTACATATTCTCCACTCGCAACTTTTATTAGATACTCTATGAAATTGTTTAACAATGTCTCCATCGGTATATCCTCTAATAATACCCCAGCATTAAAGTCTATCCAGTGGGGCTTTAACTTAAAGATTTCAGAATTAGATGAAACTTTTACAGTGGGAACAAAGCTTCCAAAAGGTGTTCCTCTTCCTGTAGTAAATAATACTATATGACATCCAGATGCCCCGAGTGCTGTAGATGCAACCAAATCATTACCAGGGGCATTTAATAGATTTAGTCCCTTCTTTTTAACTATTTCTCCATATCTTAGTACATCCACAACCTTGGACTCTCCACCCTTTTGAGTGCAACCGAGGGATTTATCCTCTAAGGTTGAAATCCCCCCCTCTTTGTTTCCTGGGGATGGGTTTTCATAGATTGGCTGACCATGTTGAATGAAATATTGCTTAAAATCATTTATTAAATTAACTATATTATCAAAAACCGATTCAGATTCTGCTCTATCCATTAATATAGTCTCTGCACCAAACATTTCAGGTACTTCAGTTAATATCGTTGTACCGCCATGATTAATTAGGTAGTCGGAAAAAGCTCCTAAAAGTGGATTAGCAGTTATACCAGAAAATCCATCGGATCCCCCACATTTTAATCCAACTTTCAGTTCAGATATGGGCATATTTTCCCTAGAATCTTCATTTATAACTTCTAAAATTTCTTTGAGGATATTGACACCTTTTTCAATTTCATTACCAACAGCCTGTGTTTTCAAAAACTTAATTCTTTCCTTGTCATATTCACCCAATTCAACGATAAAATCCTCAATAGTATTGTTCTCACAGCCCAATCCCAAGACCAATACTCCACCAGCATTAGGATGTTTAACTAAATCCAAAAGTATTGTTCTAGTATTTTCAAAGTCATCTCCTAACTGTGAACACCCATAGTTATGCTTATATACATGAATTCCATCAATTTGTCCTAGATCGTTCTCTGCTTTCAATCTATTTGCTATTATCTCTGCAGTACCATTAACACATCCAACAGTTGGCACTATCCAGAGCTCATTTCTAATACCTACATCACCATTTTTTCGTTTATAACCGTTAAATTCAGGGGTTTTACCGATCCTCTTAACCTCCATATTAATTGGATTATACTTATAATCTAATGTACCATCTAAATTCGTTTTGATATTGTGAGTGTGTATCCATCGTCCTTTTTCTATGTTCTTTACCGCATGCCCAATTGGATATCCATATTTGATAATATTTTCTCCTTGATAAATGTCTACTGTAGCTATTTTATGACCGGGTTTTATATTTTCTAATAATTCAATTTCTTTTCCACTGTCAATTAAAACTGTACCTTGCTTTAACTCTTTTAAGGCTATTAAGGTATTATCTTTCTCATTAATTCTTATATAATCCTTCATCATAAAATCTCCCTTATAGCTTCTTCAATTCCTTTTTTCTCTATATTTATTAAGTATCTGCTTACCAAGACTTTTAAGCCATCTATCTTATTTAAGTCCATTTTCCATAATTCCTCTAAGCCTAAAACAATTTCTACCATATATTTATAGTATTCATCTGTACCATCACAGTTCTCCCAAAGCTTTGAGAACATTTGAAGATAATCAGGAGAGTCAGATAGATTTATTTTTTCTCCGTTTCTCTCACCTTTATAGAAACGTATCAAAGCTGCTAAGGAGAATAGTAGCTTTCGTGGTAATTCCCCTTTTCGCTTATTGTATTCTAGAATAGATGGTAATACCCTAGTCTCAAACTTACTCATAGAATTTAATGATATACTTATCAAAAAGTGCTTAATATAAGGGTTTCTAAATCTATCTATTACTGCTGCTGCAAATTCATTAAGTTCATCCTGTGGCAAATCTAAGGTAGGAACTATTTCATCATACAATGCAGACCTAATATATCCTCCAATTACTTCGTCATTTATAGAATCTTTTACAGTATCAATATTATATAAATATGAAACTGGTACCATAATAGTATGTAATCCGTTCAAAATCCTTACCTTTCTCGTCCTATATAAAGTCAAATCATCTACAAACAATACATTTAAACCAATTTTATGAGCGGGGAATTCCTTCGCTAGTTCTTTAGGCCCCTCTATTACCCATAGATGAAAATACTCACCCTCCACTAAAAATTTATCACGATATCCAAGCTCTTTCTCAATTTCATCAGCAGTTTCCGTTGGGTAACCTGGAACTATTCTATCAACCAAAGTATTATAAAATACATTTGCATTGTTAATCCAGTCAATAAATCCTGACTCTAATTTCCACTGCTGTGATAGCTTAATTATAATATCCTTAAGTTTTTCTCCGTTTTTATCTATTAACTCACATGGCAGAATAATTAAACCCTTTGATAAATCTCCATTAAATGACTTATACCTATGATATAAAAAAGCTGTTAATTTACCGGGAAATGAATTTTGGGGTCTATCCTCTAATTTATCTTTATTATCATAAACAATTCCAGCCTCAGTTGTGTTAGATATAATAAATCTCATTTCGGGAGATTCAGCAGCTTTTAAATACTCATCATAATCCCTATATGTATTGATTGCTCTCGTTATAGAATTTATTATAGTACTCTCATTGATTAATTTACGGTTTTCAATACCTTTTATTAAGAGTGTATACAACCCACTCTGGTCATTAAGTTCATATACTTTATCATTATTCAAAGGTCCCACTACTAATACTCCAGTATTAAAATCTAGCTCCTTATTCATTTTATCAACTATCCAATCAACAAAAGCCCTTAGGAAGTTACCTTCACCAAATTGTAATATCCTTTCAGGATACTCTAAATAATCTTTATAAATGGATTTATTTAGTTGCACTTCACCGAACACCTCCTCTTTTATAAATGAATTGTTTATATCTTCTGTTGCTAATCATACCTTAAGGAATTATGGTCTATATCCCAATTCCGTCGAGATAAGGTGGGCATACTTTTTTATCTCTAGGGCAAAAACTTCGACCCTGTCCTTCGTGACTCTTATAGATGGGCCTGAAATACTAATTGCTCCTTCAACATCACCATTACTATTAAAGATTGCAGCACCAATACACCTAACGCCTATCTCGTTCTCTTCATCATCCTCAGCAAATCCCTTTTCTCGAATTCTTTGAAGTTCTTCCTTTAGCTTTTCTAACTCTGTGATAGTATTACTAGTCAGTTTTTCAATTTTCGTATTTTCCCAAATGGTTTCTACCTCCTCGTCAGTCATATATGCAAGCATTGCTTTTCCGACTGAAGTACAATATAGAGAACTCCTTCTGCCTATAGTAGAAGCCATACGGATAGTATTGTCCGCCTCTACCTTATCAATATAAACTATGTCATTTGTATCCCGTATTACTAAATGAACAACTTCATTTACGGACTCCATTAAAGCCTTAGTAAACGGCTTAGATACTGCTAATATATCTGCTTCAGCTATCCTTCTAGCCCCTAGCTCAAATAATTTAAATGATATTCTATATTTATTGCTATCTGAGTCTTGTACTACAAACCCTTTATATATTAGTGTTCCTAACAATCTATGAACCGTGCTTTTGTGTAGATTTACTCTACTACCTATCTCTGCAACCCCAAGTCCATCTACGTGCTTAGAAAGTAATTCCAAAATTGTAAGTGCCCTATCTACCGACTGAACAACATCTTTCACTTAAACTTCCTCCTAATCTATTCTTAAAAAATAGTAATAATTATTATATAAATTATAACTAATAAAAAATGTATTTAGAATAATATTGCATTTATTTTCCATATTAATTATAATATAAATTAAGAAGTTTCGCAATGTAAATATAGGTTTCATAATACGAAACAGCTATGTGAGGGAGGCTTTATAAATTGAAAAGATATGAAGTAGTACAAAGAATCGAGAAGGTAGGCGTTGTTGCGGTAGTAAGAGCTGAAAATACCGAAAAAGCTAAAAACATTGCCTTAGCTTGTATGAAAGGTGGCATTGACTCTATCGAAATTACATTTACCGTTCCAAGAGCACAAAATGTAATTGAGGATTTAAGTACTGAGTTTGGTAAAGAGCTATTAGTTGGAGCTGGCACAGTACTAGATAGTGAAACAGCTAGAATAGCCATCTTAGCTGGTGCAAACTATATCGTCAGTCCAGCATTTGATCTTGAAACTGCAAAATTATGCAATAGATATCAAATTCCCTATATGCCCGGATGTATGACAATAAAAGAAATGATAATTGCTATGGAGGCAGGAGCAGATGTTTTAAAGATATTCCCAGGTAGTGTATTTGGACCAGATTATATAAAGGCAGTTAAAGGTCCTCTACCCCAAGCTCTTATGATGCCAACAGGTGGAGTTAGCATTGATAATGTAGATAAGTGGATAAAAAATGGTTGTATAGCAGTTGGTATTGGCGGGAACTTAACCCAAGGCTCGAGTGAGGAAATAACTAGAGCTGCCAAGGAATTCGTCGAGAAGATTAAATTAGCTAGACAATAATTATTTGGGAGGAATAAAAATGAAAAAGATTGTAACTTTGGGAGAAATAATGCTTAGGCTTTCAACTCCTGGATTCGAAAGATTTGTCCAGGCTGAATCATTTGATGTCGTATATGGTGGTGGAGAAGCGAATGTTGCCGTTTCATTAGCTAATTACGGATATAATACATATTTTGTATCAAAATTACCGAATAATGAAATAGGTCAGGCAGCTATTAATCATTTAAGAAGATTTGGTGTCAACACTAAATATATTGCAAGAGGTGGAGAAAGAGTTGGGATTTACTACTTAGAGTCCGGTGCCTCCATGAGACCATCAAAGGTTATATATGATAGAGATCACTCCTCTATTTCAGAAGCAGATGTAAATGATTTTGACTTTGATGAAATATTTAAAGATGCAGACTGGTTCCACTTCACAGGAATTACACCTGCCTTAAGTGAAAAGGCTATAGTTTTAACTGAGGAGGCTCTAAAATCCGCTAAAAGACATAATGTCACGGTTTCAGTTGACTTAAACTACAGAAAGAAACTTTGGACTCCTGAAAGAGCTAATGAAGTAATGTCAAACTTAATGCAATATGTTGATGTTTGCATCGGTAACGAAGAAGATGCAGAAAAAGTATTAGGATTTAAACCTGGTAAAACCGATGTTACATCTGGTGACTTAGAGCTTGCAGGATACAAGAATATATTTGAACAAATGAAAGAAAAATTTGGCTTCAAATACGTAATTAGCTCCTTAAGAGAATCTCATTCTGCATCTGACAATGGATGGTCAGCATGTGCTTATGATGGAAGTGAATTCTATCATTCAAGAAAATATGAAATAAGAATTGTAGATAGAGTCGGTGGTGGGGATTCCTTCGCAGCCGGAGTAATTCATGGATTGCTCGATGGTAGAAACTTTAAGGATGCATTAGAGTTTGGTGTGGCAGCCTCTGCCCTCAAACATACTATTCTTGGAGACTTTAATATGGTAACAGTAGAAGAAGTGGAAACATTACTTAAAGGTGATGCTTCAGGTAGAGTGCAAAGATAGATTAGTCGTTAAACTTATTTATCTCCCTAAATAATTAAGTTGTACAATAACTGGTGTTGGTGGTTGAAACTAGCACCTTTTATTGTTTCAAAATATAACTTACTAAAAACCATAATTTTAATAATTATTGAGTTATTTTAATATAATACTAACATACCTGTATAAATACGCATTTAAACATTCTCCTTCTTTATGATAAATGTAAATTCCACTATAAATATAGTCTATACCATTCTCTTTATTGAGCGCTTAGCAAAGAAATGCATAAAGCAATGGATTTCTTTATCCATTAAAAGTTTTTCATAGTTTTCATATACTTTATCAGAGCAAAGATTTTTCTGACAACCATCTTTTTTTGCTTGACTCTTTATTTCTAATACATAGAATTCAGCATAATCAGACTTCATTATAGCCAGGATAGTTTCCCACTCTGCTATTCTAGCGTAGCGTAAAATCCCAAATGCCCTTTGCACTCTGTATATCCCCCACATTCTATATCTATCCAATTTGTTTTTTAAGTGATTTATTTCGCTTCACTTTCGACATGTATATATGAACTCGAAACGTTTAAAACTACACATACTATCATTAAAATAATAGCTGCTACAATAGCACCCATACCAGCAAAAATACCAAAAGAATCAGATAGTGCACCTGTTATAATTGGCATAATAATAGCCCCAATACCTCCAACCATTAGCAAGACACCCATAGCCATAGGATAATCTTTAGTAACATTCCCAACAGTTGAAACTGTTGTAGGATAAATACCTGCCATAGAGAAACCTAATCCCATGATTGCAATAGTAATTACACTTATGCTATTTGTAGAAAGTAATAGTATATAAAAAATAGCAGTACCACAACTAGTTGTTAACAAAAGAATTTTCTTCGATATTCTTACTCCTAAAAAGGCACAGGTTAATCTACCACAAAGAATAACTAACCATAAGAGTGAAGCAAGCATTTGGGCATATTCAATGGTCATAATTCTTGAATCAATAAAATATTTAACCATCCATCCATTGATTGTAGCTTCAGCACATAAATAGAAAAACAAAATACCCGCACTAATACAAAAATCCCTATTCTTCAAAAAATCGTAAGACACATTTACCTTCTCCGTCTTTTTTGTGTTATCAATTTTCATCTTAGAAAAAAGAACCATTGAAATAATAGCTAGAATAATAATCAGACCCGCAGTTATTTTCCAGCCTAACTCTCCATAAAGATTAGTAGATAGAATAACTAAAAATGGAGAAACCAAAGCGCCTACAGCGAAAACACTATGTAAAACATTAAGAGCTACGTGACTACTGTTAGAAACCTCATTAACCAACGTATTATTAAAATTCGAAATACTTCCACGACTTAATCCAGTAAATAAAAAACCTAATAACAATAGCATTGGATTACCTGTTAAAATCATAATTGAAAATCCTAAAACAACAAAACTACATAAAAATATAACTGATTTTTTTCTTCCTAAATATAAAGGTAATACCCCTGCAATAAATGCAGAAATTAAATTACCTGTTTGGTGAGCTGAAATCAGTCCTCCGCTTATCGTATTATTTAAATTATATTCAGTGCTGATTAGAGGTAACAAAGAACCTAGAATCATAGAATATAAACCATTTACTGCAAAAACGAAAAAACAACACTTCAAAATATATCTCTCATCTTTGTTAAGTTCTTTATAAAACCATTGTTCTTTCATATCTTTTAATTCTCCTATCTTGAACATGGGTGTCTAACTATGCAACCTTAATCATTTTTTATTATAAAATCCTCCCTATATGGTGTAAATATATCTAGAAGAATACCATTTTTAGTGCATAGACATCCATGTACTTGATTAGACATTTTATATAGAGTATCACCCTTCTTTACGGTTTGTTTAATTCCGTTAATTTCAAATTCAAACTCCCCTTCCAAAACATAGGTAAGTTGTGTATGAGGATGACTATGTATAGTTCCAATAGCATCTTTATTAAAGTGTACTTCAACAGCCATTAACTCTTCCCCGTATGCTAGTATTTTTCTTCTTATACCTTCTGAAACTATTTCAAAATCACATTCTTCGGAAAAAACAAAAGGCTTATTCATAGTTGTTACTCCTCCCAAAATAGTATGATACTTAACAAGGTTTTTTAAGCTAAGTACTAAAAACTATAACAAAGGGGAAAATACGGATCCGATAACTGGATCTTTTTGATAACCGTCAGATTTTCCCCTATTAGCTTTAATATACATATTTTTTCAGTGTGTCTCTAACCGCACCCTTTTTAGACACCAATTCCTCAAAATATATTTCAACTTTTTCTCCTATGCCTGCATCATAAAGATTTACACTGAATATGGTTGTGTTTGATAATATAGGTTTAAGCTTGTCATGGAACGGTCCTTTATCCCCAAAAGAAATATCTCTAACATAAGGGGCTACCTCTTCGAGAAGTGGGTCTGGACTTAACTCCAATTTCTCACCATTATCATCAAGTCCAATCAAGTATCTGCACCATCCAGCTATAACCAGTGGAATAAGCTTTAGATCGGTAACATTTAGATCTTCTCTTGTCATATAAGCTTTTATTGTTTCTCCGAAACGAATTCCAAGTTTCTGAGAAGTATCTGAGGCAATTCTCTGTGGTGTGTCAGGCATAAATGGATTTGGAAACCTTACTTGAAGTACTTCATCAATAAATTCCTTTGGATCTATAATTATTGGATTTACAACTACTGGTAATCCTTCCTCATAACCAATTTTCTCTACTAACGTCCTCAGTTCAGGATCTTTCATTTCTTTTGATATTAACGTATATCCTAAAAGACAACCATATATAGCCAAGGCTGTATGAAGAGGATTAAGGCAAGTACAAACCTTCATTTTCTCCACTTTGTCAACGGTTTCTCTATCTGTAAAAATAACCCCACCCTCTTCAAGATTTGGTCTTCCATTAGGGAATAGGTCTTCTATTACTAAATACTCCGATTCTTCTGCATTCACAAAGGGCGCCACATATGTATTTTTTGATGTAACAATATCATCTATATCTTCGAATCCATCCTTCTGAAGCATCTCTCGTACACTCGGATCAGGTCTTGGAGTAATCTTATCAATCATACTCCATGGGAAAGCAACAAATTTTGGATCACTGACATAAGCTTCAAAGCCATTATCAATAAATCCGTTTTCTATCCATTGTTTTGCAAAGCTACTTACTGCATTTAACAGCTTTGTGCCATTATGTGACATATTATCCATGCTTACTAGAGCAAGCGGTATTTTTCCATTCATATATCTTTCGTATAAAAGAGAAACTAGTTTGCCAATATAGCTAACTGGATTTTGGGGTCCATTATTAAAGTCATCTATTACTGCTGGTAAGAATCCCCCCCTACCATCCTTTAAGCTATATCCCTTTTCTGTTATAGTAAAACTCACCATTTGCAGACTAGGACTTGTAAAAATTTCCTTTAACCTACACCAACTTTCCTTACTGTACGTATCTACAATCAATGACTCAACAATACTAGCAATAACTGTCTTCTCTATGCTTCCGTTCGCCCTAAGGGTAACAAGTACACTTAGATTATCGTGTGGTTTATTCATATTCTCTATAATTTCATAGTCAAATCCCTCTGCTACAACAATTCCCCTATCACTCTTACCCTCATTTAAAATGTTTTGTTGTACATTTGCTATAAATGCTCTAAATATATTGCCTGCACCAAAATGAACCCAATTTGGATAAGCTTTTGTATTACCTTTAACTTTTTCAATACTAAATTTAGGTAGATTATACAATGCATCTCGCCAAGCTTTCTCATCACTTAATCCTTTTAAGTTTAACTTCATTTTAATCCACCACTTTCTTTAGGTTTATACGCATAATAACTAAATTAATTATAAATATTAATATAGCCCTAACTTAAGCGAAAAGAATAATACATGATGTCTTTCTCAGAACTTTACTAAAAATACAAATACCAATCCTCTATACTATTTTTCATGTGATTTCTTTATTGCTTCCCATAACCCATTTAGGTATGTTGCACCTAAAGCTCTATCATATAATCCATAGCCGGGCATCGCCTTTTCTCCCCAAATCATCCTACCATGATCAGGTCTTATAGGTCCTGTCATACCTATTTCATAAAATGCTTTCATAATTTCAAACATATCCAGCGAACCATCAGTTGATAAATGAGCCGCCTCATCAAATTGTCCGGGACCTAAATGAATTAGATTTCTTACATGACCGAAATGAATTCTTCCTTTAAAGCTCCTTATCATATCTGGTATATCATTGTTTGGGTTTGAGCCTAAAGAACCTGTACATAATGTTATGCCATTATTCATTATTGGAACTGCATCTAATATTCTTTGTATATTTTCCTTGTTATTAACAATTCTTGGTAAGCCAAATACAGACCATGCTGGATCATCCATATGAATTGCCATCTTGATTCCATACTTTTCACAGGTTGGCATAATGGATTTCAAGAAGTATATAAGATTTTGGAATAACTTCTCTTCATCTACCCCTTTATATATTTCAAATAATTCTTTTACTCTAGCGAGTCTATCTGGTTCCCAACCAGGTAAAATAAATCCACCAGAATTCGCATCCATTTCTTTAAACATTATATCAGGATTAATTTGGTCTATAAGTTCCTGATCATAGGAAAGAACCGTAGAACCATCCGTTCTTTTCTTAGCAAGGTCAGATCTGGTCCAGTCAAAAACAGGCATGAAATTATAACAAACTAGATCTATTCCTTCTTTTGCAAGATTTTCGAGGGTCTCAATATAATTTGCAATATATTGCTCCCTTGTAGGAAGACCAATTTTTATATCATCGTGTATGTTTACACTCTCAATACCACTCAACTCAAGCCCTGCTGCTTCTATTTCCTCCTTCATAGCTTTAATCGCTTCTCTACTCCATACCTCTCCGGGTTTAGTACCATAAAGAGTTGCAATAACACCTACGCAGCCAGGTATCTGTCTTATTTGCTCTAAGGTCACTGTATCATATTTACTTCCAAACCACCTTAATGTCATTTTCATTTTCGTATACCCCTCTCTATATTCAGAATAATATGCTAGCAATGGTAGCTCAACAATTGCTCTATATTATCAAACACATCTTTTTATAATAACTTAATCATTTCTGTATTTTAGAAATTACATAGCTATAAAAGTCTTCTTTTTGTTTTCCTAACACTCTATTATTTAGTATAAAACCATGCTTATTGGTTGAAAATATCAGAATCATACCCGGTTTTTTTGATATTCCTATTACGGTATTCCATGCTAAATCTGAACTTTGTTTTTCAGTTTTTATATGAATTCCATCATCATCAAATCCTATTTCCATAACATCTGAAATCCTTGCTATCTGTCTTTTAGCTCTAAAATAAACAACTAAAGGTTGAATAACCGTAAATAAACAAATTCCGATTATTAGCAATATTCTCAAGAGGTTATTTACATGTCCCCAAAATTTTACTGTCAACGATACCATCATCGCAGTAAATATAATGTTACATACCCCAACTATTGAGCTATACATACTATACATAGATAGTTGCCATATATCAAAAGCAGTCGTTTTATAATTAAATTTATATTTCATATCACATATCACCTAAATAAAGATGGCAGCCACAAACTAATACTAGGAATAAAAGTAATCAATAGGAGAGTAATAATCATACAGACATAAAACGGTAATGTAGCTTTTACAACCCGTTCCATTGGTACATTCCCGACTGCAGAACCGATAAATAATACTGCACCAACAGGTGGAGTCAAAAGACCTATACCACAGTTTAAAACAATCATAATCCCGAACTGAATAGGATTTATGCCTATCGAAGTAGCAATCGGCAGTAAGATTGGGGTAGCAATAAGGATGATAGGCGCCATATCCATAATACAACCAAGAACTAAAAGAATAATGTTTATAAGCAGCGCTAAAATAATTGGATTATCCGTTAACCCTATAATTGCATTTGATGCTAGTCTAGGGACACTTAATCGTGTTAGAAGAAATCCAAAAATACTAGAAGTTGAGATTAGAATGAGTACGATAGAAAGAGTATTTACACAGGACTCAAGCGACTTCCAAACACCCTTCCAATCTAGACCTTTATAAATATATACACTAACAAACAAACTGTAAATAACCGCAATAGCTGCGGACTCTGTGGCTGTAAAAACACCACCAACTACACCTACTACAACGATGAGAACCGCCGCAAGAGCCCAGAAAGAAAGAAAAAGCTCCTTTAACAAAATCATCATACTGAATTTCTCTCCCCTAGGATAATTTCTCTTTACAGAAATTATATAGGACCCTACCATTAACGACACAGCCAAAATTGCTGCTGGTATGTAACCTGCAAGAAAAAGTCCGCCAACTGAAACTCCACCTGCAACAGTTGCATATATTATCATATTATGACTAGGCGGGACTAAAAGTCCTTCGACAGATGAAGTGATAGTAACTGCCGTAGAAAAATCGTCATCGTAACCTTGTTCTACCATCATAGGTATTAAAATACTACCAAGAGATGCTGTATCTGCAGAAGCAGAACCAGAGATGCCCCCGAAGAAATATGAAGCAACGATGTTAACCATCGCCATACCCCCACGCATCCATCCAACACAGGCTCTGGCGAGAGCAATCAGCTTTTCAGAAATTCCTCCTGATCCCATAAGAACCCCCATTGTAATAAAAAAAGGTACTGCCATAAGGCTAAATTGACTAATGCCCTTTACCATTTGCTGTGCAATGGTAGTAAGAGGAAGTCCCTGATACAAAAGAGTGAATACAGCTGATAAAGCTACTGCATAAACAATAGGAAATCGTAAGAATATCATGATGAAAAAACTACCCAGTAAAATTAGTATTGCAATAGTCTCAGCACTCATTGTATACCTCCTCCTTAACAAAAATCGATTTAATATGATTATATATGGACTCAACTAAAAAAATCACCATAGCTACACCTGCCAGAGGTACTGGTAAATACATCCAAAATCTAGAAATGCTTGGCATACTTACATAAGTCCCTCTTGAACCAAGTAATACTGCATATCTCCAACCTACTACTATCATAACTACTGCAAGACCTAGTACAGCAACATCTGAAAGGATATCCAAAGCCAATATCAATTTTTTTGGCAAATATTTATCAAATGCAGTCATACGAATATGTGCCTTTCTTCTAATGGCTAAAGCCGCTGAAAGAACTGCCATATATGCCATACAAGTTAAAACCACTTCTTCACTCCATGCAGGATCTGGAATAAAAGAAATGTATCGTCCAGCTACTGCCATAGTAGTAATAAGAATATCAACTATTAATAGCAACTTGCATAATAATAGGACTATCTTGTAAGCCATATCGTAAGCCGGTTTTATTTTGTCTATTGTATTAAAAATGTTTGACATACATTAGCTCCCCCTATATAAAATTTCTCATTAAATGTTCAGTCATTATTTTTAAAAAAGACACAAAGATCATAATTAACCTCTGTGTCTTTTAAAGTTATCATAACAATACTATTATTAATATGTTGCGAGCCGGTCTTAGACAAACATTATTGCATATCAATGATTTTTTGATAAAGTTCTTTGCTATTTGCTGTCGCATTAACAACAACATCTTTAACTGCTTCCTGCCAAGGTGTTTTATCCTCAACCTCTATTACATTAACACCTGCTGCTCTTAACTCTGCTAATACCTTATTCTCAGCTTCTTCAGAAATTCTTCTGTTAAATTCTGATGCATATCTACCAGCTTCCATAAGAGCCTCTTGTTGTTCTTCTGTCAATTTGTCCCAAGCCTCATCCGTGATAACTACTTGTATCGCCCCAAGTGTATGTCCATCAAGAATTAAGTTTGGTGCTACTTCGTGGAATGAATTTGCCTTATAGTTAGCAATAGGCTGCTCAGCTCCGTTTACAACACCTGTTTGAAGTGCAGAATAAAGTTCGCCGAAAGATACAACTGTAGGTGAAGCGCCTAAGCCTTGTACCATACCTTGCATAACAGGGTCATTTGATACTCTTAATTTCATACCTTTTAAGTCTTCCATACCACTAATTGGTTCAACTGTGAAGAAATGGCGGAAACCTTCTTCTCCGTAGAACAGACCTCTAATGCCTGTACCTTTTTGATGTGGCTCAAGAAGGAATTCAGGAGCTAATTCAGATGTAGCAAAATTCCAGAAGTGCTCACGGCTTACAAATGTGAAAGGAACAGAAAGTAATTTAGACTTCTCTCCACCGTAGCTCGTAAGTGCAAAGGCAGAAATACGAGACATATCAATTGTCCCACCGCCACCAAGCATTGCATCTAGAACATCATTCTCCGATCCTAAAACGCCACTTGCCTGAATGTCAATCTTAATCTTACCGCCTGATAGTTCCTCAACTTTTTCTTTAAACACAAGAGCAGTTTGACCAACAATACTTTCTAGCGGATTAACTTCTGCATATACAAAAGTAATCTCTTTTGGCTCTTCTTTAACCGTTGTTTGCGTTGGTGTTTTCGCCCCACACCCCGCTAATACTGAAACAATTAACACTAGCACAAGACTTAATGATAGTAATTTGAACCCCTTTTTCATACTGTCCCCTCCAATATCTTTACTTAATATTTGCATTGTAGAAAGTTCCATATAAGCCGTTTCATTAAAACTGCAAACCGCGTCTAAGAAATTTCTACATTAATGCCGTTAATTTTTCCTTACATAAGATATCGTTTTCTTTAAAAACTAGAATGCCCGCTATTCCATTCTTCATAGTTCATAACATTATTAAGGTAGTATGTAGTTTAGTGGTATATGGAAGATTAGGTAAAAACAAATCATATTATCAAATAAAATTTAAAAGATTATTTTTCTTGTGCTCCATATTAAAGTATTCAGGATATTTTTGTTTTAACTCCTCCTGCTCAAATATCAGCTTTTGAATATGATTATATATAACTTCCTGTCCCATTTGCTCATTGTGAGTTTTTATACTCTCTAAAATCTGTAAATGTTGATCAATAACATTCTTCCAGTTCACATCTGCAATAAATGTAAGCATCCGAGTACGCTTGTATTCCGTATTAATTTGTTGTATAAAAGACCATGTTCTTTCTTTGTTGCATCCTATAAAAATAGTTTTATGAAACTCCTCGTCCATCTCTAAAAATTCAAAGAACTGTCGCTTGTCTATTAACTTTCTTTGTTCATTAATATTCTCTTGAAGTACATTTAATAACTCCTCTGGAAACTTTTCTGTGGCTATCTTAAGTACAGCCAATTCTAAGCATTCTCTAATAAATCTTGCATTCTCAACAACATCTAAATCAATATAAGAAATATAAGTTCCTCTTTGTGGAAGTATATAGAGTAAACCTTCCTTAGATAATTTAATGAACGCTTCTCTTACGGGTGTTCTACTAACCTTTAAAAGGTCGGAAATCTCCTTTTCGCTTACTCGAGTCCCTGGAGGCATATTAAGATTAATAATGTTTCTCTTAATAACCTCATAAACATAATCACCGACTGTCATTCCACTTCTTTGTTTTTCTACTTCTAAATTCATACGATCACTTCCTCGGTAGAGTATCTATCCATTATTTGCTATATACTACCATACTACCGTACCATCTATCAGTTGTCAACCAAAATATGGAACATAATAAATGCATATATATTTTTTTCTGCCTGTAATATTCGAATGAAAGCAGTTAATAGGCTATCCAAGAGTAATAGTTATCAGCTATCAGACAACTTTATTGTTAAGGGAAACTAAAAGTCTTGTACTTTAAATATCACTTTCTTGATCATGTATAAAATAGTCTGTAAACTCTGTATAAATTCGCTCACCTAATCTTTCAATCCCGCCATTCAGATGTTTACTAACAAATTCTTCTATGCGATTAATTTCTTTATTTTTTATAATATCTGCTAATTCCTTGTGTTCCTCATAAATAGCTTGAAAGCTATGTTCCGCAACAATATCAAGCATTCTAAACCTTGTGTAATGCACCTGTAGCTTTTGAATTTGATCCCAAACTATTAGTTTATTTGTGGCTTTAAACCATACCTTATGAAGTTCACCATCTATCTTATAAAAATCCTCTGCAGTAAAGTCTGATTTCAATAGAGTCTCTTGAAGCCTTAGATTATACTCAATTCCAGCTACTAATTGATCATCAAGATTTTTTATTGCATCTCTAATAACCATGGTTTCAATTGCTTTTCTCATATATATGAACTGACGTATTCTATCCATATCTAACAAAGAAACATAATTTGCCTTATATGGTATATTGACTACTAATCCAGAATTATTAAGTCTTTGAAGGACATCTCTACTTGGGGTCCTGGATATATTATATCTTTCGCATATGTCTTGTTCAGTTAATAATTGTCCTGGTTTAATTGTTAAATTAAGTATATCTTTTTCAAGACTACTATACACATCTTCAGCTATTGTATTCGCCTTATAAGCTCTTATTCTTGCCATATCTAAAACTCCTTACATAATAGAATGATTTATAGTATATTTTGGTTTATCTTATTATTTCAATTCTTTTATTGCAATATGGTCCATATCGGTAAACTCAATATTTTCACCGCACATACCCCATATAAATGTATAATTACTAGTTCCGACACCACTATGAATGGACCAACTTGGGGATATAACCGCTTGTTCATTTGCCACAACGATATGCCTTATTTCTTGAGGTTGCCCCATTAAATGGAAAACTCTAGCCTCATTGTTCATATTAAAATACATATATACTTCCATACGTCTTTCATGAGTATGGGGTGGCATCGTGTTCCATACATTTCCTGGTTCAAAAATTGTCATACCCATTACCAACTGACAGCTTTCACAAATGTTTGGATGTATGTATTGGTTAATTGTTCTAACATTTAGATTTTCTTTTTCACCTAGTTTTACTTTTCTTGATTGTCCCAAAGTAATTATTCTTGTAGGGTAGGCTTTGTGAGCAGGACTACTATTGAAATAAAATTTTGCAGGGCTATTAATGTTATCTGATTCAAAGATAACATCTTTACTTCCCATTCCAATATAAAGCCCATCTGCATTGTCTAAAATAAACTCATTGCCGTCTATTGTTATCTTTCCTTTGCCACCAATATTTATGATGCCTGCTTCTCTTCTTTCAAAGAAATAACTAACTCCTAGTTCCTTACCAGCGCTTAGTTTGATTTTTTCACCAACAGGCATAACACCCCCTGCAATTATTCTGTCAATATGTGAATAAACTAAAGCTGCCTCATTTTCAACAAATAGCTTTTCTATTAAATAATGGTTTCTTAACTCTTCCGTTGTATAATACTTAGAATCACTTGGATGATTTGCATATCTTATCTCTAAATTCATTAAACATCACTCCTTCTTAAATTTACCTTGCAAGCCAGCCGCCATCAACGGCAAGTGTAAATCCATTAACATAGTCCGATGCTTTAGATGCTAAAAAAATCACTGCACCATCCAAGTCCTCAGGAGTCCCCCATCTATTAGATGGTATTCTTGATAAAATTTCTGAACTCCTTTTTTCATCAGCTCTAAGAGCAGCTGTATTATCTGTAGCCATATATCCAGGGGCTATTGCATTTATATTAATATTGTATTTAGCCCACTCATTTGCCATTAACATAGTTATCCCTTTAACACCAGATTTACTGCCCGTATATGAAGGAACTCTTATCCCCCCCTGAAAAGATAGCATAGATGCAATGTTTATTATCTTTCCTGAAGTACCCTGCTCGATAAACTTTTTAGCTACTGCTTGACTTAAAAAAAATACCATTTTAAGGTTGATATTCATAACTTCATCCCAATCTTGTTCTGTGAAATTAATGGAATCTTCACGCCTAATAATTCCAGCATTGTTGACTAAAATATCAATTTTACCAAAGTTGTGCATGGCTGCTTCCATAACTTTTGGAATAGAACCTATTTCCATTAGGTTAGCTTGAACACCTACAAATTTTCTTCCTACTTTTTCTACAAGCTCTTTTGTTTCCTTTAAATCAGTGGATCCTACTCCCAGAATATCTGCTCCAGCTTTAGCTAGGGCTATAGCCATACCTTGGCCAAGACCTGTTCTGCAGCCTGTAACCATTGCTACCTTACCTTCTAATGAAAAGATATCCATCCTTACGCCCCCTTGTAAATTTGTATGTTCTCCCTATTATTGTATACATTGTATACAAAGTATACAATAATTATAAAATATATCCCATATGTACGTCAATAGGAGTATAACATACTCATAAATATAGATTTATATAGTTTCTTTAAGTGGCTGTATCTCTCTTGTTATACTTCCCTTGTAGTCACCTCCTCTAGATTACCCCACACAAAAATGATGTTTAGAAATTATGTTCCGCGTTTTATACCAACTTGTATATACCATTTAAACTCCTTAGATAGAAGATAATTTATCTAACAAGATATATTTCATAGTATAAACTACAAAAATAGTTTGACATCAAACTATTTTTAAACTAAAATAGTTTTATATAAAACTATTATAAGATTCTCAAAATAATAACTAACTATCTTTTTAATTATCTTTTATATTATAAATATTAATATATTTTTTTAATAAAATAGTTTGATATCAAACTATTTTATTAAAAAAAATCATTTACTCATACTATATAAGGTACAATGAAAAACCTGATAGTAATAATGTATTAGTTTTATAACATTAACTAAATATGTTTTGTTTTATTTCGCATATCTCTCTTTTACTTTGGCAGTAGATATTGTAAGATAGGTCTATTGCCAAAGACTTTTTTTAATAAACTACATTTAAAGTAATCTTATATTTATTTTCTTATCCTTTTTCTTATATAAGAATTATCTATTCATACATTTATAAATATATACAAATTTAAAAACATTTTGACCTAATATACCTTCCTTTCCCCCGAAATACCCAAATTTACAGACTACAACTAAATTAACCAAAACCAATCTTAATTATCTCCTAGTATTATCAAAGATATAAATGATATCAATTCGCCTTTTAAACAGCTGATATTTTAATAAAGAGACTTTTAGTAGTTTAGAAATCAACTCCCTTTGGTGGTAAGCAGCCAGTTAGAGGCCTCAAAAAATAAAAAAGATTGTAAATATATCTATATATTCACAACCTTTGTATAATCATATAACGAGTAAGTCTATAAGCCGAGTTCTGTCATAGATGATCATCTATCTAGGCCTACTGTTGCCAGCAGGCTCAAGCGATCTACCACGAGACACGACGGGCCGCCGCTTTTTAGTCCCTACTTGATCTTGCTCCAGATGGGGTTTACATAGCCAACTAGTCACCTAGTTGCTGGTGAGCTCTTACCTCACCTTTCCACCCTTACCCCTTAAATATATTAACTATTTCTAGCTATATATTAAAGTGGCGGTATCTCTCTGTTGCACTTTCCTTGGAGTCGCCTCCACTGGGTATTACCCAGCACCCTGCCCTTTGGAGCTCGGACTTTCCTCGTTCACAGCTTGGCTGTGCCCGCGATCATCCAACTTACTCGTAATATTTAATTGTTAGTTTTTCTTCAGGAAGATAATCTTAACATAATTATTATGTCATGTCAAAATAAAATTAGTTCCAATAACAGCAAAATTTTGATTTAAATTTGCCCTACTTATTATCCATTGCTCTATTAGCTAAAGCATCAGCTTTTTTATTTAGTTCTCTCTTTATATGAACTATTTCAAACTTCTCAAATTGTTTAATTAATGGTTTAACCATATTAAACATTAGTATCATTGCTTCATTTTTCACCTTATATTCACCTTTGATTTGCTTAACTACCAATTCACTATCTAAATAGCATGTTACACTTTTTAAGCCTAAGTCTAATGCCACTTCTAAGCCTCTGCAAAGGGCTTTGTATTCAGCAACATTATTTGTTTGTTCACCGATATATTGACTTATTTCTTTTATTACATTACCTTCATTATCTTCAATAAATACGCCTATTCCAGCCTCACCTGGATTACCCCTTGAGCCCCCATCTGAGTAAATACGTGCCTGCATTTAAATCCCCCTCTTTAGTTTGAAATTATACTACTGTAAAAGGATTACCATTTACTTCTGATTTTATAATTTCAATATTTATGTTTTCTTTTATAAACTGTTGATTCAGATATTTTTCAATTAAATTGTTAAAAAGTATTTCTGATTCATAGTGTCCTAGATCAATAAGATTAATATTTAATTCTTCAGCTAATTGGGCATCATGATATTTTACATCACCAGTGATTAGTAAATCGCAACCTAACTTAGCAGCTCTTGAAATATATTCTGAACCACTACCATTTACAATCGCTATTTTTTTAATTATTCCATTTAGATTACCTACTACTTTTAAATGAGAAATTTCGAATGATTTTTTAACATTTTCAATAATAGCTTTAAATAATAACGGACTTTCCAGTATGCCTACTCTCCCTATGCCTACTGTAGGTTTTAGTGGATTTTCAAGTTTATATACATCATAGGCTACTTCCTCATATGGATGTGCCTTAATCATAGCATCTAAAACATTTCTTAAATACTTCTCGTGTACTACTGTCTCTATCTTTGTTTCCTCAACTTTTGCCAATTCGTTTTTTTTACCTATAAAAGGATTAGTATCCTCTAAAGCCATGAAAGTACCCTCACCTGAGGTTCTAAATGTACAATGACTATAGTTACCAATATGCCCCGCACCCACATTAGCCATTTCGTTACTTACAGCTTCTTCATATCCTTTTGGAACAAATACAGTAACCTTATATATACTCCCATCTACTATAGGATCTAAAATACTTGGATTTTTCAAATTGAACATACTACCTATGTAAGCATTTAGGCCATTTTCTGCACCATCTATATTTGTATGAGCAGTATATATATTTATATTATTTTGAATAGCCTTAATAATTAAACTCCCCCTATAACTTTCATTAGTTATATTTTTCAAAGGCTTAAATATTAAAGGATGATGGCAAATAATTAATTGTACCCCTTTATTTATTGCTTCATCTATAACTTTTTCATTTACATCTAAACAAATAAGTATTTTCCCTACTATTGCCTCTGGGCTTCCTACTTGCAAACCCACATTATCCCAACTAAAAGCAATATTTTTCGGAGATAATTTTTCAATCATATCAGTTACTATTCTAACTCGAGACAACTTAACACCTCCTCTAATTGGATTAGCTTCAATTTGCTTGTCTCATAAATTTCAACTGTATTGTTCATATTAGCCGATTCTATTTGGTTAATTATTCTCTTTTCTTTGTTTATTTTATTACCAATGAACTCTATTGCTAATTCTTTAGGATTTGTATTGAGGTAAAATCCTATATCAAAATACAATTCGTTACTCACTTCTTGTTTTCCTTCTGTAGCAACAATGATCTCATATATTTTATTATCTTCCTTAACCAATAAATCTTTAACTATTTTAAAACCGTTTTGTACTAAATGCTTCCTTAGTATGTTTTGAGCCTGCATAGGTTGAAGAATAAAATTTTTAATACTTTTAGTAATTTCAACATTTGCATCTAAAAGCTCAGTAATTAATATTCCACCCATACCCGCTATAATTGCTGTATTAATTTCACCAGGACTAATGGTTTCTAATCCACTACCAAGTCTCGTTTCTATATGTCCATTACATTTAAACCTTTCAATATTGTTTTTAGCACTTTTAATTGGCCCCTCATTAACGTCAGAAGCAATAACGAAATCACTCAATTTGTTTTGTATTAAATAAATTGGAATATAACCATGGTCGGTACCTACATCAACCACTCTACTTCCAGGTATCACTTGCATAGCTATCATTTTTAATCTTGGTGTTAGTTGAATTTCCATTTTAAACCTTCCTATAATTAAAATTAAATTAATTTTCTTACAAAGCAATTTACTACCTTAAATATTTACCAGATACATATTTTATTAAACAAATTACAAAAATATATTTAAAGGAGGAATTCTAAATGCCACATACCGAGAAAGATAAAAAAAATATCAAACCTACTGAAGAAATACCAAAATTCAGTTGGGGTGGTAGAACTCAAGAATGGGAAGAAGAATCCGAACAGTTAATGCATTACATGCAAGACCAAATCGATAATCAAGAGAGAGATGAAGAGCTTAATAAGAAAATTGAATATGCAAAGCAAAAACAGTATTGGTAGTGTTTAGGCAAAATAGCAATAGATTCGCTAAGGCGAATCTATTGTTTTATGTTCTATTATTCTAAATAATCCTTTAGTTTTTTACTTCTACTTGGATGTCTTAGTTTTCTCAAGGCCTTTGCTTCTATCTGTCGAATTCTCTCACGTGTGACTTCAAATTTCTTACCAACCTCTTCAAGAGTTCTAGCTCTTCCGTCATCAAGTCCAAATCTTAATCTCAACACTTTTTGTTCTCTAGGTGTTAAAGTATCTAAAACATCTACCAACTGCTCTTTTAATAAAGAGAACGCAGCAGCTTCAGCTGGTGCAGGAGCATCCTCATCTGGTATAAAGTCCCCTAAATGGCTGTCTTCTTCTTCACCAATTGGAGTTTCTAAAGATACAGGCTCCTGTGCTATTTTTAATATTTCTCTAACTTTATCTTCAGAAATGTCCATTTCAGTTGCTATTTCTTCAGGTTTAGGTTCTCTACCTAACTCTTGTAATAATTGTCTAGAAACTCTTATTAATTTATTAATAGTTTCAACCATATGAACAGGGATTCTTATAGTTCGGGCTTGATCTGCAATAGCTCTTGTAATAGCTTGTCTTATCCACCAAGTTGCGTAAGTACTAAACTTATATCCTTTACGATAATCAAACTTTTCAACTGCTTTAATTAGTCCTAAATTACCTTCCTGAATTAGATCTAAGAATAGCATTCCACGTCCTACATAACGTTTAGCAATACTTACAACTAGACGTAGATTTGCCTCAACTAATTTTTTCTTAGCATCCTCATCTCCATCTTCCATTCGTTGTGCTAATGCAATTTCTTCTTCTCCAGTTAGCAATGGTACTTTACCTATTTCTTTTAAATACATTCTAACTGGATCATCAATATTAATACCCTTTAAAAAACTTAAGTCCTCTTCAATATTCTCATCAGGAATATCCTCTTCTAAATCAACTTCTAAATCAACCTCTAAATCAATGTCAGAATCAAGATCAAGCTCTTCTTTTTCTCCAACCACATCAATACCCATAGTAGCTAAATGCTCATATAATTCATCTATTTGATCCTTATCAATATCAACATTGTCAAAGGTATTCATAATTTCAGTATAAGTAATCATACCTCTTTTTTTGCCTTTTTCTATCAGCTTATCCATCGATTCTTTATTAATATCTTTTGTATCGCTCAAACCAATTCCCTCCCCTCTATGACCTCAATTTCTGAACTTCTCTATTAATATCCATAATCTTTATACTAATTTCCAACAACTTACTATCAACCTCTTCCTTACGTAAATTAATATCATTGCTTATTTCTTTTTGTCTATCTTGTAATATATTTAACTCATATAGGAGTTTATATCTTCTCAAATTAAGTACGTATTGTTCTAAAGCTTTATTCATATCTATATGACTTATATCTGTTTCTAAAATATTTTTTATTAAGTCTGTATATTCTGTTAAATTTTGTTTTATTCTTTCAAAATCTTGACTTTCATATATTATTTCTACAATAGCCTGATGTTCTGCCAATAGAAAATCATCAGAATTAATTTTCTTTGCAATGTCAATGATCGCATTTGGATATGTCAACATATATTTAACAAGTTGTTTTTCTGCTATTATATGTCCCTTCTGTTCTGGTATAGGAACTGATTCAATATATTTATTATTATTTCTTTTGTTACTATAACTATACTTTTTATCGTGATTTGGATTAAATATTGCTTTATTTCCATATAATTCATGATTTAAAGCGTCAATAGATATTCCTATTTCTTGACATATTTTATTAATATAAACTTCTTTTTCTATTGAACTCTCAATTTCCTTTATTATTTTGACAACTTCTTTACCTATTTTTATTTTCTCTTCAGGTACATTTAAGTTATACTTTTGTTTAACTAAATGTATTTTATAGTCAATTAGAGTCATCGCCTGATTTATTAAATCTTCAAAAGCTATTTTTCCATATTGTTTTACATATTCATCAGGATCTTTTTTATCAGGTAGTAAAACAACTTTTAAATTTATGTCTATTTCCTTTAGTAAATCTATACCCCTCGATGTTGCAGTTGTACCAGCTACATCTCCATCAAAACAGATGACAACTTCCTGGCAATA
Organism: Serpentinicella alkaliphila; assembly: GCF_018141405.1. Lineage (NCBI taxonomy): Bacteria > Bacillati > Bacillota > Clostridia > Peptostreptococcales > Natronincolaceae > Serpentinicella > Serpentinicella alkaliphila. The sequence continues at coordinate 2,871,211 of NZ_CP058648.1, forward strand.
TCTTTTTAATATATTCCCGTGTTCCTTAGTAAAGGATGTCCCTAGTGTTGCCACAGTGTTTTTTATTCCTAACTGATACAGAGATATTACATCTGTATAACCCTCTACAACTATTATCTGATTATTTTTAACATGCTTTCTAGCAGAATTTAAATTATAAAGTATCTTTCTTTTATTAAATATATCAGTCTCTGGGGAGTTTAGATACTTCGGTAAAGAGTCATCCAAAACTCGTCCACCAAAGGCTACTACATTGCCTCTAACGTCGAAAATTGGAAACATTACTCTATTTCTAAATCTATCGTAGAACCCATTATTTTTATTTCTTACGATCAATCCGCACTTTTCGAGTTCATCTTCAGTGTAACCTGTTTTAGTCAAATACTCTAATAAAAGGTTCCAACTATTACTTGCATAACCTAAACCAAAGTGACTAATCGTCTGTATTGAAAACCCTCTATTAATTAGGTATTTGAGAGCGGGATTTCCCCTTTCCTTTAAATTATTATAGAAGAATTTGGCTGCAACTTTACTAATTTCATAAAGCTTATTTTTTCTATTATTAGCCTCACTACCTTGCTTATTCAATTGTTCAGTCTCAATCTTCATATTAACACGCTCTGCTAAAAATTTTACAGCATCTATAAATTCTAAATTCTCTATTTTCATAACGAAATTTAAAACATCTCCAGCCTCACCACAACCAAAGCATTTAAAAATCTGCTTGTCTCTACTTATAACAAAGGATGGTGTTTTCTCATTATGAAATGGACAAAGTGCCTTATATGAATGTCCTGTAGATTTAACATGTACATATGAAGAAATCACGTCAACAATTTCATTTCTTTCCTTAACTTCGTCAATTAAATGTTCTGGAAAAGCATTTTCCATATTACTACTCCTAAACTAAAACAACTTATTTGAATTACTATACTATTTCTTCCTTTTTACCAAATTTCCTTCTTATTTTGATTAATTTCTTATGTAATAAAAACTATTGAAACAAATATACTCAGGCATAGTTAGATTTAATTCGTCACAATACGACAAAAGTCCTGCTTTTTTATTAATTTTTTTTCTACATTTTACTATTAATATTTTCAGGAAAAGGAATTACTTTATTTTGGAACAATTTTATAGCATAACTATCAGTACACATTGCAATAAAATCCGTTACTACTCTATTTAGATTTTCACCATTAACCGACTTTAAGTATAACTCAGGTAGCAAATTTGGATAGTTAATAAAATACTTGTATAAAAATTCAACTATATACGTTGCTTTTTCCTTCTCTACTGTACATAATTCTCCATTATATACATTTTTAAACATAAATTCTCTTAGTTTACTCATCTTTTCATAAACTACATGACTTTGAGTAATTATTATGTCTTCTTCTTTCTCTAATTGCTTTTTAGTTTCCTTTATAATATCATGTACAAACGTATTGACTCTTAAGCTATGCGTATCTCCCAAAACCTCAAGAATATCTCTTGGTATATCATCTTTTCTTAAGATTCCTGCACTAATACTATCCTGTATATCATGACAAAGATATGTAACTCTATCAATTAGCTTAACTAATTTACCTTCAAGAGTAAAAGGTATACCTTCACCAGTATGGTTCAATATACCATCCCGAACTTCCATCGTAAGATTCAAACCTTTCCCTTCCCTCTCTAGAACATCAATAACCCTTAAACTTTGTTCATTATGTTTGAAGTGGCCTGTTAGTCTATTGAGAACCTCTTCCCCACTATGTCCGAAGCAAGTATGACCCAAATCATGACCCAAGGCAATAGCCTCTACCAGGTCTTCATTTAATTTAAGAGCCCTAGCTATAGTTCTAGCAATTTGGCTTACCTCCAAAGTATGTGTTAGTCTAGTTCTAAAACTATCATACTTAATTATATATACTTGTGTTTTGCCCTTTAGTTTTCTAAAAGATTCACTGTGAATTATCCTGTCTCTATCCTTTTGATAGCACGTCCTTATATCACATTCCTCTTCAACAACCTGCCGTCCCTTTGATTCCTCACTTAGCTGTGCAAATGGAGATAAATTATACTTTTCAAACGTCTCAGTTTCTTTCCTATACATCCGATTTACCAGCTCCTTTACGATAACTAATAATATTATATATACGATAAATTTTTACAATTTCCTCTATTAATTTACCCATATTATATATTTAATTACTATAAAAACAATATTTTATTATCAAGCTTTAATAACGAAAAATGATTAATAAAAAGCAGGTATTTTAAGTACCTGCATAATATATTAGTGAGTCAAAAAGAACCGTCCCTATTGACTCAAAAGTTTTTCTATATCTTCTTTAATTTTTAATGGTGATGTAGTAGGTGCATATCTATTTATTACATTTCCTTTAGAATCTATAAGAAATTTTGTAAAGTTCCATTTGATCTCCTTACTAAATAAAGATTTTGCTTTGCTTTTTAAGTATTTATATAATGGGTGAGCATTTTTTCCGTTTACTTCAATTTTTTCAAACATCGCAAATGTAACTCCATAATTTATTTGACAGAATTGATAGATTTCTTCATTACTGCCTGATTCCTGCTTAGCAAATTGATTACATGGAAATCCTAGTATCTCTAATCCCTTATCCTTTAGCTCTTGATAGAGTAATTCTAGGTCCTTAAACTGAGGGGTTAGCCCACATTTACTAGCAGTATTTACAACTAACACTACTTTACCTTCGTACTCCTTCATACTTATTTCTTCACCAAAAATACTTTTTGCAGAGAAATCATAAAAGTTCATTAAATAATCCCCTTTCTGTTTGTAAAAATTCTATTTTTATAAATTTAATTTTGTACAATTAAATTAGTTTTAAATAAAGTCAAACTCCTTACGGAATTTAACTTATTCATTTGGTGTATTTAATAACAGCTGATCTAGAAGTTGTTTTAATAATATAAGTTTTTCTTCGTCTCCCTTATAATTACAATAGATTTTTTCAGGAACTTCTAATATTTCATCCTTAAGAAGTAAGCCCTTATTGGTTACTTCTATAGTTACATTTCTATCATCGTCTTTATTTCTATATTTAATAATTAATCCCATGGCCTCAAGCTTTTTTACAACAGGAGTGAGTGTGCCGGAATCCAAATGTAATCTTTTAGCTAATTCCTTAAACATAATTTTTTCTTCTTCCCATATTACTAACATAGTTACATACTGGGTATATGTTAAGTTAAATTTATCTAATAACGGTTTATATTTCTTTATTACTTCTCTTGACAAAGCATATAAAGGAAAACATATTTGATTTTGTAATTTAATTTTATCGTATTTATTCATAGTTTTACCTTCTTATTAATTCTATTAAATTTGATTTAATCAAATCAATTTGTATTATAATACTAAATTCTAAAACGAAAAATGTCAATCTATAATTATTAATTACTGCTCTTTAATTACTATCTTCTCTACTTCTGCTATGTATAGGGTATGATAATCTTTATTTGGATACCACTTATTATCTAGTTCAGTATCTATAAAACTTTCTGAATTGAACTCCTGAGAGTATATTTTCCTGCAGACAATTGCCATATTTCCTTCTTCAAAATATGGTGTGTTGTTTAAATGTTTAATCGTTAAATTTGCTTTTGAAATCTTATCTTCATTTCTACCTGATACCGTCCCTAAATAACTAAGTTGTTTTCTGAAGGATTCATCAAAAAATGTTAACGAAAATGTATCTGAATTATCTACAAAGCTTTTAGTATAACGTTGTGGCCTTATAACAATATATACTACATTTTTATTAAACATAAAACCAAAGCCACCCCAAGAAGCAGTCATAGTATTTACTTTACTATCATATTCAGCGGTAATAAGCATCCATTTTTCACCTATAAGTTTAAAAGTACTTTCATTTAATTCTCCAGGTTTGATTTCTTTATATGTACTCATAATCTACCAATCTCCTTCCAAATAATTTGATTTTATAATTATATTTTTTCTTTATTATGTATTATATATAACATTATAATACTTTAGCTTTATGATAACTAGTGGCTAATAAATCCCGAAAAATACCTCTAACTATTTTGGGTATGATATAAACCGATAATACTGGTGAAGGGCACTATAAGTCCATAGGCTTTAATAATACTTAGATTGTGAAAAATGTAATGACTGCATTGTGTCTATAGAAAAGTTCAAGAAAATACTGAAAGAGGTTAATAAACTAAAGTAATAAATATAAGGTAGCTATTTAAAAGAAACAGAGTACTGCCTGAAATCCTCTATAAGACAGCACTCTTGTTTTATTACTTCTTTAATTCTTAATCTCCTAATGATTAACGTTCTACCTAGCACATTCATTTGCATTTGCATTTAATATATCTAGGCCATGTTTTAGTGCCTCTAAAATTACTGTCAGGCTCTCTTTCACCGCTTTAGGGCTGCCAGGCATATTAATAATTAGCGTCTTATTTCTAATTCCAGCCCTTGCTCTAGATAGCATAGCTTTTTTGGTAATTGTCATAGAATAGGCACGCATTGCTTCTGGTATACCCGGCGCCTCTCTATGTATAACAGAAAGGGTCGCCTCTGGAGTAACATCTCTGATGGAAAAACCAGTTCCTCCAGTTGTTAATATTAAATGATACCCGTCAATATCCGCCATACGAATCATAGTGTCTGAAAGTTGATTTAGCTCATCAGGAACAATTACTTTCTCCTTGACAATATACCCTGCCTCTATCATAATCTCGCTTATAAGGTCTCCGCTTCGATCTACCCTTTCACCCTTAGAACCTTTGTCACTGGCAACTATAATCCCGACAGAATATATCATAGTGAATCCCCACTCAATACGGTTATTTCATCATTACAAACAACTTTCCCACCATTTAAAACTCTAGTAAATATCCCTTGGGTTGGCATAATACACTGACCAACTTGTTGTTGTATGGCACATCCATGGTGACATTCCTTACCAATCTGGGTAACCTCATGCAAAGAATCCCCAATTTTTAATTTAGTTCCTACAGGGAGTTTCCAAAGTTCTAAGCCTTCAGTTGTAATATTCTCTGCAAACTTACCAGTGCAGAGGCCCTTAGCCCCTAATTCCCTCATTTTGTCAACACTTTCATTAGCTAATAAACTCACCTGACGATGCCATTTTCCACCATGTGCGTCTCCCTCAAGTCCGAAGTCCTGAATGAAATTACCTTCAGGTATAGTTTTTTTAGGAACACCTTTAATTTCACTAATATTAATGGCTATAACCCTACCTTTTATCATCATTCTTCCCCCCTCAAATAATGGCCACTTTTTCCGCCTAGTTTTTCTATTAGTCGAATATTCTCAATAACCATATTCTTATCAACTGCTTTGCACATATCGTAAATCGTCAAAGCTGCTGTGGTTACTGCTGTAAGTGCTTCCATTTCAACTCCAGTTTTACCAACGGTACTTACAGTAGCTGTGATGTTTACTGCACTATTTTTTGAATCTAGCTCAAATTTTAAATCAGCACCTGAAATAAAGATGTTATGACACATGGGTATCAAATCACTGGTCTTTTTAGCACCCATAATACCCGCTATCTGTGCAACTGAAATTACATCACCTTTTTTATGTGTTCCATTAACAACCATATTAAATGTATCTTCTGACACATTAATAGTTCCTTTTGCTACTGCTACACGCTTAGTATCAGCTTTATCGTCAACAGATACCATTTTTGCTTTGCCACTTTCGTTAAAATGTGTAAATTCCATGTTTACCCCCCTATTCCGACCATATTTCTTAAAACAGGTATAAATTCTGTATCATTTATATAATGTTGGTCAGGTTTGTTAAAAATAAGGTCCTCTAAATATGACAGTAGTTTATTTGCATCTAATTTCAATGCCTCTTTTATATCAATCTCCCGATTAGAATGAAGGCATAGTTTTAACTTCCCATCAGCAGTTAGCCTAATACGATTACAGCTATTGCAAAAATGATCTGAAATAGAGCTGATAAAACCAACTTTACCTTGGTTATCTTTCTTTATGAAGTATTCCGCAGGCCCATTATAAACCGAGTCCTGAGATTCAAATAAATCCATATAACGGTCTATAAGAACTTGATTAGAGATAAATTTCTGCTTATTCCAAGTAGCAACTTCGCCTACAGGCATTAATTCAATAAATCGTACTTCCACATGCTCATCAGCCAATCTTATAAAATCCATAATTTCATCAGTATTAAAGTGATTTATAACAACAACGTTGATTTTTATTGGAAGCAATCCAGCCTCTTTGGCTGCCCCTATACCATTAATAACTTCCTCAAAATTTCCACCTCTTGTAATCTTCTTATATTTTACAGGGTTTAATGTATCTAGACTAATATTAACACGATTTAGTCCAGCTTCCTTTAACTTTTGTGCGTAGTCCTTAAGCAATACACCATTTGTAGTAATCGACAAATCCTTTACTTCTCGCATACTACCAATTGTCTTTACCAAGTCTAAAATCCCTCTTCTTACTAAAGGTTCTCCGCCCGTTAATCTCACCTTATTAACTCCCAGCTTCGTCATTGCTTCAACTAATTTGGTATAGGATTCTATTCTTAAAATTTCATTATGCGATTTTTTATCAACACCGTCTGCTGGCATACAATATTGACACTTTAAGTTGCAAAGGTCTGTTACGGATAAACGTAAGTAATTAATTTCCCTATTATATTGATCCTTCATCTATGTACCACCTACTTCTATTGTTGACATATGGAATCCTTCGAGTTCATAACCGCCTATACTTTTTAGATGATTTATAAATTCCGTATTTTGAATCTTTTCTAGAAAATATTGAACCCTTGGATCATTGATATATTCATGTGGAATAATAAAATCATAATCCTCTAATGCAACTGGTATGAATTCTAATCCCATTAGATTAGCCACAGACTGAATACCTAATCCTACATCGGAATTTCCACTTAATACAGACAAAGCGACGCTAGTATGAGTTGTTAATTCTGTATCATAGCCATTTATTAATCTTGATTCGTACTTTTCTTTCTTTAATATATAGTCAAGCAGTACGCGAGTTCCAGAACCCCTTTGTCTATTAGCAAATAGTACATCTTTATCAAATAAGTCCTTTATCTCTTTAATATTCTTTGGATTACCTTTGTTAACATAAAAACCCTGCCATCTTTTAATTCCTTTTAATAGGTGAATTTTCTCACCCTTTAAGTATTTATTAATAAATCCCATATTATATAAGCCAGTTTCTTCATCTAATAAATGTGTCGGAGCAATATGAGTCTCTCCTTTCCTAACTGCCATTATCCCACCTAAACTTCCAACATGGGCAGAGGAAACAGTATAGCCATCTCTTGCTTTAGACATAAAATCATTTAAATAATCCATTAAAATATCATGACTTCCTATTGATACTAAGGAACGATCAATTAAATCTACTGGCTTTAATAGCTCTACTTCTACTATTGCACCCGCTTCATATCCTTCTGATGCCTTAGGAATTCTCAATAACCCATCAGCATTAACAAGAGACATAGTCGCTCCGGCACCACGATTTAATGGTGTAGCTATTCGTTTTTCACCAACTTTTCCAACCTTCATCCTTACGATTTCTTCATGCTTTAATGCGGAAACTATTCTTTTAGACAGGGTTACTTCAATTTTCACGTCCTCTTTTTTTGCTAAATTTGGGTTTAAAAGTGGAAGCACAAAGGTTTTAAAGGCTATATATGCTGAAACCGGATAACCAGGTATACCAATAACTGGTTTGCCAGCTATTTTCCCTATAATTGTAGGTTTTCCTGGTTTAATCGCAATACCATGAATGTATACATCTCCTAATTCCCTAATTAAACTCACAGTGTAATCCTCTGAACCAGCAGAAGATCCTGCATTGATGACGGTTATATCATTTTCCTCAACTGATTTTAATATAGCCTTCCTTAATTTATCTATTTCATCAGGTACTGGATCGTAGCGATTTGGTATCCCGTTTGTTTCTTTTACCATACTTTCGAAAACCCTGGAGTTTGAATCAATTATTACACCTGGCTTCAAAGACTCTCCAGGATTAACAATTTCTGTTCCAGTTGGAATAATCCCAACAGTTTTTAGCTTGTATACCTCTAATTCTAAAACCCCACCGCTAATTAAAGCTCCAATATCCACTGGAGTTATACGGTAATTGGATGTTAAAATCATATCACCACAGGCTATATCCTCCCCAACAACTCGAACATTCTCCCAAGGATAGACAGATTTAATTGTTCCAATCTGACCTTCACCTTTTGGGATTACATCTTCAATCATTAATACAGCATTAAAACGTTGATCTATATAATCTCCTGTATCCACATACATGAAATCTGCACCCTCACATAAAATTACCTCATTCCTTTCATGAGCACCATAAGTGGATTCAGCCTTCAGAGCGATACCATCCATAGCAGAGGCATTATAATGGGGATTTGAAATAGTTGCAAATATAGGTTCTTTCGTTATTCTTCCTAAGCAATTGAAAACTGAAATAACTTCTGACTCCTCGTATAATGGCTTAATAAATTGGCTTCTTAGTATTTTTTCTGCCTCTTCTAAATCTACAGTATCTAAATATACATTTCTTTTCATCCCATATCCCATCCTTCTATTCAAACATATATACCCTTAGAGGGGTTCCCACCTCTATACCTTCTTTCTCCATAGGTATCCTTATATACCCTTCTGCTTTCGACAAAAGTGAAACCATACCTGATTTTCCATTCACTGGATAAGCTATATATCCAGTATCAGTTTCATCTAGGGTGACCATGTAGTAAACCTCCCTACCAGAGGAAACATGGGCTTGAAATCCTGAAGTAGCCACCATATAACGTTCTTTTTCACTAGACTTTAACAATATTTCTCTAATAAAGGGCTCAACAATTGCCTTATATGAAATCATGCATGATGCTGGGTGACCTGGTAATCCAAATACAGCTTTATTGTTTACTCTTGCTATAATGGTTGGTTTTCCTGGCTTTATTGCTACACCATGAACTAAAACACCTGGCTGTCCTAATTGATTTATTATATCTGGAGTCATATCCTTTGTCCCAACAGAACTACCTCCAGAAACCAACAGAACATCAGAGACAGCTAAGGCCTCCTCCATATGTTTTTTTAATAACTCTGAATCATCTTCAACCATATTTATATATGTAACCTCACAACCGATAGACGTTAGCATGGATTTCAAGCCATAGGTATTAACATCTCGTATCTCACCGATTTCAGGAATCTTCCATATATCCACCAATTCATCACCTGTTGAAAGTATAGAAACCTTCGGTCTTCGATAAACCTCTACTTCACTATAGCCAAGGGCAGCTAATACACTAATATGTTGAGTTTTTATAACAGTTCCCTCCGTCAATACAACCTCATTATTCTTCACATCATCACCAACTGATATGATGTTTTCTAAAGGTGCTGCGGGGCGATAAACCATAACTTCCTCTAAAATTTGTTCTGTATTTTCGATCATACAAACACAATCAGCACCATTTGGCACAACTCCACCAGTCGGAACATGGACAGCCTCATATTCTTTAACGTACAAATCTGTTCCAGCTCCCATTAAAGTCTCACCAATTATCTTTAGGAAAGCAGGCATTGACTCTGAACAACCGATTGTATCTTTTGATCTCATAGCATATCCATCTACTGTTGAGCGTCTAAATGCAGGTATATTCTCTTTAGAAACTAAGTCATTTTTTAGGATTCGTCCACAGGCATCATTAATGCCAACTAACTCTCCTTCATTTCTAGCATTCTTGAATTCAGTAATTAATAATGCATGTACTTCCTCTCGTTTCATAACTGTAAACATATCCATAATCTACACCCCAAACCTTTTATAATCAAGTCTAAAACATATGCAGCTTAGTCTTTTCTCCTACACTCTTCATAACATAATTTTGACTACAGGCTACTAAATTCCTGTCCTTCAAAAGGGATACTTGTTTACATACTCTCATTGCCTGATTAATGTTATGAGTCACTAAAATAATATTGACTTCCGTTCCCTGTTGATATTCCATTAATATCTCCTCAAGAAATTCTACAGTTTCAGGGTCGATATTTGCCGTAGGCTCATCAAGTAGCAATAGCTTTGGTTCAAAAATAATGCCTCTGGCCAAGGCAACCTTTTGCCGTTCACCAGCTGACAAAACCTCTGCTTCCCTATTTCTAAGTTGTTCAATTCCAAACTTTTTTAAAAATGTCTTTACTTTCCCCTCTATACTATCCTTAGAGTATCCCCTGATTTTAAGTGGATAGGCTAAATTTTCAAAGACACTACGTTTGAGCATATATGGTTTTTGACTAATATATGTAATATCTTTAATTAATGAATCAGCATATAGCCTACCATTGTAAAGGATGTCACCATTATAAGACCTATCTAGCCCTGAGAGCATTCTTAATAAAGTTGTTTTTCCAGAGCCATTGTCACCAATTATTCCATTTATAATATTTGTTTTGAATTCAAATTCATTTATAGAGAATATATCTTCTTTCCCATAATTCTTATTTACTTGATTTAACTGAATTTTCATTAACATCACCTGAAATCCTAAGAATAATTGTATTTGTTAATATAGCTATTCCTATGAGGACCATACCCATAGCAATTGATTCAGAGTAATTCCCCATGGAATTATTCATTGCAATAAATGTGGTCATAACTCGTGTATGGCCTTTTATATTACCACCAACAATCATTACTGCCCCCACTTCAGATATACCTCTACCAAAGCCTGTTGTAATTGCAATCGCTATGGTTCTTTTTAGCTCGCTCACTACTAAAATCATCTGGTCTATTTTATTCCCACCTAAAACTAATGACACTTCCCTAATCTCATTACCATATTCCTTAGTTTGGTTGTATATAATACCTGTAATAATAGGTGTTATAAGTATAGTTTGGGCAGCAATCATTGCGAAAGGAGTAAACATCAATTGGTACCCTCCCAAAGGGCCCCGTCTCGATATAATTAGCATAACAAATAATCCAACAACCACCGGTGGCAATGCCATAAATGAGTAGACAAATTTTACAATCGTCTTCTTGAAACGAAAATCAGTTAGTCCTATCAAAGTTCCTAAAAGAATACCAATAACTGATGATATAATTGTTGCTGATAGAGACACAAAAATTGATAGACCGATAATTGAGTAAATTTCTTTATTAAATGATGCTAGTAGATAAAATGCTTCAATAAATCCTTCAAGGATTGTAACCATAATCATTCCAACTTTCTTATATCTTACTTTGCATTAGGAATAAATAAAGATTGTCCAAAAGTATCAACGCCAAATTCTCTAATTAGTTCCTGAGTGCTGTCAGATAAAATCCACTCAACAAATAAATTCGCTCCTTCTGAATTGATTTTATCATTTTTATTTGGGTTGACTGCAATAACTCCATATTGATTAAATAGCAATGAATCACCTTCTAATAGAATTACAGATTCAACTTTATCGACCATACTCAAGTAAGTTGCTCTATCAGTAAGGGTGTAAGCCTCTAGTTCATCTGCCATCATAATTACATCACCCATACCACGACCAGCGGATATATAAAAATCCCCTTGAGCTTCAACATTTAGCTTTTTCCACAAAGATAACTCTTGCTTATGAGTACCAGAATCATCTCCCCTAGAAATGAATTTACTACTGCTATTAATAATTGCTTCAAAACCTTTCAAAACATCTGCCTCAATATCTTTCAGTTTTGCAGGGTCTGAATCTGGACCTATAATAATAAAATCGTTATACATTACATCAAAACGCTCCAACCCATGTCCATCTGCTACAAAGGCCTCTTCTGACGCCTTAGCATGCACTAATAAAACATCAGCTTCTCCATCCATTCCCATTTGAAGTGCTTTTCCACTACCAACAGCCACTACCTTAACTTCTATTCCTGTTTTTTCAGTGAAATCACCTAAAATAGCATCTAGCAGACCGCTATTCTCTGTAGAAGTTGTTGTCGTTAGGATAATCTCTCCCTTTACATCTGTACTCGGACTCGTACTTGGTCTCCCACATCCTACAAGCAGGCTAACTAAAACTAAAAGAATTAAATATTTTTTCATCGTACTATCTCCCCTATTTTTTCTCTCCCCATTGGAATAAACAAAAAACGTCCTTTTGAAAAGCAAAAGAACGTTAGTAAAAAAATTCTTCCTTTCCAAACACGGGAGGCAATTAAATTTCTTTAATTACCCATAGGTCATTCATTCATAGTTTCCCTTAGAATAGAATGACTCGGAATAATTATTTAATTATTTATTAATATTTAATACAAATATCTCATTATCCAATAAGTCGATCATCAATAGCTTTTTACTTAAGGTTTCTCCTAGTCCTAAAAGCACTTTAAGCACCTCAGAAACTTGGAAAGAAGCGATACAAGCCGGTGTAAAGGAAGGGTTTCCTATATTTTTTTCAACCCCTTTACTAACCCTAGTCTTATAAATAGCCGCTAATGTTCGATCCCCAGGCATTATGGTTGTAACCTGACCGTACCATCCCGCTATAGCTCCATGGACTAATGGTATTTTCATTGATTCACAAGCCTTTTCTAGAATAAATCTTGTATCAATAGAGTCTAGCCCATCAACAACAATGTCATGCCCCTCAATTAGACCATTTACATTCCCCTCATTCAGAAAAATTCGAATCCCATTGATCTGAACTTCAGGGTTAACCTGTTTCATACGCTCAATAGCTACTTCAACCTTTCCCCTGTTAATACTTTCGGAAGTTGCAAGGATTTGTCTATTCAGATTTGTCTCATCAAAGACATCTCCATCTATTATCGTTATACTTCCTACTCCTACTCGCGTTAACATCTCAAGAATATAACCACCAAGACCTCCTGACCCAATGATACAAACCTTTTTTTTATCAAGTTTACTCATATCTTCGCTAGAAAATATACCATTTTTTGCATATCTCAGCATTTAACCACCTCCAACCGGTGGAAAAACAGATATATAATCTCCTGAAGTTAAGGTTTGATCAAAGTTTCCGTCCTGACCATTAATTAACAGTATTGCAACATCTTCCTCTGTGATTCCAATCTCACAAAGCAATGAACGAGGCGTTGGTTCCATTTGTTCTAAAACAAGCTTCTTACCTCTACCGTTACGAAATGTTGCAAACAATCGGATTTCTATATTCACAGCTTCCACTCCTACCTTAGCTTAGTCCCAATGCTGCAGTTTTTAATCCTAACGCTTCTAATTTTTCATCTGTTGGAATCCCCTCAGCAGTCCATCCCCTTAGAGCATAATATTCCGGTAGCAATTCATCTAATTTAGTAACCCAACCTTTAGATGGTCCTTCTGGAATACCCTCTTCTAATAAACGTTTTGGCAATGTATCTTCATTAGGTGAAATACCAGCTTCTAAATTGAATAGCTTTTCAATATTCCATACGCGATCTCCAGCTTCCAATATACTTTCGGCTGTATGTTCAGTTCCAGCTACTGCATTTAATAATTTTGCATAGTCTTCAGCACCTAATGCAAAGGATGTAAATAGACATAGTCCTAGGGAGTCAATAGATGCAGTTAAATCTTGGAATATTTTTGCCCAGAATGCTTTTCCTTCTAAACTAAAACGATCAAGTTTCTCAGGTAATCCTAGAATCTCAGGAGATATTAAGTAACCTCTTACGTGACAACCTCCTCTATTTGATGTAGCATATTGTAAGCCTTGGCCTTGAATCCCTCTTGGATCATAGGCTGGTAATTCTTGTTTCTTAACACTCATAGATAAATCTGGACGACCATACATTTCCGCTAAACGATATGAACCCACTGCTAACTTATCTCCAAAACCATCCCTGTAAGCCAATTTCTTCGTCCACTCAACGATTGACTTAGGATTACCGAATTCTAATGGCTCACCTTCAATTTCTTCGGCTTTTACTAGGTCTAATTGTCTTAGTTCCATTGCAGCTGCCAAAGTAGTCCCTGTAGAAATAGTATCTAGTCCTAATTCATTACACCAATGATTTGCTTTAATAACCTCTTTTAAGTCACTAATACCACAATCTGAACCAAATGCCCAAAGTGTTTCATACTCAGGACCAGCCATTTCAACCCCATCAACACTACACCATCTACCACAGGCTATTGGACATCTATAGCAGGCAGTATTTTTCACTAAATATTTGTCCTTTAAGCTTTCACCACTGATATCATCAGCATTTTCATCAACTGCAGCTTGGAAGTTTTTATATGGATATACTCCGTTCTCATTTATAATATTTACTAAGACTGCTGTACCGTAAGTAGGTAAGCCCTGTCCAGTTACACCATTTTCTCTAATTTTTTGCATGCTTTCTTTAAAAACTGCTTTTAAAGCCTCTTCATCTTTAATTCCGACTTTATTTGATCCTTTAACAACTACCGCCTTTAGATTTTTAGATCCCATTACTGCACCTACTCCAGAGCGGCCAGCGGCACGGTCTTTATCATTCATAACCGCAGCAATTAAACTTAAATTCTCACCACCTGGCCCAATAGCCAATACCTTTGCCTTAGCCCCATGTTCCGCTTGAAGTAAATCTGTTGCTTCTCCAACTAATTTCCCCCATAGGTGCTCAGCTGATTTAAGTTCCACCTGATCGTCAACAATATTTAAATAAACCGGTTCCTCTGATTGGTCTTCAAAAATAACCATGTCATAACCAGCAGATTTCAATTCTGCTCCAAAAAATCCACCTGAATTTGAGCTAGCAATTGTACCTGTCAAAGGTGATTTTGTAACAACCATATAACGTCCACCAGTAGGTGTTGGTGTTCCTGTTAAAGCCCCAGTAACTATCATAAGTTTATTTTCTGGACTTAAAGCATCTACCTTTGGATCAACTTCATCCATCATAAATTTGGTTCCTAAACCTCTACCACCAATAAACTTATTAGCTACGTCTAAATCCAAGGCTTCAACCTTAATCTCTTTTGTCTTTAGATTAATTCTTAGGTACCTTCCATTATATCCGTACATAAAATCCCTCCTTTTATATTGTATCTATTTATATAGCAAGAAGGATGCCAAAGGCTACACTCCCCGGATTATAAGGATTATAATCATTATAGTTTTTTAAGAGTTCTATTATGGAACAGTTTTTACATAAAAAGACGTTCCATTAAGGAACAATGTTCAACAATGGAACGTCTTTTTAAACTCTTTCGTATTCAATTAAATACTCATTTAATTTTCTATACAAGGTATTTCTACCTATACCTAGTACCTTTGCAGTATTTGAAATATTATGTCCTTGGTTATGTAGAACCCTCTCTATATGTTCTTTCTCAATGAATTTTAGAGATACCATCTCGACGTTTTTATCCTTAAAATCTTCAAGTATATTTTCAGGTTTCAGAAACTCTACTGGCAACCTCTCTTTGTTAATTGCCAACTCAATGAAATTTTCCAACTCTCTAACATTCCCTGGCCAAGAATACCCTTTTAGCAAATCCATTTCATGCTCAGTAATAAGTAGAGGCTTTTTATTTATTCTATAAGCTATCTTCTGCATAAAGTATTCTACTAAGAGAGGTATATCCTCCGGCCTTTCCCTTAATGGCATAATCTCCATTGGGATAACATATAAACGATAATATAAATCCTGTCTGAAATTACCTTTTCTAACTTCATCCTTAAGGTTTTTATTTGTAGCTGCTATGATTCTCACATCCACGGTGATTTCCCTCGATCCACCAACTCGAACAATAGTAGACTCTTCAATTGATCTTAATAGCTTAGTTTGCATTTCCAGTGGCATTTCACCTATCTCATCTAAAAAAATCGTCCCCCCATCAGCAACCTCAAACTTTCCAACCTGCCCTCCTCTTTTAGCCCCCGTAAAAGCCCCATCATCATATCCAAAGAATTCTGACTCCATAAGATTCCTAGGAATAGCACCACAATTAATGGCAACAAAGGCCTCCTTTGCCCTCCTACTATAGTTATGTATCGCTTGAGCAAAAATCTCTTTACCACAACCACTCTCACCAGTTATTAAAACTGTAGATCTACTGTCTGCTACTTTTTTTCCAAAGGCTATAAGATCTAACATTTTAGGTGTACAACCAATAATTTTGTCAAATGTATAAACAGCTTTTCGTCCATATATCTTATGAGCAAGCTTCCTTACTTTCTTAATGTCATTAAACATTAGAATAATACCATGTACCTCTTTTCCTTCGTTTACTTTATAAGCATTCAAATTAAAATATAATTTATTTGTCCTAGCTTGAATAATTACATCTTCATTTTGATAGTCATCCATCGTTAATATGTCATGTTGTACTTTTTCCCAATCTGTAACTAAAGAACGAATATTTAATGCCTCAAAAACACCCTTTTGATACCCGAACATTTTACAAGCCTGGTCATTTGAACTTAAAACATCACCATTTAAGTCAACATGTACAATACCTTCTTTAATAGAATTAAACAAGGACTCAATTAAAACATTACTGTCCTTTAAAAGTCGATTTTTCTTATTCAATGACATAATCGACTCAATAGCTGTGACAGCAGATACTACCATACCCAAAGTATGTGAATGAACAGCATCACAATTACCCGTTAAATCTAATGAACCAATAATATTTCCCTCAACATCATGAATAGGTGCTCCAGAGCAGGTCCACATATGATAAGCCTTAATGAAATGCTCTTTACCAGATATTTGAACAGGCCTATTTTCAGCTATTGACGTTCCCATAGCATTTGTACCAATACAATCTTCACTCATATAAGCTCCGGGAATCATCTTATATCTTCTGGCCTTTTCTAAAATCAGATCATCACCGGTTACCATTAATATGCAACCCTCTTCATCAGTTAGCATCGTGAAAAAATCAGAGCCTTTAACAAAATCATATAATTTATCAATAAAAGGTTTTGCTGCAATTATCAAATCCTTCTTTTTCAATAAACGTTGATTTAATTCATCGCCTTCTATAATCTTTTTGCTAATAACTTGGTCCTCAGAAATACCATAAGCGACACACCTTCTGTGGGACTCTTCGAGAAAATTACTTTCTTTAACGTCATCAAGCACAAATTCATTTAAATTCAGCATGTTTCTCCCCCCCTACTTATCAACCGCCACCTCTCATAAACTTGTAGCGGTACTTCATAATTATATCTCTACAAACAGTTTCATTACCATAAAACATCACTTTCGTTCTAGGAATGTTTAACCTTTGATTACTAGATCTAGGTAATGGAGTCAGTTCAACAGTCCACCCATCCCCTACAAACCTATGCTCTTCCTTTTGAACCTTTGAGATCAGTTTAAAATATTCAATCATTTCTTTCATTTCTATCCCACTTATAATTTCATAAGAAAACACAGCCCTCACTCCATATTTCTATTCTATATTATAAAACTTCTACCTTCAATAACCTTAATCCAATCAGTTATGTCCAAACCCAAACATAACCAAAACCAACAAATTTACACCTAGAAACTACCTACAAACACTTACATATTAATAATTCTCTTTTAAAAGATATACACTTGAAACAGATAATAATTAATTCCTTAGTTTACCATTTTCACTTCTATATCTATTTTAACAAATTTATCCGGACCAGTTATAGGAATACGCAATACTAAATTTTTTTTAAAAAAATGTAACCATTCATATTTTAAATCTAGAAAATAACAAAAGCATTTTCACGGGTATTTCTCTTATATTACATCCCTTATAATTACTATACAACAACTTAAGTTTCTTTTGTCCTCATTACCTACATATTAACATAAAAAAAGAGCAATCTCATATTTAGATCTTCCATCTATTTCGAGACTGCCCTTTAACTTATATTTTACTTTGCATCAATTATTTCTTGTAATATTTTTTCGCCATTTTCTAAGCCCACAGCATATTCACTCCAATATGGTTTAAATAAATCAAGTAAGGACTGTTTATCTTCAATATTTGTAATTGCAACTCCTGCAGCTTCCAATTTTTCAAAGGCAGCGTTAACATCTGTAAAGAAGTTGTTAATGTGAAAATCTTTTACTTCAAGAGCAACTCTTGATAGTATTTCTTTGTCTTCATCAGATAAATCATTCCATTTCTTTTCACTAACTGCTAAACCTAGAGTCGAAATAATATGTCTAGTATCCGTAAGGTATTTTGCCGATTCATAAAAACCTAATTGTTCCAGTAAAATTGGGTCCCCATCCACAGCATCAACGATATGTGACTGTAATGCAGTAAAGGCCTCTCCCCATGGAATCGGTGTCGGTTTCATTCCTAAACGTTGAAAAGTATCCATATATAACTTTGCTTCTGGTGAGCGTACTAAAATATTATGAAAATCTTTAATTTCATAAATAGGCTTTTTAGTTAAAAATACTCTATTTGCATTCTGATGCCAACTAAGAGGTCTAATTCCCTTTAAAGTGATTAATTTATCTTCGAAAGCTTTCATTGTATCACTAGCCAATACAGCCTCTGCATGTTCAAAGTCTCTTAAAATAAACGGAAGTGCAATCATTCCAAATTCAGGCACTATAGTACTCAACATAGAACCATCAACAAAAGCCATAGCAAGTACTCCAAACTCTAGAGCTTCCATATTTTCCGGTAGAGTGCCCAACTGTCCCGCAGGGAAAACTTCAACTACAATACGACCATTTGATTCTTCTAAAACCCTTTTCGCATACTCGTTAGCTGTTTTATCACCCAACGTGCCAACAGCCAATATATGCCCGAACTTTAAAACAACCTTTTCTTCTGTTTTGCTTGCAACGTTTGTTTTTTTTGCACAACCAATAACACTCGTACTAAGTAATACCAAAACTAACATCAGAGTAACTAGCTTTTTCATTTTATTCCTCCTCAAATTATTTATTAAATGAAGATTAATATTAAAATGCATTTTCGATGCATTTTTAATAACCACAAAGACAGCACACTTAGTGTTTCGTAAATTAAATTACTTAAGACATTAAATTTGGAATAAATAGCACAACTTTAGGGAAAAACACCATAAAAGTAACTATTGCTAGTATCCAAATAACAAATGGTAATATGTGAGCAAAAGCTCTTTCAGTAGGTGTATTTTTAACTCCAGCCACTATGTATACCAGCATTCCAACAGGAGGTGTTAAAGCACCGAGCACCAAAGTAATAACTATGATTATAGCAAAGTGTAGTGGATCATAACCAAATCGACCTATTAGAGGTACTAATACCGGAACAACCATAATAATAGCAGCTGTTGTATCAACAAACATTCCTAATGCCACTAAAAACCCTATTACAATAAATAAAACTATGTAGGCATTATCAGAAATTTGCAGGATTGAATTAAGTACTAGACTAGAGAAGTTTTCACGCGCCATGATGAAGCCAAAAATTGATGCTACAGCTATAACAAACATCGCTGGTACTGTTGATAATGTAGCGTTAAGCAAAGCTCTTTTTATCTTCTCAATGGTTAAGCTCTTTGTAACCAATCCGTAAATCAATCCATAAACACAGGCTATTGCACCAGACTCAGTAGCCGTAAATATACCCGATAAAATTCCACCCATTATAATAATTGGCATAATTAAAGCTCCAATGGCTTTTACAAAACCATTCCCTATAACCTTTAAACTAGCCCTTTTACTAGGTACGAATCCATTCTTTCTCGCATAAAAATAACTTATGCCCATAAAACCAATACCGGCTACAATCCCTGGAAATACCCCAGCTAAAAACAATTTACCTACCGATATATTAGTTACACTAGAATACATTATCATTATTATACTTGGAGGTATAATAGGACCTAAAGCAGCACAGGAAGCTATTAAAGAAACAGCAAACCCTTCATCGTAGCCATCCTTCGTAAGAGACGGCACCATAATACCACCAATTGCAGAGGCATCTGCGGCTCCAGAGCCAGAAATTCCGGCCATTAACATACCAGACATTACTGTAGTTTGGGCTAGTCCTCCAGTAATATGCCCCACTAGAGTTTTAGAAAAATCGAGTATTCTTTGGGTAATATTAGCTTCCGTCATTAGATGTCCAGCAAGCATAAAAAAAGGTATCGCCATCAAAGAGAAGGAATCTGTAGCCGTAAACATTTTTTGTGCCATAACTATACCCGGAAGATTTGAATTGCTAGCGATAGAAAGAGTAGCAGAGACCGCCATTACATAACCGATTGGCATACCTAAAATTAATAAGATTAAAAAACTTAGAAATAATATGCTTAGCATTAGACTCCCCCTTTTCTAACAACTCTCTTAGCACTAACTATTTTAATATCGTCTACTAACTTCTCAAGACAATATAGAATTAATAGCACTGCACAAATAGGTTGCGCAGTATAAACATAGTTAATAGGTATATTAATTCCTTGGGCTATTGTTTTTGTCGATCTAAACACCAGATGCATGCTACTAAAAAAATAGTATCCTGCAAAAAACGTTATTAATAGTGTGTTAAATATATTGATAAAATCTACAATTTTTTTGTCCATGCGACTTGTAACCAAATCAAATGCCGCATTCATATTTTTTCTAAAAGTAACAGGAATGCCCAACATAATCATCCATATAAACATATACCTAGCCGTTTGTTCAGTCCAAGTTAATGGTGATTTAAAGATATATCTCGCCACAACTTGTACAATAACAATAGAGACGAATGTACATAGCAAAGCTATAAGCACCCTAGATACTAACTTTTCCGTTCCATCAATTATTTTTTTCATTTTTACCTCCCTATTAATCCATCCGAATTTGAACTTAATTCTCCTCTTGTTTTTTTGGGTCATATAGGTAGTTCTGTGTTTTTCTGAAACAATCATTTTGTTTCATATGTGTTTCAAATAATTAGTTCATCTCATCTTCATTATATCACCTTTATACCAGTCTTTCAATATTGTTTTACCATAAATTATCATTTTTTTGTATATGTTACGTTTCATAAATTTGTAATATGTTTCATTGCATTTTCATTTTGAGTTTCATAGTTCCTCTTTCATAAGTAACTTGATCAAACAAATTCTAACCTATCGTTATACTGTAACTCAAATCCAAAGCCTTTCCAACTTCTATTCTTTTAATTCTAGGTTTATCTCCGAACTCACAAGGCAACGAACCCTCTAAATCATCTATTCCACACCACGGCTCTATACAGATAAATTCAGCATCATCAACCATACTCTCTCTGGTCCATAATCCCAAAACTTCAAATCCATCAAAATTTAGGATCACTTTGAAGTTAATTTCTTCATTAATAAGCATAGCACTGCTAACTAAGTCTTCAATGATTATTGGGCCATTTCTAAAATCATCAGGTTTTAATTTGTATCTATTCACATCTAGTTCAATTATCTCTTTTGTCAAAGAAAGTAAGTCCCTATACCTCCTACGTGTAATAACATCTATTCTTCTATTAAAAACAATTGAATAATCCTCTAGTTTCGTGTTCTGTTCAAGCTTAAAACCAGGATGCCCACCAACACTTGCATATATCGTTTTATCATCTTTATTAACTATTTTATACAAGACACGCAATGTTGAATTTTCGATACTATGAGTAACAAAAAAATCAAACTTATAAGGAAAGACTTCCAAGGTTTCAGAACTATGACTCAACAACATCTTTACGTGCGAGTCAGATTCTTCAACTTTTTTAAAAAAACAATCCTTAGCAAAACCATGCACAGGCATACCGTAAGCTTCACCTTCAACAATTATACTATCATTGTGTAGCCTTCCAATCACAGGAAAAAGTATTGGAGATTGGCGACTCCATCCCTCAGATTTCCCCTCGTACAAATAATTCCTATTCCCATTCTTATCAAACAAATAGGAGAGTTCACAACCTCTTGCATTTATTTTAGCGATAATATGTTGATTTTCTAGATGATAAATCATACAAAAAACTCCTTTAATTTTCTACAAACGATGTAACACTTAAAATTCCAACCTTCATTTAATTCTTAGGGTGTTTTGTTAATCAACAGTATATTTATTACACAAAAGAAATACCAAAACTAGCGAGCATATCAAACCAGGTAGTTTATAGCAAAATGTATTTTTTCTGCAAAACTTTCTCCATAGTTAGCGCAGTTTAACCCCTACCTCTGAACTCTTCCAGAACCGTCACCCGCCATCAAAGCTTTAACATCCTTAATACTTACCTGATTAAAATCACCTTCAATTGTGTGTTTTAAGCAAGATGCTGCAACTGCAAACTCAACTACTTCTTGAGGATTATCTATTTCTAATAACCCATACAACAACCCACCAACAAAAGAATCCCCACCACCAACTCGATCAACTAGTTGAATATCATACTTCTTCGAGAAGTATGCATTACCCCCAGTATAAATCATCGCAGACCAACCATTCACACTAGCCGAGTAGCTTTCTCTAAGAGTTATAGCAATCGTTTTACAACCAAACCGCTCTTCTATCTCCTTTGCTACAAGAATATAGCCGTCTTTGTTTATTTTTCCACCAACAACATCAGTGTCGTTGGATTTAATTCCAAAAACCTTCTCCGCATCCTCCTCATTAGCAATACATACATCCACATATTCCATAAGACTGGTCATAACTTGCTTCGCCTTTTTCTCGGACCATAAATTTTTTCTGTAATTAAGATCACAACTTACTTTAATCCCCTTTTCTTTACAAATTTTCAGTGCTTCTAACGTAATTTCTATGCAATTATCCGACAAAGCAGGTGTAATACCAGTAACATGAAACCACTCTACCCCATCAAGAATACTATTCCATTTAAACTCACCGGATTCTGCCATGGATATAGAAGAATATTTACGATCATATATTACTTTAGAAGGCCTTTGAGAGGCACCTTTTTCAACATAATACATACCAAGCCTTTCTCCACCAACCAATACATTACTTGTATCTACCCCATAGCTTTTCAACACCCTTATAACCGATTTGCCCATATCATTATCCGGAACCTTCGTTACAAAACTCGAATCAATCCCATAGTTAGCCAAAGACACCGCAACATTAGCCTCTCCTCCCGCAAAAGTCAATTCAAACAAGTTTGTTTGAACTACCTTTTTAAATCCAGGGGGACAGAGCCTCCCCATTATTTCTCCAAAACATATAACTCTACTCATATGTATCCTCCTTTACATTTTTAATTTATACATAATAGACCTCTACATTTTTATAGTTATATTTTTTCTAAATACTCAATCTTGGGTAAATAGCTAATTTTTAAATCCGCCAAATAAGATTAATTATAAATCCAAGGAATCCCACTACTCAAGGCGATCACAAAATCTCTTTGCCAACTCCGTTAACTCATGAAACCTACCTTCACTTATCAACTTCTTATTCACTAGACTTGATCCAACTCCAACACCAACTATACCAGTATCCATATATAATCTCAGATTATCTAAATCTATACCACCTACAGCTAGCATAGGTATATGACTAACAGGGGATCTTATAGATTTAATATATTGTGGTCCAAAAGCATCTACAGGAAATATCTTTACAAAGGAGGCACCTACATTATAAGCATTCGTTATTTCAGTTGGGGTCAAAACTCCAGGTATAGATACCACACCCAACCCAACAGTCTTTACCACTACATCTGCATCAAAATTCGGAGAGATTATATATTTCGCACCAGCCTTTACAGCTAATTCCACTTGTTCAACCGTCATAACAGTTCCTGCCCCCACACAAATCTTATCCCCCAAACAAAGAGATAAGTTTTTAATAGCCTCAAAAGTATCTTGGTTCCCCGTAGCACTTGATTGATCAAATGTAACTTCAATAAGTTTTATACCTCCAGCATATAGCGCTTCTGCAGTCATAATAATTTTGTCAGACCCTATACCTCTAACTATTGCAATTATTTTGTTTTCTTTTATACATTTTATTGTATCTTCCATATTCCACACCCCTTATTTTACCGCAAGCGAGCAAACCACATCTTTACACCAAAGCTTTTAATACTCAAAATACTCTTTGATTTCATTGAAGTAATATTCAAATAGTTTTTGATAATAATCATCACTATCGAAAGTCGGCTTTCTACAATAATCACTCTCTATAATTCCTCGTTTTTTCAATATCTTTTTCTCAAAACTTATTATCATTTCAACATTTTGCCTAATATGATTAAGTATCTCAATAAGCTTTGTATGAATCTTAATAGCTTCAATCCTTTTACCTTCTAAATAAAGGTTATAGACTTTAATATATACATCATACATAGAACAGCCTGGCATCGCACCAATAGCACCCCTATCAAAAGCCTCTATAAATTGGTACCCTGCATTTCCAATAAATATTTTAGCCTTTCCATTAGTCTCTTTTAGCATCGTACTAACATATTTTCCATTTGGTTTGTTTTCTATTTTAAAATACTCTATATTAGGAACTGTATTACTTAGCTCAATAAAAACATCCGGCGTAATAGTTACACCCGTTTCTTCCGGCGCATATTGAACCATTATAGGTATGTTAACCGCCTCTCCTACAGCCTTTATATGCTCATATATTGGTTTAGCCCCTGGCTTTAAGTAGAAAGGCGGCAAAAGCATAAGTGTATCCGCCCCTTGCTCCTCAAGGAACTTAGCTCTCTCTACCGCAACCTCAGTAGCATGAGATGTGACCGATATTATGGATGGTACATTTGCTTTTTTACACTCATCAACTAAAATTTTAATTTGTTGGTTTCCCTCACCTTCAGTTACCTTGTAGTATTCACCAGCAATACCAAAAAGTGTTAATGCGCCACATCCTCCCTCTATTAAAACTCTAACTAAATTTCTCATACTGTCATAATCTACATTCCCTTTGTCCGTAAACGGCGTCGCTACTATCGGACATATTCCTTTTAGTTCAACCATTCAACCCCCCCCTTAATAAGTATATTTTTGTAAAAACTCATTCCTTGGTTCAACTCCCAAACCCACTTCTTGCGACAAATAAAAATACCCTTCACTACAACTCATGTTACCCGTTAAATACTTAAGATTTTTATCAAATATAGAATGTTGATATTCGTGATACACACAATTAGATAAAGTAACCGAAGCATGCAAGCTTGCAGCTTGAAAAATCCCAATCCCAATACTCGCATGTGGCATAACCAATTGATTAAAACCCATAGAAGTTCTGCAAATATCTACAAATGCTGTTATGCCAATCCTCCCCATTTCAGGTTGTATTACATTCATACATCTATTAACAAATCTAGGTATATACTCGTGAATAGTTCTCAACTCCTCACCTATACCAACATTAGTCTTAACACTCCTAACCACATGGGCTTGCCCTTCTACATCTTCTGGTTTCACAGGGGCTTCAGCAAGATATAAATCATATTGATTCATTCTTTCAATTAAGTTAATCGCCTCTAAAGATGTATATCTCCAGTGCATATCTACAAGTATTTTAGCTTCCTTCCCCATAGCATCTCTCAAGGACTTAACCTCAACCTCTGGCTCATTAACATTAAGTACAATGGGAAGTTTTACAGCGTCGAACCCTTTATCCTGCCAAAACTTTGCCATTTCAGCTCTCTCACTAGTTGTTGGAACCGGAAGTCCAGATATATAAGCCTTTACTTTCTGCGTTTCCGAGGCCCCTAAAAGCTCACACACCTGTTTTTTTAGTATTTTGCCCTTCAAATCCCACAAAGCAATATCAACAGCACTAATTGCATCTAAATAAAAGCCTCCAAAATAACCCCTAACCCTCATTGCGTTATACAAATCCTCATATATAGCAACTACATCAATCGGGCTTCTTCCTAGTATTTGAGGTTCAATAATTGTTTTAACAATTGCCTCAGTTACTTCAGGGCCCACAAAAGCGACACATTCACCCCAGCCAACCTTACCACTTTCCGTGGTAATTTTAACCAAAAGGGATTGATCATAAATACTATATATACTTTTATTTGCCCCACGAACAAAGTACCCATTGGCATTTACATACTCATCCTTATTTAACTCACCTAAATAAGGCGTATCTCTAGGTATCCTAACTTTATACGTTTCGACTCGTGTAATCTTATCCTTCACTCTTCCACCCCTTATTAAATTCAAAGATTTTATAATTATCCAATATCAAAACCTTTGTATCCTCACCTACCAACATCGAATAATTGCAAGGGTCTTCTCCATACTTTTCGAACATATCATAGTGGTAAGGTATTGCGATAATAGGTTTTAATCTATTCGTTAACCTTGCTGCATCTACGCAATTCATGTTGTTCCCAGCTCCATTAATACACGTTATTAAAACATCTATCTTCTCGTTTATAAAATCAAATATCTTGCTTGTATAAAGAGTATCCCCCGTGATATAGACAGTTCTGTCTTCCAGCGTCATGCATATACCTACAGCATCAACATCTTCATGCTCTGCATATATAGCTTTACACAAAACATCACCTAAAGAGATCTCTACTCCAGGATTAAAAAGTATAAAGTTATGGTTATAATACTTAGGTTTTAATTTTTCATACACACTAGTTGGACAAATCACAGTTATTGTTTTTCTCTCTAACAACATTTCATCTAAAGTATCAAAATTCATATGATCTTCATGAGTATGTGATATGAACAATATATCAATGTCATAACTATAAAAATTCATATTAACAGGAACCAACCTTCTAAAAGCATCTCCTTTTTTAACAAACAGAGAATTTGATAAATACGGATCTATCATAATCTTAGTTCCTAAGTCGCTTTCAACAACCAATCCCGCTTGACCTATCCTCAAAATTTTCAAAACCATCCACCCTTTAATTATTTATTATTTACCCGGTAAAACTCGCTTCGAGTAAATATTATCAATGCCACTAGGCAAGACCTTCCCTCCATCAACAAGCATATCTATGCCCGTTATAAAAGACGCTTTATCAGAAACAAGAAAAGATACTACTTCAGCCACTTCTTCAACTTGACCACAGCGTTGCAAAGGGGTTTTTGAAATAACAAAATTCTCTCTATTTGATAATTGGTTATTATGTACTTGAATAAGCCCCGGAGCAACAGCATTTACCCTAATTCCATACGGCGCAAGTTCAAGGGCTGAGTGCTTTGTAAATTTTGAAAGCGCAGCCTTTAAAGACCCATAAACGCTAGTTTCAGGAAATATTGATTGTTGATGATGAGATGTTATATTAACAATACACCCCTTAATATTATTACAAATCATGTTTTTAGCAGCACGCTGCGTTGCAAAATAGTGGCTTTTAAAGTTTGTTCGAAACAACTTATCCATCATTTCCTCCGTTGTATCAATAAGCTTGCTCGTTCTTGTGATCCCTGCATTATTTACTAAAACATCAATTTTTCCATAGGTTTCAAAAAAAACATCAAACATTTTACCTTGTTCTACCAAGTTTCCTATATTAGCTCGAATGACAATAGCCTTTCTACCCTTCTCCCTAACCAACCCAGCAACCTCTTCAGCCTTCTCAACGCTACTTTCACAATTTATTCCCAAGTCATACCCATCCTCAGCTAACTTTAAAGCAATCCCCCTCCCTATACCACTAGAAGATCCAGTAACCAATGCAGTTTTTTGCATTTATAACACCTCTTATCTTTCTGAAACATTTTTGGTTATGTTTCATTTGTTTTCAAAGCCATTCTATTTATGTTGAGTTGTTTTTGTATTGTGCTTGATATAATAATAACACGTGTTTTTGGGGTTTTCAATATAAAATGAGTGTAAAAAAACTTTTTTTGTTTCATTTATATTTCATTGTGTTTCTTAATTGTTTCTTAAATTTTCACTATTATTGTGAAATTATTTTTAAAACTCATTGAATTTTTCTTTTTTTTTTGTTATTCTAAAAAAAAACTCGAGGTGCTTTTTAATGGTAAATATAAGAGATATAGCAAAAATTGCAGGGGTATCACCAAGTACAGTATCCCGCGTACTAAATAAAAACTCAAATGTTAAGGACGAAACTAGGGATCATGTTTTATCTGTTTTAGAGAGCTTGGATTATGTTCCAAAACAAAAACCACAGGAGATAGTTAAGAAACGTATTGGAATTATCGTTCCAAAGTTTACTGCACATGACTTTGAACAACATCCAACAATCTACTCAATTGTCACCTATTTTATAGATGCACTATCTCACTTAAACTATGAAAATTCAATTGTAATATTGGATGAAACTATAGATAGTGTTTCTTTGCAACAATATGACGGTCTATTAATAACTGGTACAGGTCTACAAGAAGAAGATTTACTTATTTCCATACTTCAATCTAAAAAAATTCCTTCTGTATTTATTAACCGACTAATTTCTAACAAAAATATTAGTTCTGTGAACATAGACGATGAGCACGCAACATATATCGCCACCAAACACTTAATAGATTTAGGTCATGAAAGAATAGCTTTAATTAATGGTAACGAGCAATTTAGAAATTCTAAACTGAGACTGAAAGGATACAAACAAGCTTTAAGTAACCATAATATCACTTTAAAACCTGAATATATTAGGCACGGTATATTCGATGAGCATTCAGGTTATGTATTGTGTAAAGAATTACTAACTTTGGAGGATAGGCCAACTGCAATGACTATAACGTCTGATACCATAGCTTTAGGAGCCCAGAGAGCTTTAAAAGAAGCTAATTTATCACTACCAAAAGACATGGCTATGGTAGGCTTTGGAGACATTTCGATTGCATCCCAACTACAACCTAGTCTTACAACTATTCAAATACCAACAAAAGATATTGGCGAGGAAGCAGCTTCAATTTTAGCTCATCTAATTAGCAAACCTATATTAAGATGTGTTCAGATATTAGCCGATACTAGACTTATCATCAGAGAGTCTTGTGGATTCAGAAGCCAATAATATAAACGCTATATATAGTTGCTAGCGATTTTTAACTAAGGAACTAACATATTTATAGTAAGTTATCACAAATTATTTAGTCATTTTTTATTGCCGAATGTTCATTAGGGATTATAAAAAAATAATGATACATTTAATTCAACAACAGACGGACTAACTAACGAATTACTTTCTTTAGGTTGAGTATATTGCTAAAGATGGAGGATGACTCTATTAAAAAAGTAGTTACACCACCTAAATTAATCTAACAACAATTATTAGAGGAAGGATTCTCATTAAAACTTCCAAGCCTTAGAAAGAATATCTGAATTATTAACCCACATCAGTGATTTTGAACTAGAAATAGATAAAAAAATCCATGGTTTTTCAGTACCATTATTCGAAAACGAAAAGCAGGATTGCTAGGTACGGACTTTTTATTTGTGTTTGATATGGAGTTGATTTCTAACGATAACAATTTAAAAGAAATTCATGAGTATAATAGGAAATTTGCAAATAGTTTTTCTAAAATGCCCAAATCCCTACGCCTCAACGTAACTAACATCACTACATTTTTTATAAAAGATGGACCTTTTAGTGAAGCCCTAATCACGTGGTCTCAAGAACAGACCAGAATTGCAACTGGTGGTGAATTTCACTCTATTTTTCTAATTAATTGTAAGAATATGATCTTTCATGGACAGGTAAATCTAAAAACCACATACCTGGAATATCTGATATTGAATTTAAAAGTTTGGATCCACAGAATCGTGGTTACTACCTCAAGAAATTATTCGTTATAAAATGGGATATTGGATTATATCTAACCAATACATTGAATCCGATACCCCATTACTTTGATCCGAACTTCCCATCTCAATTGTCTTCTTCACCCTTAGGATATGATTATTAAATCTATCTCCTCCTAAATTAAATTTTCTATAATATAAAAACTCCCACTCTTTGCCAAAAACCTAAGAATGAGAGTTTATATTCATGAATACTAAAAAACATACATATGAATATTATTTTTAAAACCTTATTTTTTTCCTTTTCTTTGCCAAGCATGTAGTAACAGGGCCAAACCTATAACTCCATACGCAACAAATACTCTAAAGAATTCTCCAATTTGACTGTCTCCCATCAGGTTTTGTCCAGCCATCGGGGATATAATAAATAGCATATGGAAAAGGAAGGTTCCCAATAAAGCCTGACCATATGTAGCCTTTGTAACCGAAGCTCCACCTATTAATAGGGACGCTACAGCAAAAAGTCCTACTTGTTCATGACTTCCATAAGTATTTA
Source organism: Serpentinicella alkaliphila (assembly GCF_018141405.1). Lineage (NCBI taxonomy): Bacteria > Bacillati > Bacillota > Clostridia > Peptostreptococcales > Natronincolaceae > Serpentinicella > Serpentinicella alkaliphila. The sequence continues at coordinate 2,901,440 of NZ_CP058648.1, forward strand.
AAGTACCAATATTTTGTAGGAAAATTATTTGCCCCCATGCAGCTAGCACTGTAGAAATAATAATCGCGATAATTCTTGTTTTATCAACATTAATACCCGATACTTCTGCTATATGCATGTTTTGACCTACAGTCCTCATTTCTTGGCCTAATTTAGTTCTTAAGAAGAAAGTTAGTGCTAAGCACAGGAAACCTATGACTATTATAGTCACCATAGGTATAGCTAATCCTTGCATTGGTCTAATTTTCCAGATATTATCCAAAGACTGTCTAACAGCTATTAAATCTATACTATTTCTAACACCCATACCCGTGGACAAAATTAATTTCTCAGTTTTAAATGGAATAATAGTACCAGCAAGCATTAAAAACACCAATTGGTACACCCCATTAGCAAAATAACCTAATATCATACTTGTAATCATTTCTTTGCCTTTGGCTCTATTTAAAACCTGTCCAACTAAATAGCCAAATATTATAGCTAAAGGAGTAGATACAAGAAAGGCTATGAGTACACCCCCTAATCCACCGAAGGAATTATCAGTAACAAAAATTAATGCAATCTGACCAGCCATAGCACCTAATACAATTCCAAAATTAAGTCCCATTCCAGCTATAACAGGAATAATCAATGATATTACTAGGAAGGAGTTCCTAGCAAGTCTTATAATTACTTCATTTAAGACAAAAGTAGATTGCAACCCGGATAGGTTATAACCGATTCCACAAAGTACTACAAAAACAACAGGTACAATAAAACGGTACATATAGTCTACTGTTATTTGCCTTTTTGTTTTTACTTCAACTACTTTCACATTCTGATCCATTACGCTAGGTCACCTCCTGTTTTTCTTGTCAAGGCATAAAGAATAATCCCATTCTGAACTATAGCTCGAATAACCTCCGACATACTTCCATCGGCTAATGTATTGAGTACAGGAAGAGCCACAACCAATAAAGCTTGGAATAAAAAGGTTCCAATAACAACATGACTAATTTTAACTTTTCTAATAGATGCTCCACCAATTAAAACAGCTGCAACAGCAGGCATTGCAGAAAAAAGCGGTGCGTTATATAGCTGCAAAAACCCAAAAGATTGACTGAAAACAATGATCCCAACTGCACCTAGTATCGTTGATAAGATGACACCTAGAATTCTCTGTCTGTTTACATTGATTCCGGTAGCACTTGCAAATCTTTCATTTGATCCAGCTGCGTTCATAATAACACCATTTTTACTTTTATTAAAGAGCCATACTATAAGACAACATAGGGCAAAAAACAATAGCAACCCAGTTGGCACCTGAATACCCGCAAATCTAAAGCTTAAAAATCTATTTAAAACTTTATCTATAGAGGACTCAAGGGAAACAGTAACTCTCAGACCACTACCACCAACAGCCCAAATTAACTCTGGACTTTTAAAGGGTGCTAACAGCCAAAAAATACACATACCTGATACAACTGAAAAGCCAACATAAGTACCCACAGTCATTTCCTGCCCCTTCATTTTATTAAGCATCTGACCATAGAAATACCCAACAATCGCAGCTATGGGTATAGCCACTGCAAACGCAACGAAAAGGCCTGTAAAACCGGCTAATTTATATTCTATACTTATTAATGCTCCAATAAGGCCACATACAACCCCTAAAGGCAGGGCAAAATTTAAACCTACACCAGCTTGAATAGCAGGTACCATAGCTAAAACCAATATCCCATTCATACCTATACGTATAAGTATATCACTTATAAGTCCTGGAATAGGGATTGACAACATAGCTGCGGATATACAGAGAACTAGTAAAAAGCCACCAATAATAAGTCTAGGATATCCTACTTTTTCTATGAAATTTTTAAAGCCATCCATCCTACGACACCTCCTCTTTACCGTATTCTCCAGCCATCATTAAACCAAAATCTACATCACTGGCATTAGGAGCTAAGATACCTTCCAGCTTCCCTTCAAAGACAATAGCAATTCTATCAGAAATCGAACGGAGCTCCGCTAGTTCACTAGATGTTATAATTACTGTCATGCCTAGCTCTTTGTTAAGTTTAACAAGCAAATCTAGAACAATCTTTTTTGCACCAATATCTATTCCCCTCGTAGGCTCTGACACCAAAATGATATCTGGATCTAACGTTAACGCTCTAGCTATACATACTTTTTGCTGATTACCCCCACTAAGGCGTCTAGTTAACTGCTTTGGTCCAGTACAACGTATATCTAGCTCTTGAATCATACTTAAAGCATGTTCCCTTACAGCTTTTTCATCCATCATTTTAATACCGACTATTTTGTTTAAGAATTTTTCCTTTATTTGAAGTGCTGAAATAGCAATATTGTGTTCAATAGAATCATCTAAAAGCAAACCTACTCCTCTTCTATCCTCGGTCACAAAGGCAACTCCAGAGTCTAATGCTTTTCTAGGTTGATTTAAAGGTAACGGTTTACCATCCTTTAAAATTTCTCCTTTTGTAGGGTATAGGCCCATTATTCCATTTGCAACTCCTATTTTGCCTTGTCCCCCTAAACCACCAATACCAAGAATCTCTCCTCTACGAACATTAAGATTCAAGCCTTTAACCATCTCTCCAGGCATATCTACATATAGATCCTTTATATTTAATATACAATCCTCATCTTCTGTTTCCTCTATAAAGGTTTTATCCATATTAGTGTTTTCTATCTTTCTACCTACCATCAATTCTGCAATTTTATGGACATCTGCATCCTTTGTAGCTAGATTACATACAACTTCTCCATCTCTTAACACAGTAATATTATCAGTAATTTCTATAATTTCGTCTAGTCTATGGGAAATAAACAATATTGCAATACCCATATCTGAAAGCTTTCTTACTACTTTTAAAAATCTATCTGCTTCAGATTCTGCTAAAACAGCAGTAGGCTCATCGAATACTAATAGCTTTAAATTGTCTTTATCAATCTCCCTTGCTATCTCAATAAACTGCATATACCCGACAGGTAATCCTGCTACTGGAAGCCATTCATCAATAGACATTCCAAGCTTATCTAATGCCTCACGACTGTCCTGCCCCATTTTTTTTAAATCTAATGTTTTCATCTTTGGTCCTAATATTCTACTAAATAAATTCTCTTTAGTTATCTCTCGGTTTAGCTTAATATTTTCTGTAATGCTAAATCCTGGAATTAACATAAACTCTTGATGTACCATACCTATTCCTAACTCCATCGATTCCCTCGGTGATTTAGGATTGGCAATCTTACCATCAATCAAAATATCTCCGCCAAAGCCACCTGTACTATGAATAACTGGCATACCAAAAAGAATGTTCATTAAAGTTGACTTACCTGCACCATTCTCTCCTACTAAACCATGAATTTCTCCAGCCTTAATATTGATATTAACGCCCTTTAGTACTCTATTGCCTGAATATTCTTTACTAACATCCTTCATCTGTAATAAATATTCTGTCGCCAAACTTTTCCCTCCTTTGACAAATGAAGTCCTAAATATTGAGGTTGCCAAAGGGCAACCTCAATACATTATATCCCACTATTCTCTAAGATAAATTACTATTCTTAGAATACTTCTAACTCAGCAACAAACATTAAGAAGTTTGACAGACCATCTAGTTCAGTTACTACAACATCTCCGCCAGTTTCTTGTGATAAGTATTTTGTTATTGCAGCTTTGTCAAATTTCTCAATCTCACCTTTAGCATAAGCAATACCATATTCTACTCCAGCTCTTACCATCGCCATACTAGCTGGTGCTTTCCAAGTAGCCATTCTTCCGCTGTTTCCATTTTCATCTACTTTTGAATCGATTTGTTGCAACATATAAGCCACATCTCCAGCTTTATCAGCAGGGATTTCGATTCCTAAAGCCCCTGGATAAGCATGGTATGGTGAAGGACAACATTGCTCAGTGAAAATTGCACCTTCACTTAAAATAGTACGAATCATTGGTTCCATCATAGCACAGTTAGTTCCAAAGAATACAGTATTCTTTCCATAAGTTGCTACTTGTCTTGGAATATCTTCTAAAATAAATTGTTGTGTTCCTGGAATACCAGCATCACCTGTAGGATCTGGAGCATTTACTTCAACAAATTTTAAACCTAAATTTTCTGCAGTTTGTTTTAAAATATCTCTACGTTGAGATAAAAGCTCATAAGACATATGTCTTGGGAAAGAATAGTGTACAAAAGTTTCTGCTCCCATTTTTTTCGCGTTTTCTACGATTGTTAAACCACGAGTTAATTGGTCAACATCTAATACTACATCAGCACGAGCAGCTATTAAATCTGGATCTTCATGAGGATTACCTACTACGAACACAATATCATCTCTTGTTTCTTTTATTGTATCAATAGCTGCTGCTGTTCCTGGTACAGCTTGAACAACAACAATTGCTTTAACTTCTGGATCTGATGCTAAAGCAACAATTTGAGCTATAGTAGTTTCCTGCTCTTGCATAAATCTATCTGGATATGTAACGTGCTTGATCATATCAACACCATATCTAGCTATCATTTCTTCTGCTGCTCTAAACTCTTCTTCGTTTTGAGAAACAGTTGAAGTTACTAAACCAATTTTAAAACCTTCACTTGCATTTTGAGGTGTAGTTGCAGGTTTTTGACCGCAAGCAGCTAAACCAAGTACCATTAAACAAATCATCATTAAAGCTAATAGCTTTCTAAACATAAAAATCTCCCCCTATTTTTTTAAATATATTTTTTCATGTTACCAAATAATATTCTCTTACCACTCCCCTTAACTTTTTTTATAATTAAATAGCTTAATCTTTTATTTTTGCAATAAATTTTAAGCTAATTAAAAACATTTAGATATCTCATAATATTCAGTTAATAATGAATATTATGAGATCATAAATTCCTCTAGCCCCTTATCCTACTCAATGCTCAAAGGCACCTATTATGCTGAGATTTATTGCAGTTACGCCATATGTGTAATTTTCATTCTTTTTAACTCATATGCAGCTTATATTAATTTGGACGTATACTGTTAATTATAGCATACGCTTACTTAAAAAGGAAGAATATCCATTTATACAATTTTTTTGCCTATTTTTAGTTAGAATCTATTACTTTTTTTAATACTCTTGATATATTGAACCGAGATGGAATAGAAAATCTATCAATGAGAACACTTGCAAAGGAACTAAATATTAAAGCAGCATCCTTGTTGATTTGATAGCTGAACATATTAATCAATAAATATCTTTGCCTGAATCAATAGATGATCCAAAAGAAGTATTTACTACTCTAGCTTTAGAGATACGGAGAGTTTTATTAAAAACCAGAGATGCTGTTGAGATACTTGCACACTCTATCCCCAGTATTAATTCAATTAAATTCTTTATAGGGGCATTAATTATATGGGGTTTCTGATAAAAACTGTATAACTGCCAGAAATCTAGTAAACAACTATATTCTATCCTTTGTAGCTGACGAATTTCGTGCGACACATATTTCTCCCGAGGAAGTTGAACAGTTTGGATTTCTTTTTGGTGAACAATATGAAATAAATTTGGATTTGAACAACAGTTTTTATATGGATTAAGAGTATTGTTTGCAGATTTGTTGATTGACTAATAAAAAGGATATTATTTCTAAATACCATAAGAAATAATATCCTTTATTAATTTTGAACTAATATCATGTAGTATATCAAAAGCTGTTTTTATTACAAATATTCCTACTAGAATAACTATTCTCTTACTTTCAGCAAATCTTATCTATTATCTTGTTATGTATCTTTTTACTATTGATTGCCTTTTTGTACCCATTGAGCTACTGTAACAGTACGTATTGCCTGATGTTTAACAGCTGACCGCACATCTTCAATCATCTTGCCATCCTGACCAACAGTTACGCTTGTTCCATAAGGATTTCCACCAGCTCCGAAAATGGCTGAATCTGTGTAGCCAGGAGGTACTATAATTGCCCCCCAGTGACACATAACAGTATATAGTGATAAAATTGTTGCTTCCTGCCCCCCATGTGGATTTTGTGCAGAAGACATGGCGCTTACAACTTTATTTACAGTTTTGCCCCGTGCCCAAAGTCCGCCAGTTAAATCAATAAACTGTTTCATCTGAGATGACATAACGCCATACCTAGTTGGGGTACTAAAGATAATTGCATCTGCCCATTCTAAGTCATTTAGTGTTGCCACTGGAACCTCTTTTGTTTCCTCGACATGAGCTTTCCAAACGGGATTTTTTTCAATAGAAGATTGTGGAGCAAGTTCAGGTACCTTTAAAACCCTTACTTCAGCTCCGGCTTCTTTTGCTCCTTCTTCAGCCCATCTAGCTAATTGATAGTTTGTACCACCCATACTGTAATAAACTACTGCCAATTTTACATTATCCATATGCTTCTCTCTCCTTTTCTAAAGTTTTTAATACATATTATTTAAATACCAAAATCTTAATTCCTTCTTGTATATCTTATACCTCTGTTTAATCAATTTAAACAAAACCTATTGGAACAGATTTTAAAATTATATAAACGTATTTAGCAACAAAAAATATAGTATTGTTTTTAAGAATCTCAATATTCCAATAATTTTAAAATGCCTCCTACAAATTTTATTTTCAAATATTTTCTAAGAAAAACTCTTATAAAAGATAAAGACAACCTATCTTCTGCAGTACATACTCTATTAAATTCGTTACAAATTTGATTTTTGTTCGTAATTTCTAAAGTAATTCTGATAATCTATATATTTATACTAAACTCATTACTATAATGCTCACTATATTGAAACTACCAACCATTTTATTATTATTTCTTTTAACATTCTGCAGTTTTCTTCAATCTCATACTTTTAAAAGTAGCAACCGCTCTATCTTTTTCTTTCCATGTCAGAATACTATAATCTTCCTATAACAGTCTTTGTTCTGGCTGTTTTTTTACCTTTGATCCCCTATGGAAAACACCTTGTATTTGCTTTTGTGGATTTAACCTCAGGGTAATCCAATCTAATCTCATTCCCTATACTACAATTGGGACAATTCCATTTTATTCCTTCTTTTATTTCTATTCTTGAACTCATGATTATTTTACGTAAGAGTTCGATCTCATTTCTCATTGGGTGGCCCAATGAATCAAGAACCTCGGTTACATCCTTATTTAACTTGTTGCTTTCCATAAACTTAGCCTACTTTAAGTTTTGGGTTGATAAACTTTAGATTTCATATTTCTATGTTATCATCTTATTATTTCCTTAAACTTTTAAACAAAATCTTATTTATATACCATATTGGCGAGTTAAGTTATATGGCCTAAAAAAAGAAACGGGGTACTATCTCTTAATCATTAAGATATAATACCCAACGTCAGTTTGTACAAATACACTCTATACATATTAAGGTTTCATAATACTAATGTACTTGTGAACCTTAGATTAAATTTTTTTTATATAATAGATATAAGGGTGAAATTGCCTTATTTACTATTTGTGGAACACCCTTTTATAATTTAGTTGCGAAGTTTTCCATCGCTTCATTTACTTCTTCAACTGCTTCAGGTTTTATTATTAAATGCATTTAGGCATTATTTCCTGAAAGTATGTTAAATTAAATGTCCCTTCAGCTTGTCTTTTAAAACCATCCTCTAAAAGTACTATCGCTACTTCTTTTTTATCATCCTGTACTCGTTCTATGAAAAAATTATAAAACAATTTTTGTCCTTGGTTCATTAATTAATGCTCCCTTCAATATTTACATCTATATTCTTAACAAAACTTCTTAAATCTATATCTCTATTCTCAATAAATTTTAATCATACTTATACTTCTACAAGTCGCTTATCTTCATATTCTCCTTGGTTCAACTAAGTCGCATTTTCATTTATATGAACTTAAAATCCAATACATTAACTTTCCCATTAATTATATTTAGAAACTAATTTTTCAAGATAAACTGATTTCATTTGATTGCTTGCCATAACTTTTTTAACAGGTGGAAGTTTTAATATTACAGATAAAACTGCTGCCATAGCTCTATGACTTCCAAAGGCCTGATTATCAAAAATTAGTTCTTGCAGCTTTCCTTTTTCTATTGCCATAAGTACAATTCTATGAACTGAGTTTACAGGAGTTATGATTTTTTCATTTCTTCGCTTTAAGGATATACTTTTCTTAGAACAGGCTCTTACACAAATACCACAACCTAAGCATATTTCTTCGTTAATTTTTACAGCTCTTTCATTTTTTGTTTTACTCTTAGTATTTAAAAATTCTACAGCTTCTATTGGACATACTTTTAGGCACTTACCACATTGGATACAGCTATTTTCATCTATCTTAGGTATATACCCTGTTGTTTGAACAGGATGTAACATGCCAAATTTTTTAGCCGCAATCATAGCCTCACAACAGCAGCCACAGCAGTTACATATAAATGTAACTCCCTGCCTTACATTTTCTCCACATTGAACTAGATTACTCTCATATGCTTTGTGTAAGAGTTCAGTACATTCATTACGATCTACCCTTCTAGCATAATTATGATTTATCAACGAAGAGGCAGTATTATTAAATGTCATGCATATGTCCATAGGAGCGTCACATTCTTTACCTACATGATGCATTTTATGTCTGCAGTAGCACATGCTAATACCAATATCACTAGCTTCATTAATTATATGGCTTGCTCTTTCGAAATCTAAGATATGAACTTCATTATCTTTTGTTAGTACTTTTTCTTGAACAAAAACTCTTCCAAGTCTAGTTTCTGTACTTAAAAATAGTTCCTTCACAAAATCCTCTTCCACATTTAAATACTGATGAAATAGCTCTCCTAAAAGCTTTTGATCAATACCATTTTGTGTTCTCATCATCGAAAACTCAAAAAAACCTGCCATAGGTGGAGGTAAAACATATTTCTGAGTACCATTATGATTCATGTCTAAAAGAATTGCTCTGCTTGCTAATCTTTCTAAAACTTTTCCTGCTTCTCCTTCAGTAGTTTTCCATATTGCAGCTGCTGTTTTAATTGTAAAAGGTTTTATTGGTAATTGGGCTACATATGCTGCTTCCTTTTCGCTAAATAATAGTGTAAGTATTTTATATAGAGTCTCTGATGGTGGCGCTCCTTGTGGAAATTTGTTTAATCTTTCCTCTAAACTTTTATATGCAGATTTTCCTACTATATGGGACATTATTCATCACCACCTATAAGTATTATTTTTATTGTTTTTTCTGTTGGAGTTAATCAACTTTCCAACTTCTTTATTTTTAGGAGAGTTAACACTTTTATTTATAATTATACATACTGTAAAAACTTTATCTATTTTAGGAAACTGTATTTTGTATATGAAAATTTTTATAAAGGCTTTACAATGATTAATTAGAATAAAATGGATACTCAAAAGCTTTTACCATTCTAAAACGGTTATTGTATAAGATAGGTCGACTAAAAAAGGTATTGCTCTTAGTATCACTAATGAAAATTACGATCCCATACCCTACGTCTGGATAACATTTCAGTTTTTAACTGTATTTCGATTAAGCTTGTTTAAAGACTAATGGTAACTAATCACAGAAATACCTTAAGACATATTTCTAAAAAAGGCCAGCCCCAAAGGTTTTCATTTCATTCTAATAACATTTCAATTTTAAAATACTTTAAAGTATTTTAAATTTAGATTATTCCTCTAGACCCATATTGATTTTCTGTTGTAAAGATAAAAAATGCATTAAAATACCTATCATTGCAAAGAACCCAATATAGCCACAAACAGGAAAAAATATTGCTATGAGGTTTTTAAATCCTGCAATGCTTCCTATGAAAGCCATTACAGCGACTATAGGTGTCAGCATGTATGTGTTAGTGTTCTTGATCTTTTTAACACGGATAGTTACACCAAAAATACAAGATAATGCACTTCCGAACATTCCACAGAACAGTAGAATTGCATAAACCGTCCCCCATAAGGGATGTATTTTTTCAGCTAGTGTGAGCATAGGAAGCTCAACGTCCGCCAATATGTTTTGATTAAATGTTAACGGAAGTAGGATACATACAAATACTATTATTAGTTGTACCGCCCCCTGAAAAATGCCTTTATCAATAGTTTTTTCTTCTTCTACATCTGTGGCAATTGGTACTAAAATGGAGATAGCTGCCATCATATTATATGACACAAAGGCAATGGTTGAAAACAGCCAGTTTCCAAGCAAAGGATTTGCACCTGAAAAGGGTTGTGCAACTATATTTTTTCCCTCAAAATAAAAAAACGATAAAATGCTAGAAATCAATGCCGCAACAATCAATAGTGGGACAGTAATACTAAAAGCAGTAAGTACACCTTTTGCTCCGTAAAGTGCTACTATTGCAAGACAAATTGCCATCAGTGCATTTCCCAAAATTATAGGAATTCCAAACAATTGATATAATAAGGCCCCTGCCCCTGCTATCATAACAACTACAAGTCCAAACAAGAAAATAATAAATACACCACCAAAAATTGCTCTAAGCCACGGATTTTCTTTTTCTACAATTATTTTATCAAACTCAGTGATACCTGTTCGTTTTGCAATTTTCATAACAGAACAGCTAAATGTAAATAGCATTAAAATAGCAAAAAACATTCCTATTATTCCAAAACTTCCAAATACCGCAAAAAACTGCATTAATTCTTGCCCTGATACAAAACCAGCTCCTAAGAAGCTCCCCGTAAATGCCATTGCAATCTGACGTGAAGATATACTTTTTAAATTCAAAATAATCCCTCCCTTTAGCTATTATTATTTGTGCATTACCGCTTTTCAACTATTTTTTATTATAACATATATTTTCCAGTTCATATTAGTAATAGATTTCAGTAGAATAACTTACCAATTTAGCAATGTAATTATTTTAACTATCTAAATACTATTTGAGATAACTCTTCAATTACCTCAGTTGCTTTTTTTGGATTCTCCCTTACTAAGAGATGTGTACAATTCTCAAAGGGAACTATTTTCGAATCTGGTATTTTTGAATTTAAAAAACATGCTGTCTCTGGGGAATAAAGTGATTCATTGGTACCATAGGCGATTACCGCAGGAATTGTTAATCTACCAAGTATTCCTCTATAATCATTACTGGCCATAGCAAGCCACATTGCATACAAAATATGAGGGGTGTTAGACATCGCCGTTTCTATTGAAGCAGACAACATATCATCTGTCATATATGGAGCTACTTTTTTGAAGAAAATTTCTAAAAAGTCTTTTAAATTATCGCACATAGTAGTTAAGTCAACCAGTGCATTTTCAATTTTATAATTCCCATTATATAGCCCTAAATTCCAAGTATCATCGTTTATAAATTTTGGGGTCATGTCAAATAGAATTATCCCTTGAAGTTTTTCAACTCCGTAGATTTTAGCGTATTCAAAAATTGTTGATGCACCCATTGACCAACCTGCTAGGACTATATTTTCAAGTTTCAAATAATCAATTAACTCCCTTAAATCAACTGCAAAACGATTAAGAGTAAGTCCTATTTCAGGCCGGTCTGATCTACCATGGCCTCTAAGATCATAGGCAATAACCTTATACTTTTTACTTAGGCCTTCAATTTGTGGATTGTAAACAGAATGTTCCTGAGACCAACCATGTATCAGTACTATAGGTTTCCCTTCGCCCTTAGCTTCGAAAAATATTTTTATGCCATCAGTTGTATTAAAGTATGTCATTTTTTTGACTCCTTTCAAAATAAATCTTAGTTACTGATACCTATATATTATTTTGAAGTTTACCAAAACATAGTCTGTCGTAGTATACATTTTCTATAAAATGATAATCTCTTATGCGACCTTCAAGACTAAATCCGTTCTTTTCCATAATTCTAATTGAACCAATATTTCCGCTTACCACATGTGAATGGACTTTATGTAGTTTAAGTGACTCAAATAAATAATTAGTCATTATCCCCACAGTTTCTGTTCCATAACTATTGCCCCAAAAATCTTTATGAAAAACATAACCAATTTCAGCATGCTTTGCCATGAAATCAAAATTAAAAACCATAGCATTTCCTATAATTTCCTTAGTTGATTTAAGAACTATTGAAGCGTACATATGAGTCCCTGCTACCTCACGTCTGATCATTTCTTTGACGTACTCCTGGGTTTCATCCAAGTTATTCATTAGATTCCATCCAATAAAACGTGAAACATCTATGTCCGAAGCATACTTATGTATTTCTATACAATCACTTATCTCTAATTTCTTAAAATAGAAATTGTTACCTTCAAGTCTATGAAATAAACTTGCATTCATTATATTTCCCACCTTTTGTCTCTATTTTATTACGTTCACCAATCTACTGTTTCAGTAGTAGTTCTACAACAATTTCCTCCATCACAAATATACCTGATTTGAAAGCATAAGGTTATGCTTTCAGTTATTATAGCTGATTCCAATTGAATAAATTAGTTGCTACTTATCAATATATCTTTCAAGCTAAAAACATAAAAAATAAAAGTTTAGGATGCTTGTAAGCATACTTAACTTTTATTCTACCTTACTGTTCTTGGTTATCATTATCTTTTTTATCAAAATCCTGCAATTGAATATTTAATGCGTTAATGGATACCTGCAACTCTAGTATTAGAAATCCTAAAGAAATCAATAACAATACTAAACTTAAGCCAAATACTATATGGCCTAAAAAAATGGTTCTTGCATACATTAAAATCATACTCATTACACAAAAGAAAAAGCTTAAAGCACCGAATACTTGCATATTCCTTATGATTTTCATTCTACTTCTTAAATTGTCAATTTGCTCGCTTAAAATAGTATCTGGCGCTTGCCTATACTTTGTATGTAATTCTCTTATCAACTGTGCAAGGACAACAAATCTATTCGTATATGCCAACATGAGTAGGGATATTGCTGGAAACAATAAAGCTGGAGTTGTAAGCGTAAGTTCCAAAAATTCATCATCTCCTTATTAAATGATTATAAGAATATTATGTTATTTTAACACAAAGTCTAAGTGGACTTAACCTTATTATATCATAAAATAAGGATTTTTTAGAAAAAACATCCATTAAACAAATAAAAAGTTGTTGTTTCATGCTTAGAATATAGCTATAATTTTCATAAAACTCAACCCATCTCTCAACAGACTCTAGCCTTCTGCTCAATATATTCATAAGTATGCTTCTACTACACGTTAGCACCTATTGACAATTCTATCTTCGGAATAGATTTTTAAATTATATATATCTAAATAACAACCTTATCTCACAGAACCGGACTTACGTTTGCCGTATCCGGCTCCTGAAATTTCTCTCCGAATTAATAATAATTCGACAACAACCCAACTTCATATGTTCCAATGTCTATGAGGCCTAGTTCTTCAAAGTATTTATTGGGCAATATCTGGTGTATAATATGAACGTTTGAGTTCTTCCACTTAGTTACAGCCATCTTAAGTCCATTTCCTTTGATTCCTAGTTTCCTCATTTCTTTATGCATCGCCTTATAGGTTTTCCATTGTTTCATCTTTATCATTCTTAATCTTCTGCGTAGCCAACCCATAAATCCTACTATAAATCCTTTAATATTTGCTATTCGATAGTAATTTATCCATCCTCTTAGCTTAGGATTTAACTCTTTAATAATTTCTTCTAGTTTTCTCCCTGAGTTTCTTCTAGTAATTCGTCTTATATTTTCTTTAAAACGCTTTATCCTTTTAGAATTGACCGTAAGTATTCTTTTGTATATTACAAATCCTAGAAAGGCTACTCCTTCATTCACACTTGTTAGTTTAGTTTTCATATCATTAACTTTTAGCTTCAACTCTATCTCTAAGACTTTTGTAGCATAAGTTTTATAATCCCCTGCTGTTTTCTTATCTTTTGCAGAGATAAGAATATCATCAGCAAAACCCACTATTCTTATGCCATTATCCATCATCTTCTGGTCAAACTGATTAAGGTATATGTTGCTAATCAATGGAGAGATTACTCCCCCTTGCGGAGAGCCGATTTCCGTTTCGCAAAAATTGTCTCTATGCATTACACCTGATTTTAGAAATTTCTTAATCAAGTCTAGCACTTTACTATCACTTATTCTCTCTGATATTGCTTCTATGATGATTTCATGGTCTAGAGTGTCAAAGCATTTGCTTAAGTCCATATCTACTACATGTCCTAATCCATATTTATTCATAAATCGCTCTGCTTTTGCTACTGCCTGATGTTGTGAATTAGGCCTATATCCATAACTAGATGGATGAAAGGTAGGATCAAATATTGGTTCTATTATATTTACAATGACTTGTTGTACTACTCTATCTCTCACTGTTGGAATACTAATAATCTTATGCCTCCGTCCGGTTTTTCAATTTCTACTCTTCTTACTGGACTTGGTGCATACTCGTTGGTTTTCAGTCTTTCATGAAGAAACTCAATATTTAATTCAAGTCTTTCAGCAAAATCAGTAACAGTTTCCCCATCTATTCCTGGGGCTCCATTGTTCTTCTTTACACTTTTGAAAGCTAGTTTTAAATTTTCTTTTCGGTAAATTTTATCGATAAGGCTGTACCATTTCTTCACGTTTTTCCTCCTTTGTTGCTGTATCTTTCAGTACCTCTTGCTTAAGCTATATGTTCTTTATTAGGCTCACTTGACGTCTCTAGCTCTATGGCTATCTTATCTTTACTTACCTGACTACTTCATATCTGTGTCATCGAGATAATTCGCAAGTTTCTTATGCCAATTATTCGTATCTTCCAGCATTTCAGCTTTCTTTTAACACCTTCACTCTTACTTAAGGTACCTTCCAATACACTTTGAAATCTCTTCCACCCTTCGCATCTATCATAGATTTTTGACCTATGATAGTCACATCAACTAGATGATATGTCACCTATATTTTCTCCTCCACACTATTACTAGCTTTCATTGGTATAGGTTTATTAACTACTACGGCTTCATCTGCATACTGCACCCTCATCTTACCTCTTGCTTTCGCTTGTAGGTAAAATTTACAGCTCAAGTACAGCACTTCCGAGGTTAATTTGCTCCACCTGTTACTAAAACGACCATCTTAACACATATGACTAAGCTAATTTTAGGACGTTCCCACTTTTAGGAGGGTTATCCACCATATGTGCCAACATTGGTTCACTTTCGTTCCGTTCCAGCAACCGCCATCAGCTTCCTTCAGACCCTTTTGTCACCAAAAGCGCCCTTGCCTACAGCTTGCCTTCACATTAGCAAGGTAGCAGGTTTTCTTTTAAACCATCGGCTCCGCAACATGCCTCGCAAACTAAAAAATCCTCCCAGTCATCGGGAGGATAGTATCTTAACAATATATAAACTTAATTCATCAGAAGTAAAATCAGACATAATTAAGTTAAATTATTCTTATAAGGTTAAAATATTAGAAATACTGTGTACAGAAATTCATTTGTACATTTTAAAATGTAAACCCTGGTATAAAATATATTCTCAACAAGCTATCTATCTAAAAAATATTATCCACTACAAATTTTTATAAAAACTCTCTTAAATATTAAATATGAGTAGTAGTTTTAACATGTGATTTTTTATAGTGCATAATCCCATTCAGCAATAATTATTTTTTTATTTAGTTCTGTTTTTCTCACATCAATAACTCTTTGATTTTCAGAACCTCTAAATCTTAAGTTTAGATTTATCTTTTCAATTTCAAATGGTCCATCAATTAATATATCCGTATGTTGAAGTAGCTCAGTCCAGCCCTTCATTTTCTCAGAATTTTCTACCAAATATTCATAGGTATATCCTGAATAAGTGATGATATTATGACCTAATTTCTTTAACTCCATAGAAAGACTTGAAAGTACGTTTGCTTGTTCAAAGGGTTCTCCTCCACTTAATGTCACCCCATCTAAAAGTGGATTTTCTTTTACTTTACTAATAATACTTTCAATACTGATTAATTTTCCATTATTAAAAGAATGTGTATGCATATTATGACATCCTTGACAGTTATGCCTACATCCCTGTGTAAAAATAACAAATCTTATTCCTGGACCATCTACAATTGATTCTTGAACGATTCCTGCAACTCTTACCATACTATTCATTAATACTCACCCTATATTCAAAAGTTATACTATATGTGTGTGCTTTAATCTATCTCTTTCCTCGGATTTTTTAGCATCGTTAAATCTATCTAGAGTCCCCACTAAATATCCTGTTATTCTTCTAATTCTTTCAAATTTCACATCACCTTCTTCTCTACCACAGTTCGGGCACTTATCGCTAATTATTCCAGAATACCCACAAACTGGGTCTCGATCTACTGGGTGATTGATTGAACCATACCCAACTCCTTCTTCCTTCATTACTCTTATAACCTTTTCAAAAGCTTCTATATTTCTTGAAGCATCTCCATCAAATTCAACGTAAGTAATATGTCCTGCATTTGTAAGATTATGATATGGAGCCTCTTTTCTTATTTTATCGAACATATTTATCTTGTAATAAACTGGAACATGAAAACTATTTGTATAATATTCTCTATCCGTAATGCCCTCAATCTCTCCAAATATTTCTCTATCAATTTTTACTAGCCTTCCAGCTATACCTTCAGCAGGTGTAGCAATTAAAGAATAGTTCATTTTATATGTTTTTGAAGCGTCATCCATACGTTTTCTCATATGTTCTATAATATTAATCCCAAGTTTTTGAGACTCTTCTGACTCTCCATGATGCTTCCCAGTTAAAGCCTTTAGACATTCGGCTAATCCTATGAACCCCAAAGTTAAAGTTCCATGCTTTAATACCTCTCGAATTTCATCTTCATAACCAAGCTTATCAGAATCAATCCAAACCCCTTGTCCCATAAGGAATGGAAAGTTTTTAACTTTTTTCTGTGCCTGTATTTCAAATCTATCCATAAGCTGTTTGATGATCAGATCAATCTTTTCATCCAGCTCTTTATAGAAATTTTTTATATCCCCACAACATTTTAATGCAATTCTTGGCAGATTTACAGTTGTAAAGCTTAAATTCCCTCTTCCAAATACAACTTCTTTTGATGGGTCATATTCATTTCCCATTACTCTGGTTCTGCAACCCATATATGCTATTTCTGTATCAGGTTGTCCTTCTTTGTAATATTTTAAATTAAATGGAGCATCGATAAATGAGAAATTAGGAAATAATCTTTTTGCACTAACTCTACATGCTAGTTGAAACAAATCATAATTAGGGTCATCTATATTATAATTTACCCCTTCTTTAACTTTAAATATCTGTATAGGAAATATTGGAGTTTCCCCATTTCCTAAGCCCGCTTCCGTAGCTAATAGAAGATTTTTAACCACCATTCTACCTTCTAATGATATATCGGTTCCATAATTAATAGAGCTAAATGGCACCTGGGCCCCAGCTCTGGAGTGCATTGTATTTAAGTTATGAATTAGTCCCTCCATAGCCTGGTATGTACTTTTGTCCGTCTCGTTATAGGCCCTTTGTCTTGCAAACTCCTGAGCTTTCTTTACTATTTCTAAATCTTTGAAATATTTAAAAAGATATTGTTTTTCAACTTCTACATACTGATCTTCCATTTTTAAATTAGGTTCAATATTGTATTCTTCTTTTATTTCTAATAAAACCTGCTTTACTAAACTTTCTGCCTCCACATTATCAAAGAGTAGCTCAATGCTATTAATCAGATTTTTTGTATATAACTTTCTATATGTCTTTTTAACCCCCAGTGCAATTCCATAATCAAAGTTTGGAATACTTTGTCCACCATGCTGGTCATTTTGATTGGATTGAATTGCAATACAAGCAAGCGCTGAGTAACTTTGAATATCATTTGGCTCTCTTAAATAACCATGTCCTGTACTAAAACCGTTTTTAAATAACTTTTCAATATCGATTTGGCAACATGTCGTAGTAAGAGTTAGGAAATCAAGGTCGTGTATATGTATATCACCAGTTTTATGGGCATTTGAATATTCTTGTTTTAAAACAAACAGATTATAAAACTGTTTTGCTCCTTCAGAACCATACTTAAGCATTGTTCCCATAGCTGTATTGCCATCTATATTAGCATTTTCACGTTTAATATCATTATCTTCAGCATCTTTAAATGTTAAATCCTCATATATTTTCATGAGCCGAGTATTCATCTCCCTCAATCTCGTTCTCTCAGCTCTATATATGATATAAGCTTTAGCAATTTCTGCCTTTCCATTATCTATAAGTACTTTCTCAACAATATCTTGTATTTGTTCAACCGTTGGATTAGTGTTCTGAATTTCCTTTTCTATATATTTCACTGCTTTTTCAGCTATATTAAAAGCAGCTCCGTAGTCTTCTTTTCCTACAGACCTTGAAGCTCTAAAAATGGCATTTGCAATTTTTTCAATATTAAAGGGAACTTCTCTCCCATCTCTTTTTACGATTTTAGTAATCATAATAAATATCCTCCTTATGTAAGAAATTATGCAATTCATAAAACTAAATTAATTTAAGCAATACATCAAACTACTATATATGGACTATATAAATATTATCATGCACTATATTTTGTGTCAAACTATATATCCTTTAACTTAGATAGCAGTTTGTTATTTTCTAGTGTAATTGCCCTAAAGATGTTAAACGAATCATTAGAAAAATTAGATACTTTTATGTATAATATTTTAGTAATGTTTCTGTAAATTTAGATCACTTGAAATCGAAACTTTCTCTTACTAATGTAAAAAGCCTATATAACAAGTACATAGACTTTTGAATTTTCACGCATTTAATTAACATATTGCTTCATGTGTTTTTATTTATATTTACACAAATTGAACACCTATATGTTAATAAAAAAGTTGAAGAAAAAACTACTATAATCAAAAAGGGCATTATCTCTTAAAATATAAGAAATACTACCCTTGTTTCATTTATATAAGTCTCCAAAATCCCCCTGACACGTCACAATCCCCTAACATTGCCAACTTATGTCTTTAACTCTTCTCTTAAATGTTTTTGAATATTTTATCCACCTTAAATCCTGGAAGTATTACCTTGAAAAGGTTTCGTCTTTCAATATTTAGTAATCTCAAGGTATTTTTTGGAAACATACCAATTAAATTTTGCAGGCTATAATTTGTCCCCAGAAATCTATTTTCCTTATCTAATGTCATCAGCCTTTGATATAGCCAATTGTTCCTTTTGGCTGGATTCAGCTCTCTAATAATGGTCTGTGGATTAGTTCCCTTAGGTAGAGTGCCTGGATTACTAACTTCTATCTTTGTACTTCCAATAACCACCACTATCTCCTTGGTTAGATCAAAATAATCCCTATGAACAACTGCATTTACAATGCATTGAAATACAGGTTCTATGGGATAATCATAGGGCTTAAAATATGTTTGCAAAAATTCTTGTGACCTATTAAGCATATCTATTATATTACCACCAATATTTGTTATCTTCTTCATTTTCTGATCATATGTAATTATTTTAATCCCAAAATAAGGCATATATATTTGAGGGTGCTCACAAAACAGCAGAAGTCCCCCTAGGGTTGGATAAAGTTTATTTGTATCATCATCATAATAAGTAATTCCAAGACTTAACCATATATCCTTTTCCACAGATTCATTTAATGATAACCCTAATTTTTTGATATATTCTTTTATTAATTGTCTATTTAATACATCGATACCAAGATTATATAGAGGAATTAACTCATTGCTTATTAAACCAATCTCTTGAAACATGTTGGCAATTTCATATCTTCTGGCAAAGTCTGTAGTAGAACCTCTACGTATATAAAAGGCACCTGTTTGTCGCATCTGATGAGGTTTAAGTGGACTCTTAAAAATAGTGATTACTCCAACATATTTGTCCTGATAATTCACCGTTTCTACCAGGAGGTTTACAGGTGGGTCACATCTATAGCTAATTATTTGTTGTATCCTCTCTTCGTTTAGATCCTCAGGATTAATCCCTTTTATTTCTTTTGTCGTATCTTTAATACCAATAATCAAATATCCTCTGCCACCTACAGAATTGGCTATTGCTATTACATCCTTAACAAATTCTTTTTTATCTGACTCTGTTTTTAAATTCAATATTTCCTTAAAATCTAGTTTTACTCCTTCTTTATTCTTTATTAAAGCCTTTAGTCTTTGTATATCCAAAGATTGACTCACCCCTCTCTGATGAAACACTATTATTTCCTATTTTTAGCTTAACTTTCACTTCTATTTAACCTCTCTCTAAATTTTCTTTTTTCCTCCTAAATAAAAACTATATCCTTTCAGTATGATTCCAGTCTTGCTACCTTTCGCATTTTAAAGAGTTCTCTTAGCTTCATTACGTACTTCTCTGTATTTATTCATATATTCATTACTCCGATAGATTATGTTAGCAATGCTGATTATTTCGTAGAATACCCATGCTTTTTGGAATTATAGCATGTAAAGTTACTAGAGTCAACGGAGTTGCAAAATAGAATGAGGATAACCCTCATATCTTTATTCAAAACATATTCTACACTATCCACTCACAAAAACTCTAAACTACGGTTGTTGATGCTTTGAAGACAAAATACCTACGTTTCAGCGTTGTTTATCCTAATCTAATAATAATTAACATTATTATTTAATGCATTGTAGCACTCCTATCCAAAATATTAATTAAATAAAGTAGTATGTACTTAAACAATTCAAGATCTATTGAAGAACTTAGTAGCAGCACCTTAAGTTTTTGCTAGGAACACAGAACTGTTTATCTATCCCACTAATATATACATATAATTTTACTTAATTATTATATTATTTCCTTGCATAGTCACAAATTCCTTTAATTTTTTTCTACAATAGTATTGATAATAAGGCTTTGCCCTATATTAGTTACATTAGTCTTATTTTGATTGATCTTTGTTGATAATCGTGACTTGTGCTACAGCTAACAAAATAGACCAACCGACTTTTTTTACTATTATGAGACACTATTTGTTATTAAATCAGAATTTTAATAATTGAAAACATTATTTTATTATTAGGTTTTGTAACGTTCTTTTCTATCATCAACAATATTTCCTTTTGGTTCTATTACCAATGAAAAAATCTTACATAATCAATATATGTCTAAGTCTAATTTAAATAAATTACAATAATTTTAGACTAAACCAGTGTCTCAAGAGCTCCCCTCGTAAGGTTGATAATTTTGCTCAGTTTCTTCATCATTACACTTATAAAATTCTTAACATATTTTTATAGACAAGCTAATATATATTAATATTACAATTAATATGTTTATGGTTATGGATATACCATAAAATAGAATCTTATATTTATGTTAGGAGGAAATACAAATGAGGAAATTTTTTCAATTAGATCCCAATACCTTTATCTTTATTAATTATATAAGCTTAGTGGGATTATTAGCTTTCTCTTTATTAAATCTGGCGGCACTGGTTACGTATATAAAATACACGTTAGGTGTATCTAACCAATTCATTGTTCTCTTACCTGCAATTAAGTTACTATTAAATATTGACTTTTTGTTTCTGGTGGCACTCATTTTAATGTACAATGCAATTGAGAAATTTTTTGATTTTAAACTTGTCTTAATAGGAGCAATGATAGGTATTGTCAGTATCTTATACATTCTAGTTAATAACAAGCCTATAGTCATGATTGCAACTCTAGGTTTATACGGACTATCAATTCCTCTATATGCCATTATTGTTGGGCCTAATATACTCACTTCAAAACGATATCATCCGTACTAAAGCAAATACTAAAAATATTTATGAAGTGCAAGAAATAATAATAAAGTCTACCTTAGAGAAATGGCATTAAATTGTGTTAGTCACTTATATTTAAACATATTAGCCATATATATACAGATATCCTATTTTAAAAAAACACTTTGATCTGAATTAATCAGCCAAAGTGTTTTATTGGTTTTACATAATAATATTTTAATATTTATTAATCTTGATATCCTGATAGTTGTTGCTGAGCACTATTAAGTGAATTTATTGCTTGTTGAATCTTATTTTTATTATCTGGTTTTTCTGCAGAATTAAGCGCTTGTTGTAATGTGTTAACAGTATTTTGTACTGATGACATACTTTGGTCAACGTACTGTTTAGCTTTTCCTGGCATATATTACACCTCCTTTAATAATGTATTCAAAAATATTATCTACTGCAGATTTAAATAATATTCGTTATTATAAACAAAAAACACCATTATTTTTGAAACGGTACACCGTAGCGATGTGCACCTGTGATTTTTATTTATTATTTATATAGTGTAAATATATGCCTTTGAAAACTTCGTAATAGCCAATCTATGACTCCTCTTATGATTTTTATTAATATTATACATATAAATGAAATTAAGTTTCAATACCTGTTCTTTATCTAAGCGTAGATTATCTCAAATATCCACTCTATAAAAATTATTAAGTTTACATGTACTACTTGCCCTATTATTTCTATTGGGCCTTGTTGATTATCTCCGCCTGTGCGGCAGCTATCAAAATAGATCAATCGACGTTTGTAGCGTTATGTAACACTTTTAAATTTCATTCTTATGCTTTGAAAACCAGTCTTCCCAATCAAAGTCCTCTTGTTTTTGTAGTGCTTCTTGCATCCTTTCAAAGGATGCATTCTATATATAGGCACAAAAGTCTCTCCTGGTCTAGGACGAAACTTGGGAAGCCCCAATTCTCTTATTTCTTCTAGCCCTAACCCAAATTTATTAGATATTAGCAATTTGTGAGGTACAACATAGGGCTATCTGGCGCATTATCTTAAAAATATTAGTAGTGTAATTTTTATTGTTATTGAATCCTTGGATTGATAGGGCGTGTTTTAGAGATATCATTATTCCCGTCAAAAAAATGTTTCATTCCTCTGACTAAAGAGTCATCTTCCAAAACACTCCATAGATGATACCCTAAATCTTCACGCTTAAGTAAAACCTCTTCTAAAACCTGAACAGTACCAAAATCCTTAAGTTCATGTGCACGTGCAATTGTTTTTCTTAACATATGTTGAATTTTAATTTCATGCTCAAGGTCATTACGTAAAAAGTCGCGCATCGTATATCGACCTTCAACTTCATGTTTGATATAAGATAATTCATGTTGAGTCACAGGATGTGCCGTTGGAACGACCCCTAATCTTGCTACTCGCTCACCTACTCTATCGATATGATCCTGTGTAACATCAATATGTTCATCTAACAAATGATGTAAACTTAAGAAAGATTCTGCTCCCTCCGTTAACCAGTGATGCTTTGTGTATTGGTGTAATGCGACATTTAAAGCGCATAAGTGATCATCAAGCATTAGCCCCATTTCTAAACGAACATCAGCTGGAAGACTGATCCCAGACCCTTCAGATCTTACGGTTCTTGGCTGCTGACGTAAAACCATGTTTTGTGGATGGTTTGTTGTATGACCTGGCATAGTTGTGTCAAAACCAGATTTTGATAATTTGAAATCATCTTGAAACTCACTTACGTTTTGTTGAACTATTTTAAAGTCCTCGTTCAAAATCTCATTATGGTTTTCATTTTGCATATTTCCACCTCTTAATTTTTTTATCATTAATTTTACCCTGCTTAATTTTTCCCTGTTCAGCATTAATTATGTATAGGAAAAAGGAAGAATTTTATTTAAATATAAATTACATATGTAAGAATGATTAGAGTTTTTTCGAGTGTTAAGAACAAAAAATAAATCGAATTAGAAAAAAAGATTATGTATTTTTATTTTGTGAATGTAGAAAGCGAAGTGTCTCTTTTTTGTTGAAGTAAAGGGCAGGTTAGCTTAATAAGGGATAAACTAATACAGAGGGAGAAAATATAGAGTTTGATATAGTGCTTGTGTGGCAGCTATCATAATACACCAATCGCCTTTTTTCAATTATGGAACACTTTTTGGCATTCAACACAACTTATAATTTTCCTCACATAATATTTGTATTTTAGTTTTAATATCAAGTCTCCTTTCTCTAGGTTTCTATTTATAGATTCGATAGTTTTTCAAGCAGTCCAGTATTCTCGCTCTAGTGTCAGAGTCCTCAAATCCTTATACTATATGCCAGGGATTCATACTCTTGTTTCAACTTTTGATTTGCTTGGGTAAATATAATATAAATCTGCATACGCGTACGCGTATCTGTATTCGTAACAAATCAAGCTACGCAACTTGTACTGACCTTGTCTCGATAAAATTCTTATCATATCAAAAGAACAGTCCCTTTCACATGGACATGATATATTCTAGGCATCTATGATTTCCTCCAATAATAGATTGCCAATTGTGTTCGATCCCTTATTTGCAATTTTTCCAGGATAACTGACAGATTATTACGTATCGTTCCTTCACTAATAAATAACTGCTCAGCGATCTCACGATTGGAAAGACCCTGTGCTATTAATTCTACAATATCCTTTTCTCTAAATGACAATTTTGTAAGTCCTTCTCTATCGGGAGATGCTTACATTATCCTGACTTTGCAAGAGTTGACAGAATTACTTGCCAGCCAAGGTCATAATATTCCCTTGAGAGATTTCTTAAATTAAGGGCAAGCTGCGACGGCATAAGAGAAACCTTTAAATCAGGCTTTAAACCGATTAAAGCAGCTTTTTTTGAATCAAATCTGTCATTATGCACTTTTCTAATGTTAATGTTTGTGCTATTCTTAGTGATGATAGGATTAATCACGGAGACATGAAATCCTTTATCACGAAGATAGCAGAAGAGGGGGTAATGATAAATTCCCGTGGATTCGATGAAAATACGACTTTCCAAAGAATACAACTCTTCTGCTTCTTTTATTTTTGAAACAGTCATAGCAAGGGAATTTAAATCAGAGTGTAGGATTTTAAAAGGCTTACCCACAAAGGTTTGGTTAGGTAGTGCAATAGACATCTAACTGAAATCTGCACCTACATCAATACCAACTGAAATAAATAAATCATATTTAGTAATGTTTGACATGAGCGTTAGCTCCTTTCTGATAGGAATCCATTTCCAAGCAATGAGTACACATCCTAGCATGTGATACGGGTATAGCCTGAGGCTCCCAACCAGCCTAAACATAAAGCCTCATTGAATGGACTAATTGACTTAATTGTAGGTATAGGTCAGTAAAAATTGACTTCCCAAGCAGGCTTACATTTTTTGTCCTATCCTTAAGGATTATACATTATGAATAGTCTGGAGTCTATCGGGAACCATCAGACATGTTAAATAGAAAAGCAACATCTGACGAAGGAAGAACTCCTTCTTCTGTTACTAAATAATAGAAATGTTTTTTAAAGAAATTGTATTTACTGCATAGTCGTTAGTGACTATGACATTATTATACTAGGAGGTTTTCGTATGAATATATTAGAGGGTTTTACTAAAAACGATGATTTAATTGAATTTATTTGTAAAAAATGCAGCTATACTTTATGGGTACCACGTTTTATAGTTCAGCAACTTGAAGAAGATAACTTATTTAATGGGCTAGATAAATCTGTTCCACCGGAGCCATTCTGCCAAGTATGTGATGGTGTAATGACACCCGTTTCATATACTGGTATACATGGTATTAAATATGAATACAAAAAGTAATTAATATTAAGCTTAATATTATATTGGTAATATTAGTCATTGCACGATGGCTTTTTTGTTTTTCCTGAAATTTTTTTTACAATATATGGTTGTAGTTGCAACTACTTGCATAAAACTAGAACTTTCCTATTAAATTAAATGAAAAAAAAAGACCTTCTCCTTTGAGAAAGTCTTAGTAATTAGTAAAATACTCTTCATTACCTTATATATATATGCACATATTCTTTTTTAACCAACATTAGATTTATATAGAGAACTATAGTTTTTGGTTACACATCTAAGTTTACGTGTATACATCTCCAATTAAATAGGAGGGCGTTGTTAATTAATTTGAAAGACGTATTGATGCTTGGGCTACAGCTAACAAAATAGACCAATCGCTGCTTTTTAGTATTATGAAACACTGTTGATAGTGCAAATCAATCTATCCATAAAAATACCTAACAATTTCCTTCATATATAACATTAGATCCTCAATGTCCTCAGTAATAATTTTATAAACCACTCCCCGATCTATCTTAACATAGTCATGAACAAGTATATTTCTAAAAGAAGCCATGTCACTAAGGTTTTCTTTTAGTTCTAAAGTTATAATTTCATTTTCATATAGTATTTCAAACACATCTCTATTAGTCTCTGGCTTTCTGTATCTCATATCACATTCTATAGCTAAGTGGAAAAATCTCTCGCTAGATCCATATATAAAAGGATTTTTTACGTACTCAACTTCAGTATATTTTTTTATATTATCTAAAAAAGCTATATTTTCCTTTAACTTGTTTAATCTAGTCATTAATGTATCTTCATTCACCACAAATAGCACGCGCTTTCTGAGTTACATCTCTTTTTTTATTGCTTGTACCATAGCTTCATTATAAACTTCCGCATAATATTGGAAGTCAAAGTACTCTCGTAGGGCTAAAGATTCTAATTCTGCTCTTCTTTCACTTTCAATTAAATATTACCATTTTTTACTACTTCATACTTTAGCAGCGGTGTAGCACTGTTAAGAGTTATAACATCTAGTTTTCTCTGAAAATACTTTGTTCCCATATCAATTATATTTCCTTTAATTATAACTTCCTTCTTAGATTCATATTTTCTTGAAACATAATTGCAATATCAACATCACTTTCATTATTATTTTTTTCTATTGCAAAAGATCCAAATAGATAAGCAAACTCTATAGGATATTGCAAGTTAACTTGAACTAGAAATTCATCTAATTTTTGTAGCAGACTCTCCTTTTCCATAGTGCCTCCTTCATATAACTGAATGATTTAAAAGCATTTTTGACTATTTTACTACCTATAGCTCTTGTTATAATTAAAATAATTGATCATTAGTGATTCTACTTCCTTTATTTTGCTTAAATTTAACAGCTGCATAATAAATTCTAATCTACCGATTTCTTTTCTAAAGTTCTACTCAAATACAATTAGTTGCCCATCCTCTTCCTTACTCTTCAAAATACTCTAACAAATCCCCTGGCTGACATTTTAGAAACCTACAAATGGCCTCTAGTGTAGAAAATCTTATAGCCTTTACTTTGCCCGTTTTTAAGTTAGATAAATTTACAATACTTATTCCTACTCCTTCAGAAAGCTCACTCAGTTGCATTTTCCTATCTGCTAGCACTCTATCTAGCCTTATAATAATTGCCATGTCCATCTCCACCCTTTACAATGTCGAATCGTATTCTTCTTGAAGATAATTTCCATATTTAAAAATACCTGCCAGAATCAGCATCATAAAACCTGTAAAAGCCATAAAGAGGTCAATGTTTATATTTATATCTAAATTCGTTATATTTAAGGTAGTAATAATCGTTTTTGCTGCCATAGCACCAGTAATTCTTAAAATAATAGACCCCAGTATTAGTATTACCCCAATAATAGTTAGTCGCTTTTCATTTTCCTTAGCAAAAGGCTTATCAGTTTCAACAGTTTCCAGTAGTGATATCAACTGCTTGAGTATAATAATGAAGCCTCCTGACGTAAATGCAGCTATCCAAGCAATGGATCTATAAATTGATTTTACAGAAACTCCCACATGAGATGCATCCATTCTGTATCGAATTAAACTGTCCATAGATAAAGTAAATCCTTTGTTGTTAGCTTCTTTTACTATAAAAATATCATCAGATAAGAATGGAACAACGATCGCTGCCACTATTAGTAAACCCATTCCTAACAAAGTAATCCAAAAAAGCCCTCCCATCACAACTCTTAAATAACCAGCGATTTTTTTTACTTTTAAAGCATATGGACTATCTTTCATGAACTTTTTCCTCCTATTATCCTTATATAACTTGTATATAATCATTATATTCATTTATTATATGTTTGTAAATAATTTTTTAATGATAATCATTAAATATTTAATGCAATATAATTTTTAATTTAGGAATTTAGTTGGTTTTGAGTAATGAACTATATTAGCAAAGGTACTGGCTATTTCTATGTCTAAATTTATAGTAGTATATGAACCTATTGGTATTTATAAATTGCAAATCGATATTATAGATTTATTGAACACTAGTGAGATGCTTTATAAAGTTGTCTTTGTATAATAAAATTCCTTTTATAAAAAACAGTTTAGGTGTTTTTAACTGTCTTCTTAAATGAATTTATCATTTATGGAACGATTCAGCATTATTAATCCTTAATGAATATAATGATACAATAATATAATTAATCTCAATCTGATTAGACTTCTTTGTAAAAAATTAATAAAATAGGGTATTAAACTTAAAGTCATTAATGAAATCAAGCTCAATACCCTACACTTTTTATATTATAGTCCATTTTAGGCATTTAGACTATTTGTCTTATTGTTTTAATTAATATTTGTTGTTTATCCCAACACTTTTGTAATCATATACCGCCGCTATAGAGAGCTATCGTTTTTGGTTACACATCTAAGTTCATGTTTATACGTCTCCAATTAAATAGGAGAACGTGTCTATTTTTGAGGTAGACGTAGCGCCGCCTGTGCAGCTGCAAGTCTTGCTATTGGCACTCTAAACGGTGAACATGACACATAGTCTAATCCTAATTGGTGACAGAACTCTATTGATGATGGGTCTCCGCCATGCTCTCCACATATACCTAGCTTAATATTGGGTCTAGTTTGCTTTCCTAAATCTGCAGCTATTTTTATTAACTTACCTACCCCAGCTCTATCTAATCTTTGGAATGGGTCTTTTTCTAATATATTCTTCTCAACATATTCTCCGATAAATCTACCAGCGTCATCTCTTGAAAATCCAAATGTCATTTGAGTAAGGTCATTTGTACCAAATGAGAAAAATTCCGCTTCTTCAGCAATTTCATCTGCAGTAATAGCTGCTCTAGGAACTTCAATCATTGTTCCAATTAAGTAGTCAATTTTTACACCCTTTTCTTGAATTACTTCATTTGCTGTTTTTATCATAAGGTTTTTAATATATTTTAACTCAGTTAACTGCCCAACTAAAGGTACCATTATTTCTGGTATTACAGTTAGATTTTCTTCTTCTTTAAGAATAATAGCAGCCTCTAATATTGCTCTCACTTGCATTTCATAAATTTCTGGATATGTTACTGCTAGTCTGCAACCTCTGTGACCAAGCATAGGGTTTACTTCTTTTAATTCTGCCACAACATTTTTTAGTTGACTAACTGAAATATTCATTTTTTTTGCAAGTTTTACAATATCCTCTTCCTCATGAGGTAGGAATTCATGTAAAGGCGGGTCTAGTAATCTAACAGTTACTGGTCTACTTCCCATTTCTCTAAAGATTTCAATAAAGTCCTGTCTTTGCATCGGCAATAATTGTTCTAAAGCATCCTTTCTTTCTTCAACATTTCTTGAAAGAATCATTTGTCTAACTACTGCAATTCTTGACTCTTCAAAGAACATATGCTCTGTTCTACATAATCCAATTCCTTCAGCACCAAAAATAATTGCTTGTTTCGTATCCTTTGGTGTATCAGCATTAGTTCTTATTTTTAATTTTCTAATTTCATCCGCCCATGCCATTAAAACTTCGAAATTACCTATTAATTCAGGGCTTTTAGTAGGTATCTCCCCATCATAAACATCACCAGTATTACCATCTAATGAAATAGCATGACCTTCGTTGTAAACTCTACCATTTATAGTAAATGTTTTGCTCTCTTCATCAATTCTAATTTCCCCAGCTCCAACAATACAACATTTACCCATACCACGGGCAACTACTGCCGCATGTGAAGTCATACCTCCTCTGGCTGTTAGTATACCTTGGCAGGCTACCATACCTTCTAAATCCTCAGGAGATGTATCTGTACGAAGTAGAATTGCTTTTTCACCTAAACTATTTGCATGAACAACATCCTCAGGAGTAAAATATGCTTTTCCTGACGCTGCCCCTGAAGACGCTGGTAGACCTTTAGTTAATAATGTGGATTTTGCTAGTTGTTCACTATCAAATGTAGGATGTAATAATTGATCCAATTGGTTTGGTTCAACTCTCATTATAGCCTCTTCTTTAGTTATTAACCCTTCTTCTACCATCTCCACTGCAATATTAATTGCTGCAGCAGCAGTTCTTTTTCCATTTCTAGTTTGTAGCACATATAGATTTTTATTTTCAATTGTAAATTCAATATCCTGCATATCCCTGTAATGCTTTTCTAAAAGATTGCATACATCAACAAACTGTTGATATGCTTCAGGCATTAATCTATCAAGTTCAGCTATTGGTTTTGGCGTTCTTATTCCAGCAACAACATCTTCACCTTGTGCATTTAGTAAAAATTCTCCATATAATAGATTTTCTCCGGTTGATGGATTTCGAGTAAATGCAACTCCTGTTCCACATGTGTCTCCCATGTTACCAAATACCATTGATTGAATATTTACTGCTGTCCCTAGATGATTTGGAATATCATTTAATCTACGATATATTATTGCCCTAGGATTGTTCCATGATTTAAATACAGCTTCAGTAGCCATTAATAGCTGCTCTCTAGTATCTTGAGGAAACTCTATATTCTTTTCTTTTCTAACTACTTCTTTATATAATTCAGAAATATCTCTTAAATCTTCCCATGTTAACTCGGTATCATGTTCAATTCCTTTATCATTTTTTCTTCTATGAAGTATAGTATCAAATTTATATTTAGGTATCTCCAAAACTACATCACCAAACATTTGAATAAATCGTCTATAGCTGTCATATGCAAATCTTTTGTTATCAGTTGCATTAGCCATTCCAACTACTGATTTATCATTTAGACCTAAATTTAAAATTGTATCCATCATTCCAGGCATTGAAAATACACTACCTGATCTAACAGACACCAACAGTGGATTATCTAGATCCCCTAGCTTCTTACCAGTCTTCCCCTCTAATTCAGCAAGATGATTAAAAATTTCTTCTTTGAGCTCATCCCAAAGCTTTGCACCTCTAACATAATATTCGTTACAGGCCTCAGTTGTAACAGTAAAACCACCTGGTACAGGTAGTCCTATTTTAGTCATTTCTCCCAAGTTAGCACCTTTACCACCTAATAGGGATTTCATCTCTGCAGTACCCTCATTAAAATCATATACAAATTTTTTCAATTGCTGCACCTCCGGTATTATGTAATATCATATATTTATCAATTTTTATTACTAAAAGGATTTCCCATTAGAAAATTTATGACCCTTTTCTCTAAATATTTCAAGTATTATACTTGCACTTTCCTCAACTGCTTTAGTCGATACATCAATTACTGGACAACCTAATCTCTTCATTATTCCTTCAGCATATTCTAATTCTTCTAATATTCTTTCTATACTTGCATAGTTTGCTTCACTTTTTAAACCTAAAGCCTTTAATCTTTCCTGTCTAATTTCAATAAGTTTAAAAGGATTAGTTGTAAGTCCAATTATTTTAGCAGATGACACCTCGTATAATTCCTTTGGCACTGGAACTTCAGGTACTAAAGGCACATTTGCTACCTTTAAATGCTTGTGTGCTAAATACATACTTAAAGGAGTTTTAGAGGTTCTGGATATACCAGTTAATATTATATCAGCTTTTTTTAAACCTCTTGGGTCCTTACCATCATCATACTTTACAGCAAATTCTATAGCTTCTACTTTTCTAAAATATTTTTCATCCAGCTTTCTTATAATACCTGGTTCACGTTTTGGCTCTGTTCCAATTACTTTTGTAAAACCAGTCAAAATTGGCGACATTACATCAATTATAGAGATATTATTTTTAGTTGCTTCTTCTACAAGAAATCCTTTTAAACAATCCTTCACAATTGTGAATATTATTATTGAATTTTCGTGTTTGGCTTCCTCAACCAGGTCTAAAATCTGTCTTTGTTCATTAATAAATGGAAATCTTCGAATGTCATAATCTTGAATGTTAAATTGACTTATTGCTGCCTTTGAAACTTGTTCTGCTGTTTCCCCAATGGAGTCAGAAACTACATAAATTGCTAACTGATTATTTATTTCCATATTTATTTCCTCCTCCTAACCTTTACAAAGTTCAACAAATAGTTTTGTAATGTTACTTTTCGAAATTCTTCCAATAACTCTTTGTTTGATTTTACCCTCATCTTCAAAATCCTCAATTACTGGCAAACTATCTATTTCATATTCTATTATTCTATTAGCTGCTACAATAACATTTTCATTTTTTCGTATCGTTACAATAGGCTTTCTAGTCATGACCATTCCTACTGGAATTTTATTAATATCCGAGCCACCAATAATACTTTTAAGCAAGTCTTTACGTGAAACTACACCACTCAAACTACCATTAGTATTTACATATATTGTACCTACATCCTCTAAAAATAAAGTGACAATAGTATCATATAATGTTGTTTGGTCATTGACCACAATTGGTAGTGACATAATATCTTCTATTTTAATATTAGATATTTTTTGTAGCATTATATTTTGATTGGCATTTCCAGTATAGAAATAACCTACTTTTGGTCTTGCATCTAATATACCCATCATTGTTAACACAGACAAATCAGGCCTTAAGGCAGCTCTTGTAATATTTAAGCTACATGCTATTTGCTCACTAGTAACAGGCTGTTTCATTTTTACAATATCTATAATTTTCTCTTGTCTTTTAGATAATTGAATCATTATCACCTCTTTATTGTGCTACACTAATAATCATATGTGCTATAGTATATAAATAATTTATCATAATTATTTTATTTTTTCCATAGTATTTTTAAATTATTTAAAAAAAATCAGTCGAAATTTGTTTTTTCGACTGATTTTTATATTAAAATCTTAGTTTATTATTTAAGTATACTTCTAATTCTGATATATTAATTCTTTCCTGCTCCATAGTATCTCTATGTCTAACTGTTACTGCATTATCTTCTAAAGAATCATAATCAAAAGTAATACAGAAAGGAGTTCCAATCTCATCATGCCTTCTATACCTTTTACCTATACTTCCAGCATCATCATAATCCACATTAAAGCTTTCAGATAAGCTATCAAATATTTTTAAAGCATCATCCTTTAACTTTTTAGTCAATGGTAGTACTGCTGCTTTAAAAGGTGCTAAGAATGGATGTAATTTTAAAACTACCCTAGTATCATTCTCATCAATTACTTCCTCGTTGTATGCATCTACTAAAAATGCTAATGTAACCCTATCCGCACCTAATGAAGGTTCTATACAGTATGGTACATATTTTTCATTTGTAATTGGATCTTGATATGTAAAATCTACTCCTGAATGCTCACTATGTTGTTTTAAATCAAAATCTGTTCTGTCAGCAATTCCCCACAACTCGCCCCATCCAAATGGGAATTTGAATTCTATATCAGTAGTAGCATTACTATAATGAGATAATTCATCCTGCGAATGAGCTCTTAATCTAATATTTTCTCTGTTCATATCAAGACTTACTAACCAATTTTCACAGAAGCTTAACCAGTATTCAAACCACTCTAAATCTTCACCGGGTTTACAGAAAAACTCAAGCTCCATTTGCTCAAACTCTCTAGTTCTGAAAGTAAAGTTACCTGGAGTAATTTCATTTCTGAAAGATTTACCTATTTGACCGATACCAAAAGGTACTTTCTTTCTAGATGTTCTTTGTACGTTTTTAAAGTTTACAAAAATACCCTGTGCAGTTTCTGGTCTTAAATAGATTTGAGTACTTGTATCCTCTGTAACTCCTTGGAAAGTTTTAAACATTAGATTGAATTGTCTAATGTCTGTAAACTCTTTGGCTTCACACTCTGGACAGACAATACCCTTTTCCACTATAAACTGTTTCATTTGATCGTTTGACCAACCATCTACAACTTGATTTAAGTTGTTTTTATGGAAATAATCTTCAATCAACTTATCAGCTCTATGTCTTGCTTTACACTTTTTACAATCCATTAATGGATCATTAAATCCTCCTACATGACCTGATGCAACCCAAGCCTGGGGGTTCATTAAAATTGCAGAATCTAATCCTACATTATATGGACTTTGCTGAATAAATTTTTTCCACCAAGCCTTTTTAACATTATTTTTAAGTTCTACACCTAATGGACCATAATCCCAAGTATTTGCCAATCCTCCATATATTTCTGAACCAGGGAAAATAAACCCTCTTGATTTAGCCAATGAAACTATCTTTTCCATCGATTTTTCTGACATGATTTCACTCCTCCTTAGTAACACTTAAAAACATAAAGCCTTTCACCCCACAACTGGAACGAAAGACTTATAGCTAATCTTCCACATCTTATAATAAAATTTATCAAATATTGTGTCTATTGTCAATAAAATGAGACTTAATTCAGAGGAAATTTTAATTTCTCTAAATTATAGCCTAATCTTTTTAGGGCTATTGTACTTACTCTTTTTTCATTTACTATACCAATATTAAACTACGAAATTTTATTTTTATATATTAGTTGTTATAATTAAAAATCTCTATCTTCTTCATCGTCAATATTTATTGTTATATTATTTCTTAGATTATTAATTTTAGACTCTGCCATCTCATTTATATCTACTACTTCCCCATCTTTTTTAACAATTTCAACTTTCATTCTAGATACTAAGGCAGCAGATACACCTAAAATAGCTGCAACTGGTGCAAGAATAACTCCTATAGCCCCAGCTGTTACGGGAATATTCAATATAGTTTCGTCATCCTTTTTAAGTATGACCTTTGTTACATTACCCTTTTCAATTACTTTTTTTAGCTTTTCTAACATTTCACTACCAGTCTCACTGGCATTTTTAGTCCAGCCTTTATCTACTTCTTCTTCCTCTAAGCTAATAAGAGCATCTACGACACTACCATTGTTAGCTTCTAAAGCTTCCTTAGCCTTTTTGTATGACACTCCTGTTCTGTCCCTTACGATATCAATTTTTTCTAAACTAATATCTACCATATTACCACTCCTATTTTAAATTTTTTCGATTATGTCTAAACTCTTAAAGCTTTGTTTATTAATATGTACAAAAATATACTCTTTTAGTACTTTACTTAATTCTAAATTTAAAAAATTACTAATTTTTAGCTTTTGAATTTCACTTATATCTTTAACAAGAAGATATTTTGCTAATTTTAAAGTATAATCAGACATTTTTATAGCCTTATAATCTATACTATGACAATTACTACACAAAAGCCCACCCTCTTTAGGACTAAATTTCCAACCTGTTTGTTGAGTACTTCCACAGTTTACACAATCATTTAGCTGAGGAGTGTAACCTGAATAGTGAAGAAATTTAATTTCAAAGGCTCTTAGCACTGTATTTAGCTCCGCTTCAGGATTTGACATAATTAATAAAGTTTTTCCAAGGAGATTAAATAGTCTATTGTTAGTTTGTCCTTCTCGAGTCTCGGCGCTAACAAGTTCCAAAAGGTAGGCAGCATATGTTAATCTATCTAAGTCTTCTCTAAGTTTATAAAAACTTTGCTTTACATCACACTGTGACACTGTGTAAAGACTTTTACCTTTATAAAGAACAAAGTCACTATAACAAAAGGGCTGTACGCCCGATAAAAGTACACTCTTCGGGTTACGAGCACCTTTAGCCACAGCACTTACTTTTCCTAATTTTCTAGTAAATATAACTAGCAGGCTGTCATTTTCATTAAATTTTGAATTCTTTAATACAATACCTGCTGTTTTTATTAACATAAGAACCCCACTTTATTTCTATCTCACCTGATCATTTACAGCTATTTTTTCAAATAGTTTATCTGTCAATAGATCACCTTTATTTAAATCTTTAACCTTATTTAAGTATAAAATCGCCTCGATATTTCCTGTATTTTTAAATATGTTCCAAATAGATTCGTTTAACATTTCAAAGTCCCCTTTCGAAATTTATTTACTACTATTTTTTGTAAGGGGACGATGTTTATGCATTGTAATTTTTAGTAAAATTTACTCATATCCAAAATTTCTTAAATTGGATTGGTTATTTCTCCAATCTTCTTTAACTTTAACCCAAGTTTCTAAAAACACTTTTGTGCCTAATAGCCTCTCTATATCTTGTCTTGCACTTTTACCGATGCCTTTTAGCTTTCTTCCATTTTTTCCAATAATAATTCCCTTATGGGAGTTTCTTTCACAATATATGGTCGCACTAATATCAATTATATCACTATCTTTTCGTGGTTTCATATGCATTATTTCGACTGCTACACCATGAGGAACTTCCTGATCAGTGTAATGCAAAACCTTTTCTCTAATTATTTCAGCAACGATAACTCTCTCTGGCTGATCTGTAATCATATCACCAGGGAAGTACTGAGGTCCTTCTTCAAGAAAGTCTTTAATCTTTTCAACTAATGCATTGAGATTAGCATTCTCCAATGCTGAAATACCAATAATATCAGCAAAGATATTTTGATCTTTGAATTGCTCATATAAATTTTTAAACTGCTCTGGATTCATTAAATCAATCTTATTCATTACTAAAATTATTGGAGTTTTAATCTCCCTTAATTGTTCCATAATGAATTGATCTCCAGGGCCAATATCTTTCGATTCATCTACAACAAATAGTACTACATCAACTTCTCTTAAGGTCTCCTTAGCTGTATTTATCATATACTCCCCAAGCTTATGCTTAGGTTTATGCATACCTGGTGTATCAATAAAAATTATTTGACAATCCTCAGATGTATATATACTTTGAATCCTATTTCTTGTTGTTTGAGGTTTATCTGACATAATAGCGATTTTTTCGCCTATTAGCTTATTCATTAATGTTGATTTCCCAACATTAGGCCTACCTATAATTGAAACAAAACCTGACTTAAAAGTCATTCCTTAACACTCCTTTGTTATTTAAGATCCTCTGACGAAAACGAATGAGGTAATAATTCACTTATATCAAATACTTTATACTCTGTTTCAGATTTTGCTATAATTAATTTTATATCCTTTCCAAATTCCACTATTACCTGTCTACAGATTCCACAAGGGAAAGTATACTCATCCTCTGCCCCAACTACTGCAATAACCGCTATATCCTTATGCCCTTCAGATACTGCTTTAAAAATAGCGGTTCTTTCCGCACAATTTGTAGCACCGTAGGACGCACATTCAATATTGCAACCAGTATATATTTTTCCAGATTTCGTTAGTAACGCAGCACCAACATTAAAGGATGAATACGGGGTATAAGCATATTTTTGGGCTTCGAAAGCCTTTTTAACTAAATTACTATAGTCCATGTTTACCTCCTATTTACTACCTTAATTCAATTTCTTTATTACTAGGGAAAATTCCAATATATGTTTTTCCTGTGTTAATAATTAGCTCTTTACCTGACTCATCTTTAAAAACAGTTGGAGTATTATGATTTTTTTTACTCCATGTTATCTCTTTAGCCATTCCATTAGTTATATAAAGACCCTTACCTTCTCCAATTAATTTAACATCTCTTCTACCTTCTGCATCTCCAGGAATTAGACGGATATCTGTAAACTGAACAATTATATTTTTGAATTCTAATTGTTTATAATTATTTTCATCTATATGTGAATTTTTATGATGACTTTTTTTATATAAATGTAATTGTTCATCATAAATAAATTCAGAAACATATGTTTTAGAAAACGGTATAATCACTTCATTTGCTTCTTTTCCTATTGGTATAATTTCTTCCTCGCTAAAATTAAAAAATGGTTTAGAATCTTTATTTCTTTCAACTCTATACTTCACTTTATCCCAACCAGCTAATATTCTATCCCCACTTGTATATAGACTGTGCTCTAGCATCCCTTTTTGCTTCCTTCTAACAGCATCTCTCCATGTCATAATACCTTCTAAGCCAGATAGAGTATTTATATTTGACGGTTTTAAAGTTTTTATAGCCTCGAATGCCTGTGGGCTTCCACCATGGTGTATTATTATAGCGTCATGATCAAAGCTAATATTAAAATAGTAATCCCGTATGCTTCTTACTGGACCAATTTTTTCAGACTCTAACTCTTGAAATATAGCTACTAATCTAGTTATATCTCCTTCAGCTAACACTTCATATATTAAATCAGCTTCAGAAATACCACTTTGGGGTAAAGCCATTTTAATATTGTTAATCATTATAGCCACAGGTCTTCTACTAGCAACTTCTTCATCAATCCAAAGACCTGTTAATGGGTTTTTAGCTAGACCCTCATAAGAAAAGGATTCTTCTTGAATAACTTCTTCATTTATTTCTGGTACATTAGTTTCTTTTTTAGTAGAACACCCAGTTAAAACAATAGAAAAAACCACTAATATTAGAAGCATTGTTCTCAATTTATTATTCATTGTTATCCCCCTCTTTTGTGATATCTTCTTAGCTAAAAAATTGAAAGAAAATTACTGTTACTATAATCCCTATTACCGCCCCAACTAAAATTTCATAAACATTATGTATTCGCGTTTCAATTCTACTTTGGCAAACTAATAAAGCCATTAATAGTGACAAAGTTCCTATAAACATATTTTCCGAAATAAAAGTAATAGACGTGGCTAATGCAAAAGAAATAGCTGCATGTCCGCTGGGCATTCCCCCCTGCATTGCTGTTCCTTTTCCAAAATATGCCTTCAATCCAATTGTTATAAAAATTACAACTAAAAATGCGATAAAAGTAATATGTATCGGAGATTGTCTAACCCTTGTTAACACCATATGTGTATATGGATTAAGTCTATGAAAAAAAATTAAATATGCCACAACAACAGCATTAAGGGCAGCAATTAAAACTGCCCCGGCAGCAACATTTTTAGCAATTTTAGCAAAAATATTGTATTGATCAGTTATCAAATCTATTGTCGACTCAATAGATGTGTTAATCATCTCTGCAATAAGAACTAAAGTAATTGTGAGCAGCAGCAAAATAATCTCTACTTTACTAAAGTTAAAAAACAAACTTGCAACTAACACAAATACCGTGACAATAAAATGTATTTTCATATTTCGCTGCGTCTTTAATGCATATATAATTCCCTCAAAGGCATAGTTAAAGCTATCAAGTAATTTTCTAACTCTCATATTTTACTCCACTCATTCCCTTATTAATCCTAATTCCGTTAATACTGCTTCTTCTTTTTCTCTCATCTCATTTGTACTTTCTTCATCAAAGTGATCATAGCCCATTAGATGGAACATAGAATGCACAAATAGAAACACTAGCTCTCTAATTAATGAATGATTATATTCTTTTGCCTGCTCAATAGCCTTTTCTGTTGATATAACTATATCACCTAAGGCCTTTTCTTCATCAAAAACCGGTGTTTCTCCATTAAATTCAACTAATGGAAAAGATAGAACATCCGTTGCATAATCCTTTCCCCTATACATTTTATTCAACCGTTGAATTTCTTTATTACTCACTAATGACAGACTTATTTCAAAATCCCTGTCCCATTTTTCATGCTTTAAACATTTTACAGCTGCTTTCTTAAACATATCAATTATTTCATTGTTTAATTCGATAAATTTTTGCTTATTTCTAATTACTAGTTTCACTGGCTTTCCTTCCCTTCAAATCCTTTACATCTAAATCTGGATATTCAATTCTCTCATGGAATATACCTAAAATAATTTTAATAAAGGTTTGTTTTATTAGTTCGAGTTCCTTTAAGGTCAAATCACATTCATCTAACTGACCATCTTCTAGTTTTTCTTGAATAATTTTTGATACAAGTTTTTCAATTTTTTCCTTTGTTGGCGAAGAGATACTTCTTACCGCTGCCTCTGCTGAATCTGCTAACATTACAATTGCTGTCTCTTTAGTTCTAGGTTTAGGACCATGATATCTAAATGTATGCTCATCTACACAATCTATGCTATCATCATTTTTTGCCTTATGATAAAAATATGCTACTAGAGTATTCCCATGATGTTGTTCTATAAAATCAATGATCTCCACAGGCAGTTTGTGTTTTTTTGCTAGTTCCACACCATCTCTTATATGCCCCGTAATAATTAAGCTACTTAAAGATGGATTTATTTTGTCATGGGGGTTCTCTGATGTAAGCTGATTCTCTTTAAAAAAGTACGGCCTTTTAGTTTTACCAATATCATGATAGAAGGCACCAACTCTTGCCAAAAGGGGATTTCCACCAACTGCATCAGTTGCAGACTCACTTAAATTACCTACGATTATACTATGGTGATAGGTTCCCGGAGTTTCTAATAAAAGTTTTTTTAGTAAAGGATGATTTGGGTTTGCTAATTCTAAGAGTTTTAGTGGCGTTACAATACCAAATAAATTTTCCCAGAGTGGTAATGTCCCTATAGTTAGTATTGCACATAAAACACCATTAATAAACCCATATATTGTAAGGCTAATGACCTTTGCAAATTCATTACTATATATGAACCATATTCCTATTATTATAGCGACATTTACAATTCCAACTACAAGACCAGATAAAAGTAGACTTGAACGTTGATGTGTGTGTAGAACACTAAATACACCTACTGTACCACCAACAATTGCCATTACAATGAAAATTATATCATTTCCAGTTAAAATACTTATTAATATAGTTAAACATATATTTATTAATAATCCTAGCCTAGGTTCGATTAATATTGATAAAAGCATTGCACTTGCCCCAACAGGTATAAGGTAGATAGAAATATTTGCAATTGCCTCGGAAATAATTAATGTTGTAATAAATATAATTGATATCATTAAAAGCTTATCAGTTTTTAATAAGAGATCTTTATTAAAAACATAAATATATGCAATAATCAATAACTCGAAAGCTATACCTATTAGCAAAATCCCTAGATAAAGCATAAAGTCAATTTTATTCTCTTCCTCTAATATTGAAAGTTCACCTAACAACTTATATTTATCTAAAGTAATGACTTCCCCCTGCTCAATAATTAAGTCACCCTTTTTTACCATTACTTTAGGTATGCTTTCCATAGCCTCTTGTTTTTTTTGCTGAGTCAACTCTAAATCTAAAAACTGGTTAGGCCTAATAGCTGTGTTAATTAAACTAATTGCAAATTCTCTTTTAGGTACGCTGAAATCGCTAATGTTTAATACGAATTCTCTAATATCATTTTTTTGCCTTTGTAAATCCTCTACCTTTAGCCCGGTATTCATATTTTGAGCAACAATTTCATATATGTATGTTTCTAAATATTTAAGTTTTTCGTTTGATGTATTTAGTATTGCTTGAAAAGTTTCTTCTGTCAAATCGTAAGTGTTATTATTAATTAGAGCATTTATTTTTTCATCATTTTCCAATTCACTATTGTCCTTAACGGAATAAATATATGATAAATAGCTTTCTATTTCTCTCTTTACCTCTAAATGCACCCCTAAATCGACTTTATATATTAAGTCCACAGATTCTGCTGCTTCACTTCTAAGTCGTTCAGTCTCCCATTTATTTTCAATGTCCTTAGGAGAATAAATATTTATTGTGGCTGTTTCTCCAAGATTTAGGTCAAACTTTTCGGGAATTAAATGATTGGCTAATATAGCTGTAATACTTATTAGAAATATAAGCGCAACAAAAAATTGTTGTATTTGTCTCCTCTTAAAAAGTCTACCTATAAATGTATTATTAAGCTTGTCCATTATTTTATTAGCCATATACTCACCCCCGTTAATCTTGTAGAACCGCAACCTAGTTCTTTTCTTTTTCAAATTTATCATAAGCCTTTATAATCTTTTGTACTAACTGATGTCTTACTACATCCTTGTCTGATAAATAGCAAAAACCAATTTCTTCTATATCACTTAGAACCTGAATAGCATTTTTCAAACCTGAAAATTTACCTCTAGGCAAATCTATCTGAGTAATATCTCCAGTAATAACTGCCTTTGACCCTATTCCAAGCCTTGTAACAAACATTTTCATTTGTTCCTTTGTTGTATTTTGAGCCTCATCCAAAATTACAAAGGAATTATTTAATGTTCTTCCCCTCATATAGGCTAAAGGTGCAACTTCTATAACACCTCTTTCCATATATTTCAAATATTTTTCTTGGCCTAAAAGATCAAATAAACTATCATATAACGGTCTTAAATAAGGATCAACTTTATCCTTTAAATCTCCCGGTAAAAAACCTAGACTTTCCCCTGCCTCAACTGCAGGTCTCGTTAAAACTATTCTATTAATTCTTTGCTCCTTTAGTGCTTTAACTGCCATTGCTACAGCCAAATATGTTTTTCCTGTTCCTGCTGGTCCAATACCAAATGCAAGATCCTTTTTTTCTATTACGCTAATGTAGCTTTTCTGTCCTATAGTTTTTGGCTTAATGGGCTTACCCTTATGATTTATTAATATGGCTTCACCTAATAATTTATTAATTTCACTATTATTACCTTCTAAAACTAGGTTCATAACATAGCTTATTTTTTGACTATTTAAGCTTTCTCCTTCTTTTCTAATCTTAAATAATTCATTGATTAAACACCTTGCTATGGAAAGGCTTTTCTCCTCGCCAATTAATACTAACTCATCTTCTCTCAACACTATATTTATATTTAGGGTGCTTTCAATAACTTTTTTATTGCTATCAAAATCCCCAAACAATTCTCGAATAAATATTTCATCTTCAACTGGTAATCTTAATTGTTTTTCACTCAATGATTAATCCTCCCGTCAATAATTTATGATTATTTGTTTTCCTATTTCTTCTATTGTTTCTATTACTAAATCTAAATAAAGTACATCACCCTTTCGAGAAAAGTTTACTAGGGAATGCACCATTTCACTTTCTTCAGGAATTTTAGGGACTAACTCCTCAATTGCTTGCTCATGCAACTTATTTTTAGCCTCATTAATATCTACTTTAAATTCGTAATCTATAGCCTCATAATATTCATCGGTAATTATTTCTACAGGAAAATTTACTTTCTTCCAATTTAATAGGCTTTTAACATTACTCTCTACAACATAATTATTAAATGGTATGTTACCCCGACTAAAAGCTATGACCATATCCCCTATTTTAATAGTCCTTCTAGTAATCATTTTATCAGTTTTTTCTTTTTTTATCTCTATTAGATTCATATATTTAGTTGTTTCGTAGTAAGTCTTAGCAAAAACTTCTCCATATGCGTGCACATATATTGGGTTTTCTAGATTTTGTCTCTTTACAACACCTGTTATAAGTA
The DNA here is from genome assembly GCF_018141405.1 of Serpentinicella alkaliphila. NCBI lineage: Bacteria > Bacillati > Bacillota > Clostridia > Peptostreptococcales > Natronincolaceae > Serpentinicella > Serpentinicella alkaliphila. The sequence continues at coordinate 2,944,671 of NZ_CP058648.1, forward strand.
AATCCCCAGGCTCTACTATATCCCCCACTTTGACCACCGCATCTCCATTTCTTGCTATAACTTTATGAATTACACCATTTGTTTTTGCTACTACATTAGTAGGAGTTTCTTTATCAATTTTTTCTGGTGGAAATACCTTTTCAACAACTTTAATTTTAGCAGTAATACCATTAATTTCGATACCCACCCATGATAGTTCGTTTATTTCCATTAACACATTGTTTTCTATATCCCTTAAATCTAGTCCATATCTATTTGTCCCTACTTTAAGCCCCGAATTGTACAAGGAACTCATTATTTCATCATTTGAAACTACCATATTTCCTTGAATTTCAATTCTATAAATAAAGCTTAATAATATAATTAAAAAACTTACAGAAAAAAATGCCCCTAGTAAAAGCATTTTTCTTTTTTTCACTCGACTAAACCAAAAGGGATATCCATTTTTATTAGCTATATATACTCTACATCCAGCTTTTCTAATTATTTTTCTTATGGCTTTAAATCCCTTTAAGCTTACTTTTGCTTCTAATGTCGTATAGTTTATTCTATTAATATCCCATAGAAATATTTGCTCCGCTATACAAATATTAATAAATTTTTCTAATGCTAATCCCTCTATCCTAATAATAACATAGCCTCTGAAATAATTCCATAATGAAACAACTAACATTGAAAACACTCCTTAATTGATAAATTCGACATTATTTATATTGCCGACAATTATAATCTCCTCTACAACTATATTTTTAATTACAAGATTGCTTCCAGTTATTCTCAAAACTCCACTTTTAGTATTTATCCTTATTCTTGTTGTTGTGTATTCTAAAATCCCTTTATGGTTTTCAATATATACTTGAAGTTGGCCAACTAATATAATTTTAGGTAAATCTAACATTACATCCTTCGGCAACTCTAAAAGTTCAGCCAAACTTTTTTTAATCTCAGTGTTTTTATTCAAATGACCCACCTCCTATATCAATTTTTATGCTTTTGAATTTTTATATAGACCTTTAATTGCAACAAAAATAAATACAAAAAAGGAGCTAAGATTTTATCTTAAACTCCTTCTAAGCTATTAGTTATTCTATTATAAAATTATCTACGCATACTTTTAGGTTTATCCAAAACTTCAGACATTATTATTGCCTGAACTATAGAATTAGGTGTAAAACTAAGTAACTCACCACTTAATTTTGATTCTTTTTCAAGTTCCATTGTCTCTACGTCTACCACTTTAAACTGCTTATTACTTTGTTGATAGTTTGTCAATCGATTTACTTGTTCCTTTGGCTTAGCCTCTTCCCTTAAATGATAGTAATTAGCCTCTATATCCTCAATAGTTTCGTATTTAAAGACTTCTCTTTCATCAGGTAGCCTTCGATTATTTTCATTTCCCTTAACCTTACGTTCCGTACGCCCAACAGTGTTTGATGTAGTGTTTTTTCTTGTATTTTGTCGTGTGTTTTGTCGGTTGTTTTGTTTTGTACTAGTTTGAGGCTGTGTAGGTATATAGGGTGGTCTTCTTTTTTGCCCACTCTTATCTTTACTAAACAATGAAGATATTATCGCAATGACGACAAACATGAGAATAGATTCCATATAAACACTTCCTTTAAATTAAGGCATTTAATTAGCTATTTCTTATCTTTATCCTTTGTAGAATCAGATTTAGTTATGTCAGATATAGATTCTCTCATACTAGTATCTGCTAATACATTTTTCATATTATAGTAATCCATAACTCCCATTTTACCGTCTCTTAATGCTGCTGCCAGTGCCTTAGGTACCTCAGCTTCAGCTTCAACTACCTTAGCTCTCATTTCTTCAACTGATGCCTTCATTTCTTGTTCTTTAGCTACGGCCATTGCTCTTCTTTCCTCTGCCTTAGCTTGTGCAATTCTTTTATCCGCTTCTGCTTGATCAGTCTGTAATTGTGCACCTATGTTTCTACCTATATCGATATCAGCAATATCAATAGAAAGAATTTCATATGCAGTTCCTGCGTCTAATCCTTTTCCTAAAACTGTTCTAGAAATCAAATCTGGATTTTCTAATACATCCTTGTGGGTTGCAGCAGAACCAACGGTTGTTACAATACCTTCACCAACTCTGGCAATAATAGTTTCCTCACCTGCTCCCCCTACTAATCTTTCAATATTAGCCCTTACAGTAACTCTAGCTTTTGCCATAACTTCAATACCATCTTTAGCCACTGCAGCTATTTTAGGAGTCTCGATAACCTTAGGATTTACACTAACTTGAACGGCTTCTAATACTTGACGACCTGCTAAATCTATTGCAGCAGCTCTTTCAAATTCTAGATTAATATCGGCTCTTTGAGCCGCTATTAAGGCATCTACAAGACTATTTACGTCCCCGCCTGCTAAATAGTGAGCCTCAAGCTTATCAATATTTAATTCTAATCCGGCTTTAGTTGCTTTAATTAATGGGTTTACTATTCTAATTGGTTGTACCCTTCTGAACCTCATACCTACTAATGTGAAAATACCAATTCGTACGCCAGAGAACCAAGCAGTAATCCATAAACCTACTGGTACAAAACTTAAAAAGATTGAAATGAAAATAAAAAATATAGCTATAAGTATAACAAAACTAATAATTCCTTGCATCTAAAAAACCTCCTTCAATTCTAGTTAATTTTTTTTACAATAATTTTTCTTCCTTCTACTTTAACTATTTTTACAGTACTTCCTTTTTCAACAAAGCCGACATCAGATACTACATCTAATATCTCATCACCAACTTCTATTGTTCCTGAAGGTCTTAGTAGGGTTAATACTACCCCCTCCTTACCAATTAAGTGACCATATTCCTTATTGGCCTGATACCCTTTTTCTTTAGTAAGATTCTCCATTAAGATTATTTTATCAAAAAATTTAGACCTTGACCCATATTTTAACAAAAGAATTAAAAATATTATCGACAATACTAGTGCTACAAATATGTATATCGTTGCGCTTCTAGCATCATTTGCAGCCATTACAATACTTATAATAATACTTATTATACCCCCAATACCTGGAACACCAAAACCAGGCACTACGGCCTCAATAAGCAATAATAAAATCCCTGCTAAGAAAATTATTAAAACCCCAGCACCTGTATTACCAGCAAGTATACCTCCAGCAAAATATAGGGCAAAGGCTATTAAGCTAATCGTTCCGCCTAGTCCAAAGCCTGCTGTAAATATTTCTATTATAAATCCAATAAAACCGATAGTTATAAGCATTGATGCTACATATGAACTTGATAATGCTTGTGCTAGTCTTACAGTAAAGTTTACATCCTTAACAATTATATTAGCATTTCCTATTTCTAGCTCTTCAACAATTGAAAAATAGTCTTTAGCACTAAACTCTGCTAAACCTAAATTTATGGCCTCCTGAGTAGTTAAATTTAAGAGCCTGCCTTCTTCAATGACACCGGGTATACTAATACTCCTATCTGCCATCGAAGCTATAAGATTAGGGTCTCTGTCCTTCTCTTCTGCAACACCTCTTAAGAGACTAGTCCACATGGAAAGGACCTTTTCTGTATTTGGTATTGTCTCTGCAGAGCCAATAGTTCCAGCAGGAGCCATAACGATAGTATCTCCGGATATAGTTAGTAAAACACCAGCAGATTCAGCTTTTGTATTCACAAATGAAACCGTAGGTATACTAATTCCTAATATTTCTTTACTTATTTCCTCTGCCGCATCAATTCTACCACCATATGTATCAATATCAAGAATTATTAATGCTGCATTTTGATCTCTGTTTATTTCACTAATTGCTTTACTCACATGGCCTGTAATCGCAGGATTTATTTCCCCATGAATAGGAATAACATATACATTGGTTCCAGTTGGCTGCCCACTTGAAAAGTATGGTGTTAAAGCTCCTAACAAAATAAATATGATATATGCTATATATCTTATTCTTTTCAATAATATCACCCCCATTTAGATTATAATATTTAAGTCTTATCTTTATTTATATTCCTTTATATTATTATTTAAACATTTATTAAATAAAATCCTTTTAAATCAAAAAAATAAAATAACCCGATTTAATCGGGTTATTATTAGTTTAAAGATTGTCTAACTACTTGATTAACTATTTTACCGTCAGCCTTACCTTTTACTTTAGGCATTACTGCAGACATTAATTTTCCCATATCTTTACTGGTATTAAAACCAGTTTCATTTATAGTCGCTATTACAATTTCTCTTACTTCTTCTTCAGACAACTGTTTAGGTAGATATTTAAGTAGTACTTCGATTTCACTTTCGCATTGCTCAACTAAATCTTGTCTATTGCCATTTTGAAACTCTTCTTTAGCATCTCTACGTTGCTTAAGTTGACGTGATATTATTTCTATAATATCTTCATCAGAAGCTTCAATACGTTTATCTACTTCCATTTGTTTAATATCAGAGCGAATCATAGTAATAACATTTTTACCTACAGTATCTTTGTTTTTCATGGCTTCTTTTAATTCATTAGTTAATCTCTCTTTGAGGGACATATTCTCACCTCTTTTTCATATATTAGAACTTTTTAGTGTTCTTTCTGCGCGCAGCCTCAGCTTTTTTCTTACGCTTTACACTTGGCTTTTCATAATGCTCTCTTTTTCTCACTTCAGAAAGAACGCCTGACTTCGCACATTGACGCTTAAATCTTCGCAAAGCATTATCTAAAGATTCATTTTCTCTAATCTTAATCTCTGACATATTTCTCCCTCCCTCCGCGAGCACCCGCTGTGCTTACCTATGTAATAGATAGTTAATATGCACGTGGGATCACTACAATACTTCGTTATTATACCTTAAATTCAGCTTATATGCAATAATTTTTTTAGCCTGGTGGCCACATTAATTGCCTTCCGCCTAATAAGTGAAAATGTATATGGCCAACAGTTTGTCCACCCATTTTGCCACAGTTGTTAACAACCCTATAGCCCTCTTCAGAAATATCCAAATCCTTCGCAATTTTATTTATTGCAGTAAACACATAAGGTATTATTTCCTTGTTATCTTCCTCTGTTAAATGATCAAAGGAAGCAATATGCTTTTTAGGAATAACTAAAACATGTTTAGGGGCCTGAGGACTTATATCATTAAATGCTACAACATAATTATCTTCATATACAATTGTAGCAGGAATCTCTTTATTAACGATTTTACAAAATAAACAATCAGACATCCATCCACCTCCTTACTCTATTGTTATTCCACATAAATAACATAATTCCTTCTTTGTTCCTATACGATTTTTCCAATCATAAAAGAATCTTTTACTTCAGTTAATTCAACCTTTAATATTCTACCCTCAATATTTTCATTAGCTGAACATAGAACCTTTATATAATTATTCGTAGTTCCCTCTATATAACCTTCTAATTCCTTAGAAGAACTTTCAAATAGTACATCTAAGGTTTTACCAAAAAATTTATTCATATATTCTAATTGCATTTCGTCCCCAAGCTTTATTAGCCTAACACTTCTTTTATGCTTTGTTACTCCATCTATTTGATCAGCATATTCTGCAGCAGGAGTTCCCTTTCTAGGTGAAAATTTAAACACATGAATCATACTAAAGTTCATTTCTTTTACAAAATCATATGTCTCATTAAACTCCTCATCTGTTTCACCAGGAAAACCAACAATAATATCCGTTGTTAGTGATACATCTGGATACACACTTCTAATAATTTTAACAATATTCCTATATTGGTCTGTAGTATACTTTCTATTCATTCTTTTTAGAACAGTATCACTACCACTTTGTAAGGATAGGTGAAAGTGATCACAAACTTTATTTAATTTACTGAGCTCTTTAAGAAAATATTCAGTGAATAAGGTTGGCTCTAAGGAACTTAATCTTATTCTTTCAAGACCCTCTATATCATTTACCTCTTTTAAAACATTTATTAATGTGTTATCATCCTTTAAATCCCTTCCATAGGATGCAACATGTATTCCAGTTAATACAATCTCTTTAAAACCATTCTCAACTAACTTTTCTATTTCATTAATGATTTCCGATTTTTTTCTGCTTCTAATATTACCCCTAGCATAAGGAATAATACAATAAGAACAATATTGATTACAGCCCTCTTGAATCTTTAGAAAGGCCCTAGTCTTGTCCTTTATTTCTTGAATTGACATTTCTTCGAACTCTCGTACCTGCATAATATCTTCAACTATATTAATCCTATCGTCTACCGTACATTCTTCTACTAAATCCACAATTTTGTTTCTATCGTTAGTCCCAATTATAATATTAACTCCTTCTATTTTCGCAACTTCCTCAGGGGCTGTCTGAGAATAGCATCCTACTACAGCAATGATAGCATCGGGATTAATCCTTTTGACCTTTCTAATGAACTGCCTTGATTTCTTGTCACCAACGTTAGTTACGGTACAAGTATTAATAACGTAGACATCAGCTGCTTCCGTATCGTCCACAATATCATAACCATTACTTATAAATCTTTCACTCATTGCCTGTGTTTCGTATTGATTAACTTTACAACCTAATGTATGAAAAGCAACTTTTTTCACTTATTCGGTTCCTCCTAAATCTCCTAGTGAATACATTAAAGCACTTATTAAAGCTGCACCAGCAGTTTCTGTTCTTAAAATACGTGGCCCTAATGTAATCGTTTCAACTTTAATATTTTCAAGTAATGATATTTCCTTATCATCAAACCCACCCTCTGGGCCTATCCAAACACCTATATTTACAATTGACTCTACTCCACTATATTTCTCTATAACCTTTTTTAAACCTATATTAGATTCCTTTTCATAGGCTAAAAGGTTTAAATCATAATCATTTACTCTTTGTATGGATTTTTTGAATGTTATTGGCTCTTCAACATTAGGCACTATCCCTCGCTTACTTTGCTTAGCAGCCTCTTGCACGATTTTTTCCCATCTTTCTCTTTTCTTCTCAGCATCCTTATCATTACTAAACTGGACTATAGTTCTTTCAGAAATAATAGGTACAATATTCTTAACTCCAAGTTCTGTAGCCTTTTGTACAATATAATCCATTTTTGTACTTTTAGGAATAGATTGGAATAGAGTGATGTTTATATTTGATTCAGTTGTAATCTTTTCACTGCTTATAATAGTAGCTAGAACTTCATTTTTATTAATATCGCTAATTTCCGCAATATATACGTATTCCATACCATCACTAACTTCAATTTCATCTCCGTTATATAGCCTTAAAACCTTAGAAATATGTTTTACATCCTCATCAACAATTGTTATTTCATTTTTATCCCTATTTATTTGATTAGGAGAAACAAAAAATCTATTCATTCATTTCATCCTCTACTTTAGCTGTTATTGCAGCCCACTCACCCTTTGTGTTCACTTCTATAACCTTAAGTCCATTTTCTTCTAGGCTATCCTTAACATCATTGATTTTGTCTAATATAATTCCTGAAGTTATAAAAAGTCCATTATTGTTTAGATAGTTTTTAATATCCCTACTTAAAAGAATAATAATATCAGCTATAATATTTGCAACTACTATATCAGCTTTGTCAGTTATAACATCCATAAGATTACCATGCTTAACTTCTACGATGTGTGAAACTTCATTTTTTTCAACATTTTCTATAGATACATGTACCGCTACCTTGTCTAAATCTATTGCTACAACTTTTTTTGCACCTAATTTTGCAGCAGCAATTGATAATATACCGCTACCACAACCAATATCAAAAACTGTAGTATCTTCTTTAACTGCTTTTTCAAGCCCTTCTATACACATCATAGTTGTTTCATGGGTACCTGTACCGAAAGCCATACCTGGATCAAGATCTATTACTAAATCTTCACTCAGTGGAGAATATTCCTCCCAAGTCGGTTTTATAACTATATTTTTACCAATTCTTGTAGTCTTATAATACTGCTTCCAAGCATTTGCCCAATCATTTTCATCTACAATATTAGTAGTTACCTCTCCTAACCCAATATCAAGTCCGTAATTAGGTAAGTATGCCACAAGATTTTCAATGATTTTAAGTTTTTCCTTAAGATCTGCAGTCTCTGATAGGTAACCCTTTACTAAAGCCCCTTCGAATCCTATATTATATAGTGATTCATCTACATAATCCCAGCTCTTTTCTTCATCACTCACAAAATTTATATCGTTTGGGTCAATAATTACTACACCCGTTACACCAGCGTCATATAAAATATTAGAAACTGCATCAACTGCCTCTGTAGTAGTTTTGATTGATACTTCAATCCATTTCAAACTATCACATCCTTAATATATTATTAGTTTAAAGATTTTATTGTTAAACTTATCTATTAATTACAAATATTAATTATATACTATGATTCTCTAAAATTGAAACATTATATACCAAAATTTAAAATATTGTTTATTATCTTGATTTATCTTATATGTACTGAAAAAGTCCTTAAATGATTAATTAACGCTAAAGTCTGTTAATATACATTTAAGAACTTTTATAAATAAGTCTATTTCAAAGCCTCTTTCACTTTTTCAAAGAAAGATTTTCTTTGCTCATGTACATCTTCACCGCTTTCAGCAGCAAATTGTCTAATAATATCTTTTTGTCTTTCAGATAACTTTTTAGGTACCTCAACAACTACTTTAACAAACTGATCTCCCTTACCATGTCCTTTTGGATGGACAATACCTCTACCCCTTAGTCTAAATACTGTGCCAGACTGTGTACCCTCAGGTATTTTATATTTTACTTTGCCTTCCAGCGTAGGTACTTCTAATTCATCACCTAATGCAGCCTGTGCAAAAGTAATCGGTATTTCACAATATACGTTATATCCTTCTCTTTCAAAAAGATTATGGTCCATTACACGTATAACTACATATAAGTCCCCGTGAGGACCACCCTTTAGACCAGGCTCACCCTCACCTCTCAAGGATATAACAGAACCATTATCTACACCTGCAGGGATTTTTACCTTTACTTTTTTCAGCTTTCTTTCTACCCCTTTACCTCTACATGTAGAACATGGTACTTCAACTTGCTTACCTGATCCGTGACATTTCGTACAAGGTCTTACATTTACAATTTGACCTAGGGGGGTCCTTTGAACAAATCTTACTTCTCCGGAACCATTACAGTCAGTACAAGTTTTGACTGATGTACCAGGCTTAGCCCCAGTTCCATCACAAGTATCACAGGTTTCATCCTTATGGAACTGTATAGTTGTTTCTGTACCAAAGGCTGCTTCTTCAAAGGTTATTGTAGTTTCATACTTAACATCTGCACCTTTTTGTGGACCACGATTTCTTCTGCCAAAACCGCCGCCACCAAACATATCAAATATATCACCAAAAATATCTTCAAAACCTGCTCCGCCACCAAAGCCCTCAAAACCACCCTGTCCATTCATCCCTGCATGGCCAAATTGGTCATATCTTTGTTTTTTATCTGGAGAGCTTAATACCTCATAAGCTTCGCTTACTTCTTTAAATTTAGCCTCTGCGGATGCATCACCTGGATTTTTATCAGGATGATACTTCATAGCTAGTTTTCTATATGCCCTTTTTATATCTTCTGGACTTGAGCCTTTATCAACACCAAGCACCTCATAATAGTCTCTCTTACTCACTATTTCACCACCTCATTCACTTAGTTAGCAAATAGCAACTACGAAGACACCCCCCAAGGGGTGTCCTCACTTGCTAATTATTTTGTGTCATCATCATTAACTTCTTCATACTCTGCATCTACAACATTCTCATCTCTATTTTGTTGTCCTGCATCTCCAGCATTTTGAGCCTCTGATGCCTGTTGATACATTTGCTGTGAAATAGCATGGAATGCGTTTGTTAAGTCTTCAATTGCTTTCTTTATTTCATCTACATTATCTGTTTCAACTGCTTTCTTTAATTTCTCAACTTCAGCTTTTACTTTTTCTTCATCTTGCTTAGCAATTTTACCTTCTGCTTCTTTTAAAGTTTTTTCAGTTTGATATATTAAAGAGTCAGCTTGATTTAATGTTTCAATTTTTTCTTTACGTTGCTTATCTTCCTCAGCAAATTTTTCTGCTTCTTTGATTTTAGCCTCAATTTCAGCATCAGATAGATTAGTTGAAGCAGTAATAGTTATTTTTTGTTCCTTACCTGTTCCTAAATCTTTAGCAGACACATTAACGATACCATTTGCATCAATATCAAAGGCTACTTCTATTTGAGGTACTCCTCTTGGAGCTAATGGTATTCCTGTTAATTGGAATCTTCCCATAGTTATATTATCTGCAGCCATTTGTCTCTCACCTTGAAGAACGTGAATATCCACTGCTGATTGATTATCTGCAGCTGTTGAGAATACTTGGCTTTTCTTAGTTGGTATAGTAGTATTTCTTTCGATTAGTCTCGTAAATACTCCACCTAGAGTTTCAATTCCTAGGGACAGAGGAGTTACGTCTAATAATAATACGTCCTTAACTTCTCCAGTTAATACCCCTGCCTGAATTGATGCTCCAACAGCAACACACTCATCAGGATTAATACCTTTATGCGGGTCTTTATTAGTTATTTTCTTTACTGCATCTTGCACTGCAGGAATTCTAGTTGAACCTCCAACTAAAATAACTTTATCAATATCCCCTGCTGATAATTTAGCATCTCTCATAGCATTTTTTAATGGTCCAATTGTTCTTTCAACTAAGTGAGCAGTTAACTCATCAAATTTAGCTCTTGATAAATCAATGTTCATATGTTTTGGACCTGTATTTGTAGCTGTAATAAATGGTAAGTTAATGTTAGTTGTCATTGTGCTCGAAAGCTCTTTTTTAGCCTTTTCAGCAGCTTCCTTTAATCTTTGAAGTGCCATATTATCTTGTCTTAAATCAATTCCCTCTTGCTTTTTAAACTGCTCTGCTAAGTAGTTAATAATAGCCTCATCGAAATCGTCTCCACCTAGATTATTATCTCCATTAGTAGCTAAAACTTCGAATACTCCATCCCCTAGCTCTAGTATAGAAACGTCAAAAGTTCCTCCACCTAAGTCATATACTAATATTTTTTGTTGAGTATCTCCCTTATCTAATCCATAGGCTAAAGAAGCAGCAGTTGGCTCATTAATAATCCTTTGAACATTAAGCCCTGCAATTTTTCCCGCATCTTTAGTTGCCTGTCTTTGGCTATCTGTAAAATACGCTGGAACTGTAATTACTGCATCTGTTACTTTTTCTCCTAAGTAAGCCTCAGCATCTGCTTTTAATTTTTGAAGTATCATAGCAGATATATCTTGAGGTGTATATTCTTTACCATCAATATTTACTTTATGGTTGGTTCCCATATGTCTTTTAATAGATATTATTGTTCTATCAGGGTTTGTAACTGCTTGTCTTTTTGCAGGCTCCCCTACGATTCTTTCACCATCTTTTCCAAAAGCAACTACTGAAGGTGTCGTTCTATTTCCTTCTGAATTTGGGATAACAATTGGATCCCCACCCTCTAACACAGCAACACATGAGTTTGTTGTTCCTAAATCTATTCCAATTACTTTACTCATATATATCCTCCTTCAATTTTATATTTATATATTTATATATTTATATATTTATATATTTATATATTTTTATATTTTAAAATTTAACTAAGTTATTATGCTGATACTTTAACCATTGCAGGCCTTAACACTTTACTATGTATTGTATAACCCTTTTGATACACTTCTATAACCGTATTAGATTCTACATCTGACTCTTCTTTCATAACTGCATGATGAAGATTTAAATCAAAGGGCTTATTTAAGGCCTCAATTTCCTTAATACCATGTTTATCTAATATATCTAAAAACTGCTTTAATATTAACTGTATTCCTTCAGTAAAGCTATTTGTAGTGTCTTTTTGTGAGTCTAATGCCCTTTCTAAGCCGTCAATAATATTTAACAAATCAATAGCAAGTTTTTCAACTCCATATTGATATATTTCACTTTTTTCTTTTTCAACTCTTTTTTTATAGTTTATGAAATCTGCCTGAAGCCTTTGATGTCTATTTTGAAAATCTATACTCTCTAATTCCTTTTCCTTAAGTAAATTCTTTAGATTCTCAATACTTTCTGCCTCCTGTTGATCCTTCATCTCTTCTTGAAAAGCCTCTAAATTGCTATCAGCATCCATTTCTTCTACTGATATCTGATTATCCTCTTTAATATTTTCCTCAAACATTGCTAAACATTCACCTACCCTTTTCAAATTATAATACAAAGATAGAGTGCAAAATGCAATGCACTTCGCACTTATTATTTATAGCTTACTGCCTAATTTATGGCAGAAGCTCCAATTACTTTAATAAACAAATCTATTTATATCTTTTTCTTAATAAATCATTTATATACTGACTAACTTGAAGCATTACTCCTGCAACATTTGAATAATCCATTCTAGTTGGGCCAATAACACTTAACCATCCGACAGTACTACCATCTAATTTATATGTGGCTGTAACTAAACTACATTCCTTCGCCTCTTCACAGCTATTTTCACTTCCAATAGAAATCGTTAATCCCGAATCACTAGAACCAGTTATTAAGCTTGACAGTGTTTGTTTTTCCTCTAACAACTTCAAAAAGGCTTTTGCTTTTATTAAGTCATTGTATTCAGGAAAATTAAAGATATTTGTTGCTCCACTCATAAACAATTCAAATTCATCCCCAGATTCTAAACCACTGAATATATCAGGGAAAATAGATTGAACTAAGCTTTCGAATTCGCCCATCTCTGTTTTTATGTTTAGAACTATATCGTTTTCTATCTCTTTTATAGTCTTGCCCTGTATCTTTGCATTTATAATATTTGATATTCGTTCTAATGTATTATTATTTACCTTTTCACTCAGCTTTAAAATTGGATTTTTCACAATTCCTGTATCTGTAACCATTACTGCAAGAACCTTTTCACTATCTATTGGGACAAGCTGCACATGTTTAATTTTATTTTCCTTAATATGAGGTGCCAAAACAACAGAAGTATAATTAGTAAGTTGAGAAATTATCTTTGAGCTATACTGTAGTAATTGTTCTACCTCACCAAACTTCTTCAATAAATCCACTTTCATTTGTTGCCTATGGTACTCTGCTATTCTTTTAATCTCCATTAAATCATCCACATACAATCGATAGGCCTTATCTGAAGGTATCCTCCCTGCAGAGGTATGAGGTTGCTTTAAAAAACCAAGCTCTTCTAGGTCAGACATTTCATTTCTTATGGTGGCTGGACTTATTCCAAGTTCATACTTTTTAGATAATGTCCTTGAACCCACAGGCTCTGCCGTTTGGATGTAATCATGAATAATAGCTTGTAATATAGTTAGCTTCCTATCATTTAGTTTCATATTATCACCCTATTTTTTATTAGCACTCTTATTTGTTGAGTGCTAATTATTCTGACTATAAAATATCATTTCAGAAATTATTTGTCAATACTAAAATTAGAATTTTTAATCCAATAATAATTGTTGGAAAACAATGTTAGATAAAACCAGCCCTGATTCAGTCAATTTAATAACTTCATTGTCATATGCTATTAGTTTTTTCTCTTTTAATTCTAATAATATATCTCCATATATATCCTGTGGAGTCTTACCAAATCTCCTCTTAAAATCTGATATATCTATACCTTCAAGAAGTCTAAGTCCTAAAAACATAGTTTCACTTATTTCATCATTTAATGTAGTTTTAATCTCTTCCATTATCGGAAGTCTGTTATCTTTTAAAGACAACATATATCCAGTGATATCATTGATATTACTATACCTTACCTTATTTACATTAGAGTGGGCTCCTGCTCCAAACCCAATATATTCACCATTTAACCAATAATTTATATTATGCCGACATTCATAATCTGGAAGTGCAAAATTAGATATTTCATAATGTTTATATCCACTATTTCTTAAAAATCTAATACCCTCCTCATACATCTTTAAATCTGTATCTTCATCCTGCTGTGCAATCTTTTTTTCTTCTACCCAAGTATAAAAAGGAGTTTCCTCTTCGATTATAAGGCTGTAAGTAGATATATGTGGTATTTTTAGTTTTATTAGCTCAGATAAACAGTGTATCCACTGATCAACAGTTTGGCCAGGCAAAGCAAAGATTAAATCTGTGTTAATATTTGTAAAACCAACTTCCCTAGCCTCTCTAACATTTCTCAAATAGTCCTCATAGCTATGAATTCTACCAATAAGCTTTAAGGTCTCATTGTAACAGGACTGTAGACCAATACTTAATCTATTAATGCCTAAATCATAATATAGCTCTAACTTCTCCTTATTAACAGTGCCAGGATTAACCTCTATAGAAATTTCAGCATTCATTTCTATATTGCAGTTTTTCTTTAAAGCATCTATTATTTTTGTAATACATTCATTATTTAATAAGGACGGAGTTCCTCCACCGATGAAAATGGTCTTTACCATATATTTAGAAAGCTTATGCCTATATAACTCTATTTCTTTAATTAACATATCTACATAAGTGTCCATCAATGGCTCTTTACCGCTATATGAATTAAAATCACAATAAAAGCACTTCTGCTTACAAAAAGGTATATGAATATATATACTTACAGGTTCCAACTTTTCACCGCCCGCCCATTAATAAAATATATAAATAAAGTAATATATAATTAAAGTATAAAAGAATCTTCTAACGAAGATTCTTTTGATTTATTAATCTAACTTAAGCACAGACATAAAGGCCTTTTGAGGTACCTCTACACTTCCTACTTGTCTCATTCTTTTCTTACCTTCTTTTTGTTTCTCAAGAAGCTTTTTCTTTCTTGTTATATCTCCACCGTAGCATTTAGCTAAAACGTCTTTTCTTAAAGCCCTAATTGTTTCCCTAGCTATTACCTTAGTTCCAATCGAAGCTTGAATTGGTATTGGGAATTGATGTCTTGGTATTTCATTTACAAGCTTTTCGCACATTGCTTTTCCTCTTGGATAAGCCTTACTTGTATGAACGATAAAAGAAAGCGCATCTACTTGCTCTGAATTAATTAGAATATCAAGTTTTACAAGGTCAGACTCTCTATATCCTAAAAATTCGTAGTCCAGAGAACCAAATCCTTTAGTTCTAGACTTAAGAGCATCAAAAAAGTCATATATAACCTCATTTAATGGTAGTTCATAATGAAGTATTACTCTAGTCTCTTCAATATACTCCATATTCTTCATTTCACCACGACGATCTTGGCATAGATCCATAACTGCTCCTACATAGGTATTTGGAACCATTATACTTGCCTTAACTATAGGCTCTTCCATCATGTATATTTCCTGTGGCTTAGGAAGGTTTGCTGGATTTTGTATCATTACTACCTCATTGTTTGTCTTTGTAACCCTATAAATTACACTAGGAGCTGTAGTTACAAGGTCTAGATTAAATTCTCTCTCTAATCTTTCCTGTATTATCTCCATATGTAACAATCCTAAAAATCCACATCTAAAACCAAATCCTAGGGCTGCAGAGGTCTCTGGCTCAAATACTAAAGCCGCATCATTTACTTGAAGCTTTTCTAATGCATCCCTAATATCTTCATATTTTTCACCCTCAGCAGGATAAACTCCACAGTATACCATTGAGGTAACTTTTCTATATCCCGGCAGTGGCTCAGCCGTTGGGTTATTCTTATCTGTAATTGTATCCCCAACCCTACAATTTTTAACATCCTTAATACTTGCGGCAACGTAGCCAACATCTCCTGGCATTAATGCATCTACTTGAATTTGTCCCGGTGACATAACTCCTACTTCTGTTACCTCGAACTCCTTATTTGTAGCCATCATTTTTATTTTCATGCCCTTTTTAAGGGTTCCTTCTACCACACGTATATATGCAACTACACCTTTATAATTGTCATAGTATGAGTCAAAAATTAGGGCCTTTAGTGGTCCATTTTCATCACCCGAAGGGGCAGGAACTTTTGCTACTATGGCTTCTAATACATCAATAATATTAATTCCTTCCTTAGCAGAAATTAATGGGGCATCACTAGCATCTAAACCAATAACATCTTCAATTTCCCTCTTAATTTCATCTGGTCTAGCACTAGGTAAATCTATTTTATTTATAACTGGTACTATTTCTAAATTCTGCTCTAATGCTAAGTAAACATTCGCTAAGGTTTGAGCCTCAATTCCTTGCGCTGCATCAACTACTAAAATTGCACCCTCACAAGCAGCTAAACTTCTGGATACCTCATATGTAAAATCAACATGACCAGGAGTATCAATTAAGTTTAAGTAATACTCATTACCATCCTTAGCCTTATATATAAGTCTAATATTTTGTAGTTTTATAGTAATTCCACGTTCTCTTTCTAAATCCATATTATCTAATAGTTGCTCTTGCATTTCTCTTTCACTGACTAGGCCTGTATATTCAATAAGTCTATCAGCCAAGGTTGATTTTCCATGATCGATATGAGCAATGATTGAAAAATTTCTTATTTTACTTAGTCTCTCGCTTGGCATTCAAATCGCTCCTTTAAACTTCATCTTAGGTTAACTTTTTAAATTATATCACAATAATATTTTAGTGTGTATATTTTTTATATAAATTTGAAAAAAATGTCGGTTAACCTCCGACATTTATAGAAAGGATTCTTTCCTTTATAGCTATAATGTTATCCAATGTAACTTCATAAGCCTCTTCTAGTTTACTTCTTATCTCTACTGCTATGTCTACATAATCTATATCATACTCATTGCCTAGGAAATGTACTATAGCTATATCATTTTCAACCTCTATGTCAATAGCCCTAATGTCATTATTTCCTGTTATATGTCCTATAGTTTTATCTACAAGAGATAGACCTACAATCAATAAAATGAATATGGCTAATAATATATATGTCACTTTAATATTTTTTTCTTTTCTTAATTGTTTTTTTGCCATCCGGCCCATAAAAAAATCACCCTTACTAGTTTAAGCGTTTTTAAAAATTTTAAACTATTAAAGGCAATATTATTATTCATTATTATTGACTTAATAATTCTAGGGATGTAGCTAATACATCAGCTAAATATTTAGCTGTTCTTTCTGCCTGCTCAATTGTATTTGCATTACTACCTAACTCAATTAGCCCATAATAATCCGATAAAAACTGGTTGTATCTTCCTAGAGGCTTAACTAAAATCGGCTTACTAAACCCTGGGTACTTACTATCGCTAACAGCTTTAACAAGCTTTGCAAACTTTTCTACTTCTGATCTATTCTTACTATCAGGCCCTATAACAAACTGAAATCGTGTAGCAGTCTCTCCATTAATTGAAACAGTATTATTATTAATTAAATTCTGTCTATTTGGTGTAGCATCAACATTATCAAATCCATCCCTATGAATATCTAGTACTACTTTAACAGTAGGATTTTTATCTAGTATGTTTTTGGCCGTTTCTAGAGACCTACTATATGAACCATTGTATGATGGATAGTCATGTAATGTTTGATCATGGATAACTTCAAATCCTCTTTTTTCAAGCTCTCGAGTAATTATTTCAGATACATGTATTACAGTGTACTGAGTTCTTAAGGAATGGTAATTTCCTTCTGAAGCAGGATAATAAGACTCGGTACCATGAGTATGATAAATTAAAATCTGTGGTTTTCCTTTTTCAAAAGTAATAGGTCTCGGCTTATCTATATTCCCTAAATCCACCTCATTATTATTTATACTATCTACTACGTTATTTTCCTCAAGTAAATACACACCACCAGACCTAAGCTCTCCTAAGTCATCTTCGTCACCTTCCGTAATATCAATTTCTGTACCATCAAAATTCGTAAAGTATATAACAGGATTATTATTGCTCGTTTCATCATTTAACTTCCTTTGATTGAAGGCACTTTGACTACTAAAGTTATTTTGATGAAGATAACTTGCGGGGAATTGCGCTTGAGCATATGTCACTGGATTACTTAAATCAACCCGAAAAATACTTTTAAACAAGGATTTATTAACGCTTCCAAAAGTACTAATATTATTGTTATCATTAATTGTTGATGCTGGAAAAGCATGACTAATTGTACCTTTCATAAATATTGACTGATTGTTATTAGAAATGAAATCCTTAAAGTTATATTGTATTACTATCTTCATTAAAAAGAAAAAGATTACTATTAGAAGTACTGCTATTATTAAATTGTAATGGTCATCACTAAAGCTATTTCTAGGTTTTTTACCCAAAAGTGTCACCCACCTTCTTAAGTATCTATTGATTAATATGAAAGGTGGGCGTTAATTATTCCTTATTTTCAGTTTAAATATCTATTAACATCTTTTAAATCTATGGATGGATGAACAGCTATATTAATTCCATTTGCAATGATTTGTGCCATGTTTACAATTACTTCGTCTACCTCTTTAGGTGTAACCACAAGATTTGCTCCATATGGTTCTAATATTTCTCTAATTAAATTATATTTTTCTTGTTCCTTAAGTTCCCCAAGCATATTATAAAACTGAGAGCCAACAATAGCTTCGTTTGAAAATTCGTTTATTACCATCTCTATTGTATCACTAGTTAATGTAGCAGCATCAACAACGGTTGGAACCCCAATTGCAACAACAGGTATTCCTAAACTTTCCTTATCAAGAGCCATTCGCTTATTCCCAACTCCCGAACCCGGACTAATTCCAGAAGTAGAAATTTGAATAGTTGTATTTACCCTTTCCATTTTACGAGAAGCTAATGCATCTACAGCTATAACCATATCTGGTTTTGACTTTTCTACTATTCCTCTAATGATTTCAGAGGTTTCTAACCCTGTTGTACCCATTACACCCGGGGAAATCGCACTAACCTCTGCTAAATCCTTATCGCCTTCCTTATTATACATTTTAAATAGATGTCTAGTAACAAATACCTTAGAAACAACCTTTGGGCCTAATGCATCAGGAGTGATATTCCAATTACCTAGTCCTACTATTAAAATTTTAGGATTTTCCTTTATCACTACTAATTTTTTAAGTTCTTTAGCTAAGGTTTGGCTTACTTCATCCTTTAAATCAGCATCTGCCCTACGTAAAGCTTTACATTCTAAAGTTATGTACTTCCCTTTGGCCTTACCCATTACCTGAGCCCCATAATCATTCATAATATCGACTCTGGTTATATTAACATTCCCCATTTCTTCTACATCAACGGATACCCCTTCAACTTCCTGTTTAGTTCTCTCTTTATATAGCTCTCTAACCTCCATAGCTAAATCAGTTCTTACATTAAACATCAATATACCTCATTTCCTAATGTAAAATTTTATTCTCTATATTTTTTATTATTATTTGATTTTATTTAGATATTTATATATAATTTTTAAAAATAAATAATTTAATGTATTAAATTATAACCCGCTAATATAGAGGTTTTGTTAAAAAAAGTAATGAATAATGAATAATGGAAATTAATAAAGGAAATAAATGAATATATAATATACAATATTTCTTATTGCAATCCATACTTTTTTTTGGTAAAATTATCGATGTTAGCGACCATTTAAGGGGGTGAAATAATTGGCAAATATAAAATCAGCACAAAAAAGAATCAAAGTTATTGCTAAAAAAACTTTGAGAAACAAAATGGTAAAATCTCAACTTAAAACAGCTATTAGAAGATTTGAAGATGCTTTAAGCCTAGGTAACTTAGAAGAAGCTAAAGCTTTACTTAAAACTGTTGAGAAAAAATTACATCAAGCTGCTGCTAAAAATGTAATTCACAAATCTAAAGCTTCAAGAAAAGTTTCAAGATTAGCGCAAAAAATCAACAAAGCAGTTTAATTTTATCTAAAAAAAAACCGTGTCTCAGGTTTATTATAAATAAGCGTACCTTTTGGTACGCTTTTATATTTGCTTAATTATTATTATTTTTACACATTTCTATTATTAATAGCTCTGTAGCAATTTGTTGCTTTATCTTACTCAATTTTATCTTTGCATCAAATTCCAAGCATATGTCTATAAGCTTTCTTAACCTTCTTTCGTCAAATCTTCTAGATTGATCTACTAATTTTCCAGCTACAAATGGATGAATCTTTAATTCCTGGGCTATCATCTTAGAGGAATACCCCTGAACTAAAAGTAATTTTGTCTTAAATAAATTTCTTATATGATTACTTAAAACAACTAATATTTTAATAATTGGTTCACCTTCATTAATTAATTCATTTAAAATATTTATTGCTTTTTTTACATTATTTTTTTCTATTTCATCTAAAAGCTTAAATATATTATTCTGTGATGTGGATACGAAAACTAAATTTATGTCACCTTCATGTATTACATCTTTATCCCCAACAAAAGCAATTAGTTTTCTAATTTCATTTTCAATATTATATAAATCCTGATTACCACTTTTATCAAAGTAGTTAAGATTATTTATAAAATATGTAATATCAGATTGATTCATTTCTTTTTTATGGCTTCTTAATATTTTTTCAATCCACTTTTTAAGTTCAGCTAATTGTAGTTTGTCAAAACTAATTACCGTTCCATTTTTTTTAATTTCCTTACTTATTTTTTTTCTTGCGTCAATAGCATCAAAAGTAACAAATATTAAACAAGCAGTATCTGGCAAGTTATTTAAATACTTAATTAACTTATCTTCCTCGTCCTCTGATAGCATTTTTTTCTTAGTCCCGAATAATTCACTGTTTTTAACTACTACTATTTTTTTTTCAGACATGAAAGGTAATGTCTCTAATGAATTTATTAATTT
Source organism: Serpentinicella alkaliphila (assembly GCF_018141405.1). Classification (NCBI taxonomy): domain Bacteria; kingdom Bacillati; phylum Bacillota; class Clostridia; order Peptostreptococcales; family Natronincolaceae; genus Serpentinicella; species Serpentinicella alkaliphila. Next base: position 2,965,428 of record NZ_CP058648.1, read on the forward strand.
ATCTACTGTGAATTCTTTTTCATCCATTTTAATATAATTTAAATCCTCAAAATCCTTAGAAATAAATTTATTTTTAATTTCATTTATATAGTGGTTCATTAAATAACTCTCTTCACCATGAAATAAATACATTTTCTTTAAATTATTATTTTTTATATCTTTCGCAATTTCCTTATAACTCATTATTAATCCTCCAAGTGTATATACCAAATTGTTTTCTACTTTTTACTAACATGTAGATTAAAACAATAACTACATAGTAAATTATAACATGATATAGCTGAATAAATTCAATAGTAATACCTGAAAAAAGAGATTCACTACTAATTTCTGCAATTTTAAGAATATACTTTAATAGTAAATTAATTAGAAAGTTTAAAAAAATAGCAATATTTATAGGTAATAAGCTTAATATAATGCTAATTAATGTTATAGAAATCAAAGCTCCTATTACAGGTACTATTAATAAATTAGCAACTATAGAAATAATTGATAAGTAATTGAAATGAAAAACTAATATTGGTAACGTGGCTATTTGTGCAGACAATGTAACCGCAAGTAGACCACATATACTCTTATGAACAAATCCTTCTAATCTAGAATAAATTAAAGGATAAAGCACTAGTATTCCGAAAGTTGCACAAAATGACAGTTGGAATGAAACTGAAAAAATAATATGTGGATTTAAAATTAATAGTATGACTGCTATTAGCATCATAGTATTTATTGCATCATATTTTCTTTCTAGAAAAAAAGCAGCTATATATAAATAATACATTAGACTAGCCCGTACTATAGATACTGGAAAGTTAACTGCATATGAATATAAAAGCAATATAAAAACAGTTATTATTTTTATATATGTCTTTCTTATTTTTATAAGCTTTAATATACGATCTAAAAAGACAATTAATAATCCTATATGCAAACCTGAAACTGCAATAATATGTGCGGTACCACTTTTACTAAAATGTGCAATCATTTCAGGTGGCATATATCCTCTATTACCAAATATAATACTCTTCAACAGACTTCCTTCTCGATTCGAAAAGGATTGATCGAAATAATATTCTACATACCTTCTTAAACTATTACCAAAATACCTAAATCCAAAGGTTTTCGCACCGACTCTGTATATATTATCCATGTTTACATCAATAATGTTTTTAATTCCTCTGCTCTTATATATATTATAAAAGCTACCTATAACTTCATTAGATGAATCTATAGGATTCACTTTATATTTATATAGTCTAATTATATCTCCTACCTCAAATAAAGAGCTACTCGAATTATATACTCTTATTAAAGATCTTTCATTTGTTATTTTAACTATTGTCTCATACTCCATATATGTTTTGAAACTACCCTTTTGTATACCATCATTAATAATTAGAACCTCGATAGGATTATTCAAATTAACATATGAGGTAATGGATTCTTCATTAACTGAAAAGTTGTAAAGCATGCCTCCGAGTATAATAAATAAAGCTATAATGAAAAATTTTTCATGCTTTTTCATAGCCAATAGCATAGCAACAATAGCTATTAACATATAAATAGCTATTGGAGTCTTCAATCTAAAGTTAGAGAAATATGCAATCATTATACCACTTAGCAAGCTAAAAAATATGTACACAAAGGGCCTTTTCAAGTTAACATCCCCTTAAGCTAATTTTATAACTACACTCTAAAATCCCGTTTAATTTAGTAATATTTTAACATACTTTTTTGTTTAGTAGGCGTGTAATAAAAAAATAGAAAGCCAAATAAATATGACTTTCTATTACAAATTTTATATATCTCTTAAATAATGAGGAAGGACATGTTCAGGTGTATGATCATTATCTAAATAATTCAACATAGCAGAAATCGTAACTATGTGTGTATTTTTATTATGCTTAATTTCAATATCACTCGGAGACCCATCATCCTGGTGATATTCTAAAAAGGTTGATATTACTTCCCCTGCTGATTCCTCATCTAAATTTTCATATATCTGATAAAATTCTCTTTCAGGAATTTCTAAAATTAAGTCATAACCATCCTCATGTCTAACTCTTCGTTCAAATATACTATTTAGCATTAAATCACCTCAATTATGATATATTTACTGCTAATAGTATTTTCCCCAACAAAGAGAATGATATAATATGAGAATTTATATAAAGTATCCTTTTCCTTCCTCAGCCATCTCTAAAATATATGGAAAAACCTCTCTAGCTTCAGTATATAGACTATCTGGCTTTATTTCAGGTAATAAATGAGTTAATAGCAGTCTCTTAATCCCTGCATTTAGTGCGATTTCTGCTGCTTGCTTTGCTGAAAGATGAGCCATGCTTTCAGTTCTATCTTTTTCTAAAACACTTGCTTCACATAGAAATAAATCGCTACCTCTTACAAAATCTATAAATCCATCAAAAACCTTTGTATCTCCAGAATATACAAATCTTTTTCCGCTATGTTCAAATGCAATAGCATAGCATTCCACTGAATGGTCTGTTTTTTTGAAAGATACGTTAAAGTTATTTACTTTTACAGTAGTTTTTTCATTTATAATGTTTCTAATAAAGGCATTGTTAAATTGAATTTTGTCATACTCATCCTTTGGACTAGAAGGTAAATAAATAGGTATTGATTTTCTAACTTTTCCCATTAATTGTCCTATACCTATAGCGTATCTAAGAACTAATAAATCCCCCATATGATCAGAGTGTAAATGGCTAATGAAAATAGCATCTAACTTGTTCAGATCACTCATTATAGCAAAAAGCTTTGAAAGGACTCCATTACCACAATCGATTAATATTTTCGAATCATCATCCTCTAATAAATATCCTGAACAAGCACCTCTTGCTTTTGGATATGGACCATAGCAACCTAGTACAGTTAACTTCAAAATATCACTCCTCAAAACTTTTATATATTATAGTATTTTTAAAGGAATACATATTTATTACTTTATTTTTTTCAAAGAATTAATTGCGTCCTGTACTGGTAAAAAATTAGGCATGATTTGTCTCGCTCTATATAGATGCCATTTAGCTTTTTCAAAGCTATTCATTTGTGAATATATTAATCCTAATTGAAACTGGCCATAGCCATTTTCCGGCATTTTATCAGTTAATATTTTTGTATACTTTAGTGAAGCCTTAATATCTTTTAATTGAAAGTAGTATATCTGTGATAAGTTTAGTAAAGCTACAGAATCAAATGGAGTGTAATTAAGAACTTTCCTAAAATACTTAACTGCTTCCTTATAATTTTTTTTGTCATAGTAACAAGTGGCAATACTCAAACAAACATCAGCCTGTAGGTCTTCTAAATTTTCACTCTTTCCTTTTTCATGGGAATTTTTAAAACACTTGATTGCTTCATCAATATTTTCAAGTTCATAAAAAATATCACCTAGTAGCTTCCAGTAATATGGATTATTCGGTTCATCAGATAATACCTTTCTTAAGTAATCTGTTGCATACTCAAAGTTACCCATATTAGAAGCAGCAATAATTAAATTACTCATTAAGTATTGGTTTTTCGGACTTTTAAGTAAAGCTTTTTCACATACTTCAATTGCATCTGTTTCCATTCCGTTAATTATATAGAAACTACTCATATTTAAATAGGGTTCCATAGATTCTGGACATAGTACAGATTGAATTTTCAAGCATTTAAGAGCTTTTCCCAAATTCCCCACTTCTTCAAAATAATAAGCTAAGTCTTCTAAAATATAGTATCTCTTATATTTTTTTAGGAAAAAAGGATTGTATTTAAGAATCAACAATACGCCATTATAAGCAACCTCAACACTGTTATATTCAAAATGATGCTTTATCTCCTGAAAAAAGACCTTCCACATATCCTCAGATAATCTATTCTTTAAAATATTATATTTTTTTATCCATGATAGATTTAATTCTTTAATAGACATATTGTTTTGTGGAAAGAAAACATTTTCATTAATACTGTTTTCACCATAATTATTTGTTATAGATTTATATAACTCTTTACCTAAAGTATTATTTTGCAGAGATACCTCAGCCCAAAAACCTGGTATATGTTTATAGACAGTTTTAAGTCTAATAATTTTAATACATTTATTTTCAACAACTATCGTTTTTTTGTCTTTAATAGATTCTAAATTTATATTACAATCAAAATTAAGAAAGCTCTTTCTCTCATCTGCTGTAGCAAAGAAAATATTAAATGTCATAATATAACCTCCTCTCGAAAGGGCCATTCGCTTTCTATATAATACTACATTCAAAAATTATCATCAATCTAATATTTATTAATATTCTATCATTTTTATGGAGGGAAACAATGAATAATATAAAAAAATATGGCATAATTATATGCACCTTTATACTGTCTACTATACTATTATTTAATTTATATAATAATAATGCAGAAAAATTACTTGAAATTCATTTGTTAGATGTGGGACAAGGGGATAGTATTCTAATTGTTACTCCAAATAAAAAGACTATATTAATTGATGCAGGGGATACAAGTAATGGTCCTAAGGTTTTAGCACACCTGAAAAAAAATAAAATAAAATCCCTAGATGTTCTAATAGGTACCCATCCTCATAGTGATCATATTGGTGGTTTGCATAAAATAATCGAAAGCACGAACATAGAAAGTTTTTATATACCGCCAGTTGCTCACACATCTAAAACTTTCGAAAACATGCTTATCACTGCCAAAAATCATAGTTTAAAAATATCAACTCTGCCTGTTGGCTCAAAGATAGACTTTGATGAGGAAATTAGTTTGTACTTTCTATCCCCTTTGAAGAATTACGGTGAGGACCTAAATAACTGGAGTATAGTTTTAAAGCTAGACTATTTAGAAAAATCATTTCTTTTTACAGGCGACATAGAATATGAGGCAGAACAAGATATTATAAATCATTATGAGCATAGATTTTTACGTTCTCATTTACTAAAGATTGCACATCATGGAAGTAGTAGCTCCTCATCTCTTTCTTTTTTAAACACTATAAATCCAGATGTAGCTTTAATATCCTGTGGCTATAACAACTCATACAGTCACCCCCATGATGAAGTTATGAATCGTCTAAAAAATATGGCTATTAATATTTATAGAACTGATTACAATGGAACAGTCATTATTAAAAGTAATGGGAAAGAGATTTGGTCAAATAATAAACCATACTCTTACCCAAATTAACAGAATAACTACTTTGGTTTTTTGAAGCTTAAAATTTCCTTCCTATCTATACTAGTAGTCTTGTATAACTCAAATACTAAATTGTCTATGTTAGACTCCATATTCTCTTTTGAAGTACTATCAATATTAGAATTCAGTAACTCTTTTACATAGTTTTCCAACAAACTTATTTTGTTTTTATCCTTCGTATATACTATTGGTAGTTCTTTAAGCGGAGTTGCATATAATTCCAAATATTTTCCCTTTCTCTTTCCTCTATTAAATAGGTAGTAATACATTAATGAGGAATTTAAAATGCCAAGTATATATATAAGTGAAACATCACTAGTCTTTTTAGTAATATAGTACACATCTGCACTGGCATATAAAGGCTCCATAGAATATGCAAATGAGTTATCTAAAGAACGTTGTGGTGAAACAATCTTTTCTTCTTCGAATATATTAATATTTCTAGGCCACTGCAAGGCATACCATTTTCTAGTACCCTTTTGTACTTCTCTTCTCTTTAATAATATAGTTTTGTATTTACTTAGGTGTGCTATTAAATGGGGATATTCTTCTTCCGTACTTAAGCTATCATCATCAATATATAAAATAAATAAATCATCTTTTTCTATAGTTAAATATTTTTTTATTTGACTATTTTTATAAAAAGGCTTAATAAATTTTATATACTTATCTTTTAATAAGTTTAATTCTTCAAGTTCTTCTCTAGTAAGTACAAATATGCCTTTACCAGTCTTAGAATCTTTATCAGCACCACTAACGATACCTTGATTAACATTACATAATTCCCGTAAAAGAAAGTTACTGTTATCTTCTATTTTATTTAACAGTCCTAGCTCATTATCACATTGTATTAATATATGACCTCTGTTTGTATATAGCTCCCTATTATTTAAAACTTTATATTCTCTATTATCCTTTCTTTCGATTGTATCCTTTAAGTAGGTGTCAAAATTATTAAGTTTAAAATTTTCATCTTTTAACGAAAAAAGTTTTACCTGTTTCTGTAGTTTACTTTTATTTGCAATGTAAATTAAATTATGTTGTCCCTTTGCATTCTGAAAAATATTTATTTCATCAAAGTTTATTAGCCAAGTAAATTGAAAATTATCCTTCATAAATTCTCTTAACTTTTTACCACTATCAGCAGTTACAAAATAATTAGTTGTTATGTATCCTAATACGCCCTTATCTTTTAAAATTTCTGCCGCTTTATAAATAAAGAAATAGAAATAGTCCATTCCCTTTTCATAGTATTTAATCCCAAATTCCTCATTGCGAATGGATTCAAATATTGCTCTATTACCCTTTTCACCAATATAAGGGGGATTACCTAGTACTATATCATACTTTACTTCTGAATTTAAATATAACGCATTGCCTGTAGTAATGTTTAACTCCACCTCTAAACTTGTACCCATTAATAATAGAAGTTTACAAATATCAACAGAGGCCCTTTGAATGTCAATTCCAAATATATTGTTAGACAAAATTGAGCTTATTAAATCTTCCCTTTCGTAGGGTATACCTAAATAATCATAGCAAATAGTAAGCATATTATATATTTGTCCTACTGCTTCTCTAAGGAAAACTCCACCCCCACAGGCGATATCAATTATTTTAATTTGTTCAAGAGTACTTATTACATTCATAACATCTTCTATATGTATACTAAGGTTTTTATTGTCTAAAAAGCTTTCTATTGGTATATTTATCTCATTTAACTGAGATTTTAAATATTCAATAATAGACTTCTTTGTAATAAATTTTACAATAGGGATAGGAGTATAATATGATCCTGTCTTATTTTTTATTTCTTCCTGTAAAAAAGACTCGTATACTTCTTCCATATCCTTCAAGGAGATATTGCAATGTATGTAATCTTTAAAATTGAAAGAGAGTTTCCTTAAGATTGTTTCATGTATATTTTTATAATACTCATCATCTATAGATTCAAAAACACTTAAATAGCCACTAAAATTACGACTATTATTAAGAAAGTATATGAACTCAAATTTATCACAACAAACTTTTTTATCAATATTTTTATACATATAAAGATTCAAATATATCCATATAAGAGAATCTACTTTAGTTAGACCATATTGTCCAACTAGTTTATCAGTTAAGTCATTACATGAATCTTTAAAAACATTTACCATTACTTACCTCCTATCAAACCATAATACTTTCTTAATTATACTATTTGGCATATAATAGTCAACAAAATAAGCCCTAGTAATTAGGGGCATTTACTAATTTCAAGTAGATATCAGAGAATTCAATATTAATTCTTTCAATATTAGGGAAGGACTTTTCCTCTGTTTGACTCTCAGTGTTCTCTATAGTTATTAAAGGTAATTCAACAATAAACTCACTGCCTTTACCTTCAATACTAAATACTTTGACACTTCCACCATGAAGATCTACAAGTGACTTCACCAACGAAAGTCCAATACCACTCCCTTCTGCCTTTCTATGGGAGGAGATACCTACTTGGGTAAAATAACTAAATATAGCTTCAAGCATATTCTCAGGTATACCTATTCCAGAGTCTTTTACAGATATATCTACTTTGTCTTCTTTAGCTAAAACAGTTACTTCAACTCTACCACCTGGATTTGTAAATTTTATTGCATTTGAAATAAGATTAAGTAAAATTCTCTCTATTTTATCTGGATCCACAGCGATAATTATCTCTTCCTCATTAGTATCAAATATTATTTCAATATTTTTTAATTCTACATAATCAGAAACCGATAACGTTATATCCTCTACTAGCTCAACAATATTACAATTGACAGGATTAATTTTAAACTGATTGGATTCAATTTTATTTATATCTATAAGATTATTGATAAGCCTTAACAATCTGTAACTATTTTGTTTTTGCATTTTCAAATATTTATTCCTTGAATACCTATCTAAATCCTCTGTCTTTTCCATTAATTGCACAGCTCCTAAAATAATATTTATTGGAGTTTTAAGTTCATGAGAAACCGTTGAAAAAAATTTGGTCTTTACTGTAGTAATTTCATCTCTCTGTGTAATTTGATTATTAATCTCTTTAGTCATTTTGTTAAATGCTTCACTAGTTGATGCTAGTTCATCTCTAAAGTTAGTCTTTACAGTTAAATTACCTTTAGATATTTCCTCAACCGCATCTTTTAAAAGTTCAATCGAGCTTGAGTATTTATTTGCAATAACTATAGCTATAAGGACCGAAATATATAGAGTAAGTAAAAATATCACTACTTCAAACTTTAGAAATTTAATAAGATCACTAATTATTTCACCTGCAGGAACACTATAAAAACTCCCCCAACCAATATCTTCAATAGGTTGAACTGATCCTAAACGGTTACCATTATCAAACTTCGAATAAAATTTACTACTAGAACCAGCTTTCCCTTCAATAGCTTCTCTTAAAAGAGAGTTGCTATCAATAAGTCTTTCGTTAAAAGACATATTATTTGTTTCTCCTGAGTTATAAACAAGTCTACCGGAGTTGTCAACTATTCCGAACATTGTTGTTTCAGTGACTTCAATTCCAAAGATAGAATTTAGACTAGATATATCAACAATTCCAAGTAGTATCCCCTTTAGCTCGTTATCACTATAGACTGCTGTGGCAATATGGAATACTAAGCTATCATCTAAAATACTTTCTCTTAAATTAGATACCACGTTCTTTTCCCCACTAATAACACGCTCGAAGAACTCCATTTGCTCGACACTTACTCCAATTGCAGCTTCATTAGAGCTTGCTAGTGTTATTCCATCTGGGCTTATCCACGAGTACCCCTTTAATTGTTTAACATAATGTATATCAGCTAAATATCTATCAATATCTTCATTAGTCCAATGATCATTAATAACAATATAAGTGCCAATTGCATTTTGCTTTACCCAATTTTCCTCAATATAGTTCATAAATGTTAGTCCTACTGTTTTAGCATGTTTTTGGCTTAAAAGCAATTCATCTTGTATGGTCAAATTATATCTATGTTTAAGGCCTCCCAAATGTACAATTGTTAATGGCATTAATGTTATTAATACCAATAAAATTAATCTCTGTTTTAATGTTGAAGTAAACTTAAACAACTCTATACCCCCTAGTTACAAAGTCTCAGTTATTAATTAGTAAAATATGTTAATTTATTATTCTGCTCTAAAGTACAAAATCCTTCTTTTTTTAATCGAGTCTTCACTCACTTGACTTATAATGAAAAAAAAGAATGGTCAACCATTCCTTCTATAATTTATTTAATTACGTAGATATCAGATATCTCTTCAATGGCTTCACTTATGTCATTAGTTAAAACCACTGGAAGTTCAATAATAAATTCACTACCTTCCCCAAGGGTGCTATTTACTCTAATAGTTCCCTCATGCATTTCTACAAGACTCTTCACCATCGAAAGACCAATTCCACTACCCTCAACTTTTCTATGGAAGGAATTATCTCAACCTGAGTACCCTTCGATACCTCTTCCACCACATCTTTTAGCTGATCGAAAAAATTTGAATATCTATTACCAATTTCAATTGCAAAACATATTGATAATATTAATGTAATTATTAATATCATAATGTGCTGATTCGCATTTAATGAAACCTTGTCAAATACATCTTCTGAAGAAACACCATAAAAACTAACACAATTGATATCATTAATAAGGCAAACTGCTCCTAATCTCCCACCATAATCATATTGTAATGGGTTATTATTGCATTCTGTTATCCCACCATTTAATATAGCTAATTTAGGAGAATTATTATCAAGAATTAGGAGTCTTTTCTACTTTCAAATATATATCTGAAAATTCAATATTTATTCTCTCAACATTAGTAAAAGAAGTATGCTCTATCGTATCACTAGAATTGTCTAATAATATTACTGGTAATTCTATAATAAATTCACTACCTTCACCTACTGTACTCTCAACCCTTACAGTTCCACCATGCATATCAACTAAAGACTTAACTAATGCCAAACCAATTCCACTGCCCTCAGCTTTTCTATGGAGGGAGTCGTCAACCTGAGTAAAGTATTGAAATATTGACTCCTGCATATGTTCGGGTATTCCAATACCAGTATCCTTCACAGAAATTTGAACCTTATCTTCCTTATCATATATAATGACTTCTATCTTCCCACCTGAATCTGTAAACTTTATGGAATTTGATATAAGATTCAATATCATTCTCTCTATCTTATCTGGGTCAACAGCCATTATTTTTTCTTCTACCTCAGTATCAAAAACTATTTCAATATTTTTAAGTTCTGTATATTCGACTACAGATGTGGTTATATCTTCAACTAGACTGATTATATCATAATTAACTGGCTTAATTTTAAATTGATTGTTCTCAATCTTATTTATATCTATTAGATTATTTATAAGTCTAAGTAATCTATAACTATTTTGTTTTTGCATTTTTATATACTTTTGTATAGATGCCTTACTAATGTCTTCCATTTTATCCATGAGCTGAACAGCACCTAATATTATATTAATTGGTGTTTTAAGTTCGTGGGAAACTGTTGAAAAGAAATTAGTTTTTAACATAACAACTTCATCTCTTTGACTTATCTGATTGTTAATCTCCCTCGTCATGCGATTAAATGCTTCGTTTGTAGCTGAAATTTCATCGCTACCAGTAAAATTTGTCTCGAAGGAGAGGTTCCCTTTACTAATCTCGTCTGCCGCATCTTTTAATCTCTCCAATGAACTTGTATATTTATTCCCTACGAATAGAGCTATTAAAATAGAGAAAAGGGATGTTAAAAATAACACAGCTATATCTCTTCTAGCATACCTCATTAAGCTGCTTAATACCTCTGCTGAGGATATACTATAATAGCTTAACCATCCGATATCTTCGATTAAAGTAGCGGCTCCAAGCCTATTAGTTGAATCAAATTGAGAAGGATAATTGAACTTTACGTTTTTTTCTGAAAATGCTTTAAATAAGCGAGATTCTGTTTCTATTTTTCTTTCGCTTAAGGGAATATTAGGTTCTTTGTGCCTATGTACTAGCATTCCTGCTTTATCAATTAAACCGTATTTCACAGACCTACCAGTATATTGAATATTTAAAATTTCACTCAAGGCTTCTACATCCAGTATTCCTAACATTATACCTTTTAACTCACCATCAGCATATATTCCTCTTGCAATATGTATAATTAAATTATTATCATTAATTATATCCTCTCTTAAATTTGAAACTACTTTTTGTTCTCCACTTAGTATTCTCCTGTAAAATTCCATACCCCTAGCATTTACATTAACAATCTCCTCATTAGAGCTAGCTAAAACTATACCATCAGGACTAATCCAGGAATACCTTTTTAAGTTCTGCTTACCAGAAAGCACATTATTAATATATTTATCAATGTCCTCTCTCTTCCACTCTGGGTTGGCTATTATTGCCATCCCAATCGCATATTGCTGAGACCAATTCTCTTCAAGATAATTCATAAAGGTTAATTCTACTGTCTGGGCAATGCTGAGGCTTGATTCTAATTCCTCTTCTATTCTTTCGCTGTATTGACTCATAATTCCTATAAGCTGTAATAATATCAATGGTATAAGTGCAATTAAAACAAGTAAAACCATTCTTCTTTTTATAGTCATTTTGAATTTTGTCAATTTCATTGCCTCCAAACATTTATTAGTATTACTTAAAAAAAAAAGACTTAACTAAAGCCTTAAGAAGATGGATTCGAAAAGTCATTTTATACATTTAATTCTAATTTATTATAGTTAAAATTCCTATAACATTCAAGTGTCAATATCTCATTTATAGTATTACTTACAGAAAAAAAGATGGTTATTGTCATTTTGAACAATACCATCCTTTTTTTAAAATTAATTTATAACCTTTTTAGTTTACTAATTATTAAATGCTTGAAGTGGGGCAGGTATTCTACCTCCTCTTTTGATTATAGCATCTGAACTAAATTTATTTACAGGCATTATTGGAGCTCTACCTAAAAGACCACCAAACTCAACCATTTGACCAACTGACTTACCAGCTACCGGAATTAATCTAACAGCAGTTGTTTTTCTATTAATCATTCCTATAGCAGACTCATCAGCTATAATAGCAGCAATTGTTTCAGCTGTTGTATCTCCTGGTACTGCAATCATATCAAGACCTACTGAACATACACATGTCATGGCTTCAAGCTTATCTAATGACAGGGCACCTACTTCTACAGCGTCTATCATCCCTGCATCCTCACTAACTGGAATAAATGCTCCACTTAAGCCCCCAACATATGAAGATGCCATAATTCCACCCTTTTTAACTGCATCATTTAGCATTGCTAATGCAGCTGTAGTACCATGAGTTCCAGTTCTCTCTAAACCTATGGCCTCTAATATATCAGAAACACTATCTCCAATTGCTGGTGTAGGTGCTAAAGAGAGATCCATAATTCCAAATGGTACATTTAGCCTTCTTGATGCTTCTCTACCTACTAATTCACCCATTCTAGTTATTTTAAAAGCAGTCTTTTTAATAATGTTAGATAGTTCCCCTAAATCCACATTAGGATGCTTTCTTATTGCATTTAAAACAACTCCCGGGCCACTAACACCCACATTAATTACACATTCTGGTTCTCCAACACCATGGAATGCACCGGCCATAAAAGGGTTGTCCTCAGGAACGTTACAGAACACCACAAGCTTTGCACATCCTAAACTATCTCTATCCCTAGTTAATTCTGCAGTTTGCTTAATTATCTTTCCCATGTGATATACAGCATCCATATTTATTCCAGCTTTAGTACTGGCAACATTTACAGATGAACATACTCTTTCTGTCTCAGCTAAAGCCATCGGTATAGAATTTATAAGAGCTAGATCGCCCTTTGTGTATCCCTTTTGAACCATGGCAGAAAATCCACCTATAAAGTTTACTCCTACCTCTATTGCTGCTTTATCTAAAACCTTTGCAAAATCCACATATGTATCTATATCACTTGATTCAGCTACCATTGCCATTGGTGTAACTGATATTCTCTTATTAACAATTGGTATACCATATTCTAGCTCGATTTTATTTCCTTCTAAAACAAGTTTTTCTGCATATTTAGTGATTTTATCGTAAATTTTTCGTTGAGCTATCTTTGGATCCGTATGTCCACAATCTCTTAAACTTATTCCCATTGTTACTGTTCTAATATCAAGATTCTCCATCTCAACCATTCTAATGGTTTCTAGAATTTCTTGACCAGTTGCTGCTGATGAAATAGGCATCTTTACACCTCCCTATATTCGATGCATGAAATCAAATACTTCAGATTTTTGAGCATTTACTTGAACACCCATTTTTTCTCCTGCAGTTACTAGCTGATTTCTTAAATCAGTAAAATCTACAGTAGTTTTAGATATGTCAACAACCATAATCATTGTGAAGTATTGTTGTAGAATTGTTTGACTAATATCTAATATATTTGCATTTGTGTCAGCAAGTATTCTTGTTATTGTAGCAATTATTCCTACCTTATCTGAGCCTAAAACTGTTACTATAATTTTATCCTCTTTCATTTGTATCCTCCTCTTTTAAATTAATTGTCGATAAATTAAGAAAATTTTTAATAAAAACTATTATACCAACAAATCCTTATTTTTCAAAGATTAATTTTATTAAATATATAACTTTTATTTTACTCTATTAACCCAAAAACAATAATAATAATCTTTTCTAACCATATAATTTATCGAGGTGAGTTTAATGAAAAGAAAAACCCTATATAGCTTATTTTTTATATGTTTACTATTAATATACTTCTTTACATTTAATTTTTTTAATTCTCCAGAATCTATTTCTACGTATAAGCAATACAGTGCTCCTAGCCATCGATTATCAAAAGAACTTGTAAATTCCTATTTCAACGGAAATCAAAATAATATAGATGAAATCAAATATAATATTAAATTAACTCTGTTAAATAACCTAGGATATGAGCAGTGGAAAGAGTATATAGATTATATTGAACTTAGGATGTACTTGAACAACGTAAATTCAAGTAATAGTGAACAATTAGTTGCTGTTTTAAATCTATCAAAGGATTTAGCTACAATCGTTATTTTAGAAGATACCCAAAATCAATATATTTATAAAGATAAGTTAGAAAATATTAGTAAAGTTAAAAATATTGCTTTTTTAGAAAATAAGATATTTGATAGAAACTTAATGTTAATCTATCAAGAAATAGACGAATATTTAGGTGCCTTTTTTTATAAGGAATTTTTAGAGATATACGTATATAAAGATAATCAATTTAAAAATTTATGGGAACAGACTATCTACTTTGAAGAAACCTATAAGGAATCTTGGATAAATCCAGATGATAAGAGCAATAAATGGAATAGGGTTATTGAAAAAACTGTGATAGAATTTGATTTTATAGATAATTCAAAGTTTAATACTTATACAGATCAAAAAAAATATATAGCTTACTCAATTCAGCAACCAAATATCAAGGAGTACGTTCTTGAAAACTCCTATAGCTTTAATCAATGTGTTTATTGGAGCAATAAATATAATTCTTTTATATTAGGTGAAGTCACTAAAGATAGATTTTTAAAGGATTTAGCCCTTATAAAGGATATGAATAATTCAATAGAAAACCTCTTTGGGATTAAAAATAATAACTTAAAAGTACTTTCTGAAAATGGTGAAGTAACTTATTTAAATAAAAATAAATTTGGTAATTTATTTAGAAATTTAAGTGAACAGTAAATTATATTATAAAAAAACATAAGTGTTTAATAGAGGACACTTATGTTTTTCTTTGTTTACTTACTATTTAATATCTTTTCTATTAATTCAGATGTTAACTTGTTAATACCTTCAAAGTCTATATTAGGTATATAATAAGACTCTATTATATCATGGTTTTTCTTAGACTTTCCTAAGTTTATTCTTGCATCATCTAACATTCCATTAAACAATTCTTCACTTTCTCTTAATTCTTCTTTATATGCTTCTAGAATTTCTGTGTTTAATAATGTATTTAGATTTAATTTTTCTCTATCTATAAATCTTTCATTAGTAGTTATTGCTAGATCTAGCTCCTCAATAACTACAGATTCTATTTTTAATGGCTCTAAAGGCTCATGATAGACGTCAACATTATATCCATATTCAATGGCTCTTTCAGCTACCTTTTTTAGAATAGTGGATTTCCCTGTGCCATCTTTACCATTTATATAATGTATGTTTTTCATTGTACCCACAAATGTATCGGCAAAATCTATATGTCCCTTATGAGTATATGCACTGCCAAATAGATGTCTAACTCCTGACTGTTTATTTTGTTTTTTTGCTTCTCGAAACACTTCTTCTAAATAGTCATATGTCACATCGTTTAATTTATCGAAATCCATAGCCTTACAATAAATCCATTCTATATCATCATGAATTAACTTTGCCGCTCCTAGGTATTTATATACCCTTTTATATATATTGCTATTCCCTTCAATAGCTGTAATTATTTCATCCCTACTGGATCTTAGAGAATCCTCATTCCAATACTCACCGAGATTTACTACTTCGTCAACGGCACCAGGGTATTTAGGATCTATTACGTGTGGTGCTGTTCCATCAATCATCCCTATATTAAGCTCGGGTATAACAACAGCATCAATAGAATCAGGGTCTGCTGAACAATGGTGGAACTCTACATTATATCCCTCTTCTAACATCCTTTGACCAATCTTTTTCATCATACTAGATTTTCCAACTCCAGGTCCACCTTTTAGAAAGAAAATTCTATTCGCATTTTTAACATCTATAACATATTGGTAATAGGAATAGAATCCTACAGAGGTATTACCCCCAGGAAAAAGCCTTTTAATCCTACTTGATTTACTCTCCATATTTACCCTCCTCAACTAAAAAACAACTTATAATATAATATGTAATAATAATTATTATGTGCAACCCAATGGAATTTCATATGCTTTATGAGCATAAAATATATAATTAGCATTAAATATATAAAATATCTAATCTACCAAAATTTTTTCCTTTCATTTTGTCTAAATTTCTGATATTATATTACTGTTACCGTCTATAAGCGGCCGTAACACTGTAAATATAAGCAAATTTCGATTATATCCAATAATTGATTTTTCTAAAACTTCACTGAGGTTTATCAAAGCGCCGAATAATTCAACTATCGGCAAATGTCTATAATTTCCTTGAACAAATCATTGAATATCACAAATTGATGCTTCAAAGATATCTAGTTCATCAGAAAATCTTTTAGTTCTAAAAGTCCAAGAGGTTATTACCTACCAGCATAACATATTATGTCTTTATTATTACTTTTTAAAATGTTATTGGTAGGAAAAATAAACATTATGAATTTCTACAAATAAAAGTAGATATTTAATCATATGTGAGGCTGCGCTTGTTAAAAAAATGACATTTTCACATATGTGTTTAAAATATATAATAAAAGGGAGATGAGAAAAATGAATAAAACAACAAACAAAGGATTAATTGTTGTTCTTGCAGGTCTTGGTGTTAACCTTATGCTTGGAACGCTTTATGCTTGGGGAGTAATCGCAAAAGCGCTAAGAGCTGAATTTGGTTGGTCAGCTACACAAACGCAAATACCATACATGGTAGCATGTGCTTTATTCGCCTTCTCTATGATTCCTGGGGGTAAAGCTCAGGATAAATTAGGTCCAAAGCCTGTAATTATGCTTGCTGCAGTTCTAGCTGGTATAGGTCTTGTATTTTCTGGATACGTTTTAACATTACCTGCTTTAATTATTGGGTTTGGTCTTATTTTCGGTATTGCAATGGGTATGGGTTATTCAGCACCTACACCAGCAGCTATTAAGTGGTATCACCCAAGTAAAAAAGGAATTATATCAGGTATCGTAGTAAGTGGATTTGGTCTTGCACCAGTTTATGTTGCACCTCTTACAACTTATTTATTAGATAACTTTGGAATTTCTAAAACATTTTATTTCTTAGGAACTGCATTTTTAATTGGTATTATGATTTTATCTCAAATTATTTCAAATCCTCCAGCTGGTTATGTTCCTGCAGAACCAAAGGATTTCGCTAATTCTAACAAACCTAAAGTTGTAGCTGAAGATTGGAATTGGAGAGAAATGGTTAAATCAAAACAATTCTTTATGGTTTGGACTACTTTCGCTTTCGGTACTTTTGCTGGACTATTAGTAATTGGTCAATTATCTGCAATCGGTATTGAGCAAGCAGGTATACCTAACCCATTCACACTAACTATACTTTATGCTATTTGTAATGCTGGTGGACGTATTATTTGGGGAATTATTTCTGACAGAATCGGAACTAAGACTTCTATGACAAGTATGTTCATATTACAAGTTGTTGCTTTCTTATTAATGCCATACCTAAAAACACCATTAACATTAATGGCTGGTATCGCTGTAGTAGGATTCACTTTTGGTGGTATGTTAACTGTGTTCCCATCAATTACTGCTAGCTTCTATGGTATTAAAAACTTAGGTTTAAACTATGGATTAGTAATTACAGCTTGGGGTATCGGTGGAGTTTTCGGACCTCTTGTTGGTGGTATAGTAAGAGATGCAACTGGAACTTACGCTTTTAGTTATTTAGTTTCAGCAGTATTAAGCTTACTAGGTGCACTTATTTCTATGAAAACAGTTGCTCCTACATCTAAACCAGTTTTAAACAACGCCCCAAAAAATGCATAATTAATTTAGAAAAGATATTAGAGTAACAACTTAAAACTGTTACTCTTTTTTATTTCTCCTTTAGGCTAAATTTAAAAAAATATGGGAATAACTAAAAATATACTTGATTTATATACTTATAAAATCCGTTTGATTTATATATCATATTAAAGTAAAATATTAAAAGAACATTGTAGTTTTTTAATAATATTTGTTGAAAATTATACTGTTTAAGAGGTAACCTATATGAATAATGCAGTAATTTTAGGTTCTAACTATTATATTGGTTTAAGCGCTATACGCTGTTTAGGAATTCACGGGATTAAAACAGTAGCTGTTGACTATTCAACTAAAGGTACATATGGAGCAAAATCAAAATATTGTTCTGAGCAGCTAATTGCCCCATATTATAGAAATGATCCGAAAGGCTTCATAGCTTTTCTAAAAAATTACGCAGGTAAGCAGGATTTTAAGCCAGTCCTTATTCCCTGCCATGATTCTTACGTTGAAATCGTTGATCAATACTTAGAAGAACTAAAAGAATGCTTCCTTATCCCTCAAACCGAGCCTGGTTTATATACTAAACTTATGAATAAGGAAACTCTACAAAAGTTAGCATTAGAAAAAGGTGTTGCAGTACCAGAAACAGTTAGGGTAAATGAGGATAATTTTAACGAGAAGATTGAAACTAAAATTAAATTCCCATGTATAGTGAAGCCGGTCGACTCACCTTCCTTCGTTTCTATTTTTAGGAAGAAGCTATTTAAAGTCCATAATCTCCAGGAGCTTCATCATGCTCTAAATCAAGCTCAAAGTGCTGGATTAGAGGTTATAGTTCAAAGAATTATCCCAGGTTTTGATGACCATATGTATACCTTTGATGCCTATTTAAATCAAACCTCAAAGGTAACCCATTGGGTTACCTGCCAAAAGTTTAGACAATTTCCAATTAACTTTGGGGCCTCTGTTTACACTGGCCAAAAATACGTACCTGAGTTATATGACATAGGTGCAAAATTTCTTGAGAAAGTTGGTTATAAAGGGTTTGCAGAGATAGAATTTAAAAAAGACTCAGAAACAGGAGAGTTTTACTTAATTGAAATAAATGTGCGTATAACTAATTTAAACAATCTCTTATTTAAATTAGGAGTTAATTTTCCATATATAACCTACATGGAGCTGACCGGAAATCCTTTAGAGCCTAAGTCGGTTAAAGAAAATACTAACCTTGCCTTTTGGTACGCATTTGAAGACTTTCTTGCAATAAGAGACTATTTAAAAACTGGACAACTCACACTTAAGGAGGTCCTAATATCTCTACTTAAACCCAAAGCCTATGCTCTATGGGACTGGAGCGATCCAATGCCAGTTTTTTCATTTGTGATCAATAAAATATTTTAAAATTTATCTATTGCTCTTAAACAGAACATAAATTAAATTAAAGGTACATAGTAATATAAGTTGATATATAAACTGCTATTCTGTTTAAACTTTCAGTACTGAGCAATAATTATAATATGGAACACAGCCATTTTGACTGTAGAACGGAGTTGATTAATTTGTTATTATCGAAGCTAATAAATAATCTCGAATATACTTTGACTTCTGGTAGTTTAGAAGTTGAAATATCATCTATTGCATATGATTCCAGAAGAGTAGCTGAAAATTCTATCTTTGTTGCTGTAACAGGTTTTTCTGTTGATGGCCATAAATTTATTGATATGGCAATAAAAAATGGTGCCAAGGCTATAGTAGTTGAAAAAGATATATGTGTAGAAACAGATGTCACAATTATAAAAGTTAAGGATACGAGAAATGTACTTGCCAAATTATCTGCTCTTTTTTTTGATAACCCTACTAGTAAATTCAATCTAATTGGAGTTACGGGTACTAACGGAAAAACCTCTGTTACCTATCTTCTTAAGGCAATCTATGATAGAGCCAATAGAACTACTGGATTAATAGGCACTAACGGCACTATAATTAAAAATCAGTCTATTAAAAATAAAAATACTACACCTGAATCTTTAGATTTACAGCAATTATTTTCTAATATGGTCGCCGCAAATACTAGTGATTGTATAATGGAAGTTTCATCACATTCCTTAAGCCTAGATAGAGTTGCTTATAGTAATTTTAATGTTGGAATTTTTACTAACTTGACGCCTGATCATTTAGAATTACACAAAAGTATGGAAGAATACTTTAGAGCTAAAGCTAAACTATTTTACTTATCAACTGATTTTAATATTATTAATGTTGATGATCCATATGGTAAGAGATTAGCAGATGAGGTCCGTAACCTTAATACGAAGCTAATTACCTATGGTATAAATAACGAAGCTGATATCTACGCCTCCAATATTGAATACTCATCAGACTCCGTAACCTATATAGCTAATACCCCTAAGGGCCAAATCTCAATAAAAGTAAATATTCCAGGAGTTATATATGTTTACAATAGCTTGGCTGCTATCGCTTGTGCTTACTGCAATAATATAAGTCTTAAGGATATTCAGACTGGTATAAGTTCTGTAAAAGGTATTAAAGGAAGATTTGAAATTGTTCCTACAAATAAAGACTTTACGGTAATAATCGATTTTGCTCACACAGAAGATGGTTTGCAAAAAGCCCTTACAACTGTCAAACAATTTGCTAAAGGAAGAATAATACTTGTATTTGGAGTATATGCTGCCCCTGGTGAGGAGGGTTCAGATAAAAGATGGGGAATGGGTAAGGTTGCAGCCGAATATGCTGATATAGCTATTGTTACGTCGGACAACCCTAAAGAACAGGATCCTGTATCCATAATTGAGGATATTGTAGAGTCTATAAAAGTCCATAATGGTGAATTTAAAGCTATAGTAGATAGAAAGGAAGCCATTAAATATGCCATTGGTATTAGCCAAAAAGACGATATTATTTTTATTGCAGGCAAAGGTCATGAGACAACACAAATAATTGGTACAGAAGAAATACCATTCAACGAGAAAGAAATTGTAACTGAAACAATTAATAATTCTGGTGAAATCAAAATAAGTTAAAAAAAGTAACAGAGTTAGTTCTGTTACTTTTTAATTTATGTAGTTGAAATACTATGAGTAAAATAAAAAGACCTCTAATTTATTTATTAGAAGCCTAAACTGGTGCGAGATAAGGGACTCGAACCCATGACTCCTTCCACGTCAAGGAAGTACTCTACCAGCTGAGTTAATCTCGCATATATTTGGTGCGGATGATGGGACTTGAACCCATACGTCTACTGACACACGCCCCTCAAACGTGCCTGTCTGCCGATTCCAGCACATCCGCATTTTTAGGGTTACCTAGACATTATAATACTTTACTGCGCAACTGTCAATATGAGAATCAAGGGGCCTAGGCCCCTATTCTGCAATAAACCATTCTTCAACTTTATAAAATATGTTATATGGTGTAGGTCTTATATTTCCATGCACTTTATTTCTAATTAAAACTGAAGAGTCTTTAAAGAATAATGTTACATATGGAAGTTCTTCAAGTAAATAGCCCTGTAATTCATTATAGGCTTCTAATTTTTGTATTCTATTACGGGCACTATTTGTATTTTGAAGAATTTCATCCATTACCTCATTGCTATAATAAATAAAGTTTGTATTACCTACTTGGGATGAGTGAAAGGCAAAGGTTAAATCTGGTATATATGATAATTCCCATCCTCCTAAAATTAAATCGTAATTACCTGCTTTAGCATCATTTTGATACTTATCCCAATCTGCAATAACTAGTTCTAGTTCAATTCCTATTTTTCTAAGCTCATCTCTTATAAAATAAGCTTTCTTCTCTCTCAAAGTATTATCATTGTTTAATAGTAACTTAAATTTCAATGGTGTACCATCTTCATTTATACGTATATTAGATTGATTAACTGTACTGAACGTACTTTGTTCAAGTAATTGTATAGCTGAATTTAAATCATTACCAATTTGTATACTTCCTTCATCGTATAGCCATGATGTAGGGTTAATAGGTAAGTCTGCCACTGTTCCGTGATCTAAATAAACATCTTTAACAAGCCTATGTCTGTCTATACCATAAGCAATCGCCCTTCTTACATTATTATCACGTAAAAGGAAATTCTTAAAATTGAACCCTATAAACTCAAAGTGGTTTGAGATATATTCGAATAAATTAACACTACTATCGTCTAGATATTTTGCCCAATCAAGAGAATTTGGCTGAGCTATATCTACATCTTTATTTTCAAATAAAGATAATTGTGCTTCTTGATCTGGAACAATTAAAACATTTATAGCCTCTATATACGGTTTAGATCTCCAATATTGCACATTTCTCCTTAACTCAATAACTCTAGTACTGTCATAATTGTTTAATTTAAATGGACCAGTACCAATCATTTCAAAACTATTACTTTGCATATTCTCAAGATTAGCCTTTGTAAAGTAATGTGCTGGTAAAATTGGAAAAGTTAGTACTTCTAAAATATTAGAATATGGTTTTGAAAATGTAACTCTAATAGTGTTTGAATCAATCTCTTTTACTTCTGATAAGTGTTGTAAATTCGTTGTATATATAGTCCTACCTTTTACTTCTTTTATATTACCCTTAATAAGATTTATTGTAAAAATAACATCTTGGGAAGTAAATGGGGTACCATCATGCCATTTAACTCCTTCCCTTAGTTTAATATCAATACTTTGTCCATCAGGTGCAACAACCCAACTCCTAGCTAACAATGGCTCAATATCAAGATTTTCAGTAAAAGTTACTAAACTTTCATAAATTAAGTGATGCATTTGAAATACACTATAGTTTTGATTGTATAGCGGATTTAAAGTATTAAATCTAGTAACTGAAAGATTTAATGACCCTCCCTCAACTGGTTCTATGGTCGTAACAATGTCATCATTTTCTTGCTGGCTATCATCAATTTTTTCTCTAGTACACCCAACTAAAAGCAGTACGAAGCATAATACCAAAGATAAGATTGAAATACTTACCCTTTTCATTAGATGCCCCCCTATTCATATATTCTTTTGTATCTTTCATAATCTCTTAAAACTCTTTGTTGATAAATTCTAGTCTCACCGAAAGGAATATTATCTAAGTTCTTTCCGTCAGCACTATACTCCGGATTACTTAACCATCTTGAAACATTACCATTCCCTGCATTATACGCTGCAACTACCAATTCAAAATTGCTTGCAAATTGATTATTCAATATACTCAAGTACCAACAACCAATCTGTATATTAAGCTCAGGATCAAAGAGCATATCTTGGGAATAGCTCTCTATAGGTAGCTTTTCTGATGCCCATTGACCTGTAATTGGTGCTATTTGCATTAACCCCCTAGCATCCTTTCTAGATACTGCCTCAGGATTAAATTTACTCTCGTTTTTTATAATTGATAATACTAAATAAGGATCAATGTTATAAACCTCTGCGTATTTTTCAACTATATCTATATAGTGTGTAGGATATATAGCTTTAACTATCCAACTAAAACTATGAAATGCTACAATAACTATTGATAAGATTAATATAAGAGAAAATATAATTAACCTTAACCAACTAAACCTGCGCCTTTTTCTCATAACCAACAGATCACCTCAAATCCTACTATCCCTAAGGTCTAGCCAATGCTCTAGTACTTGTTTTTTCAAATCTTCTAATGTTCCTGAATTACATATGATTCTGTTTGCTAATTTTAATTTTTCCTCATTAGATAGTTGTACACTGATGCGCTTATTTGCATCTTCTATTGTAATATTATCTCTATTCATTAATCGAATTCGCTGAATCTCTAAAGGGACATAAACTATCCATAATTCGTCAACTAGCTTGTGTAGATTTAATTCAACCATAAGTGCTGCATCTAAAATTATAACAGAGTTTTTTGAATGGTGCTTATGCCAATTTATTTCATTTTTTATTTGTTCATTTATTTTGGGATGAGTAATAGCATTTAATTTTTCTAAAGCATCCTTATTAGAAAATACTATTTCTCCAAGCTTCTTCCTATTTAGTTCACCATTTGCTTGTAAAACTATAATACCAAATTCATCTACAATCTCTTTTAAAGCAGGTTTCCCTCTTTCTACAATATCCCTAGCAACTTTGTCTGCATCAATTATTATTGCGCCTAATTCATCTAAATAATTTGATACAGTACTTTTTCCGCTTGCTATTCCGCCTGTTAAACCGATTATTTTCATTCTTAATTACTCCTTACTTAGCATCATACCAATTTTGTGCTATAGATAAATCAACCTTTAACTCTACATCTAATTTAACAGCCTCTTCCATAGACTCCTTTAAAATTGCTGAAGCTTTTTCTACTTCCTCAATAGGACTTTCAACAATTAGCTCATCATGTACTTGCAATATAAGTTTAGATTTCAAATTCTGTTCCTTTAGCTTTCTATACACATTAATCATAGCAATTTTAATAATATCAGCTGCGCTACCTTGGATTGGTGAATTCATCGCAACCCTTTCTCCAAAAGACCTAATATTAAAATTTTTCGATTGTACCTCTGGTAAATAACGTCTTCTATTCAATATAGTTACTACATATCCATTGTTTTTTGCCATTTCTATTGAATCATTCATGTATTTTTTAACATATTCATATCTTTCTAAGTAATTGTCTATATATTGTTTAGCTTTTTGTCTTGATATATTTAAATTCTCAGATAAGCCAAAATCACTAATACCATATACAATACCGAAATTCACTGCTTTTGCATCACTTCTCATAGATGAAGTAACATCCTCTATAGGAACATTAAATATTTCTGAGGCTGTTCTTGTATGTATATCTTGATTAAGTCTAAATGCTTCAATTAAATTATTGTCTCCAGATATATGTGCCAAGACCCTTAACTCAATTTGAGAATAGTCCGCATCGATAAGCTGATTATTACCTTCTGCTACAAATACTTTTCTAAGACGTCTTCCCATCTCTAACCTAACTGGAATATTCTGAAGATTTGGTTCTGTACTAGAAATTCGACCTGTAGCTGTTACAGTCTGATTAAAATTCGAATGTACCCTGTTAGTCACTGGATTAATTATATTCAGCAAACCATCAACATATGTTGTTTTTACCTTATTAATTTGTCTATATTCAAGTATCTTTCCTATAATTTCATGCTGATCATATAGTTTTTCTAAAACCTCTACATTAGTTGAGTATCCCGTTTTTGTTTTTTTAATAACAGGAAGTCCTAATTTATTAAACAATATTTCTCCTAACTGTTTCGGTGAATTAATATTAAACTGTTCTCCAGCTAATTTATATATTTCATCCGTAAGCATAAATAAACTTTTATTATATTCCTCCTGAAAATCTAAAAGCATTTGTTTATCAACTTTAATTCCGACTAACTCCATAGAAGCTAGCACTTCAATTAATGGCAATTCTACATTGTAATAGAGTGACTCCATCTCCATATCCTTTAAATTATGTTCTATATAGCTTTGAAGAAGTAATATTGTATTTACTTGTTTACAAAGATATTCCTTAAAATCTTCTGAAGCTAATTCAACGATTTTGGTTTTAGATTTTCCTTTGCCTAATAGTTCCTCTTCATCCATTAGATTTTCTCCAAAGTATTTTGCTGCTAACTCCTTTAACCCATAGCTTGACCTAGATGGGTCTAATAAATATTCTGCAACCATTATATCAAAGGCAACACCACTTAAGTGTATATTATGTTTACTAAAATGTATTATTTCTTTTTTAATATCATGGCTTATTATTTTAATTTCGTCGTTTTCTAATACCTCTTTCAATCCAGCAAAAATATACTCTGACTCTTCATCACTTTTATTTCTTAGATCAATAAAAAATTGTTCTTCAGCAGTTAGACTAATAGCTATAGCTAAAATTTTGTCTTTAATCACATTGTTTTCCTCTGTAATTGACAGTATTGACATCTTCTTGTTTTCTAGTATTTTATTAACTAAAATATCGATATCCTCTCTGTTATCAATTAAGAGACTTAAACTATTTTTTTCTTGTACTAACTCTTCATCTTTTTTTGTAGCGAAGAGACTTACCTTATTTAAAAGGCTCGTGAACTCGTATTCACTAAAAGTTTTAGTGACCCTATGTATATCGCTAGACCCTCTTTTTAATTCGTCTATATTTAGCTCAATTGGGACTTGAGTAACGATTGTTCCTAGTCGTTTACTTAAAACTGCTTGTGCCATATTGTTCTCAATCTTTTCTCTTAATTTTACTCCATCAACTTTATCTATATTATTAATTAAATTTTCTATGGAACCAAACTCTCTAATTAGCTTAAGGGCTGTTTTTTCTCCAACACCCGGCACTCCTGGTATATTGTCTGATTTATCCCCCATAAGTCCCTTAAGATCAATTAATTGATTAGGAATTAATTCGTATTCTTCTTTAATTCTACTTTCATCATAAATCTCAAGTGATGAAATTCCTTTCTTAGTAATTAATACTTTTATTTTGTCACTAGCAAGCTGTAGAGCATCCTTATCGCCTGTTACAATAAGGACCTCCATGCCTAAGCCCTCCGATTCTTTCGCAACTGTTCCTATTAAATCATCAGCTTCAAAGCCATCTAGCTCTAATCTATGTATATTTAAAATATCAAGAACATCCTTTAGGGGCTCCATTTGCTCAGATAGCTCCATAGGCATTTTTTTCCTTCCAGCTTTGTATTGATCATACTCAACGTGTCTGAAGGTAGGTTTCTTTTTATCAAAGGTTACACTTATATATTCTGGTTTGTAATCCTCCAGTACCCTAATTAGCATTGTTAAAAAACCATATATGGCATTTGTGTGCTTCCCCTCCTTTGTAGTTAGAGGAGGAAGTGCATAAAAAGCTCTATTTATTAAACTATTCCCATCTATAATTACTATACGGTCTTTAATCATTAATATTCTCCCTTCAAATATATACTGTATCTATTTTAGCACGACTTGATTAATTAGTAAATTAAGGGTCTAATATAGTATTAGCTAATTACAAAATACTACTTACTATTTGACAAAATAATACCCTTTGAGATTAAGTAGCTACTCAAAGGGTATTATTTAATATTATCAACTACATATTTGAACCATTTTTTCTTTTTTTAATAAAACTCCATAACGGTATTCCAAGCAAAGCTAATACTATTGCGATTGGCAGTATTGAAAATATACCAACAAATATCTTTTCACCAACTACAATTATTTTATTTAATGAATCGATAAAACTATTTTTAGCCTTTGATACAATTCCTGTGCTCATGTGTTGTAGTTGTACTTGGTCTGGTTTTACCTGTCTAATATATAGATTTATAGTTGATAGAGAAACTAAATTATCATAATTACTTAGGTTTGAATCTATCTGATGTATTTGACCTCTTATTCTAGATAACTCGTTTTCTATCCTTAGTATATCTTCTACCTTATCAGCTTTCTTTAATACTTCTCTTAGTCTTTCCTCTTGAATTTTTAAATTAAACTTATCACTTTCCATATCAATATAACTTCTAGTTATATCTTGACCGTTAATTTGTTCATCAGTAACTGTTCCTAAACCTTTTATACTCTCAAAAGTCTCTAGAAACAGTTGACTTGGTATTCGTATCACTATTTGTGCACTCTTTAATGTCTCCTCAGGTTTATTTCTATTTAAGGTATAGTTAAAGATCTCTGAGCTCTGGATAAATCCGTTTTTACTTTCTATATCTTTAATAATGCTATTATATATGTCATCAAAGGTTTCAACCTCTATAGACATTCTACCATTTCGAATAATTTTTCTCTCAATGCTCATTTCTTCAGGAATTAAGCTTGATCTTACCGGCTCCTCACTATCACTTAAAACAGAAAATTCGTTATTACTTAAATCCATATCTTGAGTAGTGTTTGGAGGTAGAGCTCTGTTGTAAGAAGTAATTTTCAAGGACTCTTCCCCATTCGTACCATATCTACCACTGTCCTCAGATGCCAGTTCCATATTAGATTTGTTCTGAGCATTTTTGGGACTACCCAAATTACCTATCATTTGAACTGAAACTACAGCAACCAATAACATAGCCGCAATCCCTAGTAACGGCTTTCTATAAGTCCCTAGTCCCCTGACAATACTTTTTTGTTCTTTTACTAATTTCTTATTTAATTGCTCATTGAAGTTTATAGGTGGGTCTATTAAATCTATTTCATTTAGACTTTCTATCATCATTTTAAAGTTTTGAAAATACATATTGCATTCATCACATTGTAACAAATGATTATGAAATTCTATGTTTTCTTGTTCTTCTAGCATATTATCAATGTATTCAGATATTCTCAGTTTAATATCATTGCATTTCATTACGTTCCCTCCTTTCAACAAGTTGTTGATGCCACGTTTTGACTTAATATATTCTTTAATTGCCCTCGAGCTCGACTTATTCTAGATTTAACGGTACCTTCTGAACAGTTTAATATATTTGCAATTTCATCATATGAGAAACCCTGTATATCCCTTAATATTATTACTGTTCTATGTTCTTTACTTAGTTTATTAATTGAATCGTGTATAACTCTTTTTATTTCTTTTTTCTCAAACAAATGTTCAGGTGTATTTATATTGTCAGGAACTTCTATTTTCATTTTATCTTCTTCCTTTTTGTCTAAGTAAACAACATCTGTCTTTCTATTTTTTCTCATATAGTCTATACTAGCATTAGTTACAATAGAATAAAGCCATGTTGAAAACTTGCTATCTCCTTTAAATTTACCAAGAGACTTGTATACCTTTACAAATGCCTCTTGAGTAACATCGTTTGCATCTTCTAAATTCCCCAACATTCTATAAGCTATATTAAATGCTTTTTTTTGATATGTCTCTATTAGCATTTCAAAGCTTTTTATATCTCCTGCTTGAGATTTTTGAATTAACAAATTCTCATCCAAACTACCCACTCCCTTCACCCACTCATTTATTATGACGTAACATATATTACATTAGTTCCCTTTTTGAAAACAGAACACCATTTATTTTAACATTTATTTTTAAAAATTGACAACTGTATTTATTTGTGATATTATTAATCAGTAACTCAATATGCCGTGGTGGCGGAACTGGCAGACGCAGCAGACTCAAAATCTGCCGATGGCAACATCGTGGGGGTTCGATTCCCTTCCACGGCACCAACAAAAAAATACTTCCATGAAAAGGAAGTATTTTTTTGTTTTTGTTTAATTAATTTTTATTCTTTGGGGAATTATTAACATTAGATAATCAAATTGTTTATTAATTAATTTTTCTAATTGATACTCTACTAGAATTTTATTATAGTTACTACTATAGTTTTTATCAACTGATTCGATTATTTTAATTAGACTTGCCTTAAACATAGATAAATTATCGTCATTTTCAAGGAGTACATCTTTTGGAAAATATTCACTTATGACGCTATTTTTAATTAAAAGAGTAACTATAAATGTTATTACAGGTATTCTGAAATATTTTATTAAATTTAAATCTAATTCATATTTTTTACATATAGAATAAAAGGAATCATCAAATTGCCAAACCACACTATCTAATCTATTATTTAAAGATTTATTTAATAAGTTATATATCTTGGCTATAATTTCAGTCTGTTTTAATATCCTATAATTATCTAGTTCTATAATTTGTGCCATGTTTGAGCCTCCTTGCTTTTATTTTTTGCACTTTTGTCAATAATATGTGGCTCAATTTTGTGGAATACTAGAAGTAGATTTGTAATTATTTCATGTATTTAATATTGAATATATTTTATACTCATATTAACTCACTATCAGTCATTTAAAAATCATCTCAAAAATAAAAAAAGTCCTTTAACATTTACGTAAAGGACTTTTTTTCTAAAAAACTTCAATTTTTTATACTAAATTTCTATTTATATATCTCAATTCTATTATATACATCGCTCCAATTAACTATATAACCATAATTATTTAAATCTCTAATCCATATTAACTCTTCAAAAGCCGAAGAACTAATATCAACTAGTTTAATCACATCTTCCTTAGCAATATAAGCCCTACCTTCTTTAATATAAAGTTTAACTTTACCTTCTTCTACTTTTTCACGACCAAGTTTTGCATAATTTCCTTCTAAATCAACTACCGCTAACAATGACTGTGCATCAGTAACATTTTTAGGTGCAAAATGACCTATTATTAAATTATTTAATTCTTCTGCACCAATAGTCATTACTGATGTTGGTAGTTTAATGTTTAATCCATCTGATCTTTTTGTTTTTGAGGTCATTTTTACTTCTATTTTCATATTTTCAACTAGTGGACTTGTAATAAATAATTCAGCCTCTTCCTTATATGAATCTTTCTCAAATACACTTAATTGATTGTAAAAACTTCCTGCTATAAATGTCCTTGCCATTTCAAGTTGTGGGGCAATCATAATATTATATTGTTCCAAAGCTTCAAGTTTTTGTTCTTCCGTTAACTTCATTTCTTCAGGTAACATTCCAACAGGCATTTTATCCATATTATTAATAATATATTTGATATAAGCATCGAATAAATCTACAATCTTATTTGAATCTAAGGTTAATTTATAGGTATTACCTTCTTTAATCATGCCAAGATCTATTCCTAAATCCATTTCATCAATAAATTTAATCATGTCTTGCAAGAAATTTCCATTAATTTGAATATTATTTTGATCATTTTTTAATAGAATAAACTCTTCTTTTATATCTATCTCGTCTTTTACCCCCAAAGTCTTCAGAAGAGCTACAATAGCATCTCTACTTATGTATACATCTGTGCCGCTAGCGTACATTTTAATAATTGGTAACTCTATTTGTCCGTTAACATCTAAAACATCTATCTCGGTATATGAGATAACATCCTTTAAGTTGCTTTGTGAATGCAATCTTAATTTATACTGTTGGCTAACATTGGGTATAGATATAACTAAATCAATTTCTGAGTGTCCTTCTAAAGCATCCCATTTGTAAATCTCTTTCATGCCTTCCCAGTATGATGCTTCTGCAGTTGTAAAACCAGTTGTTACTAACATAGTGATTAGTAATAGCAAGATGATAGAAATTTTTTTCATTTAATCCTCTCCTTTTTAAATACATTACTGTCAAACTTCTTTGGCAGCCTTTTTATATAGCTTGCTCCTACTGATTATATAATACAATCTACAAGGGCAAGATATATACAAAATAAATAAAGCTGAAAATTGGAAACATTTAACACATTGTTTATTATATCACAATTATTCCCGAAGTAAACCTTAAAGCTCTTTATTTTTAAAAAGTTAGTAAATATTAAGAATCTTAAATCAAATTATTAATTGATTATCAATTAAAAATGCATTATAATAAAAACTATAGTTTTTTACCTAGTGAAAAATGACATTTTATTTTAGATCTCAGTATAACTATTTTGTTTATAATTTGTTAAAAATAATGTTGTGTAAGAAATAGTGCAAATACTAATTAAAAGGAAGGTACATATGAATGATAAATTAAGATATGAATATTCTAGAAAAGCATCAATTTTAAGTATAATAGGAAATATTCTTTTAACTGGTTTTAAAGTAATTATTGGACTTCTATCTGGAAGTATTGCTTTAGTAGCCGATGCCTTTCACTCAGCCTCAGACCTTATTGGCACAATCATTTTACTACAAGGCTTAAAAATTGCTCATATGCCCCCAGACGAGTCCCACCCCTATGGGCATCATAGGGCAGAAACAATTACATCCAAAATATTAGCTATTATTTTAATAATAACTGCTCTAGGTATAGGTTACAGTTCATTTAGAATCATAAGATCACCAAATGTGACCCCACCAGAAACTTTTGCAATTTACATTATTATTTTATCTATAATAGTTAAAGAAGGTATGTATCGATATGCTTATAAAATAGGTAAACTCATTCAAAGTGATGCAGTCATTGCTGATGCATGGCATCATAGATCTGATGCATTTTCATCGATTGGAGCACTAATAGGAGTGGGCGGAGCAATACTAGGTTATCCAATTATGGACCCATTGGCTGGTATTTTTGTATCTATTCTTATTCTTAAAACGGGAATTGAAATATATATTAGTGCAGTTAGAGATTTGATGGATACAGCACCAAGCGATGAGATTATAAACGAATTAAAAGATGCTGCCTATGAAGCCAACGGAGTTGAAGGAGTACAAGATATTAAAGTACGAAAACATGGTTCAAAGTTATTTGTAGATATGAAAATTTGTGTTAATAGTAATATTACAGTCTCTGAAGGCCATGGGGCAGCGGCTAGGGCAAAAGAAAATATTATCAAATCAAACGAATATATTCAGGATGTTCTAATTCATGTAAACCCATGCTATAAGGAACACTCTAAAGACTGTGATACCTGTACTGAAGAGAAGAAAAATGGCCATTAAGTTCATCAAAAATTACAAGGCACAATTCATCCTCCGAGATAACAACGGAGGTTTCTTGTGCCCCAAGTAGTTTATAATAATTTTTTAACATTGTTCCTATATGCATAAATTGCCGCTTGTGTTCTATCATTAACATCGATCTTTTTAAAGATGTTTGATACATGATTTTTAACGGTTTTTTCACTAATAAACAGAGTATTTGCTATTTCCTTATTATTTTGACCCTCTGCAATTAGAGATAGTACTTCGAATTCCCTTCTTGTTAATTCATCAACACCATCATTACCTTTATACTTATTATTAAGTTCTTTTACGATTTCAGTCGTTATATTTGGGTGTATATATGACCCACCCTTATTAACATCCCTTATTGCTTTAATGAGACTTGCACTTTCCGCATCCTTTAGAACATATCCATTAGCACCTAAATTAATTGTTTCAAATAGATATTCTCTGTCTTCATGGAAAGTAAGCATTATAACCTTAATTGTCTTATCCATATCCTTTATTCTTCTTAATGTCTGAATCCCATTCATTTTAGGCATATTAATGTCAAGTAATATTACATTAGGTTTAACTTTACTAATTAACTCAAGGGCCTCTTCTCCATTACTAGCCTGTCCAATAACTAAGATATCTTCCTCTAATTCTATTATTTGCTTTAATCCTTGTCTAACTAAACTATGATCATCTACTAATAATACTCTTATCTTTTCCATTTTTACTCCTCCTTAGTTATCGTGGGGAATATGTACAAAAATCCTTGTACCATTATTTTTCGTACTTTTTATTTCAAAGTTTCCGTTTAATAGCTTTACACGTTCTTCCATGTTCATTAAACCAAAACCACCTTCGATTTTATCTTTAGACTCAACTTCCTCTATATTAAAACCTAGACCATTATCAATAATGCTCATGGTAGTATATTCTTTAGTCATCTCTATCCTAAGCTTTACTAAGCTAGCGTTAGAGTGTTTTCTAACGTTATTAAGTGCTTCTTGTATTACACGAAAAATACAAAGATTTTTAACCTTATCTTCTATCCACTGCTTCGACAGTATAACAAAATCTACTTCTATATCTGTCTCATCTTGAAAATTCTTTATGTATTGTTGAATAGTAGGTACAAAACCTAAATCATCTAATGACATCGGTCTTAGATTATATATTATTTTGCGTATATCCTTAATTGTATCTCTTAAATTTTTCTTAAGTAGGTCTATTTCAATCTTAGTCCTATTTGTGTCAATATCAATCAGTTTTTCACAAACCTCTGCTTTAATTACAACATTTGATAATGACTGGGCAGGACCATCATGTATATCTCTTGCAATTCTCTGTCTTTCATCTTCCTGGGCTTGAATTATTCTTTTTGCTAGAACATGTTTTTGTTGTATGTCTTCTAGAGTGCTGGTTATATCTTGTATATTCCCATCTAAAAACTCAAGTACTATGCCCATTTTAGATGTTAGATTCTCAGCTTTTTGTAAAGTTTGAGCCGCATTCTTAAGTCTAAATTCTGTTTCTGTTCTTTTCTTTATTAATTCTTTCTCTTGCTGTCTTCTTAAAACAAGATTGATTTGGAATTCATTTGCCTTCTCATAAGCTTCTCTTATATCCTCTTCATTGTAATCAATAAAATTCTTACTAACATCAACTAATCTTTTTCTAGACTTTTTTTCTAATACTTCTAGCTTATCTACTTCACTAATAACTGTTTGAATGCTTTTTTGAATTTCAATTAATTCCTTTTTTAAGTCATTATATTCATTTCTCGCACTCTCAGCAATATCAAAAATCTCTCGCTTACTCTCATCTATGGCTGCAGTAACCTTACTCAATATATCATTCATTTTGTGTGTGTTAATCATATGATTCATTTATACCACCTCAATCTATACTACTACAATTCGACATTTTTTCTGATTATCCTCTTTATTATATCAAAGTAATTTGCTATTGTTAATCCTACTAATTATCCATATATATATGTAAAAAATGGAATAAAAAAATCCCCTGACGGGGACTGTGTTTAAAAAGGAATACACTCATCATCTTCTTCTAGGTATGAGTGTTTTTCTTCTTTTTGTTCACCAAAATAATAAAAATCCTCATTACAATTAGGGCATACCATAATCGGCATACCTTTTCTATTTTTATTTTGTTCTTCGTCGTACTCTTCGTCACAGTAGGTATCCAAATCTGCAAACTCATCCACAATATCTGCGGGAGCCCACTCCAAATACTTACACTTCAAACAATGATATTTGTACAACTTTTCTTTGTAATGGCGCTCTACTAATGGGCTCATATAATATTTCCTCCATATCCCTAGATTCTCTTATATCATATATCACCCCATAGTCTTTATGCCATATTCTCCATAAAATTTTTCAGTGGTACATTTTACACATAAAAGTGGATTTCTTCCGAAATTCTCTATAATCCTCTCTTTCCAGGTCTTTTTCTTTTCAAAACTTTTTCTCTTATCCCTAAGCAATTTTTCTATAGACTTTTCCTTCATAAAATTATATAGATGCACTATATCCTTGGATATCTTATTTCTTCTCCTTGAATACAGTCCATATCTTCTTACTGTCTTGAATCCTTTAGGTACTATATGTTGTGTTATTTTTCCTATAAATTCTAACACATCCATAGTTATCTTTACTTTTTTTCCATCGTTATGATCTTCATACCAAAACGTAACCTTTTCTCCATCATATTCCTCTATTCTATATTCTGCTATATTTGCTCTAGCAAGATATCTTCCTATGTACTTTACTGCTTGTCTTGTATCATTCAGTTTTCTCTTTGCATTAACATAAAACCCATTTGGATATCTTTTATACATCTCACTTATTAGCTGCCTGGTTTCATAACTATTAAAATATTTCTTAATTATTTCTAGTAGCACCTTCTGCCATGCTTTCTTCAAAAATGGATATGGTATATATTCAACACTCTTCCACCAATTATTATTTCTATCTATTGCTCCCTCTGTTACTAATGCATGTATATGTGGGTTCCATTTCAAATCTCTTCCAAAGGTGTGCACTACAGCTATTATACCTACTTCATAATCACATTTCCTATTATTTTTATACCAATATGAAATTACGTTGTATACTGCATCCTGCAATTCTTTTAATAATTCTCTCCTTGCATAAAAGAAGTTTCTCAGTTCCTTAGGCATTGTAAATACACTATGTCTATGCCCTACCCTTAACATGTTCTGTTGCTGCTTTTCAGCCCATTTTAGTGTATATACTCTTCCGCATTTATTGCAAAACTTGCTTTTACATGTAAATGGTACTTTCGTTACACTAAAACAATCCTCACATATATATTCGGCATATCCATTTTTAACATCGCTACAATTTATAGCCTTATTTACTAGATCATCTATATGTTCTCTCATAACCTTAGGAACTCTAGACCAGTATGTGTTTTTAAAGTCCTCATATCTATCTACCAATATCTCTTTAACTGTTATCTTTTTTCTATTCATATCTCAATCATACCATATGTTATCCACAGATTTTTAATTTTATAATTTCCTATAGAATAAAAAAACGGCATACGCCGTCAATTAATTCTGAGTTATGTAATTGCTTAACATCCAGTTATTATTAATCTTTTCTAAATATACTGTGTAGCAAACATTCTCTGTATATGTTTGCATAATATCCTGAACAGTCCATCTTAATTCTACATTAGCCTTTATTTTCTCTTTTTGAACAGTAATAATTTCTAAATTTTCTAGTTTTACGTCATCAATTAACTCATATGATGTTGGATTATATCTAATATGGCTATATATTTCTAAATCACTTTCAAGTAATGGCTCTGTTGTATTTTGTTTTAAATCTGACTTCAAGAGCTCCATAGATTCATAACCTCCTAAGACAAAAGAATTCCATATATCTGATCTTGTTTGAAATAAACTTTCAATATGAGACTCAAGTGAATAATGACCAACAGTAACTTCGCTGTAAGTATTGAACGGTATAAAAAATAAAGAAAAAGCAATAGTTATAACTACAACTAATGAAAGACGCATAAATTTACCCCCTAATTATTTATCTATGGCTTGTGATAAGCTTAATTATAAATAATAGAGGGTAAAAAATTTAGTTTATTTTGACAGGCATTACATATTATTTAACTACATATTAATTCAACTTCTAAGTTAAATCGATGCTAACTGCTTTTTTTCATCATCCTTAAATATATATTCTAAATCTATTAAAACTATCATTCTTTCTTCAACCTTAGCTATACCAGCTATGTATCTAACGTCATCATTAACTATTAATTCAGGTGTTTGTTCTATATCCTTATCATTAATTGTCAATACATAGGATGCATCATCAACAAAAAAACCTACTTGCATATCATTAACATTTACTATTATTATTCTACTATTCTTCTTGTTAACTTGCTCAAAAGGCAGATTAAATTTTTTTCTAAGATTGATTACAGGTGTTATTACGCCTCTTAAATTAATTATTCCCTCAATAAACTCTGGTGAATTAGGTATACTTGTAATATCTCTAAATTCACTAATTTCTTTTACATTTTCGATATTAACCCCATATTCCTCACCATTTATCTTTAAAATTACAAATTGCTTTTCACCCATTTTTATCCCCCCACGTTAATCTGTAAACTCTATCCTATCTAACTGTTTTTTAAAGCTCTCTTTAAAAGCTTCTATATATTCTTTTCTCAGTATTTGCTGCTCATCTTTTTCTGACTCAGATAGATTCCTTGCTTTTGATTCTTTTGCTAAAAAATTAAGTCTATTGAGCTTATCATTTGGTAACATTAAAACACTCCTTTAATTCTCACTAATTATATTTATATTTATACTATTATACTATAATATTGTCAAATATTAATATACTATAAATTATTTTAGCTGCTAATTATATTAATAGAGTCATCTTTTTTGTCCTCAGGCTTAGGTTGACTTTCTATTAATTGTTCGTTTTCTTTGGGTTTGTCGTCCATACTAATACTTGATACAACTTTCATAATGTTAACCATTCTAGATAAGTTTTCTCTTTGTTCTTCGGCTATATAAGGTTTTAACATCTCAATTATATCTATTTCGTTAATTGTGCCCTTTTCTTCTATAGATTTATATAACTTTAGCATAGATAAGAGCTTTTTACCCTCACTGATTTTAGTAGAAATTTCTTTATCTAAAAACGGCTCAATAACATCAATATATTTTTCAATATGATCCATTGTTAGTCCTGTACCTTGACTATTTATGGTTTGTAAATCTTTTAATTTATTTGTAAATTTTTTAACTTGAACATCCATATCAATGGCCTGATGAATAACATCTCTTTTTTCATCGTCTATAAACTCGCTTAAATCAATTAACATATTTCGTTTTCTATCATCTAAAGTTAGGGAACTGTTTCTAATATTTGCGTTTACAATTTCATCCGTTTGGAATAATAGTTTTGCATTTCCAATAAGCTGAAGTATTATTTCTGCCCTATGAATAATTTTTTGTTCATCTGTATCCATGTATCCTTTTATTCTATTGAGTAATTTCGCTTTTTTATCAATACTATCCGTATCTATTTCTTTAAAACTCAACTTCTTAGTAATATTTAATTTAGATTTATCTCTTGAAAGAAAAAGATATAAAAAAAATCCTAATACAAGTATATTTAATATATCACTATCATTATTTTTTTCTATTTTGTTATACATTCTTTACCTCCTATTGGACTTATTTATTTATTAATAATATATTCATAGGTTTTCTTTTTATTAAAACTTTAAATTTTAGTAACAAATTTTATTACAATTGCATACTTTATATAGAAGTTATTTTTTCATGTCATTTTATAAATTGGGGGGAAAGATTAATGGATTTTAATAAGATTAATGAACTAATGAATGCAGCTAAAAGAGGTGACTATTCAAAGTTAGAAGAGGTAAAATCAATGGTTTCTGATGAAGATTATCAAAAAGCAGTTAATATCTTTAATGAATATAGTCAAAAATCTGAGGAAGAAATTTTAAAAGAGTTAAGCATGCTCAGGAAATTTGTGAAAAATGAGCAAGAAGTTATCGACAAAATCATGCCGTTTTTAAATGAAGAGCAAAAATCTAAGTTAGCGAATGTTTTGAAAGCTTTAGATAATTATTAAAAAAAAACAGTGCTTCACACATTTTAATGTGAGCACTGTTTTTACTTTTACCTATGTCAGCAGGGCTGCTATTACACCACTGGTCAATTTAACTAAGTTATAGGAATTGTAATCAAACTCCCTATATTTAGTGAATGCAGTAAAATACATAATTCCCTTAATATTACCATTATGCATTATCGGCATGATTATAATTGATTTCCAATTTGGGCTCCCAGTTAAAACATCGATGCTAGAAGTATCTTCCCAATCAATCAAATATTCACCCTGCTTCATATCAATAACTTTTTCGATTAATCTATTATTGTATTCTAATCCTTTTATCCAGCCTTCTACTAGTCGTCTTCGACAGTAACGGTTTGTAATTTGCATATTATCTTCTAGCTCAAAAACTGTTCCTTCTTCTGCCTCTAATATGTCGATTAACCTTCCTAATATCTCATACAGCTTATCCTCTAATGTACCCTGACTACTAACCATTTCAATAGCCTTTACTAAGACCAGTGCATTTCTTTGATCCTCTACAACATTCCCTGTAATTACTCCAGCTAATTTATCTACTCGATTTTTAGCAAAATCCATACCTTCTTTCCATTTTATAGAGCGATTACGACCCTCATCCTTTGCTTTATATAGCGCCTGATCTGCTCGTTCTATAATTTTTTCGTGACTGGTACTGTCTTGAGGGAATGATGCTATACCACAGCTAATTGTTAACTGACTTTCCCTACCTAGAAGGTTTTCCTCTTTAAACTTTTTTCTTATTTTTTCTGCAACTAAAAAAGCATCATCTTTTGTAGTATTTGGAAGTAAAATTATAAATTCTTCTCCTCCATATCTTGCAGCAAAATCAGTCCTTCGAATATTGCCTTTTATTACACTTCCTACCTCAGCTAAAATTTTGTCACCCTTTTGATGGCCGTAAGTATCATTAACCTTCTTAAAGTGATCAACATCACACATAATAATTGAAAATGGCTGATTTGATAGAGTAGCCTTGCTCACTTGCTCCTTAAATAATTTTTCGAAAAACTTTCGTTCATAAACACCTGTTAATTTATCAATTGAAGAATATATCTTTAGATAGTATGTATCTAAAAGCGATGATAGTAATGGTATAAGCTTCTTGCACTCTTCAATACGTTCAGTAGAGAAGTTATTAAACACTATGTCTGATTCTAAATATAAGAATCCTAGTATAGTATTAATATCAGAGTCCTTTCTACGTTCTATCCCTTCACACTCACTATTATCCCTACTAAATATAGGTAAACAAACTATAGCTTTAGCATCCCTATATAAAATATTCTTTTGGTTGTTTTCCATACTATCTGTATTGTTGATATATATGGGTTGTCTACTCAATTCTATCTTTTCTAACATATAAGATATTTCATTTAGCTCTATGTCTTTACCGATGGATACAACCTTATCATATTTGTTATCTAACTTCATAATAATATGGCTGCTTGTAGCTAATATATTTCTTGATATTAACCCTATTGTTAACTCTAGATTATTTAAAGTATCACTAGATAACTTAGAAATTAAACCCTCTATTGAATCAATATGTAGTGGAAATTGCTCTTTGTATTGATTCAATGCAAGTTTGTAAAACTCTGGATTTTTAATTAAAGACTTTAATGGGGAAACATCGAAATAGTTACTTAAATCATTCCTTCTTTGACTCGTGCTATTATTTTGTGTCTTATCGCTTATTAAACTCTCCATAAACAATAGCTTTTGTTTAACTAGGGGTTTTCCACCACCTAATAAATAATTATCCTTAAAATCCTCAGGAACGTTACTGTACAATCGGTTAATCGTATCTAAGGCATTTAAGAAATAATTTGTAGCTTTAAAAAATTCCTTCTTGTGTAAATAGAGATTACCTAGTATGTAGTAGATTAACCACTTAATCTCATCATGTCTAACATTAAAGCTTTCAGTCTGCAATAATTCAAGATTATCAATCGCCTCTTCATGATTATTAGTTAAAGCACCTAAAAACTTATGTCTTATTCTAAAGAAATCGTTATCAAAAACCTTCGACAGCTCAATATCTTCATTATAAATGTTTAAACTTTTCTCAAAATCCCCATTTAAAATAAAGTATAGATTAGCCGTAAAAAGAGCTACCCGTCTATCTATAACATAAGAAGTTTTTCTATAAGCCTCTATTATGGCTAATAACTCATTATCATAAACAAATAGGCCTAAATTTGCCTTTGCAATAAATCTTATTAACCTTACCTTTTGTTTCATCCTAATATCAAGTTGATCAAAATTAAAGCTCTCTAGAATTTCTAGAACTTTCTCATAATTACCCATAGCATTATAAAATCTTGCTGAAATCTCTAGAAATTTCTCATTATACTCACTATGTAATAAATAGTTTTTTGATTCTTTTTGAGCCTTAATTAAGCTACTATATGCTTTAGAATATTCCTCTAAATTAATATAACATTCTACCAACTTAACATATGAAATAAACCTAGCTATTTCATCTTCGTATTCTATTGATAAAGAGATATTCTTATTTAAGACGTTTACAGCTAATTCATACTCTCCATCCATCATATAGGAATCTGTAATATTATTATACGCCCTTACCATATCCTCTACTTTATGATATAACTGAGCGATACTTAGAGCCCGCTCGAAATACCTTCTTGCAGTTTTTACATCTTGAAAATGCTCTAAGTAAATAAGTCCAATACTATTAATGGGTCCTGAAGTCTCCTGAGGTTTTTCACCTTTTTCCAAATATTCAATGCTCTCATTGAAAAACTCTATAGCTTCTAAAGAGTATCCCTTAATATGTTTTGCAATACCTTTTTGACTTAGGAAAATTCCTACATAGTCAAATCTATTATGCTTATGGGCCAAAGCTAGATATCTAACACTAATACTATCCATATCTAGTATTTGTCTAGTATTAATATAAGTTTTACTCAATAGATATGCTGCTCGCAGAAGCCCTTCTAGATAATTTATATATTCCGCATCTTTAATGCATTGTTTAAAATAATCCACAGCCTTATCTAGGTCATTTCTTAAGAAATAAATATATCCTATAATGTTTTTCGCATCAATAGGCCTCTCCTTATCCCCAATAATACTAGATATATTTATTACTTCTTCAAAGGCTTCAATAGCTTCGTTATTCTTTCCTAGATTTTGATAAGTCTGCCCTATTTTCATAATAATTTCTAGAGCCCGATAATCCTTTTTGTCTTGAACAAGTTCGTAGGCCCTTTTGTAAAACTCTATAGCTTGAGAGTATATTCGGAGTCTAAACATGTTTTCCCCTGACTCAATACAATAGTCTATTACTTTATCTAATTGATTTGACTTTAATAGATGGAAAATCAGTTCATCCTTATTCTCTCTTCCTTCTCTTTTGTATAGCTCTTCAATCAAATCACTAGCCTTTTTGTGTAATAATAGGAGCTTCTCATTATCTATAGAATTATAAATATAATTCTTTACTTCAACGCTATGAAATCCGTAGGTATAACCCCAATCCTCTAACTTTTCATTTAAGATTTTCAATTTGGTTAATTCATAAAATTCCGTAGATAAATCAACGTTTAAATCTAACATCTTACCTATTAAATCAATAGACGTTGATGTATTAAAGATCGAAATTATCTCTAGTAGTGAGCGTTTTGTATTACTAAAATTATTTATTAACTGTACAATAGCTTCGTCAATATTATTTTGAAGCTTAAATTCACTGTAGATTTTTGGATTTATCTTCCATTCGTAAGTTTGGGTTTCATCATTAAAGTTTATATATAATATATTTTGAGAATACAATTGCCTTAATATCTCTTCAATAAAGCTTGGTATTCCCTCGGTTTCATTATAT
The DNA here is from genome assembly GCF_018141405.1 of Serpentinicella alkaliphila. Lineage (NCBI taxonomy): Bacteria > Bacillati > Bacillota > Clostridia > Peptostreptococcales > Natronincolaceae > Serpentinicella > Serpentinicella alkaliphila. The sequence continues at coordinate 3,007,832 of NZ_CP058648.1, forward strand.
ATTTGGGTTGCGATATCTATCGGATTTCTTAAGTAACCCAAAATATTATTTACCATTTGTCCAGTCTCTTCTAATGATAGTCTACTTAACCTTAAGTTTAATATATTAATGTATTTGGAACATTTACTAATAAACTCTTGACTTTCTGTTAATTTAATTGAATCCTCGCTAATAGCAACTATTATTAGTAGAGGGGCTTTTTTGATTTGATTTACATTAACCAAATACTCCAAAAACTTGTAAAAGCTATTATCCGAAAAATGAAAGTCATCCAAAGCCAAAGAAATTGGTCTTATTTGGGAAACCTCAATTATAAAATTTGATACCCTATCATATAGCCTTAATAGCTCCTTATCCCTATGTAATTCTTTAGTAGGCGTAACAGCAATATTTGAACCTATTTCAGGTGTAAGCTTTACTAATTCTTTACTATACTTATCTAAAATGTTTAATGGAGCTATTTTATATAATTGTTTTAATATCTTAGGAACTATTTTATAAAAACTAGATTCATCATCACTAATACTAACATAAATACTTTTTATTCTTTTGAGTTGCATTTTATAATGTACTTCACTTAAAAGTCTAGTTTTGCCAATGCCTCTATAACCCTGTACGACTACAAGAAAAACATTCTGTTTTTCATCGTAATTGAACGAAGATGAAAGAATTTCTTTTAACTCAAGATCTCTACCAACTATTGGTGTTTTGAAATTTAAATTATCTATATATTTTTTATCATCAATTTCACTTTCATAAGAGAATATTTCCTTGATTTTTATATTAACTTCATGGATTGTCTGAGGCCTTTTTCTATATTCGCTATTAGTCAAATTATATATTAATCTATAAAAACTTAGATCCCACTTTAGGTTGTCAATTATACATGTTTCTATTTTTTTTGAAAGCTTACTAGGTTTATATTTCTCAAGCGTTTTTAGATAAAATAAAATAATACCTACAGAATAAATATCAGTATATTCTCCAATGCCACCCTCACTAACAATTTCAGGGGCTAAATAGTTTAGAGCTATATTGTCATCAAATTGTTTATTTAATGCTTTATGTTGTAAAGATATTAAATCCACAAGCTTAACACTATATACTCCATCTGTTTTATTAATAATCAATGTATCTAACCCTAGAAATTTGTATATTACTCCATTAAAGTTTAAGTAATCTAAAACCCTTGCAATTTCAATGTATATTTCAAGTATCTCTTCATTATTAAGTGGCTTGTCCATAGAATCTATTATATTATTTTCATAGTATTCTGTTGTATAAAAATATTTTAGTTCATTACACGGTTTATCATCTATATGCTCTACGATTCCAAAGGTATAGATCGAAAGAATATTCGGATGGTTACAGGGGGATATGTTATAGAAGTTGTTCACACAAAAGTCAATTAATGGTCTAGTAACATCAGAAGCATTAATTATATTAAGGAATACAACTTCATTCCTTTTAATTAAATCATTAACAATATATTTACTATAGTTTGAATCACTTTCAATACAATTTAGTATTCTATACCTATTGTTAATCAACTTCATCTGTGTCACTTCCTTTATAATTTATTAGAATAACAATAACTTCTAAATAAATCTCATAAGTATTCTATCATAGTTGTCAGATTAATTTAAATATATTTTAAATCATAAAAAGGTTTTTTTTTATTTTAGTAGAATATATATAACGTGATGTTTTTATTAGGAGGAACAAATTAATGGAAATCTATAAGAAAATAATAGATAATATAAAAAGAAATAAAAAATACACATTTATGATAATACCAAACACAACAGACAAAATTATACAATTTACATTCTCATACAGGTCTTTAATTACGGTTGCATCATCATCTATAATTGCGCTAATATGTCTAATTACTTTTAGTAGTAGTTTTTTTTATGTCAATCAGTCCCTTTCTATAACAAAGCGTAATCTTTCTGTTCTTCAGAATGAGAATTCCATGCAACAAGAAAGAATAAATACCCTCGTAAAAAAATCTGAGGAAGTCCATAGTAAATTAGAGAACCTAGTGCAATTAGAAAGTCAAGTAATGGACTTAGTAGGACTTGAAGGTGATCTGATTATGGAAAGTGATCAATTTATTGTATCAAGGTCTGACTTTCGTACATTTGTACTAGACGAAAATTATGAAGATAGTATAGACATTCTACACGAGTTAGTAGAAGATCAAACTACTCATATGAAGCAGCTTATTAAAGACGTAGAAAAACAATTGGCACATTTAGAGTCTATTCCAGACCGTCGTCCTGCTAATGGAAGAATCACCTCAGGCTTTGGTTTTAGGATTTCACCAATTAATAGAAGACGGGAATTTCATAATGGTATAGATATAGCAAATAAAACCAATACAGATATTTATGCATCAGCAAGTGGTATAGTTACTTTTTCAGGGTATAACGGAAGCTACGGGAGAATGATAATGATTTCGCACGGTAATGGATACACCACTATATATGCTCATAACTCTAAAAATCTAGTGAACGTAGGAGATAGAGTTATTAAAGGAGATGTTATAGCAAAACTTGGTAGCACTGGCCGTAGTACAGGCCCACACGTACACTTTGAGATTAGAAAAAATGGAAAGCCGATTAATCCAAACACTATGTTAGTAAATTAATTTGAGGGGGATATATATGTTTAGTAAAAACCAAGTAAAAGAAAGCAATGTCGAATTCGATAAATTTGATACGCTTATCGGCAAAAATAGTTCTTTTGAAGGAACTCTAAAAGCTACGGGTACAATCAGAATCGATGGGGAGCTGCATGGGGAATTAATTATTAGTGGAGATGTATTTATTGGAGAAAGCTCTAAAATAATAGGTAATATTGCAGCAACTAACATTGTCATTTCTGGATTAGTTGAAGGAAATATTAATGCTTCTGATAAAATTAGAATAACATCGAATGGTAGATTAGTCGGAGATGTATCTGTTAAATCAATTATTGTTGATGAAGACGCATTTTTCGAAGGTAAATGTAAAATGATAGATCTTAAACAAATTAGTGAGAAAATAGACTAAAAATATAGGCGCAAAAGCGCCTATATTTTTTTATTATTAATTTCTTTTATATTTATCAATTAAACTTTGTAAACTTCTTGCCTGTTGGCCACTCTCTTCTGCGAAGTTTTTAAAGGCTTTTGAAACTTCCTTATCATTTGTATGTTTAGAAAACATTTCATAGTCTCTAACCATCTCTTGAGCATCTAAAAGTTTTTTAGTAATCATATCTTTAGTATCAAGATTCATTCTGACCCACCTCCTCACATTATTTTACTAATAAACTAATACTGTATTGAAAACAATACTTTAATTATAGTTTTGCCTTTAATGTCATTATTACTCATTATCTTTAAAGTAATTTTTATTAAAAATAATTTCCTTTAATCCATACTTTTGACTTCTCAAATAATACGATGTAAAATAAATGGGTAAATTAAAACTATAAAGGAGGCATTATTTTATGTTTGATTATCATATGCATAGTACATTTTCTCCGGACTCTTCCTTATCTATGAAGGATGCTATAGAACAATCTATATCCATTGGGACAAAAGAAATATGTTTCACTGACCATTTAGATTTTGACTTTGATGGAAAAGGTCATGATATAGCTTTTAACTATGATTATTATTTAAGCGTACTAAATAGTTATATAGAACAATATAAAGATAGAATAACAATAAAAAAAGGTATTGAAGTAGGTCTTCAACCCCATATAATTAAAGAATGTAAAGATTATGTTGCTAACAAAGACTTGGACTTCATTATAGGGTCAATACATAGTGTTAATAAGGAGGATTTATACTCAGGAAACCTGTTTGATAATATTACACAGAAAGAAGCATATTTGAAGTATTTCGAAGAATTACTCTATGTTATCGATAACTACGATAATTACAGTGTCTTTGGACATTTAGACATGATAAAACGTTACGGTGGCTATGACATAATCTTACCCTTAGAAGATTATAAAGAGGTTACTATTACAATTTTAAAGAAATTGATAGAAAAGGGAAAAGGTATTGAGCTAAACACTTCGGGAATAAGATACAAGCTAGGAGATTACCACCCATCTATAGATATCCTTAAACTTTACCTAGAAATGGGTGGCGAAATAATTACCATAGGTTCTGATGCACATTCAAAAAAACACGTGGGATTTGAACTTAAAAATGCTGCAAAACATTTAAAAGACATGGGTTTTAAATATATTACAACATTTGATAAAATGATTCCTAAGTTTAATTCTATAGACAGTCTATTTTAATTCTCTATACTTCTTCATAGAAACAGAAAATATCTCAGCTGTTGACGGCGGGGTAAAGGTAATAGCATTTGCCCCTGCCTCAATTGTTCTAATTATAGATTCATCCGTATCCCCACCTGTTGCAATAATCGGAACACTATCATGTATCTCCCTTATTCTTCTTACAATGGCAGGTGTTGAAGCAGCTCCAGAAACATTTAAAATATCTGCCCCTGCCTCTAATCTAGAGATAATATCTTCATCCTCTGAGGTTACAGTAACAACAATAGGAATATCTACAGTATTTTTTAATTCTCTAATTATATCATTTGGAGTAGGCTTATTAACTACTACACCTATAGCCCCCTGGAATTCAGCATGCAGGGCTATGTTAATTACTCTTTTACCAGTAGTATGTCCACCTCCAACACCACAGAAAACAGGGACATCAGAAGCCAACATCAAAGCCTGGGTAATAACTAACTGGGGTGTAAAGGGATATACGGCTATAACTGCATCTGCATTAGTATTTTTAATTATGGCAACATCCGTACTAAAAAGTACAGATTTTATTCTCTTTCCAAATATTTTTATTCCACTTGCATCAGCAATACATTTAGGTAGTTCAATATAGTTACTTCTATATACTCCCTTAATCTCCGGTACAAATTTCACTTTTTTCTGTTGATCCATATTAATCACCTCTTTTGCTTAATATATCTACATTATATAACTATTTACTATATTTCTCAAATAAATCATCTAATGCCTCTCTTAAAAGAAATGCCTCGGTTTTTTCAGTCTTCTTTGATAGATCACTTAATCTTTCAAGTTGAGTTTTTGTATAGTAATTGGATTTTAAAATCATATTTTCACTCTCTCCTAAGCACACTCTATTCTTACCTTCCCGTTTTGCCCTAAATAGAGCACTATCACTTGTTCTATATAGTTCAATAGAATTTTTTGCATGTCTAGGAAAATTCGCAACCCCTGCACTGATTTTTATATTAACCTCTTTTTTAGGACTGCCATTTAATTGAAATGTATTTGTATCTAAATACTTTCTAATCTCTTCTACCATTATAAAGCCCGTTTCAGCGGATGTACTGCTAAATAGAACATTAAATTCATCTTTATTATTATGACAAACAAAATCATTTGCAGATAGATTCTGCTTAAGCACTGAAGCAATCTTTTCAATCACCTTATCTCCCACTGATTCTCCATAATAATTGTTAACCTTTTCAAAATTATCTATATCTATTATAGCCAATGTAAAAGATTCCAATGAATTTTGTATTTTGTCTTCCATAATTTCCGTAAATTGTTCTTTTGATAATATTCCATCTATTTTTTCTATCAAAATAAACACCCCATTAAAAAATCATATTTATGTTCATATATATGTACCCATATTAATGAATTATTCACATATTTTCAAATGTTTTTTTGATTTATAGTCCTATGTTGTAATAAAGGAAATAGCAAAAGAATATTTATTATTATCTTGATCACATGAGACTAACTATATGAAGTCAAGAAAAATTTCGTATTTAAAGAAGTCATGAAGAAAATAATTTTAAAGACATCTATTACAAAAAAATGCATGACAAACAGAGCAACTCAGTTGCTCTGAAAAAAATAGATTAAATTAGACTTGTGGAACAAATGCAGTATTGTTTTTTAGGAGGTAGTAAATTACCCTAATTAACTTTTTACCGACATGGCATCTGGCAACATTGAAGTGTTTGCCTTCAGAACGCTTTTTGACCATATAATCACTAAAGACTTTATCGCGCATAGCAACAAGTCTAGATGCTTGCATAATAGCCCACCTAAGGTATGTAGAGCCTCTCTTAACCAATGGAGTTTTAGATGCATTGTAAGTCCCAGATTGGTAAGTAGAAGGATCCATACCTGCAAATGCAAGAAGTTTAGTGGGTTGGAGAAACGATCAATATGACCAATTTCGGCTAATATAATGGCAGCTAGAGTATATCCAATGCCAGGAATAGTAATGAGTGGGGTATTGAGTTCTTGTACGACTAATTTAATTTGATTATCTAATGCATCTATTTCTGTTTGTACAGATTGTATGAGGCGAATAGTTTGTTGTAATTCGAAGGTAGAGCGATTGCTTGACCCAATAGATTTGATAGCAAGCTCTTTTAAAGCAATTGCTTTCTCTTTGCTATATTTACCTTTAGAGGTTTGTTCTTATTAGGTTTGTCAACTTTGTCAGATTGCAGTTGTAAATACTATCGGGGGTTGGTAATTCAATTAATAATGCATATTTGGAACTTTGGTGTATAGACCAAAATAAGCTTGGCAATTCAGGAAAAATGATATCTATTAAGCGACTAACTGAAAGTTTAAGTCTAGAACGGTAACTAACCATTCTATGACGGTGTCTTGTTAGTGACTTTAGCTCCTGAATCTGATATGATACTGGTGAATAGGATTTAGATTCATCAGTAAAGAGCATAGTTGCAATGACCTTAGCGTCGGTCTTATCTGTTTTAGTTTTCCTAAGGGTTTGAGCCTTACGGAAAAGATTAGTAGCCAATGGATTTAGGATGGTGACCTGAAAGCCTTTGGAATACAGATAATTTGTGATATTTGTGCTGTAATGACCTGTTGATTCAAGTCCTATTTTTACGTTGTTAATACTCTTGGAGCCAAGAGCAGAAAGGATAGAAGAATATAGGGTATCAAAACCTTCCTTAGAATTAGAAATACGTAAAGAATTAGTATGAATAACACCATCAGAGTCTAAGATACAGCAATCGTGTTTAGCTTTGGCAACATCAATGCCCACAAATAACATAGTAATCAACTCCTTAAATATAGTACGCTATGTTTCCACAAACCCTATGTTAAATGTA